>JADLAC010000013.1 GCA_020848435.1 Burkholderiales bacterium | reverse complement strand
GGCCCGCCGAGCTTCGGATCGGGAGGCTCGAACCCGTCGGTCACGATCCGCCGGAATCGCCGGTCACGTTACCGAAACGATCGGTCACGATGCCGAAACGGCCGGTCACGTTGGGCCGAAATACGCACACCAATGCCCCGAAACGGCGCCGGCCGAGCTCCAGGTCTTCCATCGGCGTCTTGTTGCCCTTCTTCTGGAACGCATGCAGCACGTACACCGCCTCGACCAACTTCGCGACATCGAACACGCGATATGCGCCCGTGGTGCGGACACGGATCTCGCTCACACCGAGCCCGGCGGAAGGCATCGGCGTGCAGTCCGACGGCGCCTTCCCGGCCTGCACCCGCTCGAGCTGATAGCCGGCGAGGTGCTTCGCCCTCGGCTCGAGCTCCCGCAGACGCTCAAGGCTATCGCCGATCCACTCGAGTCGCTTCATTGGGGTTATATCAAAATAGAAATAAATGGAAAGGCCAAACCCGTGGACGTCCGGAAAGCTCGGGGCAGCCACGCACGACCGCAGTTGGCGGCAGCGGTCGATAGCGCGCATCGTTCGCCGCCTCTGCGAGAATGCGCCTCGCCGACCAGCTCCTGATCTGCACGAGCGCCCGGGCCCACTGCTCCGGCCGTAAGATCCGCCATGCGGTCTCCGGCCTTGATATTGGTGGGTCCGCTGGGACTCGAACCCAGGACCAAGGGATTATGAGTCCCCTGCTCTAACCGACTGAGCTACAGACCCGCTGTTCGACGCGCCCGAGCATCAATAGCTGAGGTACGTGCATTCATTGCACGGTGCGCCCGTTGCCCCGCGGCGAGGCAGCGAGCGGCGCAGCTCGCGCAAGAATGGTCTATTGTATATCGTGAGCGCGTGCTCGACCCGCACGTCGCCCTTCGGGAAGCTGGCGTCCGCGTCCATGCAGCACATCGCCACGATGCCCGATGCCGTGATCGACAGGTCGAACCAGCGATGACACGGCAAATCGGAAACCGTGCCGGTGTCCGCGCTACCGCCGACCTGACCGATCCAATCGTTGCGCGGAATAATGGCCGCTGCGAACTCCGGAAAGTTCTCCTTCACCCAGGCGCGGAAGTGACGGTCCGATTGGCCGTCTTGGGACACCCGGGTCACGCGCACCGGACAGCGTATTCTTGCCTCGCGCGATGCACGCTGCAACAACCGCATGCATTCCAGGGTGTGCGCGAGCGACAGCGCCATGAGGCGCTCGTACTCGCCCGGGTCGACGCTGTTCAAGGACACGCTGATGTAGCCGAGGTTGTGCACGCGCTCGAGCGCCGCGATCTTCGCTTCGGTGAAAGCCGAGCCGTTCGTAATGATACTGATCGAGGCGTGCGGCAGCCGCGCGTTCACGAGCGCGAGAATATCCGCCAGGCGCGGCTCGAGCAGCGGATCGCTCACCTTGTAAGGCGCGAGCTGGAAGCGCACCGACGGCGGGATCGCGGTCAAGTCGTCGATCACCTTCTCGATCAAGGCATCCGGCATGACGCTGCCCTTGCGCTCCAAACGCTCGTATGGGCAGAAACCGCAAGCGGCGTTGCACACCGCGCGCGTTTCCAGGTGCACGAGCGCCGGATAATCGAGGAAGCCGTCGTCCCTGAGCTGCCGCGCTTTTGCACTGAGCAGCCGGCCGAGCTCGGCGGGATCGAAATGAGGGCGTGCTGCGCGCGCGTCCCGGTTACGGAACAGCTTGGCGAGCAGGCCGCCCAGCATGGCGGCTCGATCAGGTCTCTTGATCGAGGAAGCTACGCAGCCGGTCGGAGCGCGAGGGGTGACGCAGCTTGCGCAAGGCCTTGGCCTCGATCTGGCGTATACGCTCGCGCGTCACGTCGAACTGCTTGCCCACCTCTTCCAGGGTGTGGTCCGTGTTCATCTCGATGCCGAAGCGCATGCGCAGCACCTTCGCCTCGCGCGGCGTCAAGGTATCGAGCACGTCCTTGGTCACGTCGCGCAAGCTCGCGTACACCGCGGCATCGACCGGGGCCATCTGGCTGGTGTCTTCGATGAAATCGCCCAGATGCGAGTCGTCGTCGTCGCCGATCGGCGTCTCCATCGAGATCGGCTCTTTCGAGATCTTCAGGATCTTGCGGATCTTGTCTTCCGGCATCTCCATCTTCTCGGCGAGCAACGCGGGGTCTGGCTCTTGTCCGGTCTCCTGCAGAATCTGGCGCGAGATGCGATTCATCTTGTTGATCGTCTCGATCATGTGTACCGGGATGCGGATCGTGCGCGCCTGATCGGCGATCGAACGCGTGATGGCCTGGCGTATCCACCAGGTCGCGTAGGTAGAAAACTTGTAGCCGCGCCGATACTCGAACTTGTCCACCGCCTTCATCAGGCCGATGTTGCCTTCCTGGATGAGATCGAGGAATTGCAACCCCCGGTTGGTGTACTTCTTCGCGATCGAGATCACCAGGCGCAGGTTGGCCTCGGTCATCTCGCGCTTGGCCCGGCGCGCCTTCGCCTCGCCCGTCGACATCTGCCGGTTGATCTCCTTCAGATCCTTGAGCGGAATACCGACGCGGCGCTGGACGTCGATCAGCTTGCTCTGAAGCTCGGTAATCGCGGGCTCGAAGCGAATCAGCGCGTCGCTGTAGGGCTCTCCGGCGTCGATCTCGTTGGCCACCCAGCGCAGGTTCGATTCGTTGCCCGGGAATTCCTTGATGAAGTGGGCCCGCGGCATGCGCGCCTTTTCCACGCAGATCTCCATGATCTCGCGCTCGTAGCTTCGCACTTCCTCGACCAGCCGGCGCAGGCCATCGCACAGAGCCTCCACCTGCTTGGCCGTGAAGCGGATGTTGAGCAGCGCGTTGGAAATGTGGTCGCGTACGTCGAGATAGGCGCGGCTGCGCGGGCCGTTCTTGGCGAGCGCCTTCAGCAGCTTCGAGTTGTAGCTGCGAATGACCGCGAAACGCTTGAGCGACTCGTCCTTCAGCTTGAGCAGATTGGCATTCGCCACCGCGCCTTCTTCGTCTTCGTCGCCCTCCTCCATGTCGTCATCGACCTCCTCGTCGTCGGCGACGTCCTCGATCGGCTCTTCGTCCTCGGCGTTCGGATCGATCAGGCCGTCGACCACCTCGTCGACGCGCATCTCGTCCTTCTCCACCCGATCGGCCAGCTTGAGAATCTCGGCGATCGTCGTCGGACACGCGGAGATGGCCTGAATCATGTGCTTCAGGCCCTCCTCGATGCGCTTGGCGATCTCGATCTCGCCCTCGCGCGTGAGCAGTTCCACCGAGCCCATTTCGCGCATGTACATGCGTACGGGGTCGGTGGTGCGGCCGAATTCCGCGTCGACGCTCGACAACGCCTGCTCGGCTTCTTCGGCAACGTCCTCGTCGGTGACCTGGGTCGCCGCATCCGACATGAGCAGCGTCTCGGCATCCGGCGCCTCGTCGTAGACCTGGATGCCCATGTCGTTGATCATGCTGATCACCGACTCGATCTGCTCGGCGTCGAGCATGTCATCGGGCAGGTGATCGTTGATCTCGGCATAGGTGAGGTAACTGCGCTCCTTGCCGAGCACGATGAGGTTCTTCAACCGCATCCGGCGCGTTTCAGCGTCGACCACCTGGACGGGATGGCGCGCCCCGTCGAAGCCGCGGCTCTTGTCGCGCGGCCCACGGGCGCCGGCGTGCTTGCGCCCGCTCGGATCGAGGCCGTTTTGCTGCGCACGCAGTGCGCGCAACTTCGCGATCGCGCGCGCCTGTTCGGCGGCCTTCGACTTGTTCGGGAGTTGTTCCTTGATCTTCGGCTTGGGCGCCAGCGCGACTTGCTGCTTGTCCGCGGCGACGACGCGCGGCGCTGCCTTGGGCGTGGTGGCCTTGGGCGTGGCCTTGGCGGGCGCTCTGGCGGCTCGGATGGGCTTGGCACGGGCCTTCGAGGCCGCTTTACCGAGCTTGCTACGAGCAGCCGGCTTGGCGCGTGTGACCTTGGTATGCAATTTCGCCTTGGCCGTGCGGTGCGGCTTGGCCGCGGTCCTTGCCTTCGCCTTGGCGGCGAGCTTCTTCACCTTCGGCTTGTGCTTCGCTTTCGCTTTCGCCTTGGCCATGTACGAATCCCCGGACGCAGTTTGAGAAAAAGCTTTCAATTATACGCTTGACAAGATCGATTCAGCCGGCTGTTTCGCCCGTTGACTCACGCGCTCCTTCAAGCGCTCCAACTCCTCGGCTTCCTCGGCGCTGCGCCCGGCCTTGGCGATCAGCTCCGTGATCCGCCGGCGCTCCACCCGATCACGCAAGGTCCTCAAGGCGGACTCGAATTCCGCCGCGGACACCACCTTCTCGGAGGCCAGAACTTCGGCATGGGCTTCGCGCAGCAGCCCCGCCGTCGCACCGTCGCGCGCGGCCTCGATGGCCGCCGCACAGATGTCGCGCGCGCCGAGCTCAGGACACCTTGCCAGCAGCTCCAAGACTCCGCACAGCGCGGGGTGGAAACGGTCCGTGGCATCCAGCTCGGCCGGCTCGACCCGCGCTGCGAGCGAGGGATCGTTCAGTACCGCGTGCAAGATCCAGCGGGTCAGCGAGAGCATGGCGGGAGATCGGGCCAATCCGGTTCGCCGCGCCGCCCCAGGGCTCGATACGACTGGCCGCAGGCCGAACAGTTCCTCCAGTTCCGGAACGGTGACCTCCGCCAACTTGGCGAAGCGCCGCCGCAATTGAAGCTGGAACGCCGGAGCGGGCACCTTGCGCACCAGCGGCCCTGCCAGTTGCAGTAGTTTGGCGCGCCCCTCGACGGTTTCAAGGTCCACCTGCCGGCTCAGCTCCCGCGCCATGAGCTCCGACAAGGGCAAGGCCGTCCACACGTCGTCGGCTGCGCACCGGCGCACGTACGAATCCGGATCCTCGCCCTCGGGAAAGAACATGAAGCTCAATTGCTTGCCGTCCACCAACTGGTCGAGCGCGTTCTCCAGCGCCCGCCACGCCGCCTTGCGGCCGGCGTCGTCGCCGTCGAAACAGAAGTAGACCTCGTCGGCGAGCTTCAACAGCTTGGCCACGTGTACCGGCGTGGTCGACGTGCCCAGGGTTGCGACGGCGTAATCGACCCCGTGCTGATGCAGCGACACCACGTCCATGTAGCCTTCGACGACCACGATGCGGCCGTGCCGGCGTACCGCCGGCCGCGCCTGGTACAGTCCGAACAGCTCCTGTCCTTTCTGGAACAGTGCGGTCTCCGGCGAATTGAGGTACTTCGGCCCTTCCTGCGCCGCCTCGCCGAACACGCGGGCGCCGAAGCCGATGACATTGCCGCGCGGGTCGGTGATCGGGAACATGATCCGATCGCGGAACCGGTCGTAACGCCTGCCGTTCTCGCCGTCGACTACGAGCCCGGCGTCCTTCAAGGCCGCGGAGCTGCGGTAGTCAGGAAAGGCCTCGGCCAGCGATTGCCAGCCGGCCGGTGCGTAGCCGAGCCCGAAACGCGCGGCGATCTCGCCGCTCACGCCGCGCTGCTTCAGATAGGCTATGGCCGCGTCCGATCGCTTCAAGCAGGCCTTGTAGAAGCGTGCCGCAGCGAGCAGGGTCGCACGCAGATCCGCTTCTGGCGCGCCGTTCTGGGGCACGGCATTGGGACGCGACTCGGGCAGGCTCATGCCTACCATGCCCGCCAGCTCTTTTACCGCCTCGACGTATCCCAGGCCCGCGTGCTCCATGACGAAACTGATCGCGTTGCCATGCGCGCCGCAGCCGAAGCAGTGGTAGAACTGCTTGCCCGGACTGACGGAGAACGAAGGGGTCTTCTCGCTGTGAAACGGGCAGCGGGCCACGAAATTCTGGCCCGCCTTGCGCAAGGGCACGTGCCGCTCGATGACATCGACGATGTCCACCCGGCTGAGCAGCTGCTGCTTGAAATCATCCGGGATCATGCGCCGGCCGGCCCTCCCGCAGATCTGGTCGCGTCATGGACGTTAGGCCGCTCCCGCAGCTCAACAGCGCGCCGGCGGTCAGCTCGATCGCATTATAGGTGATGGCAGGGCCCTCCCCAGGGGGCAACATCCATGCCAAACGCGATTTCAATTCGAGAGCTTGGCCTTGACGATCGCGGACACCTTAGCCATGTCCGCGCGCCCCGCGAGCCGCGGCCGCAATAACGTCATGACCGCACCCATGTCCCGTGGACCGGCCGCGTTGGCGTCGCGGATCGCCGCAGCTACGAGGGCTGCTATTTCCGACTCGGGCAGCGGTTGCGGCATGTAGGTTTGCAGTATCTCGATCTCGCCTCGTTCGGCGGCGGCGAGATCAGTGCGGCCGCCCTGTTCGAACTGCGCGATCGATTCGCGGCGCTGCTTGAGCATCTTGTCGATCACCGCCAGCACGTCGGCATCGGCGAGCTCGATCCGCTCGTCGACTTCGCGCTGCTTAATCGCCGCGAGCAGCAAGCGGATGGCTTTGAGCCGCTCGGCCTGCCTGGCGCGCAGCGCGGCCTTCATGTCCTCGTTGATGCGGGCCTTGAGCGACACCGGGGGAGCGCGCTATGCGGATAAAGCGGGAAGATCGCACGAATAGAGCGCGAGAGCATCGCTCGCGTGCGATGGGGCGCGATCAGTACAGTTTGGGCGGGAGGAGCTGGGAGCGCAGCCGCTTGTGCTGGCGCTTGACTGCGGCGGCGAGCTTGCGCTTACGGGCGGAAGTGGGCTTTTCATAGAACTCGCGGGAGCGCAATTCGGTCAGCAGACCGGTCTTTTCCACCGTACGCTTGAAGCGCCGCAGCGCCGCTTCGAAAGGCTCGTTTTCCTTGACGCGAACTGTCGTCATACGCGGGCTTCTTCCTTGAGTGAACGCGGGAACCTGGCATTATAGCAACGCGTCCCAGGCTTTCAACCGCCATGTCCAAGGCCCCAGTCGACAGCACCGTCCTCGGAATCGAAACCTCGTGCGACGAGACGGGAGTCGCCGTCTATTCCAGCGTGCGCGGCCTGCTCGCGCACACGCTCCACAGCCAGGTCGAATTGCACGCGCACTACGGCGGCGTCGTGCCCGAGCTCGCCTCGCGCGATCACGTGCGCCGCCTCCTGCCGCTGGTGCATCTCACCCTGGAGCGCGCGGGCATGCAGCGCACGAATATCGCCGCCATCGCGTATACCGCCGGGCCGGGGCTCGCGGGAGCCTTGCTGGTAGGCGCTTCCCTCGCGCAGGCCGCGGCTTACGCTTTGAAGGTTCCGGCACTCGCGGTCCACCATCTCGAAGCCCATTTGCTGTCGCCGCTCATGTCCAGCCCCGCGCCCCGGTTTCCATTCATCGCCTTGCTGGTGTCGGGAGGACACAGCCAGCTCATGCGGGTGGGCGGCATCGGAGACTACGCCTTGCTCGGGGAAACACTCGACGATGCGGCCGGCGAAGCCTTCGACAAGACCGCGAAGCTGCTCGGGCTGGGCTATCCGGGCGGACCGGCGCTGGCACAGCTCGCCGCCACTGGACGCCCCGGGCGCTATCGCCTCCCTCGGCCGATGCTCGCCAGCGGCGACCTCGACATGAGCTTCAGCGGCCTGAAAACGGCGGTCCTGACCGAGTTCCGTGCCCGCGCGCTCGCCCCGCAAGACAAGGCCGACCTCGCTGCGGAGTTCCAGGAAGCCGTGGCCGAGGTGCTCGTGGGCAAGTCCCTCGCGGCCGCGCACAGCACGGGCATCCGTCAGCTCGTCGTCGCCGGTGGCGTCGGCGCTAATCAGCGCTTGCGCGCGTTACTGAACGAAAAGGCTGCATTGCGCAACGTCGCGGTAGCGTATCCGCCCCTGGAATTTTGCACCGATAACGGCGCCATGGTCGCATTTGCGGGTGCATTGCGGCTGGCTGCCGGCAGCTTCGCGCGCGATCCGGGACCGCCGGTTTTCACGGTGAAGCCGCGCTGGGACCTCGAATCGGCCGCGGCCGTCGCGTCCGAATAGGCGCAGGGCTACTGCGACCTTCCCGGCAGCCTCCGTGCGTGGCTGCGCCCCACGGCGGGCCGCCTGCGTGGCCTTCGGCACGTTCTCGTCCGCCGTTCAGGACGCGCGCTCGCCGATGCGGCCCTCGGTGCCGGCAAGGAGCTTGGCGATGTTGCTCTTGTGCCGCAGCAACAAAATAGCCGCGACGGCCGTGACGCCTGCGAGGTAAGGGTGGTGCGCGTTGAACAGCATTAACGTGAAGACCGGTGCCGAAACCGCGGCCACGAGAGCCGCGAGCGAGGAAATGCGAAAGAACGCCGCGATCAAGATCCAGGTGAGAAGCGCCCCGAGGCCGAGCCAGAGATTCAGCCCGAGCAACGCGCCTGCCGCCGTCGATACGCCCTTGCCGCCGTGAAAACGATGGAACACGGGAAAGACGTGGCCGAGAACCACCGCCACGCCAGCGATGGCCGCCGCGATGAACGGCTCCTCGCCGTAGCGCTGCGCCAGCCACACGGCGAGCCATCCCTTGAGGCCATCGCCCAGAAGCGTCAACACGGCCGCGGCCTTGCGGCCGCTGCGCAGCACGTTGGTGGCGCCCGGATTGCCGGAGCCGTAGCTGCGTGGATCGGGCAGCGAGAACGCCCGCGACACCAGGACTGCGAAGGACACCGAGCCGATCAAGTAGGCGCCGAACGCCACGACTATCGGGTTCATCGCAGCTATTTTACAATCGGCCGCCGGCCATGGACACGATATTCATCTCCGAGCTGAAGCTCGATGCGCGCATCGGCATCTATGCCTGGGAGCACGAAGTGGCACAGACGCTCGAGCTCAATATCGAGCTCGCGGTCGATGCCAGTCGCTGCGCGCGTTCGGGTCGCATCGCCGACACGGTCGATTATGCCAAGGTGGTACAGCGTATCGCCGAGACGGTCGCCGGGCGCCACTTCACCCTGATCGAAAAGCTCGCCGAAGAGATCGCCGCGATGATCCTCACCGACTTCGCGACGCCATGGGTGCGGCTGTCGATCGCCAAGCTCGCACCGCTACGCGGCGTGCGCAAGCTCGGTGTCGTGATCGAGCGCGGCAAGCGAAGCTGACACCACTGGCCGCGCGGCCCGTCAGCCGCGCGGATGATGGCGGGCGTGCAGCACCTTCAAGCGCTCGCGCGCCACGTGGGTATAGATCTGCGTAGTCGAGATATCGCTATGTCCGAGCAGCATCTGCACCACGCGCAAGTCGGCGCCATGGTTGATCAAGTGCGTCGCGAAGGCGTGCCGCAGGGTGTGCGGGGACAGGTGCCGGTGGATGCCCGCGGCATGGGCATAGCGGCGAACCAGGTGCCAAAACGCCTGCCGCGTCATGGCCTGCGCACGAGCGGTCACGAACAAAGCCGCGCTGCTGCGGGCGCCCAGCAACGCCGGCCGCGACTCGACCAGGTAGCGACCGATCCACGCCAGCGCTTCCTCCCCGAGCGGAACGAGCCGTTCCTTGGCGCCTTTGCCCAGTACGCGCACCACGCCGGCGTCGCGGCTCACTTGGCCGGGCTCGAGCCCGACCAGCTCCGACACGCGCAGCCCGCTGGCGTAGAGCGTCTCCAGCATAGCGCGATCACGCATCCCGAGCGCGCAATCGACATCGGGAGCGGCGAGCAACGCTTCGACATCCGTCTCGCTGAGCGACTGGGGCAGCGCGCGCGTGAGCTTGGGGGCGTCGATCGTAACGGTGGGATCGATGCTCGCTTTCCCGCTTCGCAGCGCAAAGCGGTAGAAACGTTTCAAGCTCGACAGCAAGCGTCCGCTCGTACCCGCCTTGACGCCGGTGGCGACCCGATGCGCGAGGTAAGCCAACACCTCGGCCTTGCCGGCGCCGAGCAGGTTCGCGCCCTCGCGGGCCTGAAGCCACGCCGCGAACTGCGCCAGGTCGCGGCGATAACTCTCCAAGGTATTGCGTGCGAGCCCGTCTTCGAGCCACAGCCCGTCGCAGAACTCGTCCAGGAGCGGGTCATCGCGACGCTTCATGTTGAAGCAGCCAGCCCTTGATGCGAAGCGGCGGCGCGGCGCGCGAATGCATGAAACCGCCCAGTCCACCCCCGGCCGCGACGACGCGATGGCACGGCACGATGAGCGGGATCGGATTCGAGCCGCAAGCCCCGCCGACCGCGCGCGCTCCGCTGCCGATGGCCGCCGCGAGCTCGCCATACGTGAGTGTAGCGCCGCTCGGAATGCGCGCGATGGCGGCCCAGACGCGCTGCTGGAACGGCGTGCCCTCCGGGGCACAGGGCAGATCGAAGCGATGGCGCGGGTCGCGCAGATAGGCTCGAATCTGGCGGCAGGCTTCGCGCGCCAAGGCGTGCACCGGGGCCATCTGCCGCTGTTCGCCCGCCAGCAGATAGTCGACGCCGGCGATGCGCTCGTCGTGCACGCGGATGGCGACGAGTCCGAACGGCGCGACCAGCACGGCGCTGTAGGCTAGGTCCGTGGCACCACCGCGCTTACGCGCCAAGCCGATCAAGGCTGCACCGCGGGGCGAATGCGAACGAGCTTTTGCACGATCAGGACGAGCACGACGAGGCCGATGCCGATGGCATCGGCCCAGGCGCGCGGGTAGACGAGAAGCACACCCGCGACGATGAGCAGCCAGCGCTCCCACCCGCTCGTACGGCGAAACACCCAGCCCTGCAGGCCGCCGGCAAGCGCCGCGATGCCGATCATGGCCGTGCCGCTGACTTCGGCGATATCGAGCCACGATGCGCCGGCGAGGTTCTTGAACGAACCGGTGAGCAAGAGATTGGTGCCGCTCGCGTCGAGCACGAACATGAACGGCACGAGAAACGCGGGCGCGGTGTACTTCCAGGATTGCAGCGTGGTCTTGTACGGGTCGCCGCCGGTGATCGCCGCGGCGGCGAATGGCGACAGGGCGGTCGGTGGAGAAACTTCCGACAGCACGGCATAGTAAAAGATGAACATGTGGGCGGCGAAGTCCGGCACCCCGAGCTGGATCAGTGCCGGCGCCGCGATCACCGCGCAGATGATATAGCTGGCGGTGACGGGAACCGCGAGGCCGACGATCCAGACGATGAGCGAAGTAAAGAGCGCCGTCAACAAGAGCTTGAGATCGTGCAGCAACGCTGCGGTGGCGTCCATCCCGAACAGCACCAGCATCCGCAGTAGCCCGTTCGCCCCGCTGTCGGCGTAACCCAGCACGATCGAGCTGAATTTCAGCCCCAGGCCGGTCAACGTGACTACCCCAACGATCATTCCAGCCGCCGCACAGGTGGCCCCCACGTTGATCATGCCGACCGAGCCCGCCTGCAGCGCGCGAACGAGCTTGTCGGGCCATATTCGCATGCGCGGCTCGATCCAGGCGGCCATGAGCAATGCCGCCGCGCCAGCGGGCAGCGCGTAATCCAGCGCCGATACGTCCCATTGCCCGTTCAAGAGCGCGTGCACCGACGCAACCGCGATCGCGACGATGCAGAACACGACCATCTGCGCGCGCGCCAGCAGCGCGGTTTCAGGATGCAGCGCGCTCACCACGAACGCAACCAAGGTGGCCCAGAACACCGACAGGATGGGCGAAAACCCGAACAGCATGAAGACGACGATCGAGACCAGCGACAGGAAATGGAAGCCGAATTCGCGCGTGAGCTGGCCGAGGCTCTTTTCGGTCGCGAGCGGAATGCTGCGAATCCCGAACTTGCGCGCATCGAGCTCGACCATGAGCAGGATCGAGAAGTAGTAGAGCACGGTCGGGATGGTCGCCATCAGGATGACGTCGAGATAGGAGATCTTCAGGAATTCCGCGATGAGGAATGCGGCAGCGCCGAGGACCGGGGGCGAAAGGATCGCGCCCAGGCCACCGGCGGCAAGCAGACCGCCGGCGGCATCCCTGGAATAACCCGATTTCGCCAGCATGGGATACGCGACCGAGCCGAGCGTGACCGTGGTTGCGACCCCCGATCCGGACGGTCCGCCGAGCAGGAACGACGACAGCACCACGGTGCGGCCGGCGCCGGTTGCCTTGCCGCCCATCGCCGCGAAAGAAAAATCGATGAAGAACTTGCCGGCACCGGAGTACTGCAGCACCGCGCCGTAGAGGGTGAACAGAATGATGAGGGATGAGGAAACGTCGATCGCGGTGCCGAAGATGCCCTCGAGCGTCATGTACATATGCCCGGTGAGGCGACCGACATCGTAGCCGCGGTGGGTCCAGGGCGCAGGCAGATGCGGACCGATCAAGGCGTAGAGCAGGAATACCAGCACCACCGCCGGCATGATCCAGCCGGTCGTGCGGCGTGCGGCTTCCAGCACGAGCAGCATCAGCGCCACGCCCAGTGCCTGGTCCACGAAGGTGGGTGATGTCGCGCGGTCGGTGAAGTCGTCACCGCCGAGGATCATGTACACGACTACGGCGATCGCCAGCGCCGCAAACGTGACATCCAGCGGGTTGACCCGGTTGCGCAGCCGCGGGGTCATCGGAAAGAGCAGGAACGCCAGCACCAGGACGAACGCCACGTGCACGGGCCGCAACGTCTGTGTCGGCACGATGGCATAGCCCGCGTAGAGATGAAACAGCGACATCACGACTGCAAGCGCGGCAAGCGAGGCGCCCAGCCAGCCGCTGAATCGATGCGTCGCGCCTTCCTCCTGCTCGACGAAGTCCTCCGCCTTGCGTAGCTGCTCTTCGGTGATCACGATCTCAGGCGTTGCCTGCTTGGCGTCGGTCACACCCGTCATCTCCCGGTTCGCACTGCCGGCGCCAGCGCATACGTTGGCCGCGGCTACGCGCGCGCAATCGCCTGAGGTTGCCGCGTGGCGACGGCCTCGATTTCGGCTACGCCAGATACCGCGCTAAGCAAGCTCGTCCCGGTATCGCCGTCCGGCGGCGGACCTGAATCGCCGCTCGCGATCCAACGGCTGCGCGGGGCCGGGTCGCTAGCGCCCGTCCGGCGGCGAACGGGAACCGTCGCTGCGCGATCCCCCGCTATTTCAGTTGCACCCCGCGCTCGGCGAAGTACTTCTTCGCCCCGGGATGCCAGGGCACCGGGGTCGCGTCATCGTTCTGGTACTTGAGATCGAAATTGCTCGCTTCCTTGTGTCTTGCGGTCCTTGAGCGCATTCACCGATTCGGCCACGTCGAGTCGCTCGCGCTTCATGTCCTTGTCGCGCTGCAAGCCGGCCGCCTCGATCACGCGAAAGGCCATGACCCGGTGGCGCTGCCTGGAGAGCCCGTCGAGACGCGCTTGCCCTTGAGATCCTGCATGCTGTTGATCTTCGTCCCTTCGACCGTCACCACGTGCATGCGGTTGGGATAGAGCACCATCAAGGTCCGGACCGATACCGGGTTGCCGCTGAACTTGTCCTTGCCGTTCAACGCATCGAGCGAAGCGTCGGCCATGGCGAGCGCGATGTAGCCCTTGCCGCTGCCGATGAGCTTCAAGTTGTCCACCGAGCCGCCGGTCACCTCGGCAGTGGCTTGCATGCCAGGCACATATTTCGAGAGCACGTTGGCCATACCGCCGCCGAGCGGATAGTAGACCCCGCCCGTGCCGCCGGTGGCGATCGAAAGGTTGATCTTCTCCTGCGCGAGGGCGGCGGGGCCGGCGCAGGCGAGCAGCGCGGCCATCACGAGCAACAGTTTGCGCATAAAACCTCCTTGAAGCGACCACGGCCGCAAGGCCGTACGCAATGCGGGGCAGGGAAAGAGCAAGCGGCTCGGTGCAAGGCGAGCCGCGGCGGCCAGCGTGCGATCGATTCTAGCGCAGGCGGTGCAGCCCACAAAGACTCACCACAGCGACAGGCGCCCGCTCAGGCGTGCGATCCACTCCATCCGATCGAAGCGCGCGGCGCGCCCGCCGAGACATTGCGCCAGGAATCGTTCCGCGCGGCGCAGCACCAGCAAGTGATGCGCCCAGTAGCCCAACGAGTGACCCATGTCGTCGACGGCGACATACTCGACGCGCTTGCCCGCGTGACGAAGCTGCTCGACCAGGCTGCGCGACTGCTCCGCCGGCACGCGCACATCCTTCTCGCCTTGGATGACCAGCAGCGGCCGCTCGATGCTGCCGGTGAGGTTGACGGGCGAGGCGGACTCCATGCGCGCGCGGTCCGAGGCAACCTTGGGGTCACCGACATAGCTGTACCAATGGCTCAGCTCATGCTCCCAGTAAGGCGGAAACGTCTCGATCAAGCGCGCGAGATCGGTCGGGCCCGCGATATCGATGCCGCAGGCGAATAGCTGCGGTGTTCGCGCCAAGGCCATCAGCGTCGCGTAGCCGCCGTAACTGTGCCCCATGATCGCGATCCGCGCGGGATCGGCGATACCGCGCTCGATCGCCCAGCGCACGCCATCGCTCAGATCGTCTTGCATGCGAGCGCCGAACTGCCCGACCGCCGCGGTCATGAAGCTGCGGCCGAATCCGGTCGAGCCGCGGTAGTTGATCGCGAGCACCGCATAGCCCCGGTTGGCGAGGAATTGCGCCTGCAGCAGGTCCTTGTCCGGATCGCCCCATGCCACCCGGCTCCACGGTCCGCCATGGACCAGCACCACCAGCGGCAGCGGCTGGCTGCCCGTGCCGGGCGGGCGCAACAGGTAGCCGGGAATGGACAGTCCGTCGCGGGCTTGAAACCGCACCGCTTCCGGTTGCGCCATCGCCGCACTGAACTGGCCACCGCGAGTCTCGCCGAGCAGCACGCGCTCGCCGCTCGTGCGATCGACCAGGTAGTAGCGTCGATTCGCGTACGTCGACACGGCGACCACGAGCCGTTGCTCGGAAGGATCCATCGAGGCGATGTCATAGCCGATACGGGTCCCCCGGTAGCTGTCGAGCAGGGGCTCGAGATCGGCGGCGAGCCGCGGATCGAATACGACCGTGCGCGGGTAATCGCCGCTGGCGATCGCCAGCAAGGGCTGGCGCTGGACTTCACTCATGAGCACGCGCCCGACATCGACGTGCGGGTCCTCGTACAGCGTCTCCACGATGCCCTTCGTCCGGTCCAATCGGACCAGGGCGACGCGATCGCGTCCGCGATTGGTCAGCACCCACGCCTGGGCCTGGTCGCGTGAAAGCCCCACGGGCCGCGTCACCTCCTCGCTGGCCGGGCCGACCGCGGAACGTTCGCGCAGCTCCGGCGGCAGCGGCTTGCCGCGCGCGCGCTCGCTCGTAGCCTTGCGCCAGCCGAACACCTTGCCGTTCGCATCGGTGAGCGGCAGCACACCGTCGCCGGGATTCATGGCGAGCGCTTCCTCGGCACCGGTGGACAGGTTGATGCGATACAGATCGCGCAAGGTCGGGTCGCGCCGGTTATGCAGTACCAGTACGTGCTCGGGATCCGATTCGAGGATGCGGTACAGCCACACGCGCACGCCGCGATACGGCGTGATATCGACCGGGCTCGCGTCCGGATCGTCGACCTCGAGCCGATACAGGTGATGGTTCTCCGCGCCCGTCTTGTCGCCGAGTATGAGCAAGCGGCGGCTATCGGCGGACCAGTGGATACTGCTGCCGCCCACCCGGTAGACGTGTACGGCGCCGGTCTTGAGCGAGCGCACGTGCAAGCCCGAGCGCCAGCCCGACGGACCGGTCCAGATCAGCCGCGTGCCATCCGGCGAGAAGGAAAAACCAGTGAAGGATTCCTGCTTGAAGACGAACTCGTGCGCCGGTACCAGGCGCGGCAATTCGGCGCTGCGCAATGCCGGATGCTGCGCCTGCCGGTCGCACGCGGCGAGCATGCAGGCAGCCAATGCGCCCGCGACCGCAGTACGAATCGCCTCAGTGTGCAAGTTGCGTGATCTGCGCGAGCAGGGCGGCGGAGATATCGACACCATCGCGCTCGGCTTGCTCGCGCGAAGCGTGCCGGCGCGCGCCGGGCAGGCGCACGAGCGCCTCGGCTGCCATGACTTCGACCAGGCGTTCGATGCGACCGAGGTACGCCGCTCGTCCCGCCAGCGCTTCCGGGTCGATCGCCAGCAGGGCATGGCCGATGTTCGCCGGCCCGCCGGGCTCGAAGTACGAGTCGTTTTCGAAGCCGAAGGCGGCACCGGTCAGAGCGCAGCACAGCAGCTCCACCATGAGGGCGAGCATGGCGCCCTTCGCCCCGCCGATCGGCGCCAGACTGCCGGTGAGCGCGGCACGCGCATCCGTGGTCGGCCGGCCGTCCCGGTCGAGCGCCCATCCCGGGGGCAATGCTTTGCCCTGCTCGGCATACAGCATGATAAGACCGCGCACGACTTCGGTGAGAGACAGATCGATGACGAGTGGCTCATGCGTGCGCCGCGGAAAACAGGCCGCGATCGGATTGGTGCCGAAGAGCGCTCGCTTGCCGCCCCAGGGGTTGATCGCCGCGGGAGAATTGGTGAAAGCCAGGCCGACCATTCCCGCTTCCGCCAAGGGCCGCAGATGGTAGCCCATGGCGCCCGCATGATGGCTGTTGCGAATGCCGGCGAAAGCAATCCCCGAATGGCGGGCGCGCGCGATGGCTTCGCTGCCGGCGAGCGCCATCGCCTCGTAAGCAAGACCGCCTTTCGCGTCGATCAAGCAGCAGCCGCCGTGACTGCGCGCGATGTCGGGGCGCACATCACCGCGCACCCGCCCCGCGCGCAAGTGGGCGCAATACAGCGCCAATCGGGAGACACCGTGGGTCGGCAGTCCGCTCGCATCGGCATCCACCAAGGCGCGAGCCGCCGCCGCGGCCATCGGCTCGCACGCGCCGGCTCGGCACAGAGCCTGGGATGCGAGCGCGGTGAGCTGCGCGAGGGGAATGAGCGGCAATTTGATATCCGAGGAACAGCGGGACGCGCGGCCGAGCTACGATCTGCGCCCGTCACCGCTGAACGGGCGGCGAGCGAGGAGCGCGCGCATTGTAGAAAACGCGCTGGCGGGGGTCAATCCAAGCCACGGACGGCCGATGCGCGGCGAACGCACGCTCGCACGGCGCGCGGCGGCGATGTCGTTGCCGTCCGGCGCGTTGACGGCACCCACGGTCTCGCAGCGCGCAACGACCGCGCGGCGGCGATCGCCCGCCACAGCCACGCGCTTCGCTTGCCCTATGCCACGCGCTCGCGATCGGCGGTGAGCGCGAAGCGAATCAGCTCCGAGAGGTTGCGCGCCTGCAGTTTTTCCATCAGCCGCGCTTTGTAGACCTCCACCGTGCGCGGGCTGATACCGAGGGCCTCGCCGATTTCACGGTTGTGCCGCCCCGCCGCCGCGAGGTCCATGACCTGGCGCTCGCGCGGCGTGAGCCGGGACAGCCGCGAGGTGGCCTCGTCGCCGACGACCTTTTCGGCGCGCCGTTTGGCGTCGCGCTCGAATGCGGCCGCTACCGCCGCGACCAGTTGCTCGTCGTCGAGCGGCTTCTCCAGGAAATCGATCGCCCCGGACTTGAGCGCGGTACGCGCCGAGGCCGCGTCGCCATGGCCGGTGATGACCACGATCGGCAGCTCGGCGCCTTGCGCGGCCAAGCGCGCCTGCAAGTCGAGACCGCTCATGCCGCCCATCTTGATATCGAGCACGAGGCAGCCGCGCCATTCCTTGCGAAAGGACGCAAGAAAATCTTCGGCGCTGCTGAAGATCGCCGTGCGGTAGCCCTTCAAGCCCAGCAGCAGCGCGAGCGCATCGCGCACGGCGACGTCGTCATCGACGATGAATACGGTCTGCTCAACGGTCGCTGTCATTGGTTTCTCCTGTCGCGGTGGGTAAGCTCAAGTGAAACGAACCATACGCGGTCGGCTCGGACCACAGCCGCCCGCCGTGCGCTGTCACGATCGCCCGGCTGATGGCGAGCCCGATACCCATGCCGTGCGACTTGGACGTCGAGAACGGCATGAACAACCGCTCGCGCATCAACGGCGGTATGCCCGGCCCCGAGTCGATCACGCTCATGCACACGAAGCCGCGCCCGTGGCTTTGCGCCTGCAGGCTGATCTCGCGGCGCACCGGGCTCGATTCGCGAATCGAGTCGAGCGCGTTGGCGATCAGGTTGCGCAAGACGATCTCGAGCTCCAGCCGATCCACCATCACGCGCGGCAGACCGGCATCGACTTTCAGCTTCAGCGCAATGCCGTCGGCCTTGGCTTCCGCGGCGAAGGCTGCCTGCATCGCTGCCAGGAACTCCCCGGCGGCCATGCGCTCGAGATTCATGGTTCCGCTGCGCAGGAAGTCACGCAGGCGCTTCACGATGGCGGCCACGCGCTGCGCTTGCTCGGTGATCTTGCCGACCGTCTGCGTGAGCTGCTCCTGATCGCACGGTCCCTGTGCCAGCATGTGCTGGCATGCGCGCCCATAGGTGACCAAGGCGGTCAGCGGCTGGTTGACCTCGTGCGCCAGTGCCGCCGCCATCTCGCCGGCGGCCGCCAGGCGCAGCGATTGGCGCAGCCGCTCTTGCGCCCGTTCGCGCTCATCGACCACCACGCCGAGCAACAGCCCGGTGCCGCTCAATGCCAGCATGCGGGCCTGCAACTCGAGCAGGGTAGCTGCCCCGGTGTCGCTCGCTTGCACCAGCACGATCAATCCGGCCTGGATGAAGGCGAGCGCGGCCGCCGCCCCGACGAGCCCCTGGCGCGCCGCGATCCAGATCAACGGAAGGAACAGCACGAAGAAATACTTGACGTGCCCGCCCGGGAGAAAAAACGAGATCACGAACAGCACCGCGACCGCCGTCGCGATCTGGAACAGCGTCTCCCAGCGCGGCAGCAGGTTCGCGAGCTTGCGCCGGCTGGCGCGATCGGCCAGGGCGACGATGAAGGGCAGCAAGCCGAGCACCCCGACCACGTCGCCGATCCAATAGCGTATCAGCACCTCCGCGAAGGCTTGCCACTCGACCAGGCCGAAGAATGCGTTGGCCGCGACGTAGAAGGTACCGATGAGCAACGACGATACGCCGACGATGCCGAGCATCCAGCCGAACTCGCGCAGACTGCGAATGCGTCCGCCCGAGGACAGGCGGCGTGCCAGCGCGAGTCCGGCCAGGGTATAGCCCATCGCGCTCACTGCGGTACACAAGAGCACGATGCCGATGGCGGTCGGCGTAACCCGCACCAGCAGCTCGGAGAGCATCATGGCAAAAAACAGCGCCGGCGCCGCTCGCAAGCCGCGCATCAGTACCACGCCCAGGGCGAGCGCGATCTGCGGATTCCAGGGCGTGATTCCGGTCGATGCCCAGGGATAGATGAAGCTCACGCGTTCGAACAGGAGATAAAGCCCGATGAAGACGATGCCGAGCTCCCACTCCTGCAACGCACCGGGCGAGCGAGCATCGGCAGGGGGCGCGGATGCGTCGCCCGAATCGGGCGCAATCGCCCGGTCGAGCAAAGCCGACGGTGGGGATTTTTCCATGTGCATCGCTCGCTCTACCAAGCGTGCCTCGTCGTCCGTACGCCAGGGTCCGTGCGCGCACGCCGCAATCAGCAACAAAAGCCGGCGTCTTTGTCACACTAAGTTACATAGCGTACGTAGACTGAAACAAAAGTCAAGGCTCTCGTGACACGGACCGCGGCGTACACCAACGCTCGCACATTGCCCGAACCACGTCGGCCAGGGTGCCGTGGCGCCGCATCGACTCGCGCATCCAGCGGGCGCCGTTCGACGCCGCGGTCGCGCGGCTATAGAGCAAGGCGAGAGGATCGACGGCTTCGAGACGCTGTGCGTGCGGCAACACGGCGTCGAGGGTGGCGACGATTTGCTCGCGCAGCGGCACGAGCTTCTTCGTGCCGGCGTCCACGATGTCCGCATCGAAACCGAAGCGGCACGCCTGGAAGCGGTTGTACTCGTACAGATCGAAATCGTCGCTCAAGCTCGGGCCGGCGTCCTGTTCCGACAACCAGGCGCAGAGCGCCTGGGCAAAGGCCGCCATGGCCGCGGCGGTGTCGAGGTCGAGCGGCGTGTCGCACACCCTGATCTCGATCGTGCCGTACTCCGGTTTCGGCCGGATATCCCAATAGAAATCCTTCATGCTGCGTACGATGCCGAAGCTCGCCATGCGCGCGAAATAGCGCTCGAATTCGGCCCAGGAGTCGACCGCCGGCATGCGCCCCGAGAGGGGGAACGCCGAAACCGCGTGCAGGCGCGAGCTGGCATACGCGGTGTCCTCGCCTTGGGAAAAGGGTGAGGCCGCCGCCAGCGCGATGAACTGCGGCACGTAGCGCGCCAGTTGCTGGATCAGTCGGATGGCCGCGTCGCCCGAAACGCAGCCGATGTGGATGTGCTGCCCGAAGACGGTGAACTGCTTGGCCAGGTAGCCGTAGAGGTCGGACAACGCGTGGAAACGCTCCGTAGGGAAGATCCGCCGCTCCGCCCAGTGATGGAAGGGGTGGGCACCGCCGCCAGCGACGCCGATATTGAGCTTCGCCGCGGCCGCGCAAACGCCGGCGCGGATGCGATCCAGATCGGCGAGCAGCGCCGCATGCGTGGCGTGCACGGCACTGTTGAGCTCGATCATGCTCTCGGTGATCTCGGGCTTGACCGCCTTGGCGTGAGGTCCGCCCGCGAGCGCCGAGATCAAGCTCGCCGCACCGCGCGTCAAGTCGTAGTCGCGCAGATTGACCAGCTGCAGCTCGAGCTCGACCCCGATCGTCAGCGCTTTCGTGGCGGCGAAAGGACCCAGCACGGCGCCTGCTCTCTACGAGCGCGCATCGCCGGCGCGCCGCAGTGCCCATTGCAGCACGACAGGTCCGGCGACATCAAACGCCAGGATCGCCGCCAGCAGCACCGAGGCGAGCTGCTCGCCGAATGCCGGATAGCGCGCGCTGATGTCGTACATGAGAAGCAAGGCCATGCCCGACATCGGCATCAGCGTCAGACCCAGGCAGGCGCTTTGCCGCCATGGCAGAGGGGACAAAGGCGCCGACATCATGACGCCCAGCCATTTACCGAGCGCGCGCGCCGCGACGTAGATGAGCGCGGCCCAGCCCGCGCTGTGCCACGCGGGCCAGGAGGCTTGCGCACCCGTGACCACGAACAGCAGGATGTACAGCACGCGCGCGCCGCCGCCCAGATCGAACTCGAGTAGCGCCGAGCGCCGCGGGACGTTGCGCACCGTGGCGCCTACGGCGATCAATGCCAGAAAGACAGAGAGCTTGAGCGCGACGGCCAGGCCGACTGCGCACAATACGGCGGCGACGATGAGCACGAACTGTACTTCCGCGCGCCGGCTCAACGCTGCGGCGGCGTAAGGCAGTGCCAGGCCAATGGCCACGCCAATGGCGAGCGAGGCGGTCAAGAGGTAAAGCGGATGCAGCAGCACAGTGAGCCAACCTGCCTGATACTCGAGGTGCACCATCGCGACCAGCATGGTGGCGAGCACGAATCCGAGCAGCGTGTTGACGGCCACCAGGTTCAAGCAACGATCGGCGACCTGGCCTTGCGCGCGGCTATCGGTGATGACGAGCCACACCACCGCGGGCGAGGTCGATACGCCGATCGCCGCCGCCATTGCCGAGTGCACCGGCGGGAAGCCGATGCCCACCAGCGCGGCGGTCACGCCGACGAACGACAGGCTCGCCTCAGCGGCCGCGGCTATCCAAAGCGACGGATCGCGGCGCAACCATTGCAGGTCCAGGCGCCGGCCGAGCTCGAACAGCACCAAGCCGACCGCGATGTCGACGATGGCGCGCGCGCCCTGCAACATCTGGCGAGCCGGCAGATCGAGCACCATCGGCCCGACGGCGAGCCCGGCCAGGACGTAGCCGAAGACCGCGGGCAGGCGAAGGCGCTGCACGGCCGCGCCCGCGAGCGCGCCGATCGCGAGCAACGCACCGAGCAGCAATACTTCGTTGCCCGGGGGCGGCATCTGCGGAAAAAAAGGCATCGGTGCTCCCGTGTCATGGCGCTTTCGTGCCCTCGTCCGGTCCGGCGCGTACGCAGTCCGCGCGAGAGCGCTTGGCTATAATGAACCGGCTGCGAGCGAGCGTGTGCAACGCGGGCGCCCGCACACGTTATCGCACCGGCACCGGCGAGCGCCGCTGGCGTTGCATCCCCGGTCGCACTCCATGGAGCCGGCGTAAGCGCGAACTCAGGACACCAGCCATGACCGACCCCAAGCGAGGTATGCGCCGTGCATTGACGAGTTATGGCGACGAGGCGTTCTCGCTGTTTCTGCGAAAAGCCTTCATCAAGGCGATGGGCTACTCGGACGATGCACTGGCCCGGCCGGTGATCGGCATCACCAACACCTTCAGCGGCTTCAATGCCTGCCACCGCAACGTGCCCGAACTGATCGAAGCCGTCAAGCGCGGCGTCATGCTGGCCGGCGGCTTGCCGATCGAGTTTCCCACCATTTCCTTGCACGAGTCGTTCGCGCACCCGACCAGCATGTATTTGCGCAACCTCATGGCGATCGACGTCGAGGAGATGATACGCGCGCAGCCGATGGACGCCGTCGTGCTGATCGGCGGTTGCGACAAGACCGTGCCCGCGTTGCTCATGGGCGCGGCGAGCGCGAACACGCCCGCGATCGTGCTCGTCACCGGTCCCATGATCACGGGCTCGCACCGCGGCGAACGCCTCGGCGCTTGCACCGATTGCCGCCGCTTCTGGGCGAAGTACCGCGCGGGTGACGTCGGCGAGCGCGAGATCGCTGACATCAATGCGTCGCTGGCGCCGTCGGCGGGAACGTGCATGGTGATGGGCACCGCGAGCACCATGGCGTGCATGACCGAGGCGCTCGGCATGATGTTGCCCGGTGGCGCCGCCATTCCTGCCGTGCATGCGGATCGGCTGCGTACGGCCGAGGCGAGCGGCGCGCGCGCCGTCGCCCTGGCGCAGGAAGGCCTCACCCCCGATCGCATCATGACTCCGCGCGCGCTGGAGAATGCCCTGCGCATGCTGCTCGCAATCGGCGGATCGACCAATGCCATCGTCCATATCGCTGCGGTGGCCGGCCGCCTCGGCGTGGCCGTCGATCTCGATGCCTTCGACCGCCTCGGCCGCGAAACGCCCGTGCTGGTCGATCTGAAGCCGACCGGCCAGCACTACATGGAAGACTTGTTCAAGGCAGGAGGCGTCACAGCGATCCTGCGCGAACTCAAGCCGATGCTCAATCTCGATTGCATCACCGTCACCGGCGCCACGCTGGGCGAGACCATCGACGCAGCCCCGGCCTCCTTCGCCCAGGAGGTCGTGCGCCCGCTGGGGAACCCCGTATTCGGGGAAGGCGGCATCGCCGTCTTGCGCGGCAACATCGCCCCCAATGGGGCGATCATCAAGCAGGCGGCTGCAAGCGCGCGCCTGCTCCAGCACGCCGGGCGCGCGGTGGTGTTCCGCTCGCTCGAAGATCTGGCCGAGCGCATCGACCGCGACGATCTCGACGTCACGCCCGACGACATCCTGGTGCTACAGAATGCCGGTCCCAAGGGCGCCCCCGGCATGCCCGAATCGGGCTACCTGCCGATTCCGCGCAGGCTCGCCCGCCAGGGCGTGAAGGACATGGTGCGGATCTCGGACGCGCGCATGAGCGGCACGGCCTTCGGCACGATCGTCTTGCACATTTCGCCTGAAGCGGCAATCGGCGGTCCGCTCGCGCTGGTGCAAGACGGCGATCGCATCGCGCTCGATACGTCGAGACGGCGCATCGATCTCATGGTGGACGAGACGGAGCTGGCGGCGAGACGCCGGGCGTGGCAGCCGCCGCAGCCGAGCGCCGAGGACGCGCGCGGCTACCGCAAGCTCTTCATGGAGAGCGTCGAGCAAGCCGAGCACGGCTGCGATTTCGGTTTTCTCAAGCCGGCGATCACCACTCGCACGCCGACCCGATAGGCCGCGCGCGCCTTACCTGGGGGCGCGGCGAGCGACGGCGTGCCTAGGAGCCTGTCGGACGTGATTTCGCGCGATGCGTTGTGGGCGCAACCCGAAGGGACGGGGCGCTTTTCGCGCACGGCGGTGTCGAACGACTTGCCGATAGTCTCGCTATCGGCTGCGTCGTCCTCCTCGCCCTGCGCGAAAATCGCCTCCGTCGCACACGTGAAATCAAGTCCGACAGGCTCCTACGCAAAGTCCGACCGGAAGCGAGGCGCTCACCGCGTCGCCGTTCGCCCTGTAGGTCGCGCGGTAAGTCTCCCGCGCGCGGGCGAATGCGTCGAGCGCCGATAGCCGTGAAGAATGATGGGGCCCGGCGGCGCCCGGATCAGGCTACTGCCGGGTCCGCAAGCAGCGTCTCACCCGGTTTCACCCGCGTGAATTCGACGCCGCGCGTGCCGATGTCGAAGCCCCCGGCGGTCCAGCGCACGCAGGTATAGGCGGACGCGGCAAGGTCTCCGGTGCGCGGGAAATCGGCGCGGTAATGCGCGCCGCGCGAGTCTTCACGCGCCTGGGCGGCGCAGGCGATCGCCTTGCTCACCAGGATGAGGTTCTTCAGATTGAGCCAATCGTGCCAGGTGAGATTAAAGGCGACATTGGCCTCGGCCACACCGGTTTCATCCAACCGCGCCTCCAGCTCGTCGAGGCGCTCGGCCGCGCGCGCCAGCCCGGCACGGTCGCGCACGATGCCGACGTCATCCCACATGAGATCGTACAGGCGCTCGCGGATTTCGCCCAGGTCGCCCGGCGGACGCGCCAGCGGATGGCGCGCTTGTGCGATCGCCGCATCGATCGCCGCCCGATCGGGCTCGCAAAGCTCGCCGTGCCGAGCGAGCCACGGCGCCATCCGGTCGCCGGCGATGCCGCCGTACACGGTGGAATTGGCGACGCCGTTGCCGCCGAGCCGGTTAGCGCCGTGAACGCCGCCGGTGTCCTCGCCCGCGGCGAACAAACCCGGCAGCTCGGTGGTGCAATCGGTGTTGAAAACCACGCCGCCCATCATGTAGTGCGCGGTCGGAACGACTTCCACCAAGCCGCCCGCCAGGTCGAAGCCGCAATCCTCGCAGCGCTCGACCATGCCCTTGAACAGCCTGCGCACGGTGGCCGGTCCGAGATGTCCCATGGCGATATAGACCCCGCCGTTCGCGGTGGTGTTGCCCGCGCGCATCTCGTCGTAGATCGCGCGCGAGACGATGTCGCGGGTGGCCCGCTCGGCGCGCGGATCGTACTTCTGCATGAAGCGCTCCTTGGCGCCGTTGAGCAGCAACCCGCCCGCGCCACGCAGCCCCTCTTCGAGCACCGTGCCCGTCATGCGCGTGTGCGTCCCGGCCAGCAGGCCGGTGGGATGGAACTGCACCATCTCCATGTCGCGCAGGGCGAGTCCCGCACGCAAGGCCATGGCCATGCCGTCGCAGGTCTTGTCGCCCGAGGGCGTGTGGTACTTGTACATGGTCGGTCCGCCGCCGGTGGCGAGCAGCACGGCCTTGGCCTGCACGAACACGAATTCGCCCGTGCGAATATCGATCATCACCACGCCCGCGACCCGAGCGCCGTCCCGGGAGCGGACGATCTCGATCGCGCGATGCTCTTCCAGGCGGCGGATGTTGCGCGCCCAGACCTGCTCGGCAAGCCGGTTGATGATTTCGATGCCGGTGAGATCGCCTTTATGGACAGTCCGATCGAAGGTCTGGCCGGCGAAAGCCTTCTGGTGCACGCTGCCGTCCGGATTGCGATCGAAGAAGCAGCCGAGCTCGTTCTCGAGCTCGTGGATGCGCTCCACCGCAACCTCCACCAACTGCCACGCGAGCTCCTGGTCGGGCAGCCACTTGCCGCCCTCGATCGTGTCCATGAAATGGCGCTCGACCGAGTCCTCCTTCGCCAGTGCGACGTTGTAGCCGCCTTGTACCATGCGCGTGCAGCCGCACTTGCCGAGCAGCCCCTTGACGGCAACGGTGATGTCGAGCGCCGGATCGGCCTTGTGGGCGTGCAAGGCCGCGAACAGTCCGGCGCCGCCGGCGCCCAGGATGAGCAGATCGGTCGTGAGTGCACGCATGACGCGCCTACTTGCCGCTGCCCACACCCAGCGCCGCCAGGACTTCAGCGCGGCGCCCCTGCGCCGCCGTGGCGATCGTGCCGTAGAGGTTGCCGCCGTGGCTATCCATCGCCACCAGCAGCGGACCGAAGCCTTTCACCCGGAACTTCCATAGCGATTCGGGATTGAGGTCATCCAGGTCGACCTCCTCGATTTGCTCGATCCAGGTGGTCTCGAGCGCGGCAGCCCCGCCGATGATCGCGAGATACGCGCCGCCCAGATCGGCGAAAGCCCGCTGCGAGGCGGCGAACAAGCCGCCCTTGCCGATGATGATGCGAACGCCGTACTGTTCCATGAGCGGGCGCGTGAAGCGCTCCATGCGGGCGCTGGTGGTTGTCCCGACGCACAGCGGCGCGTAGCCGGTCGGCGCGGCCTGGGTCTCCCCCACCCATTTCACGTTGGGCGCGGTATGGATCACCGCGTGACCGCGCAGATCGAATCGGGTCTTGCGACCGCGATCGAACATGTGAATCTGGGTGGCATCGCGAATGCCGTAGAGCGTACCGTTCAAGCTCACCGTGTCATTGACCCGCAGCGCGCGCACCTGCGCGTCCGAGATCGGCATGTCGAAATCGTAATGGGCCATGCGTTGCCTCTTCGAGTGGTTCGCGCTGTAGCAGTCGTCGCTGTGGCGCCGCTCAGCGGCCGAGCAATGCCAAGCGCAGCTTACGGTCGACGGGATCGTCGCCCAGCCACACCTTGAGCAAGGCAGAATACAGCGCCTCGCCGGCGATGGCCCGATCGTGCGCGACGCCGTCGAGCGCGATTCGCGTACCGCTGCCGGGGATGAAATCGAGCGTCACGAGCGCGCCTTTCTTCGCGACGCTCAACCGGTTCAACGCCCACGCCAGCTCGTCGATTGAGCCGCCCAGGTATTCGGCTTCGGCCTCGGTGAGATTGTCGCGCAGCGCTTCGAGCACCGCGGACGTCAACCGCACCGACACGTTGTCGCGCAGGAGCGTGAGGCTCAGACGCTTGGGTCCCCGGTCGGCGAGCACGGCCTTGGTATTCGCCTGCGGCGCCGACAAATAGAGCCCGGCGACGTACAGCTCGATGCGCGCGCGCTCGTGCACGCCGGCGCCATTGAGCACCAGCTGGTGCCCCCCGGGCGCGATCGCGACGCGCTGTGGAAGACGCACGCCGCGAGCATCGAACGCGAAGGCCGAAGCGAGCGGCAGCGCCAGCACGAGCAGGGCAGCCAACATGGCTCGAAATGGGGTCAGGCATTGCACGTTGCACCGTCTCCTGTCTGGATTGCGGAACCCTGTTACGCGGCTCGCGCAACGTGCAAGACCTGATCCCGCTGCAACGTGCAAGACCCGACCCCGATGCTAGAAACCGTACGACACCCCGGCCGGGGTGAAGGTCGCGCGCGCCCGGCGCGCGGAATGACACTGCATGTTCACCGCCACGGGGTTCATCGTGATATGGGTGGCCGCGGTCTCGACGTGCACGGCGAAGGCCGTCGAATCGCCGCCGAGGCCCTGGGCGCCGATGCCGAGCGCGTTGACGACGCCGGAGAGCTCGCGCTCGAGCCTGGCTCCTTCGGCATCCTCGCATACCGAGCCGAGCGCGCGCGTCGCCGCGACCTTGGACAAATGCACGCACAGATCGGCAGTGCCGCCCACGCCGACACCGACGATGGTGGGCGGACAGGTCTTTCCGCCCGCCTCCAGCACGCAGTCGATCACGAAGGTCTTGATCGCATCGATGCCGTCGGCGGGAATGGCCATCTTCAGCCAGGAATTGTTCTCCGAGCCGCTGCCCTTGGGGATCATCTCGATGCGCAGCGACTCGGGGTCGGCAGAAAAGTCGATATTGATGACCGGCACCAGACGCCCGCACGACGTGTGCTCGTTGCCGCGCGTCACCGGGTGGACCACGGAGGAGCGCAGCGGATGCTCCTTGGTCGCGCGCGCGCAACCTCGAACGATGGCCTGCTTCAATTCATAACCGTCGACGGCGACGTTGCGGCCGATGACGATGTTGTAGATCGGGATGCCGGTATCCTGGCAGAGCAGGTTGTCGTTCGCTTCGGCGACGGCGATGTTGCGAATCATGGTCCCCAACACCGCTTTGCCGGTCGTGTCCGTCTCGGCTGAGTCGAGCTTCCGGAATCCCGCCTTGATGTCGGGCGGCAACAACTTCAGCGCCCGGATGTAGAGCGCCTTGGCCGCCTCTTCAACTTCGATGGGATCGACTCTCATGTCAACGTCCTCGCTGCGCGCTGCATCGGCTGGGCGCGTTCGCTCAATCCACGTATAGCTTGCGGGCGCGGATGACCTTCGCCCACACGGCCGACTCGGCCTTGATCGCTTGCGCGAACGCCTTCGGCGTGTTGCCCACCGGCGCCATGCCGAGTTGCTCGAAGCGCTGGCGCACCTCGGCGGCTTGCAGCACCTTCACCGTATCCTGGTGGATCCTGTTCACGATCGCGCTCGGCGTTCCCGCCGGCACCACGAAGCCGAACCAGCCGAGGTTCTCGAAGCCGCTCAACGTCTCCGCCACGGTGGGTACGTTCGGAAGCTGCTTGACGCGCTCCTTGCTCGTAACCGCCAGTGCCCGCAGCTTGCCTTGTTGCACGAAACCGATCGCGGCCGACAGGTTCGGCGTGACGAACTGGATCTGGCCGCCGACCAGGTCGGCCAGCGCCGGGCCCTCGCCCTTGTAGGGCACGTGGGTCACGTCGATGCCAGCGGCGGTGATGAAGTTCTCGGCGGCAAGATGCGTCTGGGTGCCGAAGCCCGCGGAGCCGAAGTTGATCGCCTTGGGCTTGGCGCGCGCGGCGGCGATGAGATCCTGCAGCGTCTTGCCGGGAAAGCTCGCGTTGACGGCGACGATCTGCGGGCCGCTCGCCACATTGGTGACGGCGATGAGGTCGCGTTCCGGGTCGAAAGGCATCTTCTTGTACATATGCTGATTGGCCGTCACGATCGAGCCGGAGGTCATCAACACGGTGTAGCCGTCGGGCGCGGCCTTGGCCACGATGTCGCCGCCGATGTTGCCGCCTGCGCCCGCGCGGTTGTCCACCACCACGGTCTGCCCCCAGAGATCTGTGAGCCGCTGGGCGACGATGCGGGTCACGATATCGGTCGCCCCGCCCGGCGCGAACGGAACGACGATTCGAACCGGCCTCGCCGGATAGCTTTGAGCCTGCGCCAGCGTTGCCGTGAAAGCCAGCGCGATCGACCAGATGACGGGCCACATACGCATGATCCTCCGCGCCTGCGCGCAATCGATAAGACGTCCACCGCCTTGACGCACCATAACGCAGGACGCCGAAGCGCGGCAAGGCGCGCAACGCATCGCGCGAAATCAAGTCCGACACGCTCCTATAGACCGAGCGCCTCCACCGTAAGCCGGCGCAGCTCTCGCTTGAGTCTTTCGCGTACGTCGAAGGCACTGCGGCGATTGTTGAGGTTGGTGAGCTCGAACGGATCCTGCTCGAGATCGTACAGCTCGTCGAGCTCGCCGTCGCGGCTTCGGTTCACCCAGTGGATGAGCTTGTAGCGCTTGGTACGCACGCACTTGTAGGTCATCCCAACCAGCCAGGGCATCGCGTTTTCGGCCCAGTACTCGACCAGGAAGGACTTGCGCCAGGGTACGCGCTTGCCGGAATACAACGGCAGCAGCGAGCGCCCCTGGATGTGCGCCCTCGGCCGGCCGCCGGCGAGCTGGAGCAGCGTCGGCGCGATGTCCTGACAGATCACCAGGTCGCTGATGCGCGTGCCCGGCTTGATGCGGCGCGGAAAGCGAGCGATGAAGGGCGCGCGGATGCCCTCTTCGTAGGCGAAGCGCCGCTCCGGCCCGAGCCCGTGCTCGCCGAAGAAATAGCCGTTGTCGCCGAGCAACAGGATGAAGGTATTGTCGAGCTGGTTGCTGCGCTCCAGTGCCTCGAACAGCATGCCCACGCCCTCGTCCACGGCGGCCATCATTTGCGCGCGCAAGCGGATTTCTTCCTGCTCGCCCGAATGAACCGCGGCAAGCAGCGCGCGCGAGGCAGCCGATCGCTTGAGCTCGAATGCTTCGGTCCACGCCGGCTTGGAGCGGATCACTTCGGCCGCGCTCAGCATGTTCGGCTTCTTCGGGAACACGCAATCGCGGTAGAGATCACGATGGCGCTCGGCCACGCGGTAGCCGTCGATTGCAAAAGTGCCATCGGCCGCTTGTTCCGCATCGGGATGAACGGCCTTGTGGGCGAAAAAAAGCGACCAGGGCCGGTCGTGCTTGCGCGCGACGAAGTCGACGGCCATCCGGTTCATGATGTCCGTGACGTAGCCCTGGTGCGGGACATACCTGCCGTCGATATTGAGCAGCGGATCGGACAACCTGCCGTGACCGTCGAAGGCGACCCACGTGTCGTAGCCCGGTCGCGGACGCCCGTCGTTGCCCATGTGCCACTTGCCGATGTGCGCCGTCTCGTAGCCCAGGCGCTGCAGCTCCAGGTGATAGTTCGGCAGGCGATGGCTCGCGAGGTCGCGCGCCACGTTGTCGATGATGCCGTGGCGGCTGGCATATTGCCCTGTCAGGATCGACGCCCGGTTCGGCGAGCAGATCGGCGTGGTATGAAATGCGCGTTCGAACAACGCGCCTTCGCGGGCGATACGATCGATGTGCGGGGTCCGCATGTAGGGATGGCCGCCCGCGCCGAACTCGTCGTAGCGCAAGTCGTCGATCAGGATGATGAGCAGGTTGGGCTTGTTCGCCACCTCGCGCCTCCCATAGAGCCTTGCTTTGCCCGCCGCCGATCCGGGGCCGGACACCGCGTTTGTTATCGCAGATTCTGCATCGATACGCGCTTCGAGCTCACGTCGCTGCCCAAGCCTGCGGCGCTATACCAGGTTCAAGAGAAAGCCGACCCCGACCGCAAGGGTCACGCCACCCGCCACGGCGAGCAAGGTCTTGTGCCACTCCCGCCAGGGCAGGAACTCCAACATGAGCAGCCGGATCCCGCCCGCCGCGTGCGCCGCGAGCAGCACGACGAGGACGACCTCGGCGGCCTTGACCAAGGGTTGCTCGGTCCAGCGCAGTGCGGCATCCAGCGCAGCCTCGCCCTCGAGCGCGAGCCCCAGCGCCAGGAAGTGCAGGGGCAGGAAGAGCGTAAGCAGGATGCCAGAGACGCGATGAACCAGGAAAGCCCACCAGCCGGCATGGCTGCGCGCGCGCCAGTCGTTTCTCATGCGATCACCGCCCACAGCGCGCGCATGCCGAGCGCCGCGATAGCGAGCGCGACCACGATGACGAGGGCATCGAGCCCGGTCCCGCGCCATCCCAACCATTCGGCCAGAACCGAGCGCAATCCGATCGGCGCATGCACCGCGACGGCCAGCACGAACACGCCGTAGAATGCCGCCCACGCCGCGCTGCCTCGGCTGCGTCCGAGTATCTCGGTGGCGCTCAATCCGCCCTGCACCGCATAGATCAGCGTGCCGAGATGGACCAGGACGCACACGGCCAACACTACCGCGCTCATGCGCTGTGCCGCCCACAGGTACACTTGGGTACGCGTGTTCATGGCGAGCGCCGCGAGCCGCTCACGCCTTGCCTTTGAGCGCGGCGCCCAGGGTCGCCCGCTTCAAGCCTGCGATCGCGGCCGTCGGCGAAATCTTCTTCGGGCAGCGCTCGGTGCAGCTCATGTGCGTGTGGCAGGCATGGCAGCCCGCATCGCCCGCGACCGCGGCGAGCCGCTCATCGCGCGCTCCGTCGCGCACATCGTTGACGAGCGTCCAGGCGCGGTTCAACGCGGCCGGCCCGAGATACTCCGGGTTCCAAGACACTACGTCGCAGGCGGCGTAACACACGCCGCAGCCGATGCATTCGATACCGGCATCGACGAGTTGGCGCCGCGGCGAATCGGGTTCGACCCGGGCGAAGTCGTCCTTGCGACTCGCGCTGGGCCGGAACTGGCCGCGGGCCGCGGCCCACTTGTCGAAGAATTCGCGCATGTCGGTCACCAGGTCCTTAATGACCGGCAGGTTGCGCAGCGGCGCAATCTCGAGCGCGCCGCCGGCCACGACCTCCGCGACGTGCGTGCGGCAGGTCCAGCGCGCACGGCCGTTGACCGTCATGGCACACGAGCCGCACATGCCCACGCGGCAGGCAAAGCGATACGACAGCGTGGGATCGAGCACGCGCTGGATATGCGTGACGACATCGAGCACGGTCTGGCTCTCCAGCCGTGGCACTTCGAAGCGCTGGAACGAGCCGCTCTCGCCTCCGCGCCACACGTCGACCTGCAGGACGCTCATCGCGCGCTTTCGTGAATCCGGGCGCTGCAGCGGGTCGCGCCGGCCGGGTGCCAGGCCGGCGGCGCGGCGCGCACACCTGGCGCCCTCTCGGATCGCACGACCGGCTGGGCGCTCAGGCGCTTTCGTACAGCCGGGTCAGCACGAACTCGCGGTGGCCGAGCGCCTCGGCCGCCGTCAAGCGCCCGTTGCAGGTGCGCAGCATGACCTCGATCAGCTCGTCGCCGCACTGGTCGAGGTTCTTCTGCCGTTGCAGCAGGCCGGACACGTCGAGGTCGATGTGCTCGCTCATGGTGCGGCAGGTGCGCGGATTGGCCGACAGCTTGATGACCGGCACGATCGGATTGCCGATGACGTTGCCCTGGCCGGTCGGGAAGAAATGCACCACGTAGCCCGATGCGGCGCACAGCGTCACCATTTCCGCCGCGGCGGAGGAGGAGTCCATGAACCACAGACCCGCGCCCGTCGGCACTTCGGCCTTGTCGAGCACCCCGACCACCTTGCACTTGTGGCCGATCTTCTGGATGTTGCCGAGCGCCTTCTCTTCGATGGTCGTCAAGCCGCCGGCGATATTGCCCTTGGTCGGCTGCGATTCGGACAGGTCGCTGGTCTTGTGCCGGTCGATCACCTCCTGGTAGCGGTTGAACATCTGCATGAAGCCCTCGCGCACCTCCGGCGTGGCGCAGCGCTCGGCCACGATCAGCTCGCCGCCCGTGATCTCCGTGGTCTCGCCGAAGCACATGGTCACGCCGAGCGCGTCGAGCTTGTCGAATGCGTTGCCCACCGTTGGATTCGAACCGCAGCCGGAGGTCGTGTCCGACTCGCCGCACTTGGTCGACACCCACAGCTCGTTGATCAAGCACTCCTCGCGCCGCAGCTCGGAAGCCCATTGGACATACTCCTTGGCCACCTTCGATGCGCGCATGATCGTGTCGTGATCGCCGTGCAGCTCGATACCGAAACCGGTCACGGGCTTGCCGGTCTTGGCGATGCCCTCTACCACCCGCTGAGTCCAGCCCTCTTCGATCCCGATCACGACCACGGCCGCGACGTTGGGATTGGCGCCCGTGCCGATGAGCGTGCGAAAGTGCAGCTCGAGGTCGGCGCCGAATTGCAGCCGTCCGTATGGGTGGGGAATCGCAAGCGTACCCTTGATGTTGTGGCCGACGGCCTCGCACGCGGCATTCGACAGATCGTCCACCGGCAGAATGATGACGTGATTGCGCACGCCGACGCGCCCGTTCTCGCGCCGGTAACCCCAGAAAGTGCTCTTGCTCGAAATCATGCTGTGCCTCGCTTGATGGTAATCACGCCGGCTGCTGCCGCTTCACTGCGCTGCCCGCATCGACCCGAGCGCCATGACTACCAGCGCTTGGTCTTGAGGTTGTGGACGTGGCAATGCTCGCCCACCTTGATGTCGGAAACCGCCTTGCCGATGTCATGGCCGTACTTGACCACCGTATCGCCGGACTTGATCGGCTGGGTGGCGAGCTTGTGGCCGATGGGAATGTCGTTTAGCGCCTTCACCTTGACGGTGGAGTCGCCTTCCATTACCCAGCCGACCAATTCCTGGCCCGCCTTGATGCCCTCGACGACGATCACGCCGACGGTATCCTTCTTGTCGTGAACGAGGAAATGAATCATGTCTGCTCCTTCGATGCGCATGCGCGCGTCGCCGCTCGGATCGACAGCGGCGCGCGGACCACGGCGTTGCGGCGGAAAACGGTTGCAGGCGATGGTATGCCAGCGAGGCGAGGCGAGTCAACTAGATGATCTATATGAGCGCGGCCGCCGCGGTGCTACCATTGCAGCGATCCCTGCGGGGCACATGTCCATGACGCGCGCACTCGAATCCGGCCCGGTCGCCGGCATCCCCTTCGGCCAGCCGCTGTACAAGGCGGTCAAGCTGCGGATAACGCGCGGCCTGGTGGACGGGCAGTGGCGCCCCGGCGCCGCGATCCCGAGCGAAGCGCGCCTGGCGCAGATGTTCCAGGTCTCGGTGGGCACCGTGCGCAAGGCGATCGACGAGCTGGTCGCGGAAAAAATTCTGTTGCGCCAGCAAGGCCGCGGCACCTTCGTCGCCGCCCATACGGCCGATCGCACCCTGTTCTATTTCTTTCACTTGGTGGGCAAGGATGGCCGCAAGGAGACGCCTGCGACCGAGCTCCTGTCCTTCGTCCGGGCGCGTGCAGAGGCCGACGAAGCCGTGAAGCTCGGCATCGGCCGTGGGGATCGGGTCTACCGCATCCGCAACCTGCTGCGCCTATCCGGGGAGCCGGTGGTCATCGACGACATCGTCATACCGGCACAGCTCTTCGTCGACCTGGATGAACGCGTCTTCGGCGCGCGCGAAGGCACGATCTACGGCCTGTATCAGGCCCGCTACGGCATCAACGTGATCCGCATCGCCGAGCGCTTGAGCGCGACCCTGGCGGACCGCTCCACCGGCGCCCTGCTGGGTGTCGCATCGGGCACGCCGCTGCTCGCGATCGCCCGCATCGCCTACACCTATCACGATCGGCCGGTGGAATTGCGCCATAGCCTGGTGGATACGACCGAGCATGAATACCTCAGCGACTTGGTCAAGACGTAGCCCAACGCCCACAGCTCGGTTTGGGATTTGGGTAGGTCGAGAAATCAAGACCTGCGCTCGCCACTCCCCTTGGACGGTTGGCCAGCGGCGAGCCCGGAGTCTTCGCCGCCCGGACCGCGCGCGCGGCGCGGCACCGAGTGACGGCTACAGCGACTTGAGCGCCTGCGCCGCAGCTTCCTTGATGGCCGCATCCTTCGCGTGCTGCACCAGCCACTGGTACAACGCACGCGCATCGGCGCGCAGCCCGGCACGGACGAGATTCGCCGCTGCCGCTGCGCGCGCCGCGAGCGCTGCCCGATCGCTTTCCTGCGCCGGCGAAAGCGTCGCGGCCTGGAGGTAGGCGTCAGCGGCGGTACGGAAGTCCGCGTCCGCCTCGGCGAGCTGCGCGAGGCCGGTGAGCACCTGCACGCGCTCGGCGCCGGCAGCCACGGGAAGCACGAGCGAGAACAAAGCGCGCGCCAGCGCCGGCGTGCTGGCCATGGCCGCCACCGCAAGCTCGATAGCCCGGCGTTGCAGCTCCGGCGCCAGCGCAGGCTGCGCCTGGCCGATCCGCGCCACCATTGCCAGCGCATCATCGTTCTTGCCGGCTTGCACGAGCGCACTGATCTGACGCAACTGCCACTGAGCGAGGCTCTCTGCGCTCGGCGGCAAGTCGCGCCAAAGCCGGACGGCAAACAGCGGTTGCCTGGCCTCGAGCGCGGCTTTGCCGAGCTCGAGGCGCACGCGGCTATCGAGCGCATCGATGGGGAAGCGCTCGCCATCGTCGAACAAGCGCACGGCGGCCGCCACCAATTTCGCATCGCGCATCGAGCCGAGCAGTTTCAGTTGCGCTTCCGCGCGGGTTTGCGCCGCGCCGGCCTTCAACGCCAGATGCGCAAGCAGAGCGCGCGCGAGCTGCGGCTCGGCCGCAGCCATGCGTGAAGCCTGCGCCAGCCACTGCGCATCGTCGCCACTGAGCAGGTGGGCACGATTGGCCGCCGCCTGCGCCGCCTCGCTATAGCGGCGCCACAGGGCAGCGCCTGGATGATTACGATCGGGCAGAGCGCCTGCAGCCGTTGCGGCGTTCAGGCGCTGCTCGGCCACCTCGATGGCAATCGACGAACTGCCTTGCGCCTGTCCGCCCGCTGCCAGCAGCGCCCAGGCGCCCGGGTTGTCGCCCGCGCTCTTCGCCAGCGCCGCGCGCGCCTGGGCGATGGCCGCGTCGGCCTTCAGCAGTCCCGCGCGCAGCCGCAGGATTGCCGCCCACGGCGAGCTCGGGTCCACTTGGCTCAGCCATTGTGCGGCATCGTTGATGCGCTCCAGCTCGACCAGCGCGGCGACGAAGCGCTCGGCCTCCTCCTGGCGCAGCGGCGCGAAGTCCTGCTGGAAGCGCAGCATCGCGTGGTAGGCGGCATCCGCGTTGCGTTCGGCGGCGTATGTCTCGATGACGCCGAGGCGCGCGTCACGGTAGTCCTCGCCACGCAGCTCGGCACGCACGAACAGGCGCGCGAGCAGGCCGCGTGCCTCGCCGTAGTCGCCCAGGCGAATCGCGGCGCGCGCGGCACGCCGCAAGACGCTGCTCGCGGCGCGGTCGGCGTACTCGCGGTACGCCTTGACGCGTGCCAGCAATTCCGCGTCGCGACCGCGGCCGGCGAGAAGCTCCCAGCGCAATGCTTCCCACTGTTCCCATTCGGCCGAGCCCGGCTGCTTCGGCTGGCCGCGCTCGATGCGGCTCAGGGCAAGGTCGATGGCGCCGGCCGCCGCGATGTGGCGTGTGCCAGCGAGGGTGTCCGTGGCCTGGGCGCCGCACGGACCCGACCATGCCGTGAGGCCGATGCAGATAGTAAGCACCAGGGCGGCAGCGCGCAGTCCGGTGCGCGCTGCGCGCGGCCCACGTCTCGATCGCAATGGGTCGCGCGCCTGCGCTGCGCACGCGCGCACCGATCGGAACAACAAGAAGGGCGACCGCAGTCGCCCTTCGGATCGCATCGCCCGGGCGCGATCAGGCACCGGCGGGCGTGGCCGGCGGGCTCGCGGGTTCCTCCGGCAGAATCTCGCGCTGGGCGCTGAGCTTTTCGCGAATGCGCGCCGACTTGCCCGAACGCTCGCGCAGGTAATAGAGCTTCGCCCGGCGCACGTCGCCGCGGCGTTTGACTTCGATAGCGGCGATCAACGGCGAATAGGTCTGGAAGGTACGCTCGACGCCTTCGCCGGAAGACACTTTGCGCACAATGAACGACGAGCTCAAGCCCCGATTGCGCTTGGCGATCACCACGCCCTCGTAGGCTTGGACACGCTTGCGCTCGCCTTCGACCACGTTCACGTTGACCACCACCGTGTCGCCGGGCGAGAACTGGGGGATCTTCTTGCCCAGGCGGGCGATTTCTTCCTGCTCCAACTGCTTGATGAGGTCCATTGCTTGGCTCCTTCTTGCGCGGCCCACCCGGCGTCATCCGGCCGAGAGCGCGGCATCCTGTTCCTGCTTGAATTCATCCAGCAATCGCTGCTGCGTGTCGCTCAATTGCAGCCGGGCGAGCACGTCGGCGCGCCGGCGCCATGTCCGCCCGAGCGCCTGCTTCATGCGCCAGCGCTCGATCAGCGCGTGGTTGCCTGACAACAAGACTTCGGGCACTGCCATGCCCTCGTATACCTCGGGCCGCGTGTAGTGCGGACAGTCGAGCAAGCCGCTCACAAACGAATCCTGCGCGGCCGACTCCGGATCGCCCAGCGCGCCGGGCAATAGCCGAATGATGCTATCCATCACCACCATCGCGGCCAGCTCGCCGCCCGAGAGCACGTAGTCGCCGATCGATACCTCGATATCGATCGAGCGCTGCAACAGCCTTTCATCGACGCCTTCATAGCGTCCCGCCAACAGCACCAAGCCGTCGAGCGCCGATAGCTCACGCACCAAGGCATGGTCCAACAACTGACCTTGCGGCGAGAGGTAGGCGACTCGACTCTTGCCGGCCCCGCAACTCGCCTGACGCTGCTTGGCCGCCGCGATCGCTTTTTCCAGCGGCGCGGCGAGCATCACCATTCCCGGTCCGCCGCCATACGGCCGGTCGTCGATCGTGCGGTAGGCGTCGGTCGCGAAATCGCGCGGATTCCAGCCGACCACTTCGTAGCAGCGCCGCTCGCGCGCCCGGCCCGTGATGCCCCAGCGCGTCAGCGCATCCAGCATGGCGGGAAACAGCGTGACCACGTCGAACTGAAACACGCGCGCTCCCGGCCTTCAGTAATCCGCTCCCCAATCGACCAGCAACCGGGCTCGATCCAAGTCCACCTGCATCACCACGGGCCCGGCGAACGGAATCAGGCGCTCGCGCTCCCCGCGCACCACCAGAACGTCATTCGCCCCGGTGGCGAAGACCTCGGCCACTTCGCCGAGCGCGACACCTTCGCGGTTCACCACCGCGAGACCGATCAGATCGCACCAATAGAACTCGCCTTCATCCGCGGCCGGCAACGCCGAGCGCGCTACTGCGATGCTGGCGCCGCGCAAGACGGCGGCCTGATCGCGGTCCGCGATTCCTTCCAGGTGCACCACGAGACCCGCGCCCTGCACCCGTCCTTCCACCAGCCGATACGCTTGCCAGTCGTGCTCGCCCTGGAGCCACCACGGCGAATAATTCAACAGCCCTTCGATTGCCTCGGTTTGCGGCTGCACCTTCAGCCAGCCGCGGACGCCATACGGGGCGAGTATTCGCCCCATGACTACGAGCGCCTCAGGCGGCCTGCGTGGGCTCACCGAGACTGCGCACCAAGCGGCGAACCGTGTCGCTCAGTTGCGCGCCGTGCCCCTGCCAGTACGAGACTCGATCGAGCGCGATGCGAAGCTTCTCTTCGCCTGCGGCCGCCATTGGGTTGTAATAGCCGACACGCTCGACGTAGCGGCCGTCGCGGGCGCGGCGCGAATCCGCGACGACGACGTTATAGAAAGGCCGCTTCTTGGCCCCGCCGCGGGCCAGCCGGATGACTACCATGGGTGTATGTGCTTTCGCCGTAGCGGAAAAAGGAAGGGCGTGATTCTACGCCCGTTTTCCGCGCCGCGGCAACCGCTTTCGACCTGCAATCTCCATTCGAGAGGAGCCACCTGATGACAAGTGAAGACGACGCGGCGAAGCGCGTCTCGGCTGCGATGGAAAAGCGTTTCGGCGAACGGATGGTGATCGATCCGGCCACGCCTGCGCTGGAGGAGCTTGCGCGCATGGCCGAGCACTGCAGCCACCGCAAGTGGACCGATCGCCCGCTCGACCCGGGCCTGCTGCGGCTGCTGTTCGCGTGCGCGCTCTCGGCCCCCTCCAAGAGCGACCTGCAGCAGACCGACATCATCCAGGTGATCGATCCATCCAAGCGCCAGGCCATCGTCGACACCATCGAGGACATGGACTGGATCATGCAGGCGCCGGTGTTCCTGGTGTTCTGCGGCAACAACCGGCGGCTGCGCCTGATCGGGCGCTGGCGCGGCAAGCCGTTTCCCAACGACCACCTGGATCAGTTCTTCAACGCCGCCTGCGATGCCGCCATGATCATGAGCCAATTCATCCGCGCCGCGGAGGCCGTCGGGCTCGGCTGCTGCCCCATCAGCCACGTGCGCAACCACGCCGCCAAGGTCGCCGAGCTGCTGGCGCTGCCGGACTGGGTGTTCCCGTTCGCCGGTCTGTGCGTCGGCTATCCGGCCCGCGGCAATCGCATCACGCCGCGGCTGCCCCTGGAGGCGAGCGTACACGCCGACCAGTACGACGAAACCCGCCTGCCCGAGCTGCTCGATGCCTACGACCGGCGCCGCCACGAGGTGCAGCCCTACGGCAAGCAGCGCGATCCCGCACGCTTCGGCACGGCGGAGCTCTATGGCTGGTCCGAGGACAAGGCGCGCCAATACGCGGTGCCGGAACGGCAGAGCTTTGGCCAGTTCGTGCGCGCCAAGGGTTTCTGCCTGGATTGACCGGCGGAGGATGCACGAGCGCTACGTTGGTGCGCGCCGATCGTCGCTGGTCGCGGCGGCGTCGTCGTCCTCGCCCTGCGAGATCGCCGCCGCCGCACAGGTGAAATCAAGCTAACGCGCTCGGCGCGCGCGCGATCCGCGCTCATCGACGCTCAGCGCATGCCGGGCAGGATCCCGCGCAGGTTGCGCATCATCTTGGCCATGCCGCCCTTGGCCATCATCTTCATGAGCTTCTGTGCCTGCTCGAACTGGTTGAGGAGGCGGTTGACCTCCTGCACGCTCACCCCGGCGCCAGCGGCGATACGGCGTTTGCGCGATGCCTTGATGAGCTCGGGCTTGACTCGCTCCTGCGGCGTCATGGCATTGATGATGCCCTCTATGCGGCGCACCGCGCGCTCGTCCATCTGCGCACCTTGCGCGGCTTGGGCGAATTGCGCCGGCAGCTTGTCCATGAGCGAGCTGACCCCGCCCATTTTGCGCATCTGCCCGATCTGCGCCTTGAAATCCTCGAGGTCGAAGCCCTTGCCGGTCTTCACCTTCTTGGCGAGCTTCTCGGCCTCCGTGCGATCGACCGTGCGCTGCGCTTCCTCCACGAGCGAGACGACATCGCCCATGCCGAGAATGCGCGAGGCCATGCGGTCGGGATAGAAGGCTTCCAGGCCGTTGAGCTTCTCGCCTACGCCGGCGAACTTGATCGGCTTGCCCGTGATGCGCCGCACCGACAGCGCCGCGCCGCCGCGGGCGTCGCCGTCGAGCTTGGTCAGCACGACACCGGTGAGGGGCAGGGCCTCGGCAAACGCTCTTGCGGTATTGACCGCATCCTGGCCCTGCATGGAATCGACCACGAACAGGGTTTCGATCGGATTGAGCTCGGCGTGCAAGGCGCGGATCTCATCCATCATCGGCTGGTCGATCGTCAGCCGGCCTGCGGTGTCGACGATCAGCACGTCGTGAAAACGCGTCTTGGCGAACGCGAGCGCGCCGCGCGCGATCTCGACCGGCCTTTGTCCCGCGGGTGCCTCGAAGAAATCGGCCTCCACTTGTTGCGCCAGCGTGCGCAATTGCTCGATCGCGGCCGGACGGTATACGTCGGTGCTCGCGAGCAGCACCTTCTTGCGCATCTGTTCTTTCAGCAGCCGCGCCAGCTTGCCGCTCGAGGTGGTCTTGCCCGAGCCTTGCAGGCCGGCCATCAGGATGATCGCCGGCGGCTGCACCGCCAGGTTGAGCGCGGGGCTTTCGGCCCCGCCCATCAAGTCCACCAGCTCGCGATACACCACGCCGACTACCGCCTGGCCGGGTGTGAGACTGGTCAGCACGTCCTGGCCGAGCGACTTGTCGCGCACGCTGGCAATGAATTCCCGCACCACGGGCAATGCGACATCGGCTTCGAGCAGCGCCATGCGCACTTCGCGCATCGCGTCCTGGATGTTGGCCTCGGTCAGCCGCGCCTCACCGCGCAGCGTCTTCAGCACGCCGGTGAGCCTGTTGGTCAACGTGTCGAACATGGTCTTGAATCGGTCAGGTGGGAAGGAGCGCCGTATAATCCACGCGCAGCATAGCGCTCCAGCCGGCGGCTCGCCGTCGCTGGTCAGCGGGCCGGGACGCGGCGATTCCAAGCGAACGAATGAACGTATTCATTGTAGCCTACCTGGCGACGGCACTGTTTTATGCTGCCTTGGCGGTTTACTTCTGGCGAACGCGCTGGCGCGCGCCCGAGGCGGCGCACGGCGGCCAGGTTGCCACCCGAGCGGGCGAACGGGTCGCGGTGCTCGCACCGCTGGTGCTGCACGCGATCCTTCTATACCAATCGACGCTGAGCGGGCCTAGTTTGCGCCTCGGCATCGGCAATGCCGCCTCCCTCATCGTGTGGCTGTCGGTGCTGATCTATTGGCTGGGAAGCTTCGTCCACCGCGTCGAAGGCTTGCAGGCATTAGTGATGCCCATGGCCGCGTTGGGGTGCGTGTTGCCGCTGCTCGCCCCGCCTGCGCGCGCCTTGCCGAACACCGAATTCCTCGCCTTCAAGGCGCACTTGCTGATCTCGATGCTGGCGTACAGCTTCTTCACGATCGCCTCGCTGCACGTGCTGTTGATGGCCGTGCTCGAGAAGCGCCTGCACGTCGGTCAGTTGCGTGGCGGTCTGACCGTCCTGCCGCCCTTGCTCACCATGGAGCGCATCCTGTTCCAGCTCATCGGCGCGGGCTTCGTCCTGCTCACCTTGAGTCTCGCCTCGGGCATTCTGTTCTCCGAAGAGCTCTTCGGCCGCCCGCTGGACTGGAACCACAAGACCGTGTTCGGCGCCGTGTCGTGGGCGATCTTCGGCGCCCTCCTGTGGGGACGCCGCCGCTACGGCTGGCGTGGCCGCACCGCCATGCGCTGGACCTTGAGCGGGTTCCTGATGTTGGTGCTTGCTTACCTCGGCAGTCGCTTCGTGCTGGAGGTCGTGTTGCAGCGCGCTGCTTGACGCTGGTTGCCGGGCCGCTGATACTGGGTCGCTCGGGCTGCAAGCCACACCTTCGCTTGGAACACATCTCCCCAGGCACGATCGCCATCGCCCTCGTCGTGCTGCTCGTAGTCTCCGGCTTCTTCTCGATCGCCGAGACGAGCATGATGGCGCTCAACCGTTATCGCCTGAAGCACCTGGTGGAGACCGGCCGGCGCGGCGCCCGCCTCACCCAGGGCCTGCTCGGTCATACCGACCGGCTGCTCGGTGTGATCCTGCTCGGCAACAACCTGGTGAACGCCGCGGCAGCCACGCTCACGGCGATCGTAACCGTGCAGCTCTTCGGCGAGAACAAGATTGCGCTGGCCGCCGGGACGGCGGCGATCACCTTTCTCATCCTGGTGTTCAGCGAGATCACCCCCAAGGTCATCGGCGCCACCTATCCCGAGCGGATCGCCTTTCCAGCCGCTTTCGTGCTCGCGCCGTTGTTGAAGATCGCCTATCCCTTCGTCTGGTTCACCAACCTGTTCGTGCGTGGGCTGCTGCGCGTGTCCGGACTGCGGCAACGCGGCGAGCAAGACGAACCTCATCTGAGCCTGGGAGAGCTGCGGACCCTGGTGCTCGAATCGAGCCACTACATCCCGAAGAAGCACCAGAGCATGCTGCTCAACCTGTTCGAGCTCGAATCGGTCACCGTGGACGACGTGATGACCCCGCGCAATCAGATCGAAGCGATCGACCTCGACGCGGACTTCGAAGATGCGCAGCGCCGCATCGCGACCTGTTATCACACGCGCTTGCCCGTGTATCGCGGCCAGTTGGACGAGATCGCCGGCGTTCTGCACGTGCGCTCGGTGCTCAACCTGGGAACGAAGCTCGATCTGCTCGGGCCCGAGGATTTGCACGCCGTGTTGCGCGAGCCCTATTTCATTCCCGCCGGCACCCCGCTGTTGACCCAATTGCAGAACTTCCAGGAAAACCACGATCGGCTGGGCCTGGTGGTCGACGAGTATGGCGAGCTCATGGGCCTGGTCACCATCGATGACATCCTGGAGGAGATCATCGGCGAGTTCACCACCAATGCACCGTTCGCGAGCGGCACGATCCACCGCCAGGCCGACGGCAGCGCCCTGGTCGAGGGCAGCTTGCCCCTGCGCGAGCTCAACCGCAAGCTCGACACGACCCTGCCCCTGGACGGCCCGAAAACCCTCAACGGGCTGATTCTGGAGCATTTGCAGGACATTCCCGAGCCCGGCACGACGGTGCTGATCGACGGCTATCCGCTGGAGATCGTGCAGACCCAGGAAAAAGTCGTAAAAGCGGTTCGTATCTATCCACGCCGAAAAGAAAATGGCGGTTTGAATAACGACACTAAAGCGTAGGTAGCTTGGCTTTACAAACGCGGCTTGCGCAAGGCATCATTGCCCGCATAGGGCTCATTGGGGGATGGTTATGGCGACAGCGGCGGCCGCGGCACCGCGACGGGACGTCCGGGAATCGACGTTCTCCTGGGTGGGGCAGGACAAGGCCGGCAAGACCGTCCGCGGCGAAATGCGCGCCGGCGGGGAAGCCCAAGTCCAGGCCACGCTGCGCCGCCAGGGCATCAAGGTCGTGCGCGTGCGCAAGCAGTCGCTGCGCCGCGGCGGCAAGATCACCGACAAGGACATCACCTTCTTCACCCGCCAGTTGGCCACGATGATGAAGTCCGGCGTGCCCTTGTTGCAGGCCTTCGACATCGTCGCCAAGGGTCATTCCAATCCTGCGGTGCAGCGGCTGCTCACCGACGTCAAGACCGAGGTGGAGACGGGCTCTAGCCTGAAGCAGGCCTTCGCCAAGCACCCGCTGCATTTCGATGCCTTGTTCGTCAACCTGGTCGGTGCCGGCGAGCAGGCCGGCATTCTGGACACGGTGCTCGATCGCCTGGCCACGTATAAAGAGAAGATCCTCGCGATCAAGAACAAGATCAAGTCCGCGCTGTTCTATCCGATCGCCGTGATCGTGGTGGCCGTCATCATCACCGCGGTCATCATGATTTTCGTGATTCCCGCATTCAAGACCGTGTTCGCGAGCTTCGGCGCGGACCTGCCCGGCCCGACCCTGGTGGTGATCGCCGTTTCGGATTTCTTCGTCCAGTACTGGTTTCTGATGGCAGCCGCGATCGGCGGGGCGATCTGGGCCTTCTTCTGGACCTGGAAACGCTCCACCAAGATGCAGATCGTCATGGACCGCATGTTTTTGCGCCTGCCCATTTTCGGCGAGCTGATCCGCAAGAGCGCGATCGCCCGCTGGACCCGCACGCTCGCGACCATGTTCGCCGCCGGCGTGCCGCTAGTAGAGGCGCTCGACTCGGTCGCCGGGGCGGCGGGCAACTACGAGTACTTCGCCGCGACCAAGAAGATCCAGACCGAGATCGCCACCGGCACGAGCCTCACCGTAGCCATGCAGAATGCCGATGTATTCCCCAACATGGTGGTGCAGATGGTGTCGATCGGCGAGGAAGCCGGTTCGCTCGACTCCATGCTCTCCAAGGTTGCGGACTTCTACGAGGCCGAAGTCGACGATGCCGTGGAAGCGCTGCAAAGCCTCATGGAGCCGATCATCATGGTCGTTCTCGGCACGCTGATCGGCGGCATGGTGGTAGCAATGTACCTGCCGATCTTCAAGATGGGCCAGGTCGTCTAAGAGACTCGAGACTTCCTTCCGGGGACGGCATAGGCACGGGCCGGCCGGCGGATCGCCGCGGCCCGCGCCCGCGAAACGCCTTCGACCGGGCTGCCCGACCCCATGGATAACGTCCTGGCCAGTCTCGCTTCGAACCCGGTAGCGTATCTGCCGGTGTGCGCCGTGCTCGGACTGGTGGTGGGCAGCTTTCTCAACGTCGTCATCCACCGCTTGCCGAAGATCCTCGAGCGCCAGTGGCAACGCGAATGCGCCGAGCTGCGCGGAGAGCCACTCGCCGAGGCACCGCGCTACAACCTCGTGGTTCCGCGTTCGTCGTGTCCCGCATGTAACCATCGTATCGCGCCGCTCGAAAACATCCCGGTGGTGAGCTACCTGCGGCTGCGGGGCAAGTGTTCGGCCTGCGGCAGCGCGATTCCCAAGCGCTACCCGCTGGTGGAGTTGCTGAGCGCAGCGATCAGCGCTTATGCAGGCTGGCGCTTCGGCTTCGCCTGGACCGCGCTGGCGGCCATGGCTTTCGCCTGGGCGATGATTGCGCTCGCCTTTATCGATCTCGATACCTTCTACCTGCCCGACTGCATCACCCTGCCCTTGCTCTGGGCGGGCTTGTTGGCGCAGGTCGCCGGGCTGTTTCCCACCGTGGATCTGCACGCCGCCGTGCTCGGCGCGGTCGGCGGCTATCTCGCCCTGTGGTCGGTCTTCTGGATGTTCAAGGCTGCGACCGGCAAGGAAGGCATGGGCTACGGGGATTTCAAATTGCTCGCTGCCATCGGCGCCTGGCTCGGCTGGAAGGCGTTGCCGCTGGTGATCCTGCTCTCGTCGATGGTCGGTGCGATCGTGGGCATCGCCCTCATCGTCTTGCGCCGGCAAGGGCGCGACATGCCGATCCCCTTCGGGCCCTACCTGGTCGTGGCGGGACTGATCGCGTTGTTTTGGGGCCGTGCCCTCACCGAGCGCTATCTCGATCTGTTCTAGGAAGGATGGCCGTGCCGTATATCGTTACGCTGACCGGTGGAATAGGATCGGGCAAGACCGCGGTCTCGGACCTGCTCGGGGGTCACGGCGCGGCGGTGGTCGATACCGACGTGATCGCGCGTGCATTGACCGCCCCCGGCGGCGCGGCGATGCCTGCATTGAGCGCCGCGTTCGGCGACCAAGTCGCGGCCGCGGATGGCGGCCTGGATCGCGCGCGCATGCGTGCGCTGGCGTTCAACGACCCCGGCGCGCGACGCCGCCTGGAAGCGATCTTGCACCCGATGATTCGAGCCGAAGCCGCGCGGCAAGTGAACGCGGCGACAGCAGCGTACGTGGTGCTGGTCGTGCCCTTGCTGGTCGAATCCGACGCCTACCGCAGCCTGACCGACCGCACCTTGGTGGTCGATTGCCCTGAATCCGTGCAGATCGAGCGCACCATGCGCCGCAGCGGGCTCGATCGCGGCGAAGTCGAGCGCATCCTCGCATCGCAATCTTCCCGCGCACAGCGGCTCGCGCTGGCCGACGATGTCATCGTCAACGATGCCGACCTCGCCACGCTCGCCGCCGCCGTCGCGCGCTTGCACCAGAGCTACTTGCAGGCCGCGAGTGCCAAGGCGAGCCGCGCGAGCCGCGCCGGCTGATGCTTTATTTTTTGGCAGCATTGAACCATACTAACGCACGGTAGGCGGCCGTTCGAAGCTACGCAGGAGCCGCCGGCTTCTGCGCGCTCGAGGCGAAGCGACGGCTCGGCGCTTGCCGGCCGGCGGTGACAGCGGCTGTTACGGGGGCGATGGCCCGGACGGACGCGGGCGCGGGCAGGCACGCGGATGGTCGCCGCTCGGAAAACGAATTCACTCGGACGGAATCGTGCCGTCGCCAGCCAACTCGAATCTTATCGGCTACGAGTACCCGCTGAGCGAGCGAGTGCGAACCTTGCTACGCTTGGAGGACTTGTACCGCAAGGCGTGGTTCTTCACGGCCAAGGCCGAGCCGGTTGAGAATCATGTCGCCCTGGTGCTGCTGTTCGACATTCTCGAAGTGGCCGGGCGCGCCGATCTCAAATCTGACCTGCTGCAGGAGCTCGAACGCCAGCGCCAGAGCCTCGAGACACTACGCGACAATCCGGCCATCTCGGTTGCCGCGCTCGATAACGTGGTGCGCGAGATCGACCAGACCTCCTCGCGCCTGTTCCAGATGTCCGGCAAGTTCGGCCAGGACTTGCGCGAGAACGAATGGCTGATGAGCATCAAGCAGCGCACCAGCATTCCCGGCGGGGTGTGCGAGTTCGATCTGCCCTCGTATCACTATTGGCTCCACCGCGGCGCAGAACAGCGCCGGCGCGACATCGAAGCCTGGCTCGCGCCCTTCCAGCCCATCCACGACGCCATATCGATCGTCTTGCGCTTGCTGCGCGAGAGCGGCAAGACGACCGCCCAGCTCGCCCCGCAAGGGGTATTCCAGCAGATGATGGCCGGCCGGGTGGCGCAGATGCTGCGCGTGCAGTTGGCGCGCGAATACGCGTGCGTGCCGGAAATGAGCGCCAACAAGTACGCGCTCAACATCCGCTTCATGACGCTCTCCGGCCCGGGCAAGGAACGCCCGCGCACGGTCGATATCGACGTGCCCTTTCAGCTCACCTTCTGTAACCTCTAAGCAGGTCCATCAACGTCCGGTAAAATCCGGACGATCTCTAGTAACTCATTGTCGTGTAGGAGTTTTATTCCTACACTGCTCGGCGTGAGCGAGCCTATTCGGCATGCTCCAAGGGCAAAGGGGCCATTGCGCATGGCATGAACGCTGTATTGACAACTGCTATACGCTGCCGTTAGCCTGCGTGTATCTATTGTGTACACACTGAGGAATCGACCTATGCGTGACGCCGCCATCAACCTGCGGGCCCGCCCCGAGCAGCGGGACCTCATCGACCAGGCCGCACAACTGCTCGGCAAGAACCGCTCCGACTTCATGCTCGAAGCCGCCTGCGACAAAGCGAAGTCCGTGCTGCTCGACCAGGTGTTCTTCGATCTGGATGCCACGAAGTTCCGGCAGTTCACCAAGTTGCTCGACGCGCCGCCCACCCATAATCCGGGGTTGGAACGCCTTATTGCAGTCGAGGCGCCCTGGGACAAGAAGCCGGCAAAGGGCTAAGCTTGCAGTTCAATCCGCCGGAGCCGCTGACCGCTTCGCATCGACTGGACGACTTCGAGTGCGGCGAAGCCTCGCTCGATGACTGGATCAAGCGCAGGGCACTGGCCAACCAGTCGAGCGGCGCGAGCCGCACCTTCGTCGTTACCGATGAAGAGGGCAATGTCCGCGGCTATTACGCCATCGCCGCCGGCGCCGTTGCACACCGCCAAGCAACTGGCGGCGTGCGGCGCAACATGCCCGATCCCATTGCCGTCATGGTCCTCGCCCGGCTCGCGGTCGAGCGCAGGGCACAGGGGCTGCAGCTGGGCGCTGTCCTGCTGCAGGATGCCGTCAACCGCACAGTGGCCGTATCGGAGAATGCAGGAGTAAGAGCTCTGCTCGTGCATGCGCTTCACGAAAAGGCGAAGCAGTTCTACGAGCACTATGGGTTTCAGCCTTCACCTACACACCCCATGACGCTCATGCTGCGCTTGAGCAGCGTGAAGGCGTAACAGAAAAACGACCTCAATTCTTCACCGACCCTGCCTTTGACCGCAGCGCTCGCCTTGCCGGCGGCGTGATCAGCTCAGCGGCTCGGCGACGAACAGCGGAATCCGGCGCGTGGTCTTCGCCTGGTAGTCGGCGTACGGCGAAAACGCCGCGACGGCGAGCTGCCATAGCCGCGCGCGCTCGGCCGGATCGAGGACTTCGCGCGCGCGCATCCGCTGCACCTCGGTGCGATCGCGGATTTCCACGTTGGGGTCGGCGCGCAGGTTGTACACCCATACCGGGTGCTTCGGTGCCCCGCCTTGCGAGCCGACCAGCACATAGCGCTGCGCGTCCTTCACCCGCATGAGCGGGGTCTTGCGGATCGCGCCAGTCTTGTTGCCGGTATGGGTGACGAGGATGACCGGCAGACCGGTATCGCGCAGGGTCGTGCCTTGGGTGCCGCCGCTGCGCTCGTACAGCTCGACCTGTTCGCGTACCCAATCCCTGGGGCTGGGAATGTATTGCGCCATCGGAATTCTCCTCGTGATGCGGGCGTGCGTCCGGGTTACGATAGAAGCTCGCGCTGCCGCATTGTAGGCCCGATTCGTTCAAGCACGATTACACGTATGCGCCAGGGCAGCGCGCGCAGCTCATGTCGATTGACTTATGCGCGAGCGCCGCGGGGGCGGAACCCCGACCACGGCGAGGCGCATCGGCTGCGAGCCATTGTTGAGCAGTTGGTGCTCGACGACCCCGGCCGGCATGTGGATGGTGTCGCCGGCCGCCACCTCCTGCTCCCGGATCGCGCCCGCTTCGGTCTTCCACTGGATCACGCCGCGCCCGCTCAATATGAAATAGATCTCCTCGAAGTCGCTGGGGTATTCGACCTCGTGGCTTTCGGTGCGGTACTTGTCGTGGCGATGCCAATGATGCGGGCTGAAACCGGGGTTGACCTCGTCGACGTTGAAAAAGAATTTCTCGCTGCTCACGACGCGCCTGATCTGGCCGGCTTCCGGGCCCAGGCCGCGGATGTTCCGCGGCGCCACGTCATTGGCTCGGATGATCTTGAGTTCCGCCATCGAAGTCTCCATGCAAGGACGACCACGGATTCTCGCGGAAAAACGCCGACGCCGCAGCATCACCGGGGCGCGGGACGCACGCCGCGGCTGCGCTACGCCCGGATTGTCAGCGGCGCACCTGCCGGTCAATAATGGGCCAACTCGGCAGAGGAGGCCGCAATGAAGACTCGAGAGGCGAGGAGATTGCGCGCGTTGCGGACCTGGACCCCGGGTATCGGTGTTGCGCTCCTCTGCGCCGCCTCGATCGCGCCCGTGCTCGCGCAGAGCTACCCCGTCAAACCCGTCCGCCTGGTCATTCCTTTCCCGCCGGCCGGGGCGACCGACGTGGTCGGGCGCACCTTCGCCGGCAAGTTCGCCGAAGCCTGGGGTCAACAAGTGATCGTCGACAACCGGCCCGGCGCCAACACCATCGTCGCCGCCGAGCTGGTGGCGCGAGCAGCCCCGGATGGCTACACGCTCTTCCTCACCACGGCCGCGACCCAGGTGAATAACGTGCTGCTGTACCGCAAGCTGCCGTACGACGCGCGCAAGAGCTTCCAGTTGATCAGCATGGTGACCGTGCTGCCTTACGCCATCGCGGCGCATCCCTCGCTGCCCGCCAATTCGATACCGGAGCTGATCGCTTTCGCGCGCGCGCGTCCCGGACAGTTGAGCTATGGGTCGTCGGGTACGGGCTCTACCGGACATCTCGCCGGCGTGCTGTTCGACACGATGACGGGAACGAAGATGGTGCACGTACCGTACAAGGGCGCGGCCGCGGCAATTACGGATCTCATCGGCGGCCAGATTCCGCTCTACACGCCCACCATGACCTCGATTGCGACCCACTTGCAGAATCGGCGGGTGAAGGTGCTGGGCATCGCGACGGCAAAGCGTCATCCTGGCTGGCCCGACATTGCGACCATCGTGGAAGCAGGCTACCCCGGCTACGAGGTCAACACGTGGTACGGGCTGGTCGCGCCCGCCGGGACCCCGCGCGCGATCGTCGACCGGGTGCACGCCGACACGGTGCGTGCCAGCACGGCTGCGGACGTGATCGAGCGCATGCGTCAGCTCGGCGCCGACATCCATACCAGCACACCGGAAGAATTCGCCGCCTATATCGAGCGCGACTTCGCCCGCGTGGGCAAGGCGGTGAGCGCCGCGGGGCTGCGGCTGGATTGATAGCCGTGGACAGCGGGCTCGAAGGCGTCGTCGCCGCCGAGACGGTGCTCAGCCACACCGATGGCGAGCGCGGCATCGTCGTAGTGCGCGGCCATAGCGTGCAGGAGCTGATTCTGCGCCACGGCTTCGAGGGGTCGGTCGCATTGCTGTGGGACGGGTTTGCCGGCGAAGGCCTCACGCGCGCAAGCATTGCGGCATCTTTCGGACAGGCGCGGCAACAGGCATTCGAACGCCTGGGCTCCTGGCTCGATGTCGGCGCGCGGCAGCCGCTCATCGAAGCCGTCAGGATCGGCCTGGCTGCCGTGCCGGATGCCAGCACGCCGGCGCAGATCGCCGCGACGATGCCGGTCGCCGTCGCCGCGCTGCTGCGCGCACAGCGTGGCGAGGCGCCGCTCGCCCCGGACCCGTCGCTGGGCACCGCGGCGGATTTCCTGCGCATGCTGTACGGCGCGCCGCCGGAGGCAAACGCCGGGGCTGCGCTCGACACGTATTTCACGGCGATCATGGACAACGGCCTCAATGCTTCGGCCTTCACGGCGCGCGTCGTCGCCTCGACACGTGCCTCGCTGCCGTGCGCCACGCTCGGCGGTTACTGCGCGTTCACCGGTGCGCTGCACGGCGGTGCGCCGGGGCCCACCCTGGACATGCTGGACGAAGCGGCGGCGAGCGGCGACATCGATGCGTGGCTTGAGCGCACGCTGGCCGCGGGCGGGCGCTTGATGGGTTTCGGCCATCGCGTGTTTCGGGTGCGCGATCCGCGCGCCGATGCGCTGCGCGAATCGCTGCGGCGCCTGGGCCCGAGCGCCGGGCGCCTTGCCTTCGCCGCCGACTTCGAGCGCCGTGCGCTCGCCGCGCTGGAGCGTCACAAGCCCGGCCGCTCGCTGCAGACCAACGTCGAGATCAATGCCGCGCTGCTGCTCGATGCGCTCGGCCTGCCGCGCGCAGCATTCATGCCAGTGTTCGCGATCGGCCGCTGTGCCGGTTGGATCGCGCATGCGCTGGAGCAGCAGAAGTCCGGGCGCATGATCCGGCCCCTGTCGCGTTACGTCGGAGCCCAGCAGGCACAGTAAGGGCCGGTCGCAATCCCCCGCTCGGCGCGCTGGATGCAATCCAGGGCCGGCCACGGGCGCGTAGCGCCGAGATCCATGCCGCGCCCAGCCAGGCGCACCGATCAACCCCCGATCGGCCCCCGGCTCGGCACGAGCAGGTCGCGCTTCATTTCCGCCAGCGTCGATATGCCCAGCATTGCCATGTCGCGGCTGATCTCCTCGCGCAACAGCCGGGCAGCGTGGTGGACGCCGGCTTCCCCGGCGATCGCCGCCGCGTACAGGAACGGCCGGCCGATGAAGACGAAATGCGCCCCCAGGGCGATGGCCTTCAGCACGTCGGTGCCGCGCCGAATGCCGCTATCCATGAGGATCGCCATGTCGCCCGCCTCCGCGGCCACGGCTGGAAGCATGCGCAGCGGCGCCACCGTGCCGTCGAGCTGGCGCCCGCCGTGGTTCGATACCAGGATGCCGTCGACTCCGCTCTCGCGCGCGATGCGCACGTCGCGCGGGGAAAGCACGCCCTTGAGCACCAGCTTGCCTTTCCAGAGCTTGCGCATGAGCTCGACGTGTTCCCAGGAGAGCCCGTCGCGCGACCTGCCTTGCCGCTCGAGGTTGGCCACGACCGGGATGCGCGGGTAGCCGAGGTTCTCCAGGTGCGGCATACCGTGATTGGCCAGCGTGCGGCCGAAGGTGCCGAGCAGCCAGCGCGGCCGCAGCATGCAGTCCCATGCCAGGCGCGCGGTCGGCTTGAGCGGCGAGCTGTAGCCGGAGCGCACGTTGTTCTCACGATTCGCGGACACTTGCACGTCGACGGTGAGGACCAGCACTTCGAAGCCCGCGCGCTGCGCCCGCTGCACCAGCGGCGTGATGATCTCTGGCTCTCCGGGCAAGTAGGCCTGGAACCAGGCGCTCGGACCTTCCGCCCGCAGCTTTTCCATCGGGATGAGCGACGCCCCGCTCTGGATCATGACGGTATTGAGCTCGGCGGCCGCCTTGGCGAGGACGGTGTCGCCCATGTAGGCCGCGAGCGCCGTGCCGCCCATGGGCGGAAAGCCGAACGGCAGATCGTAGCTGCGCCCGAACAGCGTCGTCTTCTGGTGCCGCGAGCGCGTGTTGACCAGCACCCGCGGCAGGAATTCGTACTCGGCGAACGCCGCCCGGTTACCAGCGAGCGAGGCGTTGGTCTCGACCCCGCCGGATATGAAGCCATGAATCGGCCGCGGCAAGAAACGCCGGGCGGGTGCTTCGAGATCGTCGAGGCATAGCACGTCCTTGAGGACGCGCGGCTTAGCTTTCTGCCCGCTCGCGGCGGCCGCCGGTAGGAGCCCCTGCTCGACTTGCGTGACGGTGTCGCTCATGTGGCATCTCCTTAGCTGATGGGCGTGTGATCGATCATTCGAATGCGTACCGGTAGGCTGCACCGTGCCGGACGATGCGTCCAACGGTCGGCGCCGGAAAGTGCGCCGGCAGCAGGCGCGTGCCGCGTGCGGCGTGCTCTTCGACCAGGCGGGTGCGGGTCTTGCGCGACAACGCCGGATCGGTGCACGCGAGCGTCGACCATGCCGGTTGCATCAACTGGAACTGGTGGTGCACGACATCGCCAAGGAACAGCGCGCTGTCATCTTTCGAGCGCACGTGGATCACCACGGTGCCTGGCGTATGGCCCGGTGCGCTCTCGAAGCGAAAGCCGTCCTCGAGCGCGTAGTCGTCGCCGACCAGCATTGCCTGTCCGGTTTGTACGACCGGCAGCACGCTGTCCTCGAATGCGAGCCGGTGCGGCGAGTCCTCGCCGCGCCGCTGCACCTCCTGCCAATGCTCGAACTCGCGCCGCGCTACGATGTAGCGCGCGTTCGGGAAGGTCGGGACCCAGCGATTGCCCTCGAGGCGCGTGTTCCAGCCCACGTGGTCCCAATGCAGATGCGTGCACAACACGTAATCGACGTCCTCCACTTTCACGCCCGCGCGCGCCAGGTCGGCGAGGAAGCCCGAGCGCATGCGGTGGAACTGAGGGCGGGTGGGCCGCTCCTTGTCGTTGCCGATACAGGCATCCACCAGGATGGTGTGGTGGCCGGTCTTGACGACGAAGCTGTGGAAGCTGAAGACGAGCTTGCCCGTGGCCGGATCGACCAGGCGTGGTCCCGCCATATCGGGATTCGCCCGTAGCACCTGCGGGTCGAACTCGGGGAAGAACACCTCCGGGGCGATGAAAGGTCCCTCGAACTCGGTGATGCGCCGGACCTCGAAATCGCCGATACGCGTAGCCTGCATGAGCGCCTCCCTGGAGCAGTGGTCCGATTCTAGTTCGATCCGCGGCCGGGCGCTTGACGGGGTCGAGATTACATCCAGCGCGAGTGCACCGAACGCGCTACGCCTGCTCGGCTGCGGTGGCTCACGCCGGGCTTGAGCGCGTGCCGGCCCACGGCGGGGCTGCCGGCGACAAGGATCGCGCCGCCTCGGGCGGGACGATGCAATTGCGATTTCACCTCCAGGCTGCCACCATGAGGCGGTACCGCTGCCATGGGGGAGGCCGATGAGCGCATACAAGACCGAAAACCGCGACGGCATGTGCATCGACTGGGACCTGCCGATCCCGATGGATGATGGGGTGGTGTTGCGCGCGGACGTATTCCGGCCGCCGGCGAGCGGCCGCTATCCGGTGCTCGTGAGCTACGGCCCCTATGGCAAAGGGCTCGCTTTCCAGGACGGCTATAAGAGCGCGTGGGAGATCATGTGTCGCGACAACCCGGACGCGGTCGCGGGCAGCAGCAACACCTACCAGAACTGGGAAGTGTGCGATCCGGAGAAGTGGGTGCCCGACGGCTACGCCATCGTGCGCGTAGATTCGCGCGGGGCGGGCCGCTCGCCCGGGTTCCTCGCCCACAACAACGCCCGCGAGAACCGCGACTTCGCCGCCTGCATCGAATGGGCGGCGGTCCAGCCCTGGTGCAGCGGCAAGGTCGGATTGAACGGCATTTCCTACTACGCCGCCAGCCAATGGCGCGCCGCGGCCTTGCAGCCGCCGCACCTGGCCGCGATCTGCGTGTGGGAGGGATGGGCCGACAACTACCGCGATTCCACCCATCACGGCGGCATCATTTGCGTCTTCCGCAAGAACTGGCAGGACATGCAGGTGAAGACCGTGCAGCACGGCGTCGGCGAACGCGGTGCACGCAGCCGGGTCACCGGGGAGCTGGTATGCGGGCCGCAGACCCTGCCGGATGAAGAGCTCGCGCGCAATCGCGAGGACATGTGGGCGGACCTGCTGGCGCGGCCGCTCGACGGCCCCTACTACCGCGAGCGCAGCGCCGATCTGTCGAAAGTGAGCGTGCCGCTGCTGTCGTGCGCGAACTGGGGCGGACAGGGCCTGCACCCGCGCGGCAACTTCGAAGGCTTCGTGCGCGCCGCTTCGAGCCAGAAATGGCTTGAAGTTCACGGCGGCTCGCACTGGGCGCCGTTCTACACCGATTACGGCGTCAAGCTGCAGAAGCGCTTTTTCGACCACTTCCTCAAGGGCGAGGCCAACGGCTGGGACGCGCAGCCGCGGGTGCTCTTGCAGGTACGCCATCCCGGAGAGAAGTTTGTCGAGCGCGCGGAGAACGAATGGCCGCTCGCGCGCACGCGCTGGACCGCCTTGCATCTCGACCCGGAGGGTATGCGCCTGAGTCCTACGCCGCCGAGTAAGACCGCATGCCTCACGTACGACGCGATGGGCGAGGGACTCAGCTTCTCGACGCCCCCGCTCGCGCAGGCGACCGAAATCACCGGGCCGTCGGCACTGAAGCTAACCATTTCATCGTCGACGGTCGATGCCGATTTCTTCGTCGTCTTGCGGGTGTTCGATCCGAGCGGCGAGGAGCTCGTGTTCCAGGGAGCGCTCGATCCGCACACCCCCATCGGCCAGGGATGGTTGCGCGCTTCCCAGCGCAAGCTCGATGCGGCGCTGTCGCTGCCGTACCGGCCGTATCACACGCACGACGAGAGACAGCCGCTACGCCCCGGCGTAGCGGTCGGCGTCGACATCGAGATCTGGCCGACCTGCATCGTGGTGCCGGCAGGCTGGCGCATAGCGCTCAGCGTCCGCGGCAAGGATTACGAATGGGCCGGTGCGGCCACGACCTTGTCGAACATGAAGAACCCGATGAAAGGCTGCGGGCCCTTCGAGCACAACGATCCGACCGATCGAGCGCCCGAAGTCTTCGCCGGCGAAGTCAGCCTGCATTTCGGGCCCGACCGGCCGGCTGTACTGCTGTTGCCGATCATTCCGCCGCGCTGAGCCCCAGCGATCGCAGCCGAGCTGCCCGAGCGGCGCCGGCGCGATTGCCGCGGGGGATCGAGCCCTTGCGCGCGGAGATCTCGCTCGCCCACCGACTTACCGCGCCGGCGATTTTGCCGCAGCCCGCGCAGCGTGCCGAGGCGCGCTGTCGCAGGGCCGCGAGGCGGGAGCGCGCCGCCCCGCGAAAAAATGCGCGCGTTGGTGGAAGAATCGCCCGGATCGCGCTGTACTATTGCATTCGTCGCCTCGGCGCGGCGCCTGGCGACAGCGCCGCTGCCGACCGGGATCGCCGCGGCGGCAGTTTGGACGCCCGGCGCGCCATGCCTGGTTGATGGGAGTACACGATGTCGAATCACGCCGGCCGCGGACAGCGCGGGCGCAGGCGCCTCATGCTCGGGCTCGTGGCCGTCGCAGCGGCGTGGCATGGTCCGCTGCCCGCCGCTCAAGCGCCGCTCCCGCCAGGACTCGCGGCGCCTGCCAAGCCCTCGCCAATGCCGGCGTTCGACCTGCCGACGACCGCGGGTGCGACGTTGCGCTCGGCCGCCTTGCGTGGCCAGGTCGTGGTCATTCGCTTCTGGGCTTCGTGGTGAACGATCTGCCGCGGCGAGATGCCCTCCGTGCAGAGGGCACACGAAGTCCTGGGCAAGAATGGCGTCAGCGTGCTCGCGATCTCCATCGACGGCACGGGTGTGCAGGCGGCCAGGCCGGTCATCGACGAGGGCAAGTACAGCTTCGTCGTCCCGGTGGATCAGAGCATGGCAATCGCACGCCAGTTCGGCGTGCGTGGCGTACCGATGACCTATGTCGTGGATCGTAACGGCATGATCCTGGCGCAGGGGTTCGGACCGATGGACCTGGACAGCGCTGCGTTTCTGGATTACGTCAGGTCGATCGCCAGGCGCGGTGCATGACGGCCGCGCCGCGCGAAATCAAGTCCGACAGGCTCCTAGTGTCCTGAGTCTGAAGTTCGTTGCTTGAGCGACCAACACTACGACCGTACCCTGAGCGGCAAAAGTGTCGAAATCGGCGTCAGACGCGAAGCGAACCGCAGCCAGGTTGGACACCTGGCGAGG
>JADLAC010000012.1 GCA_020848435.1 Burkholderiales bacterium | reverse complement strand
CCACAACGCGCGCATGCGGCGTTGCTCGGCTTGCCAATATTCCCGATATTGGTCTGCACCGAGCGCCTTGCCTGCGCGCGTTGTGGGCACAACGCATCGCGCGAAATCAAGGCCGACAGGCTCCTAGGCATCGGCGCGCACGCGCATCCGGGGGGCGCTTTGACAGCCGTGCGGTCGCTGCCTAACATCCGCTCACCGAATCGGCCGCGAGGGCCATGAGGTCCATCGAGGAGTCGCCATGTCGTTCGAGCCCGCCCATCCCGCTCAACTTCTCGATGCCGATGGGCCCGACACGGTGCGCATGAGCGTCGCGGAAGCGCGCTCGCTCGGCGAAGGCGCATTGCAGCGGCTCGGCTATCCGCTCGACGAAGCGCGCATCATCGTCGATCAGCTCATCGACAACGCGCTGTGCGGCTACAAGTTCGCCGGGCTCCCGCGCATCCTCGCCATCGCCGGCGATTGGAAGACAGCCAACCCGCGCACCAGCGTGCGCATCGTCCACGAGACGCCGGTGTCGGCGCTGATCGACGGCGGCAACAACGTGGGATACATCGCGGCTTACCGCGCGGCCGAGGTTGCGATTGCCAAGGTACGCGCCATGGGTATCGCCTCGGTGGGCGCGTACAACAGCTACTTCAGCGGCCGTAGCGCCTATTTCGTCGAGCGCATCGTGCGCGAGGGCTATTTCGCCTTTCATGCGGCGAGCGGCCAACCGCACGTGCTGCCCCCCGGCGCCGCGGCGCCCGCGCTCGGCACCAATCCGATCGCGTTCGGCTTTCCGTCGGCGGCGGGTCCCGTGATCATCGATCTCGGCACTGCGTCGCTCATGTGGGGCGAGGTGATGCTGCACGCTCACCTCGGACAGTCCTTGCCGCAGGGCATCGGCTACGATCGTCATGGACGGCCCACCAGCGACGCGAGCGAAGCATTGCTAGGCGGGGTGGCTGCTTTCGGCGGACACAAGGGCTACGCCTTGTCGGTCGCGGTGCAAGCGCTGGGCTTGCTCGCCGGGGCTGCGCTCATCCGCGGCCAAGCGCTCGATTACGGTTTTCTCTTCATCGCGCTCGACCCCGCCATCATGCTCCCCGGCGGCGACTTCCCGCGGCAAATGGCCGAGCTGGTGCGGGCCGTGAAGGCGCTACCGCGGCAGCCGGGCGTCGATCAGATCCGCATACCGTCCGAGCGTGCGTTTCGCGAGCGCGAGCGCCGGCGCGTCGAAGGCATCGTGCTGGAGCGCAAAGTCGTCGCATCGATTCAAGCGCTGTGACGGCGGTGACCTGAACCATGTTTCGTCCCATACCCCCGACGACGCAAACGCTGATCGGCCTCAACGTCATCGCCTTCGCCTTGCAGATGATGATCGGCGATGCCGTGTTCGTCTGGTTCGCGCTGTGGCCGCTGGGGCCCGAGTTCGCGCCGTGGCAGGTGATCAGCTACGGCTTCCTGCACGGCAACCTGACGCATTTGCTGTTCAACATGTTCGGCCTGTACATGTTCGGCTCGGATATCGAAGCCGTTTGGGGTCAACGCCGCTATCTCGTCTATTACCTGGTGTGCGTGCTGACCGCGGCGAGCGCGCAGCTTGCCGTGACCTGGTTTACCGGCGCCAACTATCCGACGGTGGGGGCATCGGGTGCGGTGTTCGGGCTGCTGCTCGCATTCGGCATGCTGTTTCCGCGCCGCACGGTGGTGCTGCTCATTCCGCCGGTGCCCATGCCGGCATGGCTGTTCGTCACGCTCTATGGCGCGATCGAGCTCTTCCTGGGCATCACCGGGTCGGTGTCCGGCGTCGCGCACTTCGCTCACCTGGGCGGTATGGTGGGCGGCTATTGCATGATCATGTACTGGCGCTCGGCCGGGAGGCGGTCGCGGTTTTGAGCCTGCGATCAGGACGCGCCCGCGCGCGGCCGCTGCGCCGCGGCGAAGCGATGGCGCGACAACGCGACCCGGCACGGACGCTCAAGCAAGCTTGCCCCAGAGGCTGAACAAGGAGATTCGAGCCATGCACACCGACGCGACACCGCTCACGATCCACCGGGTGGAGGCGATCCCGGTGGTATTGCCACTGAAGAAACCGATCCTCATGGGCGGCGGGCAGAAGTTCGATCGTTCGCAAACCTTGATCGTGCGCATCGAAGCGGCCAACGGCCTGGTCGGCTGGGGCGAAGCATCGGCGGCACCGACGATGACGGGCGATACCCTCGCGGGAATGGTGGCTGCTGTGGACGCGCACCTCGGCCGCTTGCTCGTGGGGCGCGATGCAATGACCCGCGCGCGGCTGGGTCGCGAGCTCGCACGCGCGATGATCGGCAATACCGGGCCGAAGGCCGCATGCGACCTGGCGTTGTTCGACCTGGTGGGCCGCCATCTCGGCGTATCGCTCACCGAACTACTCGGCGGCGCTGTGCGCGACTCGGTGCTCACCATGTGCCTGCTCGGCAATCCCAGCGTCGAGGAAGACGTCGCCGAGGCCGGGCGCTACCACGCCCAGGGCTACCGGTTCTTCAAGCTCAAGGTCGGCGTGAAGCGCGTCGAGGAGGAGATCGAAGCCGCATTCGCCGTGCGTAAGGTGGCCGGTGCGCAGGCCATTCTGTGCGCCGATGCCAACATGGGAATGAGCATGGAACATGCACGCCGCTATGTCGCCGGCGTCGCCGATGCCGGCCTCGCCTTCCTCGAGCAGCCGTTTCGCGACGCCGATCTCGCCGGCACGTTGGCGCTCGCGCGGACGAGTCCCGTGCCGCTGTGCGCCGACGAGTCGGCGCACAGCATCGAAGCCATCGTCGACTGGCAGCGCGCCGGCGCCATCGCGGGTGTGAACCTAAAGACCATCAAGCTCGGCGGCACGGCGGCGACGCTGCGCGCTGCCGTCGTCGCGGATACGCTCGGGCTCGCCGTCGATCTCGCCAGCAAGATCGCCGAATCGAGCATCGCCACGGCGGGGATCGTCCATCTCGGTTATTGCATTCCCAACCTCGACTGGGGCCTCAGCCCCACCAGTCATTACCTGGCGGCAGACCTGGTGCGCGCGCCGCTGGCGCCGGTGCAAGGCGGATCGCCGCGCCCGGCGGGGCCCGGCCTGGGTGTCGACGTCGACGAGAGTGCGATCGCGCGCCATCGCGCGAAGCTCTAGCCCGAACGCTGCTTCGCCCAGGCGCGAAAATGCAGCCAAAGCGCGAGGGCGGTGGCGGTCGCCGCGACGGCGCAAACCGCGGCCCAACCGAAATGCGCGAAAGCGCGGCTGAAGAGGAACGCGCCGATGGCGTTGCCGGCCCAGACGTGCGTGCCGAACACCGTATTGGCGCGCGCGCGTGACCCGGGCACCGCGGTATTGACGAGCGTCTGATTGGCGACCATGGCGCTGCGCAGGGCGCAGTCGAGCAGTATGGCACCGGCCACCACGGCGACGACCGACCAGCCCGATAGCGAGAACACGCACCACGCGAGCAGCATGGTACACACCGCCGTTGCCACCACCGGCATCGGACCGCTGCGGTCGGTCCATTTGCCCGCCGCTCGGGCGATCAGGATGCCGGCGGCGCCAGGGATGCCGATCAAGCCGACTTGCGCCGGGCTCAGGTCGTGGAAGGCCTTCACCATCGGCGAGAGCACCGCCCAGAAGCCGCCGTACGAGATGCCGAGCATGAATTGAATCGCGGCCGCGCGGCGGATGTCGGCGTGGCCGCGCAACAGCTCCAGCATCGAGCGCATGAGCGCGCGGTAGCCTGCGGCGGTGGTCGTGCGCATATGCGGGAGCCGCGCGGCGAGCAGCGGAATCACCGCCAGCAGCAACAGCGTCGAGAGCACGTAGCTCGAGCGCCAGCCGAAATGGCTCGCCATGACCCCGCCCATGATGCGCGCGAACAGAATGCCGACGGACAGCGCGGTCAGCAGTGTGCCGACCGCGCGCCCGCGCTCGTTCGGCCGGGCCGCTTCGGCGACGATCGCCACCATGCTTTGAATGAGCGAGGAACATACCCCGGTCACGAAGCTCGCAGCCGCCAGCACGCCGATCGACGGTGCCGCGGCCATGAGCGCCTGCGCCGCGCACAGCAACACGATCTTGACCAGGATCAGCGTGCGCTTGTCGATGCGATCGCCGAGCGGCACGAGCAGCACGACACCGGCGAACATGCCGGCGAAGGACAGCGTCGGCACCCAGCCCATCGCTGCCGCATCGGCGCGCAAGTCGGCGCCGATGGCGGCGAGCATCGGCGTTTGATAGTGAATCGCGCCCGCGACCACGAAGGCCGTCAGAGCGAGCAATGTCATGAGCCTGAGCTGGGCCGCGCCGTCATGGCCCGGCGCGCTCATGCGGGCATACGCCGTGCGAAATGGCAGCGCGAGGTGCCCATGGCCGTGCGCAATCGACCCAGGAAATCCAAGCAGAAATCTCCTTCGCGGCCACGCGCGCGCGGGCTCAAACCGCTGGTAGTCGACATCGGCGGCACCAAGGTCAAGCTACTGTGCAGCGGCGAGACCGAGCCTCGCAGAATTCCATCCGGCAAACGGCTGACTCCCGCGCAAATGGTGGTCGCGGTCAGGGAAATGACCGAGGACTGGGATTACAACGTCGTCTCGCTCGGTTATCCGGGACCGGTCGGCAGCCATGGTCCACGCTCGGAACCGGGCAACCTCGGCCCGGGCTGGGTAGGCTTCGACTTCGCCGCGGCTTTCGAATGTCCGGTCCGGATAATAAATGATGCCGCCATGCAGGCGCTCGGCAGCTACGAAGGCGGCCGGATGCTGTTTCTCGGCTTGGGCACCGGGCTGGGGTCGGCGATGATCGCCGAGAACGTGATCATACCGCTCGAGCTCGGGCGCGTGCCCTATGAAGCCGACAAGTCGCTGGGCGAATTGCTCGGCCGGCGAGGCCTCAAGGCCATGGGCAAATCAGATTGGCGCTCGATCGTCGTGAACGTCGTGCACGCATTCACGGATGCCTTCATGGTCGATTACGTCGTGCTGGGGGGAGGCAACGCGAAACTCGTCAAGGACCCGCCGCCGGGGGTGCGGCTTGGACACAACCACACGGCCTTTCGCGGCGGCTTGCGGCTGTGGAGCCTCGACAGCGTGCAGACCCTGTCCGCGGGCGCTGCGCACGCGCCGACCAAGACCTCGCCGCCGCACGAGTGGCGGGTGATCTAGCCGGGCTATTCGTCGGGTCCGACCCGACGCAAAGTACCCATGACGTGATGTCCATCTCGCCCGCCGATGCACGGGCATGCGCATTGCGCAATTCTCATGGCGTGTCGCGTTGAACGCGCGATATCGATCCAAGTGCCACAGGAGAGACCGATGACCGTACAACACACGCCCGACCAGACCAGGAACGATCCAGTCGATCTGCCCGAACCGGGGCCCGGCAAGCGCGATCCGAAGGAGCTCGACAAGCAGCTCGACCGTGCCCTCGAAGACAGCATGGTGGCGAGCGACCCGCCCGCGACTACCCAGCCCGAGGTGCATAGGCGCGGGCGCAAGTAGAGCGCGGATGCAGGACGCCGCGAGGCATCCGTCCCGGTAGCGGCCGCCTCGCCGCACAAGCAGGCGGCCGTTTCGCGTCTTCAGCTTGATCCAGCCGCCGCGCGCCGCCGGATGGCCTTGATGATGGCGGCATTGTCCAACGCCCCCTCGCCGCGCGCCATGCACTCTTCAAGAAGCTGCGCGTAGAGCGTGGCGAAAGGTAATTCCTGGCCCATGCGCTGCGCCATATCGAGCATGAGCTTGAAGTCCTTCAGGCTCTGGTCCACGCGGCTCATGGGTGTATCGTATCGATCCTGCGCCCACAGCGCGCCTTTCACATCCATGACTTGCGAGTACGCCGCGGAGCCCTTTGCGACTTCGAGAAAGGCGGCGCGATCGAGCCCGAGACGCTCCGCGAGCGCAATGCCTTCCGCAATTGCGGCCCGATTGAGGCCGAGGATCAGGTTGACGGCGAGCTTGGCGCGCCCGCCGTTGCCGGCGCCGCCAAGGAAATGGCGCCGCGGACAGATCGCGGCGAGCACGGCCTCGGCTGCTTGCACCGCCGCGGGATCGCCGGCGATGAGCCCCACCGCTTGACCCGACGCGACTTGTACGCTGGTGCCCGAAACCGGTGCTTCTACCAGCGACACGCCGCGCCCGCCGATGCGTTGCGCGAGCGCGCTTATGCGCTCCGGATCGCAGGTGCTGGTGCAGACGACGATCCGGGTCACGCCCCCGCTGAGCCCCGCTTCTCCCTCGACCACGTGCTCCACCTGGCCGGTATCGAAGACGGCCAGCACCACGATCGAACAGGTGCCGGCGATGTCCGCCACGGAACCCGCGGCCACGCCGCCGAGCGCGGTGAGCCGATCGACCTTGTCGGCGCAGACATCGAAACCGCGCACGCTGAAGCCCGCGGCAAGTAGCCTGCCGGCGATGGCGCTGCCCATCAACCCGAGTCCGACCAATCCGACCGGCATGGCGTACATGATTGTGTTCTCCAAGTGCTGTGGGGGGTTGCCCTCGTCGGCCGTCGCGGCGAGCCCCGTACGCTAGTGTCCTGAGGTTTCGCCGGCTCCGGCTGCACCCGGCGCACCGCGACGAGGTTACTCGCGGCGCGCCGCCGGCCGGGAGCGACGCGCGCGTACGGTGGGGGCAGCGGCCTACAGCTTAACCCCGGGTTGTTATCTTGACATGACAGCCGAATCGCCCGCAGGATGGGCACCGCGTCGATCGCGGGTTCAAGGAGAAGCGATGGAAGCGGAAACGCGTACACGAACTCTGCTCGCGGCGGCCGCGATGGCGCTCGCCGTACCGGCAAGCGCGCAGCAATGGCCCGAGAAGCCCGTGCGGATGCTGGTGCCCTTCGCGCCGGGCGGCGGCACGGACATCCAGGCGCGGTTGCTTGCCGGCGCCTTTCAGAAGAGCCTGGGACAGAGCTTCATCATCGACAACCGCACCGGGGCGAGCGGGCTGATCGCAACCCAGCTTGCGGTCGAGGCGCCCGCCGACGGCAACACGCTGCTGTTCACCTCCGGCAGTCTGTCGGTCGTAACGACGCTCTATGCGAAGCGGTTGAAGTTCAGTCCGCTGGCCGATCTGGCTCCGGTAAGCTGGCTGTCGTCGACACCGTTGGTGTTGTCGTTGCACCCGAGCGTGCCCGCCAAGTCGGTGAAGGACCTGGTCGCGCTGGCGAAAGCGAAGCCCGCCTTCATGAACGCCGGCGGCAATTCCGTGGGCAGCACCGCGCACCTGTCAGCGGAGATGCTCAACCAGATGGCCGGGATCAAGTCGACCGTGCTCACCTATCGCGGCGGCGGTCCGGCGGTGATCGCGCTGATCTCGGGCGAAACCGACTATATCTTCGCCACCGCGCCGTCGATCATGCCGCACTTGCGCAGCGGCAAAGCGAAGGCGATCGCGGTGACCACGGCGAAACCCTCCTCCGCGTTTCCTCACCTGCCGACCATGAACACGATCTACCCGGGCTTCGAGTCCGACAACTGGTATGCCGTGTTCTTCCCAAAGAATACGCCGCGCGCGATCGTCGAGCGGATGAACGCCGAGATTCGCAAGGCGCTCGCGGCGGACGAGATCCGCAAGTTCATGGCGCAGGAAGCGCTCGACCCGGTCGCGAGCAGCCCGGAGGAATTGACCGCGATGTTCAAGCGCGACATCGACAAGTACGCCAAGGTCATCCGCTTCGCCAACATACGGCTCGACTGAGCGTGCTGGGAGGACAGAACGAAATGATGTTCGACGCGATTGCGATCATGGCGCCCAGGTAGTGAAAAGCGCAGGCACCAAGGTGAGCTGAGCGCAACCGCGAAGACACCGCCGCGCCGGCGCGCTGCCGCGCACGCTAGCGCGCAGCGCTCGCACCGCGGTAGTCTCGGTGCATGAAGATTTACCAGTTGTCCCCCGTCGAGGCATTGGCGAGCCTGCGCAGTGCTCCGAGCGGGTTGAGCGAAGACGAAGCCCGCCGCCGGCAGGTGGAATTCGGCTTCAATCGCGTGGAGGAAACGCGCGGCGAGCCCCTGTGGCGCCGTCTCGGCGCCGAGCTCACGCATTTCTTCGCGTTGGTCTTGTGGATCGGCGCCGGCCTCGCGTTTCTCGCCGAGTGGCATTCGCCGGGCCAGGGGATGGCGCTGCTCGGCTGGGCCATCGTCGCCGTCATCGTGCTGAACGGCGCGTTTTCGTTCTGGCAGGAATTCCGCGCGGAGCGTGCCGTCGCGGCGCTGCGCAAGCTGCTGCCGCGACGCGTGCGGGCGATGCGCGATGGCGTGATCGCCGCGATCGACGCCGAGCGGCTCGTGCCCGGCGACATCGTGCTGCTCGGGGCGGGAGACAACGTGCCGGCCGATTGCCGGGTGCTCGAGGCATTCGGCCTGCGCGTCAACACCTCGACCCTTACCGGCGAATCGCGCTCGGCCGCGCGCAGCGCCGAGCCGTGCTCCGCGGACGAGGCGTTGCATGCGCGCAATCTGCTGCTGGCGGGAACCTCGCTGGTCGCGGGCGAAGCGCGCGCCCTGGTGTTCGCGACCGGCATGCATACCGAGTTCGGCAAGATCGCCTACCTGACCCAGACGGCCGGCGACGGTCCCTCGCCGCTGCAACAGGACATCGAGCGCCTGTCGCGCTGGGTCGCGCTGCTCGCCCTCGGTGTAGGCGTGGTGTTTTTCGCCGTGGGCCAAGCGATCGGCCTGCCGTTCTGGTTCAACTTTGTATTCGCGATCGGGGTCATCGTGGCGAACGTGCCGGAGGGCTTGTTGCCGACCGTGACACTGTCGCTCGCCATGGCGTCCCAGCGCATGGCGCGGCGCAACGCGCTGGTACGCCATATGCCGGCGGTGGAAGCGCTCGGTGCGGCGAGCGTGATTTGTACCGACAAGACCGGCACCCTCACGCGCAACGTCATGACGGTGCGCCGCTTGGTGTTGCCCGAGGGTCCGCTCGATCCTGAAGCCTTGGATCCGGCACAGCCGAGCGCGCGCCGCCTGCTCGCAGGCGCGCTCCATTGCCATAGCGCGGTCCGGCTGGGCGCCTCGATGCGATGGAGCGGGGATCCGACCGAAGTCGCCCTGGTCGAGTTCGCGCAGAGATACGCGCAGCGTGCGCCTTCGCCGCGTATCGACGAGCTGCCCTTCGACGCCGATCGCCGGCGCATGTCGACCCTGCACGAGCACGATGGCGCGCGTATCGTCTACTGCAAGGGGGCGCTGGAGACGGTGTTGGCGTTGTGCGCGCGCGTAGACGGCGGCGAGGCAGCGCCCGCCCCGCTCTCGGAGGATACGCGCGCTTGCTTCCTGCGCGCGCAAGAGTCGCTGGCCGAGGCGGGCCTGCGAGTCCTCGCCTTTGCGTATCGCGAGCTCGGGCCGGCCGAAGCCATCGAGGTCGCCGAATCGAACCTGGTGCTGGTCGGACTGGTCGGGCTCGAGGATCCGCCGCGAGCGGAAGTGACGCAGGCGGTTGCGACCTGCCGGCAGGCAGGCATCCGGGTGATCATGATCACGGGCGATCATCCCCATACGGCGCGCGCCATCGCGCGCCAAACCGGATTGGCGCGCACGCGGGACCCACGCGTGATCACGGGCGAGGAGCTGCGGCGGCTCTCGGATGCCGAGCTACAGTTGGCGCTAGATGCGCCGGAAGTCCTGTTCGCACGCATCGGCGCCGAGCAGAAGATGCGCATCGTCGAGACCCTCAAGCGCAAAGGCGAAATCGTGGCGGTGACGGGCGATGGCGTGAACGATGCGCCGGCGCTGCGCAGCGCGCATATCGGCATCGCGATGGGTCTGTGCGGCACCGACGTAGCGAAAGAGGCCGCCGACCTGGTGTTGCTCGACGACAATTTCGCCAGCATCGTCGCCGCGATCGAAGAAGGCCGTGCGGTATTCGAGAACTTGCGCAAGTTCCTTACCTATATCCTGACCTCCAACATTCCTGAGCTGGTGCCGTATCTTGCTTTCGTCGTGTTTCGCATTCCGTTGCCGCTGACGGTGGTGCAGATTCTCGCCGTGGATCTCGGCACCGACATCCTGCCGGCGCTGGCGCTGGGAGCCGAAAAGCCCGACCCAGAAACGATGCGCCGCCCGCCGAGACGGCGCGAGGAGCCGCTGCTTACGCGCGCTGTGTTGGCGCGAGCGTATCTCTTCCTCGGGCCGCTGGAAGCGGCAGCGGCGATGGTGGCGTTCTTCTTCGTTCTGGAGGCGGGCGGATGGCGTTATGGCGAAATGCCGGCTGTCGATGACCCGCTGTACCTGCGCGCTACGGCGGCTTGCTTCGCGGCCATCGTGGTGATGCAGGTCGTCAACGTATTCCTGTGCCGGCATCCGCGGCGCTCGCTCTTCGTACGCGGATGGCAAACGAGCCGCTTGATCGCGGCCGCAATCGCGATCGAGGCGCTGCTTCTGCTAGCGATCGTCTATTCCCCGGCGGGACAATGGTTGTTCGGCACCGCGGCACTCGACTTCGATGTGTGGTTGCTGCTGCTGCCGCTTGCGCTCGCCATGCTCGCGCTCGAAGAGCTGAGGAAGTGGATCGTCCGATCGCTCGCTCGATCCTGATACGCGTCGAGCAAACGCGTGCGTGCTAACATCGACGCGCTACGCTTCGTCTCTGGTTGCTCGAATTCCATGAACCCATCCCGCATCGATCTTCTGCCCGAGCTGCTCGAACGGCGAATTCTCATCATCGACGGCGCCATGGGCACCATGATCCAGAGCTACGGCCTGGCTGAGGCCGACTATCGCGGCGAGCGCTTCGCCGATCACGGGCACGACGTCAAGGGCAACAACGACCTGCTGACGCTGACGCAGCCGCGCATCATCCGCGAGATTCACGCGGCCTATCTCGCCGCGGGCGCGGACATCATCGAAACCAACACCTTCAACGCGAACGCCCCGTCGATGGCCGACTACCGGATGGAGGCCCTGGTAGAGGAGTTGAATCGAAGCGCTGCCCGGCTCGCGCGCGAGGTGGCCGACGAATTCGAGCGCAAGGATTCGAAGCGTCCGCGCTACGTGGCTGGGGTGCTCGGTCCGACCAACCGAACCGCCACGATCTCGCCCGATGTCAACGATCCGGGTTTTCGCAATATCAGCTTCGATCAACTGGTCGCGACCTATGCGATCGCCGCGCGGGCGTTGGTCGAGGGCGGCGCCGACCTGCTGCTGATCGAGACCATCTTCGACACGCTCAACGCCAAGGCCGCGATCTTCGCCGTCGAGACTTTGTTCGAACAGCTCGGCCGGCGCCTTCCCGTGATGATCTCCGGCACGATCACGGACCAGTCGGGACGCACGCTCACCGGCCAGACGCCGGAAGCGTTCTGGAATTCGGTGCGGCACGCGCGCCCGCTCACGATCGGGCTCAATTGCGCGCTGGGCGCGAAATTGATGCGCCCGTATATCGAGGAGCTGGCCGGCATCGCCGACACCTTCGTGAGCGCGTACCCGAACGCCGGCCTGCCCAATCCGCTCGCGCCGACCGGCTACGACGAAGCGCCGCGCGACACCGCGGGCTTGATCGCGGATTTCGCCCGCTCGGGCTTCGTCAACCTGGTCGGCGGCTGCTGTGGTACCACCCCCGCGCATATCGGGGCGATCGCGCAGGCCGTGCGCGATCTGCCCGCGCGCAAACGCCCGCCGCTCGAGCACAAGCTGCGCTTGTCCGGGCTGGAGGCGTTCAACATCGGCGACGAGTCGCTGTTCGCGAACATTGGCGAGCGCACCAACGTCACCGGGTCGAAGGCCTTCGCCCGCCTCATCCTCGCCGGCGATTACGCCCAGGGCCTGGGCATCGCCCGCCAGCAAGTGGAAAACGGCGCGCAGATGATCGACGTCAACATGGACGAAGCCATGCTCGACGCGGTCAAGGCGATGACGACCTTTCTCAACCTGGTCGCCGCCGAGCCCGACATCTGCAAGGTGCCGGTCGTCATCGACTCGTCCAAGTGGAGCGTGATCGAGGCGGGTCTGAAGTGCGTCCAGGGCAAGGGCATCGTCAACTCGATCAGCCTGAAGGAAGGCAAGGACGAGTTCGTGCGCCAGGCGAATCTCGCCCGCAAGTACGGCGCGGCGGTCATCGTCATGGCCTTCGACGAGAACGGCCAGGCCGACACGCTGGAGCGGCGCGTGGCGATCTGCAAGCGCTGCTATCACATCCTGGTCGACGAGATCGGCTTCCCGGCCGAGGACGTGGTGTTCGATCCGAACATATTCGCCATCGCGACCGGGATCGAGGAGCACGGCGACTACGCCAAGGATTTCATCGAGGCGACCCGCATCATTCGCCAGACTCTGCCCTACGCGAAGGTGAGCGGCGGGGTATCCAACGTCTCGTTTTCGTTTCGCGGCAACGATCCGGTGCGCGAAGCGATCCACACGGCCTTTCTGTATCACGCCATCCGCGCCGGCCTCACCATGGGCATCGTCAATGCCGGCCAGGTCGGCGTCTACGACGATATCCCGAAGGACCTGCTGGAACACGTCGAGGACATCCTGTTCAACCGCCGCCCCGATGCGGCCGAGCGCATGGTCGCCTTCGCCGCGACGCTGAAAGGCGAGAAGCGTTCCGAAGCGCAAGACCTCGCCTGGCGCAATGCCGGCGTCGAAGCGCGTCTCGCGCATGCGCTGGTGCACGGCATCGCGAGCCACATCGTCGCCGACACCGAGGAGGTGCGCGTCAAGCTGGGCAGCCCGCTCAAGGTGATCGAGGGGCCGCTGATGGACGGCATGAACGTGGTCGGAGATCTATTCGGCGCCGGCAAGATGTTCCTGCCCCAGGTGGTCAAGTCCGCGCGGGTCATGAAGCAGGCGGTCGGCTATCTCGAGCCGTACTTGCAAGCGGAAAAGGCCAAGTCCGGCGACGTCCAGCCCAAGGGCAAGATGGTGGTCGCGACGGTGAAGGGCGACGTGCACGACATCGGCAAGAACATCGTCAGCGTCGTTCTTCAATGCAACAACTACGAGGTCATCAACTTGGGCGTAATGGTGCCGGCGCAGAAGATCCTCGAGGTCGCGCGCGAGCAGAACTGCGACCTGGTGGGACTGTCCGGGCTCATCACGCCTTCACTGGAGGAGATGGCGCACGTCGCGCGCGAGATGGAGCGCCAAGGCTTCGAGCTGCCCCTGCTGATCGGCGGCGCTACCACCTCGCGCGTGCACACGGCGGTGAAGATCGCGCCCAACTATCACGGCCCCGTGGTGTGGGTGCCGGATGCCTCGCGCAGCGTCGGGGTGTGTTCGAGCCTCCTCTCCAAGGAGATGCGCGCGGGCTACCTTTCGCAATTGGGCGCCGAGTACGACCGCATCCGCGAACAGCACGCGCGCAAGTCCGGGCCCGGGCCGTTGCACAAGCTCGCCGATGCACGCCACCACGGCTTCAAGACCGACTGGAGCGACTACGTTCCGCCGCAGCCCACGTTCATCGGCCGGCGCGAGCTGCGCGATTACGACCTGCGACGGCTCGCGCGCTACATCGACTGGGGGCCGTTTTTTCAGACCTGGGAGCTGTCCGGACCGTATCCGAAGATCCTCGACGATGCCGTTGTCGGCAAGCATGCGCGGGCGCTGCTCGCCGACGCCGAGGCGATGCTCGAGCGCATCATCGCCGAAAAGTGGCTGAGCGCAAACGCTGTCGTGGCGCTGTATCCGGCCAACAGCGTCAGCGGCGGCGACGACATCGAAATCTATGCCGATGAGAGCCGCGCGCGACCGCTCATGACCTGGCACAACCTGCGCCAGCAGGGCGTCAAGCCGGCCGATCGCTGCAACTGGTGCCTGGGCGATTTCATCGCACCGAAGGGCTCGGGGGTGCGCGATTACGTCGGCGCCTTCGCCGTCACTGCCGGGCTGGGGATCGAGCCGCGCGTGCAGGCGTTCGAGCGCGCGCACGACGACTACAACGCGATCATGCTGAAAGCGCTCGCCGATCGCTTGGCCGAAGCGTTCGCAGAGGCACTGCACGAGCAGGTGCGCAAGGAGCTCTGGGGCTATGCCGCTAGCGAAGCGCTCGGCAACGAAGACCTCATCCGCGAGCGCTATCGCGGCATCCGACCCGCGCCGGGTTACCCGGCCTGCCCGGATCACACCGAAAAAGGCTCGCTGTTCGCATTGCTCGACGCGCAGGCCGCCGGCATCACGCTCACCGAATCGTTCGCCATGTGGCCGGCCGCATCGGTCAGCGGTTTCTACCTCTCGCACCCGCGATCGACCTATTTCGCGCTCGGCAAGGTGGGCAAGGACCAGGTCGAGGACTACGCGGCGCGCAAAGGCATGCCGCTTGCCGAGGTCGAACGCTGGCTGGCGGCGCATCTCGCCTACGAGCCCTGACCCGGAAGTCGGCCGCGCGCGAATCCGACCGAGGCGATATCATGCGCCTGGTCAACCGGCCGAGCGCTTCGATCGGCAGGGTTTTCCACTCGACAGGGAGGAGAGTATGGCAATGAGCTTGTGTTCGAAAGCGGCGCGCGTGCTCGCTGCGGCAGCGTTGACCTTGGCGGCGGCCGCGATGGCCAGCGCGCAATCGTTTCCGAACCGTCCGGTACGCATCGTCGTGCCGTTCACGGCCGGCAGCCAGACCGACATCACGGCCCGCCTGGTCGCTTTCAAGCTCACCGAGCTGTGGGGCCAGCAAGTGGTGGTCGACAATCGCGGCGGCGCCGGTGGCACAGTCGGCACCGGCATCGTGGCCGATGCCACGCCCGACGGCTACACGCTGCTCGCGCATTCCTCCGGTTATTCGATCGGGCCGGCGCTGTACCCGAAGTGGAAGGTGAACATGGTGCGCGATTTCCAGGCGATCACCACCCTGGTGTCGACACCGCACGTGATCGTCATCAGCCCCAGCCTCGGGCCGAAGACCCTCAAGGACTTCATCGAATTCGGCCGCAAGAAGGGCGAGGGCTTTACCTGGAGCTCGGCCGGGGTCGGCAGCGGCACGCATTTCTGCGGCGAGATATTCATGCTTGCGGCGAAGCTCAAGCACACGCATATTCCTTACAAGGGCACGCCCGAAGCCTTGCTCGATGCCATCACGGGCCGGGTGAACGTGTTCTTTTCGCCCCTCGGCGCGGCGGTGCCGTTTCTCAAGGACGGCAAGGCTCTGGGGCTGGCGGTTACCTCCAAGGCCCGCAACCCGGCGGTACCGAATATCCCGACCGTCAACGAGGCCGGGGTGCCCGGATTCGAGGTCGACCTCTGGTTCGTGCTCGCCGCCCCGGCCAAGACGCCGCAGCCCGCGATCGAAAAGATCTGGACCGATACCACCGCAGTATTGAAGATGCCCGAGGTCGTGAAGGCCTTTGCCGTCACCGGCGTCGTCACGCACCCCCGGACCATCGCCGAAACCCAGGCCTTCGTCGCCTCCGAGCTCAAGACCTACGGCGAGGTGGCGAGGCTCGCCAACGTGCCGACGTTCTAGTCGCGCCGGCCGTATCGATGAGCGCCTCGATGGCGCGACCCGATCGGCGCCTGAGCACACCTCGCGGCGCACGCTGCCCGTGGCGTACGAGTTGCCCGCGAGCGCGACGGCGGCGCTCGCTGTGACGATGAGCGCGACCGCCGGCGCGCCGCAGCCCATTGCACGCCTGCTGCAGGGCCTGACTCACCCTGCCGAGGACGAACGCGTGCACGCGTTGGCGTGGAGCGGATCAGGCCAAGCGCTCGTGTTACCGCCACTGCCGAGCGAAGGCTACGCCGTCGTCACCGGGGCCGTGCCGTTTTCCGGCAGCGTCGAGGTACGCCGGCTGCCCGCGGCAGTGCGCGCGGCAACGCGCTCGCGTCGCTCGGATCTCACCGCGATCGCCTGGGTGCTGTGCGCGCTCGCACCCGGCGGGCGGGCCGCGCTGGTCGTGCCCGAATCGTTCCTGTACGCTGCAACGCAAGCCCACCAGGCGCTGCGACGCCGGCTGGTCGAGGAGAACGCGCTGCGGGGCGTCGTGCGCCTGCGTCCTGGCTTGTACCAAGGGCGAGTGCACGCGTGCGTGTTGGTCTTTGCCAAGGGCGGCCGTACCGATTTCGTTCGCTTCGATGGCTTGCACGCGGCCGGCGCCGTCACCGGTGTTCTCGCGCGCTGGGATGAGACCTCCCAGAGTGGCGCCGCGGCGCCCGAGCCGGGCGCCGGCGCCAACAGCGGCGTGGCGACGCGCGAGGAGCTCGCGCGGGCCCAGTTCGATTTGCGCCTCGAGCGCCTCGATATCGCCGCGGCGAGTGCGCAACCCAGCCCGCAGGCGCTGTTGCACGACATCACCGCGCTCGAAGTGGCGATCCTGCAAGGCCTCCGCGACTTGGTCGGAATGCTGAAGTGAGTCCTACTGGCGCCGCGCTGCAGGCCGGGATCGTCCGGCTGGGCGAGCTGTGGGTCTCACCCGTGCCGGCCTTCGACAGCCGCGCGGCGGGTATCGCGCAGGTCGATTACTACAGCATGGACGCCTTCGCGCGCGGGCTGGCCGATGCGTTGCCCGTCGCGGCGATCGGCGCGGGCGCGCAGTGCGTTCAGCCCGGTGATGTGTTGATCTCATGTGCCGCGCAAATGCCGCGCCGCGCCTGGGTCGTGGCCGATCGAGGCCGGCCGCAAGTGGCCTCGGCCGACTGGCTGGTGCTGCGCTCGCCCCGGCACGACCCCACGTATCTGCGCCATATCCTCGTCAGCAACGAGTTTCGCCTGCGCTTCACGCGGGCGGTTGCCAGCGCACGAGGTGCCCCGGCGCGCATCGCGGCGATCGATTTGCCACAGCCGTCCTTGGCGCGACAGCGGGCGGCCGCGCGCATCCTCGACCATGCCGATGCGCTTCGAGCCAAGCGCCGAAGCTCGCTCGCCACGCTCGATCGGCTGGCGCCGGCACTATTCCATGGGCGCAATCGGGTACTGCCATCGGCCGCCGAGCGCGCTGCCCTCGATGCCCTGAGCACGCGGCTCGACGCCTCGCGCCGAGCGCTCGATGCATTGATCGCGGTGTTGCGCGACGGCGCCTTTCGGCGCGATGCCCTATTGCTCGGCGGCGACGATGGCGGCGAGCGGGCCGGGTGCTAACGCGACGCGAATCGGCTCGCCTCGACGCTCGTCAGCCTGGTGCGGCCAAATAAGCAACGGCATCGATCTCGACCAAGGCGTGGGGATCAACAAGGTGGGTCACCTCGACCAGCGTCGATGCGGGACGCGCAGCGTCGAAGCGCAGCTTGCGCGCGCTCCACACCTCGGTCTTGTGCCGTATGTCCGTCAGGTAGAAGGTGATCTTGACGATGTGGCGTAACGATGCGCCCCCCGCCTCCAGCGTCGCCTGCATGTTGTCCAACGCCTGCAGCGTCTGCGCATGAGGATCGCCCACCCCGACGATGCGCCGCTGGCGGTCCCACGCGATCATGCCGGATACGAAGATGAAATCCCCGGCCCGGATGCCGAGCGCAGTCGGGCTGCCGAAGTCGGGAGGGTAGGCAAGCTGCGGCGGGATCAGCTCGATCGGGTCGTTCTTCGTGCTATTCACAGTGCTGCGCCATTGTCATTCGGGCTTGATGTTGGCGGCCCTGATCACCTGTCCCCACTTCTCATACTCGTTTTGCATGAGCCGGTGCATCTCGGCCGGCGTCGTCGGCTTCACCTGGTAGCCCATGGCTTCGAGACGCTCGCGCACATCCGGCAAGCTGACGATCAGGCGCAGCTCGTCGGAAAGTCTGCGCGTGATGGTCTGCGCCGTGCCGGCAGGCGCCATCAAGCCGAACCACGCGTGCGCCGTGTATTCCGGGAGCGACTCGGCGATGGAGGGCACGTCCTTGAACTGCGGCACGCGCTCGCGATCGGCGACAGCCAGGACTTTGATCTTGCCGCTGCTCGAATAGGGTAGGGTGGAGCTCAGTGCGCTGAAGGCTACCTGGACGTTACCCGACACGATATCGGCCATCATCGGGGAGGCGCCCTTGTACGGGATGTGTACCATCCGCATGCCTGTTCTACTGAGCAGCGTCTCGAAGTTCAGGTGGTGCGCCGTCCCCATCCCGGGCGTGCCGTACGAGAGCTTGCCGGGATGGGCTTTGGCGTAAGTGACCAGCTCGGCGAGCGTCGACGCGGGTGTGTTGTTGGACGCGACCAGCATCATCGGCATGAAGACGCCGATGCCGATGGGCGCGAAGTCCTTGTTTACGTCGAACGGAAGCGACTTGGACAGGTACGGGACGATCGTGAGGCTGTCCTGCGCCAGCAGCAGTGTGTAACCGTCCGCGGGAGCTTTGGCCACGAGGTCGGCGCCGATGTTGCCGGCAGCGCCCGGCTTGTTCTCTACGACGAAGGACTGGCCGAGCCGCTCCTGGAGCTTCTGCGCTACGACGCGTGCGAACGTATCCGTGCCGCCGCCCGGACTGAAGGGCACGATGATGCGCACCGATCGGCTGGGATAGGTCTGGCCGACGGCGACAGGCGCAACGAGCGCAAAACCCAGCAGCACGGCGCCGACCCGCTTGAACCACTTGCTCATACCTGTGTTACCTCGTGAGGATCCGTCGGGCGCACCGGTTGCGCACACGGGAATGCTGGACTGTTTCCGGCAGCGGCATTCTAACCTTGTTCTACACGAGACCGCGCTCAGAACGCTGCGGCAGGACGCGGCAGCGGAAGCTGCACCACCACCTCCACGCCTTCGCCGTCGGTACGGTCGCGCGCGATCACCTTGCCATGGTGGAACTCCGCGATCAGGTGCACGATGTACAGGCCCAGGCCGAGATGGGGTTCGTCGCCCGCGGCGGGCGGGCGCACCGATGCCATCGACTGGAACAGTCGTTTCCTGATCTCCGCGGGCAGGCGCGGACCGACGTTACGCACCGAAAGCTGCGCCTCCTGCGCCGTGGCGCGCAGCTCCACCTCGATCGGATGGTCGCCGCGGGTGAAATCCACGGCGTTGGCGGCGAGCTTGTCCAGCATTTGTGCGATCAGATCGGGGACGCCGCTCAGGTAGACCGGCTCTTGCGTGCAGACGAGCTCGAAGCGCTTCGGGGCGTAGCCGATACGATAGCCTTCCACGCAACCCGTGACGACGGCGCGCAGATCGAAGCGCTCGCGTTCGGCATCGCGCATCATGCGCTCCAGGCGCGTCGCCTCGGTCATGCGCGTGATGATGGTCGCGAGCCGAGCGAGCCCCTGTTCCGCGCGCTGCACGTAGACGTCGGCCTCCGCGGGGAGGGTGTGCAGCTTCAGGTTCTCCAGCGACGAGCGCACCACCGTGATCGGCGTGCGCAGCTCGTGCGATAAGCGGGTGGCAAGACTCTCCAGGTACTGCGTGTATTGCGCCAGGCGATCGAGCGCGCTGGAGAAGCTGCGCGACAAGTCGCCGAGCTCGTCGCCGGCGGCCGAGCTCGCGGTTACCGCGCGCAGCCGGCCGGCCGAGTCGATCGCTTGCTCGGCCTCGTCGCGCAGGCGCCGGATGCGGATCACGAGCCGGGTGGCGAAGACGAACAGCGCGAGCGCGACCACAACGAACGCTCCCAGTGCAAGCGAAAGCAGGCGCTCGAGCAAGCGCTGGCGTACGGCGAGCACGCCCTGGGTCGTCTCTTCGACCACCACGGCGCCGATCACGCGCTCGTCGGCCCAGACCGGGTGCGCGGTCGCTAGTATCTCGATCGGGCTCGTCTCGACGGCTCGGCGCGCGCTCACGACCCGTCCGGACAGCGCCGCTTCGGCCGCCGCGCCCGGATAGAGCGGTGCGTACGGCTCCGGCTCCACGCCGAGCGTCGGCGCGGGGGCGATGACATAGCGATAGAGCGGGCGCAGCAGCGCCTCGGCGCGCGCGAGCAAGCCGTGCTCGGCGTTGTCCTCACCCGCGCTCGCCGGGTCGGCCGTGTTGCGCAGCATGCCGGTGCGCGCGACCAGGCGCCGGTCGGGGCCGACGATCCACACGCGCGTGCCGGGCCGCGACAGCGAGCGCACGATCTGCACCGCTTCCGGCGGAGGCACCATCGCCGTGCCGAGACTTTCCTTGCCTTCCGGGCCGATCGAGCCGACGATGGAGCGTATGGCGCGGGTGTCGGGGTCGTCGACGTCGGCGAAGGCGAAGCCGAGGCGAGGACCAAGCATCGCCCGCGGCAGGCGCAGCTCCAGGTTGAACCCCGACACGGTTTCGCGCCAGAAGCCCTGAATGCGCGTTTCGAGCTGCGCGCGCGCCGGGCTGGTCGCATCGGTCGGCACCTGCATCGCGCTTACTTGGCCGCCGGCCTGGGCCGAGACGATGTAGCGGCGCAGCTCGCCCCAGGGCGTGTGCAGCCCGATGCGCACGTGGTCGGCCGCATCCACGCGCGGATTGGCCGGATCGCGATAGACGATCTGCTCGTCGATCACCTCGAAGGCCGCGTAGACGTAATTGTCGTAGACGCCGAGCGCATGCCACAGCGTGATGGGTGCGACGTCGGCGTCTTCGGCCTGTTCGATGACATGCTCGCGGCCGAGCGCGCGCAGCTCGACGCCTTGGCGCAGCCAGTCGTCCAGCCTGCCGTCGAGCTCGATCGGCTGGGGCAGCTTGTAGGCGACGATCGCGTTGGATGCGTTGCCGGCGGCCTCGCGCGCCGGCGCTTGGAACAGGCTCGGCCGGTCGTTCAATGCCGTGGCGATGGCGCGCGCGGTGTTGACGACGGCGCTCTCCTGCGTCTCGCGCAGGATCTGCTCCAGCTCTCCGGCATACAGGTAGGCGATCCAGGGAATGGCGAGCAGCACGCACGATACCAGCAGCATCTTCGCCCGGATGCTCAAGCCCAGGCGCAGCGGCCTCATTCCGATTTCCAGCGGTAACCCATGCCGTAAACGGTTTCGATGCAGTCGAAGTGCGGATCGACGTCGTTGAACTTGCGCCGGATGCGCTTGATATGCGAGGTGACGGTGGTGTCGTCGACCACCATGCGGGCATCGCGCATGAGCTGGTCGCGGTGTTTGACGTGGCCAGGGTGGCGGGCGAGCGCGTGCACGATCCAAAGCTCGGTGACCGTGAGATCGACCGGCTGCTCGGACCAGCTCACTCGCATGCGGCTCAGATCGACGCGCAGCTTCCCGCGTTCGAGCACTTCCTCGGCGCCCGCCGGCGCCTGGGCCGCGTCGAGGCGCCGAAACAGCGCCGCGATCCGCGCCGACAGATGCGGCAGGCTGATGTCCTTGGTGAGGTAGTCGTCGGCGCCCATGCGCAGGCCCGAAACCGTGTCGATGTCGCTGTCGCGCGCCGTCAGGAAGATGATCGGAATGGTCGCCGACATGGCGCGCAGGGCGCGGCACAGCTCGAAGCCGCCGTCGATTTCATCGGCCAGCCCGATGTCGATGATGGCAAGATGGGGCAGGCGGCTTTGAAAGGCGCGCATGGCATCCTGCCGATTGCCATACCCCGTGACTTGATAGCCCTGCTTGCGCAGCGCGTCGGCGTAGTTCTCGCGGATGGAAGGATCGTCTTCCACGATGGCGATCCAGCGGCTCATGCGGGGTGTTGAAGCTCGAATTCGACCAATGTCGAATACTACAGTCGCCGGGCGCACGCAAGCGGCCGTGGCGCTTCGCCATCTTGGCGCCCGAATTGATCGCCCGGCAGCCACATTGCCGGCGCGCCTGCGCCCGGCCACGGCCATGTAATAGGGCTCGCGCGCCGCGGATCCCCGTGGCAGCGGATCCACCACGGGTTCGGGCCGTGCGGTACCGAACGGTGCGCCAACATTCAATTCGCGCGAGGTCATCCATGTCGCTGGCTGCGAAGCTCGTTGACGAAGGCAGCCACCCCCGTGCCGGGGACGCGCGCCGGGCTTTGGGCGCGCGCGATCCGATCGCGGTCGCGCGCGATCTCGCGCTGATGGTCGGCGCGGCGCTCGCCATCGGCTTGACCGTCGGCGGGGGCATGATGCTCGCGGTGCTCGTGCTCGCTTGATCGGGGAATCGGGTCTCGCCCCGATTTCCGCGCGGTTTTCACTCGCAGCCGCGGAAACGTGGTCGCCGATTTCCGCGCGCTAGTAGCTGCGCGGCGGCGGCATGGTTTTCGTCGGGCTCGCCTTGGCCGCATCCCAGGGATGGGCCCGCGCGACCGCTTCGTTCACGTCCGCGCCCCAGCCGGGGCCCTTGGGGATGGTCATGTAGCCGGCGTCGATTTCGGGCACGGCGGTCGTGAGATCGTCCTTCCAGGCGATGTCGTCGATGTCGATCTCCATAATGCGCACGTTCGGCAGCACGGCGCACAACTGGGCGCTGATGAAGCTCGACAGGTGGCTGTAGTAATTGTGCGGAGCGACGTTGAGCTTGAACGCCTCGGCCAGGTTGGCGACCTTCTTGGCCTGGGCGAAGCCGTTCCAGGGCACGTCGATCATGAAGACATCGGCCGCGTGGCGCTCGAAATAGGGCAGATACTGCTCCATGTGGATCAGCGTTTCGCCGGTGCAGATGCGCGTCGAGGTCGATTGCTTGATTTGCAGCACCGCCTCGGGATCGTGGCAGTCGATCTCCAGCCAATGCAGGTTGTAGGGCTCTAGCGCCTTGGCGATGCGCATGCACGCCTCGGGCTTGAAGTGGAAGTTGAGATCGAGGTTGAGGTCGAAGTCCGGGCCGACGGCATCGCGGAAGGTGCCGATCAGCTTCTCGGTGTGCGCCACCAGCCAGTTCGGCGCCCACTCGTCGTTCGGCCCCAGGGTGCCGTCGAAGCCGCTGTACCACGTCCCGCCCTTGCCGGGCAGGACGATATTGGTCTTGAGCGCGGTGAAGCCGCGCGACACGACTTCCTTGCCCAGGGCGCTGATGTCCTCCCAGGTCTCGATCGGCGGGGTGCCCAGCAGCTTGGAATAGCGCACCCGCGTCGAGCCGCAGTGCGACCAGTACAAGCGGATCTGATCGCGCGTCGGCCCGCCGAAAAGCTCGGCGACCGAGACACCGAGCGCCTTGGCCTTGATGTCGAGCAGCGCGCACTCGATGCCTGCGATCGCCTTGGCCGCGATTCCGCCCGGGCTCGATCGGGTCAGCCGCGACATGTCGGCGAAGCGCGCCTCGAAGGCACGCGGATCCTGGCCGAGCAGCACGCTCGTCAGGTCCGTCACGGTTGCGGCGATGCCTTTGGGCGTGCGCGTATCGGAGCACTCGCCCCAGCCGGTGATGCCCTCGTCGGTTTCGACCTTCACATAGATCCACGGCCGCCAACCGGCCGCGACGACGAGCGCTTCGACGTTGCTGATCTTCATCGTCCCCCTCCGCTTGCACTACATGAACCGCGGATGCGCGCAACGGCGAGCGTGAACCCGCTCCCGCCGATCCCGATCGCCAAGCCGATGCCCGCGATGACCAGGCCGGCGCCGAACAGCAATGCCATTGTAATCGGCTGGTCGAGGAACACGATCCCCCACGGCAGGCCGAAGACCGGGCCGAGATGGAACACCGACTTCCGTGAACGCACGCTCGTGCCCGTCGATGCCAGCCGATACGCCTGCTACCATTGGCTACGATAGCAGACGAGGGGCGACATGACATCCGGGGTTGCGGCAAGGGTACGAATCATCACAACGGGCGGCACGATATGCATGAAGGTCGATCCCATAAGCGGCGGTGCCGTGCCGGCATTGAGCGGAGAAGATCTGATCGCTACCGTTCCTGCTTTGAGTAGCGCGGCGCGAATCGAAGTCGAGGACTTCATGTGCTTGCCTGGCACCGATATGGGTCCAACCACGTGGAGGCCGCTCGTCCATAGGCTCAGGCAGATATTCGATGAGGATGGCGATCTCAGCGGCATAGTCGTGACCCATGGCACAGGTCTCGCAGACGAAGCCGCTTACTTCGTAGATCTCGGCTTGCACGAAAGTCGCCCGGTCGTCTTTACCGGCGCAGCGCGCAACGCGTCGATCTGGGACACCGACGGCCCACGCAACATCCTGAGCGCTACCCATATTGCCGCATCTGCGCACGCTCGCGACATGGGAGTGCTCGTTACCCTGAACGACCAAATCCATGCCGCAAGGGATGTTGTGAAGCGGCATGCCAACTCCGTGGAGGCCTACATGTCCGGTGACCACGGATTGCTCGGCAACACCTACTACGACAAGGTCAGGATCTATCGCCGACCGACGCGCCGCCCGCACTTTTCGGTCGACGACATCGATACCCGAGTCGACATCGTAATGATGTATTCGGAATGCGACGGGCATCTCGTTCATGCGTGCGTCGAGCGCAAGGTATCGGGAATCGTCGTCCAGGGAGTCAACACGGGAAACGTGAACACCGCGATGCACAACGCACTGGTGAAGGCCATGGAAGGCGGTATCACCGTGGTGCTGACCACCAATCTGCCGAACGGCCAGGTCTATCCGGTATACGGTTTCGCCGGCGGCGGCAAGGCGCTGCTGGACGCGGGAGCCATCATGGCGGAAGACCTGAAACCGCGGAAGGCGCGGCTACTGCTGATGTACGCGCTCGGTAAGACGCGGGATCGAAAGGAATTGCAAGAGATTTTCTACTCCGCATGACTGCGCACGACGGAACGGGATGGCTGTTGCCCTGGGCGCGGAGATGCTGTAAAGCTCCGGCGAAGTCCCGTTGCTGTCGCATGAAGCCGGGTCTGGCGGGCGCTCCGCATTGCGCAGCTCTGCGCCACGGGCACGCAACGCGCGTCCGAGTCGAGCGCAACGCTACGATGAGCGTGCGGCTCGGCGTCGTGCGACTACAATGCTAGCAGCCGCGCGCGCTTGTCGCTCGTCCTTGCGCGCGTCCCGGAGACCCCATGCCCGAGCTTGCCATCGATACCGCGATTCGCCTGAACGACGGCACATCGATGCCGCTGCTCGGTTTCGGCACCTATCAGATCGCCGACGGCGGCGCGTGCCGGCGCGCGGCCGCGCGTGCGCTGGAAGTGGGCTATCGGCACATCGACACCGCCGCGTTGTACGGCAACGAGCGCGACGTGGGCCGCGCGGTGCGCGAGTCCGGCATTGCCCGCGGCGAGATTTTCGTCACCACGAAATTGTGGAACGCGGACCAGGGTTATGCTTCGGCGTTGGACGCCTTCGATCGCAGCCTCGAGCGCCTGGGGCTCGATTACGTCGATCTCTATCTCATCCATTGGCCCGAGCCGGGCAAGCGCGCCGACTCCTGGCGCGCGCTCGAAGAGATTCGGCGCCGCGGCCGCTGCCGCTCGATCGGGGTCAGCAACTACACCGTCGCGCACCTGGAGGAGCTGCTGCGTGCGTGCGCCGTCGTCCCGGCCAACAACCAGGTCGAGCTCAGCCCCTTCCTGTATCAGCGCGAGCTGTTGGATTACTGCGTGGCGAATGGCATCTCGCTCACGGCCTACTGTCCGCTCACGCACGGCGACAAGCTACGCCATCCGGCGATCCTCGAGGTCGCCGGCAAGCACGGCAAGACCGGCGCCCAGGTCCTCCTGCGCTGGGCGTTGCAGCACGGCGTGTGCGCGATTCCGAAATCGTCGCGGCGCGCACGCATCGAAGAAAACGCTGCGCTGTACGACTTCGCGCTCGACCACTCCGACATGGCGAAGCTCGATCGGCTCGACGCTGGCTATCGGACTTCCTGGGACCCGTCACGGGTGCGCTGAGCCGATCGCCGCAGCTCGCGCTTACCTGCGGCCGGGATTTGCCGCAAAATGCGGCCATCGCTTTGTCAGGAGCGCGCCATGCCCAACAAGATCGTGCTCGTCGTTCCCGAGGCGCCCGTACAGCAAGCCGCCGCAGCCGCCGGCCAGCGTGCGATCGGCGGCAAGAGGCTGCGCCTCGGCACGCTGGACAACAGCAAGAGCAACGCCGATCACCTGCTCGCCATGCTGGTCGAGGGCGTGAAGGCCCGGATGGAGGTCGATTCGGTCGTCTCGCTGCGCAAGCCCACGCCCAGCCTGCCAGCCGAAACGCAGGTGCTCGACCAGCTCGCCGAGGAAGCCGACGTCGTCATCAGCGCCATGGCCGATTGAGGCTCGTGCACGTCGTGGAGTGTCCACGACATGGCCGAGCTGCGTAAGCGCGGGCTGATCACCGCGGTCGTGTGCTCCGATCCCTTCCTCAAGCTGGGACAGGCGCAGGCGCGCACCTTCGGGGTGCCCGATCTGCCGTTGTTGCGCATCCCGCATCCGCTCGGCGGCATCGACCTCGCGCAAGTGAAAAGCCGCGTCGAGGCGGCCTTGCCGCAACTGGTCGCGCTGGTGAAGGAGCATGCCCCATGAGCGATCTGTCCGCACTGCTCGCCGCGCCTGGCGCGACCATTGAGTCGGACGACGATTTCGACGCCGTCAATGCGCTCTTTCGCGCCAAGGGCTGGAGCGACGGCCTACCCATCGTGCCGCCCACGCCGGCACGGATCGAACAGATGCTCGCTTATTGCGATCGGCCCTGGCATGAGCCGATCGGTAAGATGGCCCCGCGCTACGGCGAGGCGACGCCGCTGCGGCTTGCTGCCAACGCGGTCATGGCGGGATGCCGGCCGGAGTATTTCCCGCTCATTGTCGCGACCGTCGATGCGCTGTGCGACCCGGCCTTCAATCTCTACGGCATCCAGGCGACCACGCACCAGTGTGCGCCGCTCGTGATCGTCAACGGCCCGATCGCGCGCGAGCTCGGCATCAACGCGGGCCATAACGCGTTCGGCCCCGGAGTGCAGGCGAACGCCACGATCGGGCGCGCGATCCGCTTCGCGCTGGTCAATATCGGCGGCGCCATCCCCGGGCTGGGCGACATGTCGACCTTCGGCGCGCCGCAGAAATACACCTATTGCGCGGCCGAGAACGAAGACGCGAGCCCATGGGAGCCGTTGCACCTCGAGCGCGGTTTCGCCCGCGAGGCGAGCACGGTCACCGTGGTCGGTGCCGAAGGCCCGCACAACGTCAACGATCACGAAAGCCATACCGCCGAAGGCATCTGCACGACCATCGCGGGTACGCTCGCCACCACCGGCAACAACGACCTGTACTACGATGCCGAGCCGGTCATCCTGTTCGGTCCGGAGCACGCCAAGACCGTGGCCGCGCAGGGCTGGTCGAAGGCCGATGTGCGCCGCTTCATCTACCAGCAGGCGCAGATTGCGCTGGGCCGGTTTTCCAAGGAGAACATCGAGCGGCGGTTGCGCATCGCGCCCTTGTTCGAGGGGCGCTACGCCGAGGCCGGGTACGAGGCGCTGGTGCCGATGGTGCGCCGGCCGGAAGCATTCATGATCGTGGTGATCGGGGGCGCCGGCAAGCATTCGGCCGTCATACCGACCTTCGGCGCCACGCATGCGGTCACACGCGCGCTCGCGACCCGCGATGGACGCTTGGCGAAATCGGTCGAGGATTTTCGCCGGCGTTGAATCGTGTTGCCGGCGCGCGCGACCGAGGCGCCGGCACCGAGAGCGGTTACGCTTGTCCGGCCGCGCGCGTCACTTCGCGAATGGCGTCGCGCCGCTTGAGCCACCAGGCATAGCCGGACGGCAACAGGTCCAGGTGATCCGGCACGCCCAGCGCCTTGGCGGCATGCGCGGGCCAATTCGGATTCCATAGCAGCTCGCGCGCCAGCCCGATCAAATCCGCTTGGCCTTCGCGCAGGATGGCCTCGGCCTGATCGGGCTCGGTGATGAGCCCGACGGCGAGCGTCATCATGCGCGCCTCACGGCGCACGCGTTCGGCATAGGCGACGTGGTATCCCGGCCGGCGCGGCACCAGGGTCGCCGTGCCCGGTCCGTTGATGCCGCCCGACGAAGTCGTCACGACGTCGATGCCGCGCTCCTTCGCGGCGCGCGCGAGCTCGACCGTATCATCCATGCTCCAGCGGCTGTTCAAGCCATCGACCGCGGATACACGCAGGAACACCGGCTGGTCCTGCGGCCACACCGCGCGCACGGCCTCGATGATCTCCAGGCAAAGGCGCATGCGCCCGCCGAGGTCGCCGCCGTAAGCGTCGGTGCGCTGGTTCACCAGTGGCGACAGGAATTGGTGGATGAGATAGCCGTGCGCGGCATGCACTTCGATGATGTCGTAGCCCGCGTCGAGGGAGCGAAGCGCGGCCTCCCGCCAGCTCGCCACGACCTGTGAAAGCTCGCAGCGATCGAGCGCCCGCGGCGGCGGGGTACGTTCGTCGGGTGCGATGGCGCTGGCGGAGATGGTTTGCCAAGGCGGCATGCCGCGCGCGGCATCCTGCGGCGCCAGCGGCCGATAAGCTTCCCAGGGCGATGCGACCGAGCCTTTGCGTCCGGAATGGCCGATCTGCATCGCCGGCACGGCGCCGTGCGCGCGCAGGAAATCGTTGATCCGCCGGTACTGCGTCACGTGGCGCGCATTGTAGATCCCCGCGCATTGATGGCTCTTGCGTCCGCACTCGTCGACCGAGGTTTCCTCGCAGAACACGATGCCGGCGCCTCCGAGCGCGAACTTGCCGAGGTGGACGAGGTGGAAATCGGTCGGGCCGCCATCCTCGGAGGCGTACTGGCACATCGGCGATACGACCACGCGGTTGCGCGCGCTCACCTGGCGCAGCCTGATCGGCGTGAACAGTAACGAAGGGGCGCTGGCAGCGTCGGTCATCGGCGAATCCCGGCTGTGTTGTCGATCAGCCGCGGGTGGCCTTCCACGGGCTCGTCCTGCCGCTCGCCTTCAGCGTGCCCTCGATGGTGTTGCCGTTGACCCGGCCGCTGTACTCCGCGCCGCCGGCGGTGAAGCTGATCTGATCGCCCTTCAACTTGCCGTTGAGCGCGACCGCGCCGGTGGGCGTCTTCACCGTGCCGGCGAGCTTCTGGAACGCCTGCTTGAGATCGAGATCGCCTTGCACCGATTTCCACGTGCCTTCGACTTTCGCCGGCACGATCCAGAGCAGCGCGGTGCGGTAATAGCCCGAGGACTCGGCCACCGTGCCGGTCTCGTCGGCCTCCCACTCGCCCATCGTGAAGGTGTTGGAGACCACGCGGGTGCCGGGCTTCATGTCGAGAATCTTGGGCCGCAGGCGCAGATTGATGTCGGGCAGCAGGAACATCGTGATCACGCTCGCCTGGCTGAAGTCGGTCTCGAACAGATCCGCCTTGCGGAACTCGGCCTTGGCGCCCACACCTTCCTTTTCGGCGTTGCGCTTGGACAGCTCGACCATGTCGGGGTTGTACTCGATGCCGGTCGCGCGCGCGCCGCGCTTGACGGCCGTGATGACGGTGCGCCCGTCGCCCGAGCCCAGATCCATGACGTAATCCTGGCTGGTGACCTTGGCCAGGTCGAGCATGCGATCGACGAGCGCCTGCGGCGTCGGCACCCACACCACGTCCTTGCCCTCCTGGCCGACCTGCGGTTCGTAGGGCTTGGCGGCCGGCTGGGCTTGGGCGAACGCGCCCGATGCGGCGGCGAGCAGGGCCGCGAAAGCGAAACGACGGAGCGAAGGCGTGGTGATCATGGCATGCGTCCTGGAGAATCTGCGGTCGCGCGAGGGTGCGAACCGACCCGTACGTGAGATCGAATCATACCCGAGGCGCTCGCGACGGGCGCGGCCATTCGCATCGAAGCGTTCGTCGCGACGCGGGTCTTCCCCGCCAGCTTGATCGACGGCGACAGCGCCAGGGGCCCGGATCACGCCTGGCGCCGATACGGCGGTGGCGCGATCGCGCCGGGACCGAACTAGCGCGCGCTGCGGTAAGGCCGGGATGTCACGATCGGCGCTGCTCGCGGGCCTTGGCGACCTTGGCCGCGCGTGTCCAGCGTACCAGCTCGGACTTGATGAGCGCATGCAATTCCGCGGGCGTGCTGGTGCCCGGCTCGGTGCCGGCTTCGATCAGCATGGCGCGCAGCTCGGCACTCGCGATTGCCTGGCGGATCGCGCCGTTCAACTTGTCCACGATCGGTGCAGGCAAGTTGGCGGGGCCCACGATGCAGTACCAGCCGATGATGTCCAGGTCCTTGTAGCCGGCTTCGACCAGCGTGCCGACCTCGGGGAGCTGGCGCAAGCGCGCAGCGCCGGTGGTCGCGATTGCGCGCACCCGGCCGCTTTTCACGTAAGGCATCATCGTGTTCGGCTGGCTGACTTGCAGCTCGATCTCCCCGCTCAGCAAGGCGGTCAGCGCCGGTGCGCCGCCCTTGTAGGGCACGTGCACGATATCGACGCCGGCGGCATCGGCGAGCAGCTCGCCGACCAGGTGGTTCGAGGTGCCCGGCCCCGCGCTGCCGTAGCTCAAGCGCCCCGGTTGCCGCTTGGCGAGCGCAACCACGTCGCGCAAGTTCTTCACCGGCAGCGACGGATGCGCGACGATGAGCAGCGGCTGCTTCACCGCGAGCGAAATCGGCGTGAAGTCGCGCAGGGTATCGTAGCCGACCCGGTCGAAGTACGCGGGATTGATCGCGAGCGGGCTGGTGGAGCCGAAGAATACCGTGTAACCGTCGTTCGGGCTCTTGGCTGTGGCCTCGGCAGCGATGCTGCCGCCGGCACCGGTGCGGTTGTCCACCACCACCGCTTGACCGAGCAGCTCGTGCAGCTTGCGCGCGGTCGGGCGCGCCATCAGGTCGATCGCACCGCCGGCCGCGAAGGGCACCAGCATGCGAATCGGACGGTTCGGGTAGGCATCGGAGGCCCATACGGGTGCCGCGAAGGCCAGCACGGTCGATGTGATAAACGTTCGTAACAGCTTGCTCGTCATGCTTCATGGTCCTCGTTCGCGCGCGCCTGCCGCGCGCCGGATTCCCCTATACTGCCCAGCCTGAGCGGTGTTGGCAATGCGCCGCTGCTTCAATGGCGCGGCGCACGGCACGAAACCGACGGCACAGGGGACGCAAGCGATGTACGAACGCGAGAATTTCAGACAATACCTGGAGCGGTTGCGCGCCAAGGGTCAACTGCTCGACCTGCGTGAGCCGGTCGATAGCCGCCACATCGCGACGCTGGTCGATCAGAGCGACAAGGCGCTCATGTTCCACCACGTGCTCGGCTACGGCATGCCGGTCGTATCAGGGCTCATCCGTTCGAGCGAGCGCATGGCGATCGGCATGGGCGTGGAGCGCTACGGCGACATCGAGCACCTGCTCACCCGCGCGCTCGCTTCCCCGATCGAGCCCAAGTACGTCGAGACCAGCCGCGTGCGCGAGCTGACCCGCATCGGCGACGAGGTCGATCTGTTCGACTTGCCGGTGCCGATGTCGTCCGTGCTGGACGGCGGGCCGGTCATCACCGCCGGTGTCACCATCGTGCGCGACGGCCAGGGCGCGCTCAACGCCGGCATCTATCGCTTCATCCTGAAGGAACGCAATCTCACCGGGATCGACATCGTCACTCCCAACAACCTGCGCGCGCTCGCCTGGCGCGCCTATGAAGAGCAACGCCCCCTGCCAATTTCTATTTCGATCGGCACCCATCCGTTCGAGTTCATGGCCTCGGGCTACCGTGCGCCGATGGGGGTCGATGAGATCGCGATCGCGGGCGGGCTGCGCGGGGCCCCGGTGGAGCTCGCGATGTGCGAGACCATCGACGTGCCGCACATCGCCGATGCCGAGATCGTGCTCGAGGCCGAAATCCTGCCCACCGGCTGGACCTGGCCGGAGGGACGCTTCGGCGAGTTCACCTGGCTCATGGGCGCTTTGCACTGGAACCCGCTGGTGCGCGTGAAGGCGATCGCACAGCGCCGCGACGCCATCTATTACAACCTGCACATGCCGTGGGAAGTCGCCTGGCTCATGATCCCGACCCGTTGGTCGCAGTTGCGCAGCGCGCTCAAGGCGGCCGGCATCCAGGTGAAGGACATCAACGTGACCTTGGGCGGTATCGGCGCGTGGCACACCGTCATTTCGATCAAGAAATCGGCCGGCGAAGGCAAGAATGCGCTGCTCGCGGCGCTGTCCGTGAGCGACATCAAGCACGCGGTGGTAGTCGACGACGACATCGATGTCTACAACCCGCTCGAGGTCGAATGGGCGATCGCCACCCGCGTGCAAGGCGATCGCGATGTGTTCGTCATACCCGGAGCACGCACCAAGCCGCTCGATCCCAGCCTGCCGGTGATGCCCGCCGGCGTGGTGCCTACCGGCGCGAAGGTCGGGGTCGACGCGACCATTCCCGAAAACATCCCGCGCGAACGCTACGAGCGCATCAGCTATGCCTATGCCGACAGCGTGAAGCTCGGCAGCTACAAGCTCGATCCGGGCGTTGTTCGCTCCGGCGGCCGCAGGCCGCAGCAGGGCGAAGTCGCGCAGCTTGCCGAGCGCATCCTCGCCATGATCGGCGACAAGCCGCTGTACTATGCGCAGGTGATCGACGCGTTCCCGCAGGCACCCTTGCAGGCCATCACGCGCGCCTTCGGCGAGCTGCATGCCGAAGAAAAGCTCTGGCAGGACAGCGAAGGCCGCATGTGCGTGCGCGGCTCGAAGTTTGCCGCCAAGCCGCCGGCTCGCTGAGGCGCGTTGATGAAAAGCGAATATGACAAGTACGGCAAGGTGGCGCGCGATATCGGCCTGGTTGCGAAGTGAGCGCGTTGGACGCGTAGTCCGTCACGCCAGCCGGTACGATTCGATACGCTGCGGCTTTCGAAGTTCGCGACGCAAAGCGGGATCGATGCTGTTCGCCCGGTCGCCGCGGTTGAGCGAGCGCGAGATCCGCTGATGGCGATGGCCCGCAGGCTCCATCGCTTGTTTCCCTTCGCCCGCTGGTTTCCGCTTTCGGCGCTGACCTTGCGCGCGGACGTCTTCGCCGGCCTGAGCGTGGGGCTCGTGCTGGTGCCGCAGTCGCTCGCTTATGCGCAGCTCGCCGGGCTGCCCGCGTACTACGGGCTGTATGCCGCCTTCCTGCCGCCGATGATCGGCGCGCTGTGGGGCTCGTCGAATCAGCTCGCGACCGGCCCGGTCGCGATGGTGTCCATTCTCACCGCCGCGACGCTCGCGCAGTTTGCGGCACCGGGCAGCGAGCGCTTCGTCGCGCTGGCGATCACGCTGGCATTGCTGGTCGGCGTGCTCCAGCTCACGCTCGGGGTGCTGCGCCTGGGTGCGATCGTGAGCTTCCTCTCGCATCCCGTGATCGTGGGCTTCACCAACGCCGCGGCGATGATCATCGCGTTATCGCAGTTGAACAAGCTGCTCGGCGTGTCGATCGGCCGCGGCGAGCACTTTCTGCTCGACGTCTGGGGGGTGCTCGAGCAGGTGCACGAGACCCACCTGCCGACGCTCGCCATGGGGCTCGGGGCGATCGCGCTGATCCTCGCGCTGCGCAGGTACGCGCCGCGGGTGCCCGGCGTGCTGATCGCGGTGGTGATCGGGACGGCAACGAGCTGGCTCATCGGCTTCGAGCGCAGTACCGAGGTGTCGATCGAGCAGTTGGCCGATGCGGATGCGCGCGCGCTCGCGCTCGAGCATCTGGCGGGCGATCGCGCGATCGAGCAGCTCAATGCCGAGCTCGGGGCGCGGCGTGGCGAGCTGCGCAGCCTGCGCGCGCAGCCGGAGCACAACCGCCAGCACGCCCTGACGCTCGACTACCAGGTCCAGGCGCTAAAGTTGGAAGTCCGCGCGCAGGAGAACGAGAACCGCCTGCGGGCGCGGGCTCTGCGCCGCTTTCGGTTGCAGGCGCAGGGCGACGCTACGGCCACGGCGGCGTACCGCAGCACGGCCCAGCCGGGCGACGCGAGCGCGGCGGCCGCCACGGTCTGGCGCGTGCAGCGCATCGCCGGCGAGCGGATCGTGCTGGTCGGCGGCGGCGAGGTGATCGGGCGCGTGCCGCAGGGCCTGCCCTCGCTTGCGCTGCCGCCGTTCGGCTGGGATACGCTGGGGCTGCTGTTCTCCTCGGCGCTCGTCATCACGCTGGTGGGATTCATGGAAGCGATCTCGATCGCCAAGGCGATCGCGACCCGCACCCGCGAGCGCATCGACCCGAACCAGGAGCTGATCGGCCAGGGGCTCGCCAACCTCGTTGGCAGCTTCGCTCAGAGCTATCCGGTGAGCGGCTCGTTCTCGCGCTCGGCGGTGAATCTCGGCGCGGGCGCGGTCACGGGGATGGCCTCGGTATTTTCCGCGCTCGTCGTCCTGGCGACGCTCGTCTTCCTCACCCCGGCGCTCTACCATCTGCCGCAGGCCGTGCTCGCGGCGATCATCTTTGTCGCGGTAACGGGCCTCATCGACCTGCGGGCGATCCGCCATGCCTGGCAGGCGCATCGCCACGACGGGATCTGCGCGCTCGTGACGTTGGTCGCGACGCTCGCATTCGCGCCGCATCTGGATGCCGGCATCCTGCTCGGCGGCGGGCTCGCGATCGTGATGTTCCTGTATCGCACCATGTCGCCGCGCGTGACGATACGCTTCCACGACGCGCAAGCGCCGGTGCTCGCGATCCATTTCGACGGCCGCCTGTATTTCGCCAACGTGCCCTACTTCGAGGACGCGGTGCTGGAAGCGGTCGCGAGCCACCCGAGCGCGCGCGCGGTGCTGGTGGTCGGCTCGGGCATCAACGAAATCGACGCTTCCGGCGAAGAGATGCTGCGCCACCTGCAGCGGCGCCTGCATGCCGGGGGCGTGCGCGTGGTGTTCGCCGATCTCAAGCCGCAGGCGATCGCGGTGCTGCGCGCGACCGGGCTCCATGCCCTGATCGGCGAGGATGCGTTCTTCGCCACGGAGCGCGACGCGCTCGAAGCACTGGTCAAGCCCGGCAAGACCATCGCGGTGATCGATCGGGTGCGCTGAAACGCCCGGCCTGGCCGAACGCGCGGGCTCAGCGTGCGGCTTCGGCCGTGATCCCGGCGCGCTTGATGACTTCGCGCCAGCGCGCGTACTCGGAGACGATGGTCTTACGCAAGACGTCCGGCCCCGAGGGGGCGGCTTCCACCCCCTGTGCCGCGAGCCGCTGCACCATGTCCGGCGTTTGCAGCGCTTTCATCATTTCGGCCCCCACGCGATTGATGATCGCGGCGCTCGTGCCGGCCGGCGCGAGCAAACCATACCAGGTGCCGCAGTTGAATCCGGGCAGCGTCTCGGCGATCGGTGCGGCCTCGGGCAGCAGGCGCGAGCGCGTCGAGGTCGCGGCCGCGATGATCTTGATGCGTTTCGCCTGCAACATCGCCGCGGCCTGGGGAATGCCCGAGAACATGATCTGCACCTGGCCGCCCGCCAGATCGGTAATGGCCGCCGCCCCGCCCTTGTAGGGCACGTGCACGATGCGCACGCCGGCCATCACGTTGAGCAATTCCCCGCCGAGGTGGTTGGGCGTGCCGACGCCGGGCGAGGCCATGTTGATCTTTCCCGGCTGGGCCTTGGCCAGATCGAGCAGCTCCCTGATGTTGTTGGCGGGAAAAGCGGCATGGGCGACGAGCACATAGGGCACCGTGACCATCATGCCGATGGGCGCGAAATCCTTCTCCGGGTCGTAGGGCATTTTCACCCCGAGCGCGGGATTGACAGCGAGCCCCGCCGAAGTGCCGAACACAATGGTGTAACCGTCGGGGTTGGACTTCGCGCCGATGCCGAGCCCGATGAGGGTGCCGGCGCCGGGCCGGCTGTCGACGATCACCTGCTGCCCGAATGCCTGCGACATGTGCGCTGCCACTTCGCGTGCGACGAAATCCGTGCTGCCGCCCGGCGGATAGGGCAGGATCAGGCGCACCGGCTTGGTGGGATAAGCCTCCTGCGCGTGAACGGTGCCCGCGGCAAGGGCCCACAGCAGCGGGACAATGGACAGCCATCGGGTCTGCATCGATGCGCCTCCTCCAGGTTCTCGGGGAGGCGCCATCATCCCACATCGGGACAGCGGGGTCAGGTCTTGCCGATAGCCCGGTGAAACGGGCGATACCTGACCCCAGGGCCCCGGCGCGCCCGAGTACAATCCAACGATAGCGCGAGCGTTGCGGCTCGCTGCGTAATCCGTAACGTCGGGATGCCCCATGAGCGATGACGCCCCCAGCGAGACAAACGTGCTTGGCGGCAGGCTGCTCGCATGCAGTTATGCTCCGCTTACCGGTTATTTCCGCGACGGCTGCTGCGCGACGCACGGTCAAGCCGGCGTCGCGCACCTGGTGTGCGTCAAGGTGACCGCGGAATTCCTTCAGTTTTCATTGGCGCGCGGCAATGACTTGACGACGCCTCGGCCGGAGCTGCGCTTTCGCGGCTTGAAGCCGGGCGACCGCTGGTGCCTGCACGTGGTGCGCTTCGTCGAAGCGCTGGAGGCCGACATGGCGCCGCAAGTCGTGCTTGCGTCCACGCACGCGGACATCCTGAAGTTCGTCCCGCTGGAGGCGCTCAAACGCTGCGCACTCGATCTGCACTGAGCGCAGCGCGGCCCGCGCCCGCCGATCTGTTTGAAGACGCCGCCGTTTCGCGCGGGCCCAAGGATCCTGACTCAGGACACCAGGCTCGCTCGTTGGTCGGTGCCGCCAGCGATCTTCTCGGCCAGCTCGTCCTCTTCGCGCGGCGTGAGGCCGAGCGCATAGAAGGACTTGCACTGCTGCCGCGGCAAGCCACCAGAGCGCTGGATCTCCTCGGCGCATTGCGACAATCGCTTGTGCAACAGCACCGCCGGGGCGCGCACCCGCCGGCAGAGCTTTTCCCCGCCGATCAATTCGAACCCCAGGATGCGCCGGTAGAACGGCGCGTGCCGCGGATTGACCTCGATCAGCAGATCGCTCGCGCGGTAGATTCGGTACGCGAACACGAAGCCGACGTGGAACAGGCATGCGAGTGCCTGTTTGCTGCACGCTTCGACATCGAGCGCGAGCCGCGTGAACTCGCACAGCCGCGCGCCCTGGGTGCGATAGCGGTCGACCTCGTCCGGATAGAGATCCTCGGCGTGCAGACCCAGGGCGGCATCGAGATTCACCGTGAGCGTGCCGATCGTTTCGTGCTGGTGGCAGGCCTCGAGCGTGACGCGGCGTACGCACGCGCCGGGCACGCTCGCACGCGCCGGCGAGACGTGATAGCCGCGCCGGCGGTACATGCGCCCGAGCAATCGATCCACATCCTCGGCGCGCCCACGATCGACCGGGCGTATGCCGATATCGCCTCGTTGCAACAGGTAGGCAGGCTGCGGGCAGCCTGGTTCGGCGCCTCGCAGCGCGCGTTGCAGGAAGTGTTGGAAGGCAAGACCCGATGCGGCCGGGCTGGCGTCGTCGGGCGCGGCGAGCGGCGCAGTGAGCGCAGTCAAAGGCATGAAACGCACTCCTAGCTAGCGGGCGACCGCTCTCTACGATGCGCGTCAGACGAACTCCCTCGCACCCCGGAGCGGTTCTTGTGATGTTCGTGTGGAGCGCGTGGAATGGTAGCTCGGGGCTTCGCGGCAGTCTGTCCATGCCGCGCTGACACGGCTGTAGGACTGCGCCTACAGCGGGCTCAGCTCGGCTTGCGCTTGCACTCGGCGAACTGGCGCGCCCCGTCCGCATCGAGCATGGCTTCGTCGCCTTGGAGCAGCAGCGTGGTGGCGCCGTTGCTGAAGCGCTCGCCGGCACCGGCGCGGTCCAGGCGAAACTCCCGGTCGGGATAAATGACCCAAGCGGATTTGCCGTCGGCGGCATAGCGTACCAACAGGCGCTTGCCTTCGGCGCAGGCGTACTCGATCGCGCCCTCGGGAAGGCGCACCGGCTGCTCGCGCCCGGCGCCGCCCCAGGGCCACCACCCGCCCGCGCAGCCCGCCAGCATCACCGCCAGCGCCATGCACGCGCTCCATCGGATCCGGTTCATTCAATGCTCCTCGCCGGTTGCGGGCAACGGGCGCGTCGTTGATGGTGCCCTGAGTCTGAGCTTTCTCGCTCGGCGAAGCTCGGGCTCAGGGCACGCGTTGTTCGGCCACGCGCAGGCTCAGTCTCAGTCGCTTCGTCCCACCGCGAAATACTCGAAGCCCGCACGCCGCATCCAGGCCGGATCGTAGAGATTGCGGCCATCGAAGATCACGGGCGATTGTAGCCGCCGTTTCATATCGTCGAAGTCGGGACTGCGAAACTCCTTCCACTCGGTGACGATGATCAAGGCATCCGCGCCATCGAGCGTCGCCGTCGTGGAGGCGACAAGGCGAACGCCATCCTCGCCGCCGTAGATGTGGCGCGCCTGCTCGATCGCGGCCGGATCGTAGGCGACCACTCGCGCCCCGCGGGCGAGCAGCCCATCGATGACCACCCGGCTGGGCGCTTCGCGCATATCGTCGGTTCCCGGCTTGAACGCGAGTCCCCAGAGCGCGAACGTGCGCTCGGCGAGCTGCTCGCCGAAGCGGGCACGCACCTTGTCGAGGATGCGCTGCTTCTGCGTGCGGTTGACCTGCTCGACCGCATCGATGATGCCAAGCTGCATGCCGTACTCGCCGGCGGTATATTGCAGCGCCTGGATATCCTTCGGCAGGCAGGAGCCGCCGTAGCCCGCGCCGGCATAGAGGAAGTGATAGCCGATGCGCTGGTCCGAGCCCAATCCCTGGCGCACCGCTTCGATGTCGGCGCCGAGCTTCTCCGCCAGGTTCGCCAGCTCGTTCATGAACGAGATGCGGGTCGCCAGCATCGCATTGGCCGCGTACTTCGTGAGCTCGGCCGAACGCGGGTCCATGACCAGCATGCGATCGTGGTTGCGCAGTATCGGGGCGTAGAGCTGGCGCATCATCTGGATCGCGCGCTCGTCGCCGGCGCCGACCACGATGCGGTCGGGACGCATGAAATCGGTCACCGCCGCGCCTTCCTTCAGGAATTCGGGATTGGACACCACGCCATAGTCAGTCCGGCAGCCGCGCTGTGCGAGCTGCTCGGCGATCACCGCGCGCACGCGCTCGGCGGTGCCGACCGGCACCGTCGACTTGTTCACCACCAGCCGATAGTCGGCCATGTGGCGGCCGATGCCGCGTGCCGCCGCGATCACGCATTGCAGATCGGCCGACCCGTCGCGATTCGCCGGCGTGCCGACGGCGATCATTTGCACCTGACCATGCGCGACGCTTGCCGCCACATCGGTGGTGAACCGCAGCCTGCCCGCGGTTGCGTTGTGGCGCACGAGCGCTTCGAGACCCTGCTCGTAGAGCGGTACGCGGCCGGCGTTCAACGCCGCGATGCGCTCGGCGTCGAGGTCCAGGCAAAGCACGTCGTTGCCGAGATCGGCGAAGCATGCGCCGGATACGAGGCCGACATAGCCTGTGCCTATGATCGTGATTTTCAATGCGCGTCTTCCGGAAATGAACGCTCTGTCACCACGGTGCGGTCCCTCGCTGCGAGACGGGCACGCGGCGCATACGCCGGCGGACCGTAGCACAGCCTTGGGCGCTGCGCCAAGCGTGCTCGCCGGCGTGCGAGCGCCAATGCGTCATGAATCCGCGGCTGCCGGCTAGCGGCCGCTCGCGCGGCGCTTGGCGACGAGAACGGAGCCGTCCAGGGCAGGCTCGGCGCCGAGCGCGAGCATGGCCGCGCGCGCCTGTTCCCGTAGCGCGACCGCGGCTTGCCAGCCCGAACCCTGGGGCGCGATCGCAGCGCCGATATCGATCCGCACCCTGCCGCGGGACGGCAGCCAGGTGCCATCACGCAGGATTTCGCGCGCGCCGGAAATGGTCGCCGGCACGATCGGGATGCCGGCCTCGGTTGCGATCACAAAGGCGCCCATGAGGAAGGGGCGCAAACCCGTCTGGCGCGTGAACGTACCCTCGGGAAAGATCGCGAGCTTGTGCCCGCACCGGGCGTGCTCGGTGAAGCGGCGCACGTCGTCGACGCCGCGCGCGGCATCGAAGCGCTCGACGTAGAGCGAGCCGATCGCGCTCAGGAACAGGCGCGAGACGGCATAGCCCAGGAACTCGCGCTTGGCGATGAAGCCGTGTTGCTGCTCCAGCACGCCCACCAGCAGGATGCCGTCGAGGTAACTGCCGTGGTTGGCTACCAATACGTAAGCGCCGTGCACGGGCAGATGCTCACGCCCGTTTACCTCGACCGGGATGCCGGCCAGGCGGAAGAACGCCCGCGCGAAGCCGCGGCCGACACGCCAGGCACGTGCGGGTGGAGGCGCCAGGACCGTCGCCGTCCAGGCGAGCGGGGCAAGCAGCGCGAACGCGCTCCAGCCGCGCGCCGCGTAGAGCAGGGCGCTCGCATGCCTGCCGCCGCGGACCAGCGCGGCGCGCGCCCCCTTGAGCGCCAGGCGGGCGAGCTGGAGGCGAAAACCGGCGTCGCGCTTGCCGATCGCCCCCGCCACGTAGAGGTCGCGCGTGGCGCCACGGCGGATCTTGCCGCTGGAAGTCTTCAGCACGCTGTTCGGCGGTGCCAGCACCACCTCATCGGGTGGCGCGCCCATCAGATCGATGCCGACGGCATTGATGCGGCTGCGCAACGCGTGCGCATCCGCATCCGAGCCGGCGCGCACTTCGGCGATGACGACTACGCGCTCGGTGCCCGAGGCGTGGTCCGTCACCCCGACGACGGCAACGCAGCCCTTGCGCACGCCCGGCAGATTGCCCACGGTCTCTTCCATTTCGTACGGATAGAGATTGCGCCCGCCACGGATGATCATGTCCTTGGAGCGGCTGGTGAGGTACAGATCGCCCGCGGCCAGGTAGGCGATGTCGCCGGAATTGAGCCAGGTGCCGTCGAACAGCCGGCTCGTCTCCGCCGGGTTGTTGTAGTAGCCTCGGGTCGCCGATGGGCCGCGGAATTGCAGCCGGCCGACGATGCGCTCGCCCACTTCGCGCCCGCTGTCGTCGACGATGCGGATCTCGTGATCCGGCAGCGGACGCCCGCAGGCGACGTAGCGCAGGGCCGTCGGATCGTCCGCGCCCGCCGCTACGGCGCGCTGCGATTCGATCAGCGCCGTGCGCTCGATACGGTCGATCACGGGGCCGCGATCGAGCGGCGGGATGGTCAGCCCGACGGTGCATTCGGCCAATCCGTACACCGGCGCGAGCGCTTCGCGGCGAAAGCCGCAGCGCCCGAAGCGTGCGGCGAATCGCTCCAGCGTATCGGGGCTCACCGGCTCGGCGCCGTTGGCGGCCAGTCGCCACGAGCTCAAGTCCAAGCCCTCGAGCAACGCATCGGGTATGCGGCGCAGGCACAGCTCGAAAGCGAAATTTGGTGCGGCGGTGACGCTGCCGCGATGCCGGTGTATGGCCTGTAACCAGCGTTCCGGCCGGGCGAGGAAATCCAGCGGCGACATCAGCACCAGCAATCCGCCGTGGTAGAGGCTGCCCAGCCAGGTGCCGATGAGCCCCATGTCGTGATACAGCGGCAGCCAGCTCACGCAGACGTCGTCGGCAGCGAGCGCGACCGCCTTGCCCCAGGCGCGGATGTTCGCCAGCAGGTTGGCATGCGTGAGCACCACGCCCTTGGGATTGCCCGTGCTGCCGGAGGTGTACTGGATGAAGGCGATGTCGTCGGTCTGAATCGCGGGCAAGGTGATCGCCGCGCGCGCACCGCGCAGCTCGCCGACGGTAACCACGTCGCGCAGCGTTTCGACTTGCGCCCGCAGGAATTGCGCGACCAGGCGCGCCTCGGGCACCGTGACCAGCAGCACCGAGCGGGCGCTGTCCAGAATCGCCGACTGGCGGCGTAGATGGTCTTCGATCTGCGACAGCCGGGCCGGGGGATAGATCGGGACGGGGATGCCGCCCGCGAGCAGCACGCCGTAGAAGACGTGGAAGAACTCGAGGCAGGTGGGCAGCATTATCGCGACCGTCTGCTGGCGCGCCAGTCCGCGTTCGATCAGCCCGGCCGCGATCGCTTGCGCGCTTCTAAGAAGCGTCGCGTAATCGAGCTCCTCGGTTTCGTCCGCGCCGCGGTAGAACAGCACGTGACGGCGCGCCGGCGCCTGGGTCGCGTACCAATCGAGCATCTCGGTGAGGGTGCCGGCCGCGTCCGGACGGCCGAGCGCGCTCGAGCTCGGCGCCGCTACCGCTGCGGGCAGCGGCGCGGTCGTGACGACGGGGGCGCCGCTCGCGCTGCGCAAGGCGTCGAGCAGCTCGCGTGGCGTCTCGATCGAGAGCAGGGTTTGCTCGCTCAGCCTGACGCGGAACGCATCCTCGACCCGATGCAGCAGCTCGATGCGGGCGAGCGAATCGAGCCCCAGATCGCTGTCGAGCCGGCTGTCGGCGCTGACCGGACGCAGCAACCCGGGGTGCGTCTGGCGTACCAGCTCGGCCACCACTGCATTGATTTGCGCCTGGGCCTCGCCGGAGTCATCCGCCAGCCGCCGCCGACCGTTACCGTCCCCGTCCACCGCCGCGTGGGCGGCGCGCTCGCGGGCTTCGTTGCCGTGAGGATCTACTGCGGCACCCACTTGCCGCCCTGGACTTTGAACACTGACAGCAGCCCCTGCTGCAACTCGCCGGTGTTGTCGAAGGCGATCTCGGCGGTGATGCCGGTGTGGCGGATATTGCGCAGGGCGGGCAGCAGCTTGGCCGATGCCGTTGTGCCGGCGCTCTCCATGGCTGCCGCCAGCACCATGACGGCATCGTAGAAATAGGCTGCGTACAGCCCGATGTCCTGCCGGTAGCGGTCGCGATAGCGCTGCGCGAACGCCTTGCCGTTGGGACGCGTTTCCAGCGCGGCACCGGGCGTGGATGCAATGTGGCCCTCGGCGGCCGGCCCGGCGAGCTGAATGAACTTGGCGGTGTTCATGGTCTCGCCGCCGAGCAGCGGGATGTCGAGCCCGAGCTCCTTCATCTGCCTTGCCATCGGGCCCGCCTGGGCGTCGTAGCCGCCGAAAAAAATCGCTTCCGGGCGCTCGTTGCGGATCGAGGTGAGGATGTGGCGGAAGTCGACCGCCTTGTCGCTGGTGAACTCGCGCTTCACGACCTGCGCCTTGGCGGCGCGAATGGTATTGGTAAACGCATCGGCGAGCCCCTGGCCGTAGGCGGTGCGATCGTCGATCACCGCGAAGCGCTTGAGCTTCAGCGTCTGGGTGGCATAGCGTCCGAGCGCGGCGCCTTGCTTGTCGTCGTCGGCCATCATGCGAAACGCGGTCTTGAGCTTCTGGCGCGTGTACATCACGTTGGTCGAGACCGACAACTGCGCGATGCCGGCATCGGCGTAGAGCTTGGAGGCGGGAATGGTCACGCCCGAATTGAAGTGCCCGACCATCGCCTTGATGCCCGCGTCGATCAGCTTCTGCGCGACCACGGTGCCCACCTTGGGATCGGCCTGGTCGTCCTCGACCACGAGCTCGAATCGCACCGGCTTGCCGCCGAGACGCATGCCGCGGGCATTGAGCTCATCGATGGCCATGCGCGCGCCGTTCTGATTGTCCTTGCCGTAGTGCGCTTGCGCGCCGGTGAGCGGCGAGGCGAAGCCGATCTTGACGACCTCGGTAGGTTGCGCGCTCGCTTGTGCAACAGCCAACGTAACCGCGGCAATCGCGGCGAGCGCCGCCGCTCGGGCGGCCCGCAGGTACATCCGGATCACGTCAGCTCCTCTTGCTGGAACGAATCTCCCGGTTGCTCGGAATCGAAGCCTGAGCGCGCCGGATCGGGACTGCGCGCAGCGCGGCAACGAACCGCGTGGCGCGGACGCTTACTGTTCCGGCGCTGCGTGATTTCGTCCCGGCGCCGGCGCGGCCATGGGCGCATGCCTATCGTGCCTGCCATGTAACGGACAGAGCGCACCTCCGATCGGCGCGGCGTCGCTGCGAGCAGAGCGACTCGAATCGATCGTATAGTCGGCGGGAAAACGTGTCAAACGCGAGCGGCCGCCCGCGGCTGTCTCGAGCCTCGACCGCGAGGGTCGCCGCAGCGCGCGGCTCAGACCTGCGTCAGCAACGGGCACGCGTCGAGCGCTGCGATGCTCTGCGGCCGCGGACGCGCGCGAGCGCAGAGCACAGCGGCGGGCCGGCTCGGCTCGACCGCGATCAGCGCAGGGGGAACACCAGCGGCGGGATGTCGACGCTCACGACCACCCCCGGATATCGCGGCGCCGGAACGTAGTGGTAGGCGTACGGTTGCACGTAGACGGGCCGCTGGACCACGACACGCTCGCGCACGACGTAGTGCGGCGCCGGGTGATAGTGGTCCACGTAGGCCCGGTGATGCTCGTGGCCGTGCTTGTGATGGCGGCCGTGACCGTGGCGCTCGTGCGCGCTCGCCGCCGTGCTCACGCCGATGCCGGCGGTTGCCAGTGCGATGAGAATGATCTTGTTCCAGCGTGTCATGTCGAGCTCCTTCGCTTTGCTTCCGATCGGGCAGGCGCGATCGGTACGACGCACATGCTACCGGCGCAGGCCGCACGCCGTTGTAAAGCTTGGTAAACGAATGTAACTGGCGCATAGAATAGCCGCCTCAGTCGAGCTGCAACGAAATCGAGACAGACGATGGACGCATGGCCGGGCGCAAACGATCCGCAGTGGGAGCAGGCACAGGAAGCACTGGCCGCGCGCGGGCTCGGCGATGGCCTGCCGTTGGTGCCGCCGACCGCAGACCGGATCGAGCACATGCTGTCGGCGCGCTGGTCCGACCCCGATGACATCGTGTGCGAGCTGCCGCCGCTGTACGCCGCGGTCACTTGGCGCGATATCGCGATCAATGCCGTCATGGCCGGGTGCAAGGCAGAGTACTTGCCCGTGGTGGCGGCCGCGGTCGAGGCGCTCGCGGCGGGCGAGCTCAACCTGATCGGGATCGCGACCACCACCGGCTCGGCCGCCACGCTGGTCATCGTCAATGGGCCCGTCGCGGGCGCCATCGGCATGAACGCCGGGGCGAACGCGCTGGGTCCGGGCAACCGTGCGAACGCGACCATAGGCCGCGCGGTGCGCCTGGTGCTGCAGAACGTGGGCGGCGCCAAGAGCGGCGAGATCGACATGGCCACGCTCGGGCAGCCCGCCAAGTACGGCTTCTGTTTCGCCGAAGACGAGTCGGCCTCGCCCTGGGAGCCGTTGCACGTCGAGCGCGGCTTCGCCCGCGAGGCGAACGTCGTTACCGTGGTCGGTGCGGCCGGCATCGTGGAGGTGGCCGATTCGTGCAGCCGCACTGCGCAAGAGCTGGCGCAGACCTTCGCCCAGTCGATGCTGATCGCCGGTACCGTGGGCGGCGCAGGCCGCCTCGGCGGCGGTGAGCCGCTCATCGTCATGCCGCCCGAACAGGCGCTATTCCTGGCGCAAAGAGGCTGTGGCAAGGCACAGTTCAAAGTCGAGGTTTGGGAGCGCGCCGTCCTGGCCGCCGAGCGCCTGTCGCCCGCGGTGAGAGAGCACCTCGCGAGCCTCGCGGGCGACCCGGCGGGCGATGCGCGCGAGGCGCTGCTGCGGGTCGCGGACAAGCCGGACGACATCATGGTCGTGGTTGCCGGTGGCGTCGGCATCAAGGCCGCCTATATCCCGACCTGGGGCGGATCCACCCGCGCCGTGAGCCGGCGGCTGCGCTGAGAAGCGCAGGTCGCGGGTAATGCGCCGGTGCTCGGATCCGGCGCAGCCGCGGCTCAGCGTCGCACGCCGCTTCCTCGGCGCACGCGTCGAGGCGCGCCCGCGCCCGGTGTTCGCTTGCACGTTGACTCCGGGCGCGTTGCAGGCCAGGCTCCGGATGGGCGGCACCGCGGCACACCCGTTCAAGATCGGGCCGCGGGCGCCGATAACAGCGTTGCCCGCGCGGGCGGTCGCGATGGTCGCGGCGCGCGCCGGTGAGCTGGCGCGTGGCTGCATACGATCCGCCGATGCACAGACGCGGCAGCCTCGCGGCCCTTTGAGACCGTCGTGGCCCTGGCACGCGTTCCGCGACGTGCTGCCTTCGCATCGCGGCGGCCGGGCGAAGCACTCGTACTACCCGCCGGCCTTTCGGGCCGGGCGCCTCAAGCCCCTGCGCCGTACGTCCGTTATCGCCTTTGTAGCGCTGCCGGCAGGAGCCGGTGTGCGAACGAACCGCAAAGGCGCAGCCGATGTATCCGTACGAGAATCCGCTGAAGATCCCGAAGATCGAAAAGTCCGTCACGCTGTGGACGCATCCCGACGGGCTGGTGCTGGGGGCGATCTACCTGCACATGGGCGAGCCCGACCGGCGAAGCGGCGAGGACCCGTGGAGCGTGATGAACGACCTGGACGACTTCCTGGTCGTGCGCCGCCACGAGCCGGAGGAGCTGCGCTTCTACAACAAGGCTTCGCTCATCCGCGTCGAGTACGTCGAGGACGAGCTGTACGTATCCGAAAGCGGCAAGGACTTGCCGTGCCGGGTGCACATGATGGATGGCTCGGTGATCGACGGCGCGATGCGCAAGTCGCTGCCGCCGGAGCGCTCGCGGCTGTACGACTACATGAATACCGACAATCCCCGCTTCCTCAAGCTGTACCTCGACGGCTCATCGGTGTGCCTCATCAACAAGAGTTACGTCGGCTACATCATGACGCGCGAGCCGGGCGAGGGCGCCGCCTGAGCGACACGATGGGGCTGCTGGATTCATTTCACGTCGCGCGCTCGATCGCCACGGTCCTCGCGGGGCGCAATGCGAGCGCCGAGGTGTTGAGCGCGATCGCGCGCCTGCGCGGGGTGGGGCGGCGCGCCATGCCGAAGATCATCACGGCCCTGCCCGACGATCCGCCGGGCGATCCGTTGACCCATCTGCTGGCCGAGATGGTCACCACGGCGACGCTGCCGGTGGTGGTCGAGCAGGGCTTGATGAACCAGGATCCGCAGGTCGTGGCGCGCTGCCGGGCCGCCTTGATGCGCGCCACCAAGTACGATCCCAACCGGCTGGTCGAGCTGTACTGCGGGGCCGGCGGGGCGCTGGTGAATCTCGCCGAGATCATAGTTGCGCGCAGGGACGCCATCACGCCGAAGACGGTATTGCGCGTTCTCGATTGCGCCCACAAGGACAACCAGCCGACGCTGTTCAAAATCGTCACCGAGCTCGCCACCGAGGCGATGGTGCCTGGCTTGATCGGCTTCGCCCGCAACGCGGAGTGGGAGGGCCGCTACTGCATCGCGCAGACGATCGCGCGTTTCTCCACCGAAGGGGTGCGCGATGCGCTGCTGCGGTTCCTGAAGGACCCGCACAAGCTCGTGCGTCAAGCCGCCGTCGAAGGGCTGGGCCGCCTGAGCGTGCCCGTGCCCGCCTCGGCGATCGCGGCGCTATTGCGTGACCCCGATCTCATGGTCCAGACGCGCGCCATCGAGACCATGATCAAGCTCAACGATCCGACCTCGGTGCGCCAGCTCCTGGAGATTCTGCAGGACGAATCCGAGCACGCGCGCCGGGCCGCGGTCGAGGTCCTGAACGCGATCGGCGATGCATCCGCCATCAAGGATCTGCTGCACGCCATGAAGGATCAGGATTGGTGGGTGCGGGTGCGCGCCGCCGACGCCCTGGGCGCGATCGGCGGGCCGAAAGTCATCGACGCCGTGCTTTCGCTGCTCGACGACGAGGACGAGTTCATGCGCCGCTGCGCGGTCGAGATCCTCAATACCTCCAAGGATACGCGTGCCTTCGACCGGCTGGTGGCCGCCCTGGACGATCCCGACTGGTGGGTGCGCGAACGCGCCCTCGATGCCCTCGCCAACATGCGCGACCCGCGCGCCGTGCCGGCGGTGCTGAAGTTCCTCGCCGCCGACAACGAGGCGACCCCGGTCGCGATCCGCGCGCTGGCGGCGATCGGCGACACGCGCGCCGCGATTCCGATCGCCGCCAAGCTCGACAGCAGCGATGAAGCGATCGTGCGTGAAGCGATCGGCGCCCTGGAAGCGCTTACCGACGCGAAGTCATCGCAGGAGGTGCTCGCCGCGCTGGCGCGCGTGCGGGAACGCTTGGGTGGCACCGATCTGGGTCAAACCGCGGTGCGCGCGCACGCGGCCATAGGCGCGCGGCTGCGCGGGCGCGCCAGCGCCGGGGCCGGCGACAATGCGCTTCGCCCCGTCCTGCCGCTTCGCAGCGGTCACACGCGCGCGATCGACCCCGGCGCGCGCGCTGCCGCAAGCCCGACGCCGGCTGCAGCCCCCCAGCCCGCGCCGAGCACGCCGGCGCCTGCGCCCTCGCCCGCCGGCTCGGGGGAGGCGCTCGATCTCAACAAGCTCGGGCCCGAGCAGGTGATCGGCGCTCGCTATCGCGTCAGACGCGAGATCGGCCGCGGCGGCTTCGGCGTCGTGCTGCTGGTCGAGGATCTGATGGTGCACGAGGACATCGCGCTCAAGCTGATCAGCCCGCATCTCACCGAAGACGAGGTGGCGATCAAGCGCATGGTTCACGAGGTGCGCTACGCCCGCAAGATCACCCACGAGAACGTGATTCGCATCCATGATTTCGTGAGCATCGGCAAGAGCTATGCGATGTCGATGGAATACTTCGCCAGCGTACCGCTTACGCGCAGGATTCGGCGCGCCCGCTACGAGCCCAAGCAGGAAGCGCTGCGCCTGGTGAGAGACACGCTGCGCGGCACCGCCGTGGCGCATGGCGTCGGCATCGTTCATCGCGACTTGAAGCCGGCCAATATTCTGATCAATAACGAAGGCGTGCTGAAGATCGTGGACTTCGGCCTCGCCGCGGCGATGAGTCACAGCAATTCCAGGGTGACCAAGACGGGCCACCTGGTCGGAACGCCTACCTACATGGCACCGGAGCAGGTGCGAGGAGTGAAGATCGATCAGCGTACCGACCTCTACGCCCTGGGCGTCATCATGTACGAGATGTTCACGGGTGTCCCGCCGTATGTGTCGGACAACCCCATGGGCGTGCTCTATCAGCACCTGGAAGGGGCGAAAGTGCCTCCGAGCCAGCACAACCCCGACGTCTCGCCCGCGCTGGAGGCCGTCATCGTGAAGGCGATGGCCGTCAATCCCGACGAGCGCTATGCGAGCGCGGACGAAATGCTCAAGGACATCGAGGCGCTCATGATGAAGGTGGCGGCGTGAGCCACACGGGCGAGGGGCTGCGCTCGCGGGGATCGAGCGCAAGGCGAATCGCCGCCGGCGACCGACGCCTCGGCGCCGCAGTGCGCACTGATGGATTGGAGGCAGCAGCGTGAGCGAAGCTCGTATCGACGCATTCCTGCAGCTCGGCCGCGAGCAGAATGCCTCCGACATCCATCTCGCCGTCGGCATACCGCCGACGCTGCGCCTGCACGGCGAGATCCAGCCGATACGCTATCGCGAGCTGAGCGCCGACGAATGCCGTGCGCTCATCTTCGAGATCCTGTGCGATGAGCAGAAGGCGCAATTCGACGCCGGTCACGACCTCGACTTCTCCTACTGCCCGGTGAGCGGCGAGCGCTATCGGTTCAACGTCTTTCGCAAGCTCGGCGGGATCGCCGCCGTCATCCGGATCGTGCCGAAAGCGGCGGCGACGCTGGAGGAGCTGGGGCTGCCGCCGGTGGTGAAAAAGCTCGCCCAAGCGCATCAAGGGCTGCTGCTCGTGACCGGGGCGACCGGGACGGGCAAATCGACCACGCTCGGCGCCATCATCGATCACCTCAACAGCACGCGCAAGCTCAACATCATCACGCTCGAGGACCCGGTCGAGTTTCTGCACAAGAGCAAGACGTCGCTGGTCGTGCAGCGCGAGGTCGGCAGCTCGGTGGGCAGCTTCGCCGAAGGCTTGCGCGCCGCCCTGCGCGAGGACCCGGACGTGATCCTGGTGGGGGAGCTGCGCGATGCCGAGACCATCGCCATGGCCATGATGGCGGCTGAAACGGGCCACCTTGTGCTCGGTACCCTGCACACCACCAGCGCCGCCAAGACGCTCGATCGCATCGTCGACTCTCTTCCCGCCGAGCAGAAGGCGCAGGGACTGCTGTTCCTGTCGCAGAACCTGCGCGGTGTGATCAGCCAGGTGCTGGTGAAGAAGCCCGACGGCCGCGGCCGCAAGGCGATCGTGGAAATCATGGTGTTGACGCCCGCGATATCCAATCTCCTGCTCACCGGCAAGCAATTCCAGATTCCAGCCGCCATGCAGACCGGCAAGGACACCGGCATGCGCCTGCTCGACCAGGCACTGCTCGAGGCGATCCAAGCCAAGGAAGTCGATCCCGACGATGCCTATCTGCACGCCCACGACAAGAAGCAGTTCCAGCGCTTCGTGACCGACCGCCGGCTCGTGCCCCAGGTCGCGCTGGTCGGGCGCTGACGCGAGGAAAAGCCGCGGTGAGCCGCATCGATACATTTCTCGATCTGCTGGTGAAACAGGACGGATCCGATCTGCACCTGGTATCGGGCAATCCGCCTCGAGTGCGTCTGCACGGCGAGCTGATCGGGGTCAAGTACCGCGAGCTGAGCGCCGCCGAAACGCTGGGGTTGCTGCACGAGATCATGCCCGAGCCCGCGCGTGCGGCCTTCGAGCAGCGCAGCTCGGTGGATTTCGCCTATTCGATCGAGGGGCTGGCCCGCTTTCGGGTCAACGTCTACCGCCACGTCGGCGGCGTCGGCGCGGTGCTGCGGATCATTCCGACCGCCATCAAGACCATGGAGCAGCTCGCCTTGCCCGCCGTGCTGGCCGGATTCTGCCAGCAGCGCAAGGGACTGGTGCTGTGCACCGGGCCGACCGGATCGGGCAAATCGACCACGCTGGCGGCGCTCGTCGACCACGTCAACACCAATCGCAAGGGCCATATTCTCACCATCGAGGACCCGATCGAGTTCGTGCACAAGAACAAGGCGAGCCTGGTGAGCCAGCGCGAAGTGGGCTTCGATACCGCGAGCTTCGCCGCCGCGTTACACTCGGCGCTGCGCGAGGACCCCAATGTCATACTGGTCGGCGAAATGCGCGATCTGGAGACGATCTCGCTCGCCGTCACGGCGGCCGAGACCGGGATACTCGTGTTCGGGACCTTGCACACCAACGGCGCGGCCGCGACCGTGGATCGGATGGTGAACGTCTTTCCCGCGGGCGACCAGGGCCGCATTCGCAGCATGCTGTCGACATCGCTGCTCGGCGTGGTATCGCAGCAGCTCGTTCGGCGCTCGGACGGCAAAGGCCGCGTGGCCGCGCTCGAAGTGCTGGTGAACAACCCGGCGGTGGCCAACATCGTGCGTGACGGTAAGACCGAGCAGATCGCGACCGCCATCCAGAGCGGCAGCCTGCAGGGCATGCAGAGCATGGATACGGCGCTCAAGCGCCTGCTCGACGCCAAGGTGATCGTCGGCAGGGACGCGTATCGCAAGGCCATCGACAAGCGGCTGTTCGAAATGTTCGCCGAGCCCGAGATGGCGGCTTGAGCCGGGAGCGACCTTGAGCGCCGAGCAGACTTGCCCCCAACCTGCGTTCGTTCCGGCGGTGGAGATCGTCGGAGTGACCGATGTCGGGCGCCTGCGCTCGCGCAACGAAGATGCGATCGACTGGGATACGCGGCTCGGGCTGGCGATGGTCGCCGACGGCATGGGCGGAAGCCAGGGCGGGGACGTGGCGAGCGCGACCGCCTTGCGCAGCATCAAGGACGATCTGCGCCGGGCGCTCGCCGACAGCCGCCGCCACGGCGAGCGCGCCTACACCAAGGAGGTGCGCGGCTCGCTGGTGGTCGAGCTGGTGCGGCGAGCCAACCAGGGCGTGCGCAAGAGCGCCTCGCGCGACAATCGCTTGAGCGGCATGGGCACGACCCTGGTGATGGCGCTGGTCGGCCCGGATTTCCTCACCGCGGCCCATGTCGGCGACTCGCGCATGTACCTGCTGCGCGATCGCAGCTTCATCCGCTTGACCGACGATCACAGCATGGTGCAGGAGCTGGTGGAGCGCGGAGCGATCAACGCCCGCCAGGCCGCCAAGTCGCGCCATCGCAACGTCATCACCCGCGCGCTCGGGATTGCGCAAGACGTCGCCGTCGACGTCCAGCACCACGCCATCCGAGCCGGCGACATCTTCATGCTATGCACCGATGGGCTCACCAACATGGCCTCGGATGCCGAAATCGGCGCCGTGGTCGATGCGCACGGGCACGATCTACAGGCAGCGGCACGTAACGCGGTGCGCCTGGCCAATGCGCGCGGCGGGCGCGATAACGTATCGGTGGTACTGATCAGGATACTCGGAGGCCCGCATGGTTGAGGACGCGACCCGACTCGCGACCTTGTTCGCCGACGTCGTCGGCAGCACCCGCCTGTACGAACGCTACGGCGATGCCGTGGCGCATGCGGGCATCGAGACCTGCCTGGAGATGTTGAAGCAGGTGACCGCGGAGTTCGGTGGCCGCACCGTCAAGACCATCGGCGACGAGCTGATGGCCGTATTCGCCGACGCCGAATCGGCCTGCGTCGCGGCGCACGAGATGCAATGGCGTGTCGCCGAGATGGCGCCGGTCGGCGACGATCAGCTCGCCATCCGAATCGGATTCCATTTCGGCGCCGCGGTCGAGCGCGATACCGACGTGTTCGGCGACGCGGTCAACCTCGCCTCGCGCCTGAGCGAAGTCGCGAAAGGCCAGCAGATCATCACCAGCGCGCAGACGCTCGAAGCACTTCCGGTGGCCTTGGCGCACGGGGCACGCCACCTGTGGCCGATCCCGGTCAAGGGCAAGGCCGAGCCGATCGACGTGTTCGAGATCATGTGGGACGGGCGCAGCGACGCCACCGTGACCGTCTCGGCACAGTTCGTGCCGCCGCGAATCCCGGCGCGCCTGCGGCTGCTGTACAAAGGCGACGAAGTCGTCGTCGATCACGATCGCCCCGGCATATCGATCGGCCGCGACGCGGCCAACGACGTCGTGATCGGTGCGCGCAACGCTTCGCGCGTGCATGCGCGCATCGAGTGGCGGCGCGACAAGTTCGTGCTCATCGACCTGAGCACCAACGGCACGTATGTGCGCGCCGAGGATGGCCAGGAGAGCCGCTTGCGGCGCGAAGAGCACATCCTCGAAGGCGACGGCACGGTCTCGTTCGGGCGCTCGCACGCGATCGGGCCGCGCGATTGCCTCGAGTTCTACTGCGAGTACTCCAAGCCGGATACGCGCACGTTCCTGCGCAACGCGAGCTCCGCGCGAACCGGCTAGCGCGCTCATCCCCCACCTCGCAGGCTCGGCGGCGGCGGCGGCGAGACCCCCGCGACCGCGGTTGCGGTCCAAGGACGGCATCGAGGCGCAGCGGAAAGGCCCGCGGCCGTGCGCTGATCAGCGCCGCCTGGCTGGCCCAGCGATCCGACGGCCGATCGCAACCGCGAATCCTCGTCGCGATTTTCCGGCGAGTGCGCTTGCCGCGCCGCTCAGGTACCATCGCGCTCGGCCGGCAGCGAGCCGATCATTGCGGCTGGGAGCCGTGGCAGCGCGTCGAGTCGTCCCTCGCCCGCGCTCGATCGGGCATCCCGGCGCGCGCGATGCCATACACCGGAGGAGCTATGCAAGTGATCTCACGCATTGCCGCGGCGCTCGCCGTGGCGGTTTCGGGCGTCGCGCTGACGGACATGCAACACGCGCAGGCGCAGGCGTATCCCACGCGCCCGGTGCGCATGATCGTGCCGTTTCCGCCGGGGGGCAACACCGACATCATCGCGCGCATCGTCGCCCCGCGCATGACGGAATCGCTCGGCCAGCAACTCATCATCGACAATCGCGGCGGCGCCGGCAGCACCATCGGGACCGAGGTGGCGGCGAAGTCGCCGGCCGACGGCTATACCATTCTCATGGTTTCGGCGGCGCACACCATCAACCCCGCGATGGTGAAAAAACTGCCCTACGACTCGATCAAGGACTTCACGCCGATCTCCGTGGTCGCGGACGTGCCGACGGTGTTCGTATCCCATCCGTCGCTGCCGGTGAAGAATCTCGCCGAGTTTCTCGCCCTGGCGCGCAAGCGTCCGGGCGAAATCACCTACTCGACCGCCGGGCGCGGGACGGTCGGCCATCTCGCGGCCGAGCTGTTGAGCTCGATGACCAAGATCAACATCGTGCACGTGCCGTACAAGGGCACGGGTCCGGCCGTGGTCGATCTCATGGCAGGCCATGTACAGCTTCAGTTCGCCAGCATGCCCGCGGTGATCCAGTTCGTGCGTGCGGGCAAGCTGCGCATGCTGGCCCAAGCCGGCGAGAAGCGCTCGCCGGCGGCGAAGGGCGTCCCGACGATGGTCGAATCCGGCCTGCCCACTTACATCATATCGAGCGGCTTTTCCGTCTTCGGCCCGGCCGGGCTGGCGCGGCCGATGGTCGATCGCGTCCATGCCGCCGTCAAAGCGTCCCTGTCCGACTCAGAGGTGCGCCGCAAGCTCTCCGACCAGGGTGCGGACCCCGTGGGCAGCACGCCCGAACAGCACGACAAGTTCAATCGCGCCGAGATCGAGAAATGGATCAAGGTGGCGCGCGGCGCGGGCATCGAGCCGCAGTAGCGATGCGTCACCCGGGGCTCGGAGCGCAAGCGGATGGCTGACAAGTCGCAGTCCGATGGATCGAGTGCACGCGGGCGCGATCCGCAGCAATTGAGCGACGACTCGCGCCTCGCGTCCAAGCGCGCCGCGGCGCGCGGCTTCGCTACCTTGCAGGAGCTGGTGATCGCCGCACGGCGCAATCTCTCGCGCCCGCTATGGGACATGGTGAGCGGCGGCTCGGATTCCGAGACCACGTTGCGGCGCAACCGGCTCGCGCTCGACAGCCTCGCCTTGCGCCAGCGCGTGCTGGTGAACGTCGCCCACGTCGATACCGGCGCGAGCCTGCTCGGCAAGCGGCTGCCGATACCGGTGTTCATCGCGCCGGTCGGCAATTTCCTGCAGATGGCCGATGCCGAGGGCATCGTGGCGGTCGCGCGCGGCGCCGTCGCTTACGGCACCGAGGTTTTCGTCAGCACGGCGGCCAAGCCGGGAATCGAGCAGGCCGCCGCCGCCGTCGGCGTGCCGCTCATCTTTCAGCTCTATGTCCGCAGCGACCGCGAATGGATCGGCGACATGCTCGATCGCGCCAAGGCGGCCGGCTACCGCGCCTTGTGCGTCACCGTCGATCGTGCCTACTACAGCCGGCGCGAGCGCGATCTCATCAGCCGCTTGCCGGTGCGCGAGCAAGGCGGCAATGCGAGCTTCCAGGCGAGCCTCACGTGGGATGACGTGGTGTGGATGAAGCAGCGCATGGGCGTGCCGCTCATCCTGAAAGGCATCGCCACCGCCGAAGACGCGCGCTTGGCGATCGAGCACGGCACCGATGTGGTATACGTGTCCAACCACGGCGGGCGCCAGCTCGATCATGCGCAGGCGAGCATCGAGGTGCTGCCGGAGGTCGTCGCGGCGGTCGATGGCCGTGCCGAGGTGCTCGTCGACGGCGCGATCTCGCGCGGCACCGACGTCATCAAGGCGATCGCACTCGGCGCAAGCGCGGTGGGCGTAGGCAAGCTGCAGGGTTGGGCGCTCGCGGCCGCGGGCGAGCCCGGCATCACCCGCATGCTGGAGCTGCTTGAGGTCGAGATCAAGACCGCGCTCGGGCTCATGGGGCTCGACTCCATGGCGAAGCTCGATCCGAGCTGGGTGCGCAGCGCGCAGCCGGTCGGCTTGGGCAGCATCACAAGCGCCTATCCCGTGTTCGACGAGCAGCGCTTCTAGCCAGACCGCGGATTGGCCGCCGGCGCTCCGCTCCCGATCAGGGTAGACGTCGGCATCGAGGCGCGCTGGCCGTCAAGCATTTCGCGAATGCCAGGAGTCGAGCTCGGAGCGCACGCGCCTGGTCGCCACAGCGCTGGTCACGGCTCAATCGATCGTCGCGCCCGCGGCCTTGATCAAGCGGCCGTACTTGTCGTAGTCGGACTTCAAGCGCTTGCTGAACTGCTCGGGCGACATGGGCAGCGGGTCGAGCGTCTGCGCGCCGAGCTTGTCCGCGACAGCGGGATCCGAGAGCACCTTGCGGATCTCGGCATTGAGCTTGTTGACGATCGCCACCGGCGTGCCCGCGGGCGCGAATGCCCCGATCCAAGCGGTGAACTCGTAGCCGCGTACCCCGGCTTCGTCGAGCGTGGGGACGTTCGGGAACTGCCTGGTCCGATCGTCGGAGGTGACGCCGAGCGCTCGCAGCTTGCCGGCGTTGAGGGGCGTGAGGATTGTGCCGATGGTGGCGAGCATGGCCTGGGTCTCGCCGGAAACGACGGAGATGACCGCCGGTGCGCCGCCCTTGTACGGAATATGGGTCATCTTGACGCCGGCGAGCGTGGCCACCTGCGCCATGGCGAGGTGAACGTAGCTGCCGTTGCCCGACGAGGCGTAGACGATCTGGTTCGGCCGCGCGCGTGCCAGGGCGATGAATTCCTTTACGCTCCTCACCGGCAACGCGGGATGAACGACCAGCATCCCCACCTGGCGCGCGAGCGTAGTGATGGCGGCGAAATCGTTCAAGGTGTCGTACGCCAGGTTCTTGTACAGGTGCGGATTGGCGACGTGCGTCGCCGAATGAATCATGATGGTATAGCCGTCGCTCGGGGTCCTGGCGAAGACCTCGCTGCCGATGGTGCCCGCCGCGCCGCCGCGATTGTCCACCACGAACTGTTGCTTGAGATTCTCCGCGAGCTTCTGCGCGACCAGCCGCGCGACGATGTCGTTGGAGCCGCCCGGCGGCCACGGTACCAGGACACGAACGGGTTTCGCCGGGTACTCCTGCGCATGCGCGGCGAGCGCCGTCACGGCCGCGAGGAGCGTCGCTGCAATCGTTCGCACCAGCACCTTCGACATTCTGCTTCCTCCTTCGGGCGGCGGCGCATCGAGCCGGCGCCATGGCACGCGTTCGGGTTGCGGCTCATCGAGCCGGCACCGCAGCATGCGTTCGGGTTGCGGCAACTCGCAAGGATCATACGCGCAAAGCAACGCGCGTCGCGATGTGTGCCCGCGCGGATCGGGGCGGGGCGTACGGCGCAGCACGCTGGCGTGCTCGGCCTGGCGCACGGGACAACGGATGCCGCGAGCGCGCACTGCATGCGAAAGCGGACGGTACTCAACGCCATGGTGCGCGATCACCCTGGCAATCGTCACCGCTGGCCTGCTAGCCGGCACGCTAGCGCAGCTTCTCGGCGACTGCGAGGATCTCCTCGACCGGTATGGTGTTGCGCGGGCGGCTGTCGCGGATGTAGCGCACCACGCCCGCCTTGTCCACGACCATGACGGTCGCGATCGCTCGCAAGTACCCCGCGATGCGCTTCGGATCGGTGGCGGCGCTCGGATCGTCGTTGAGCACGCCATAGCCACGCGTCATTTCGCGCCGCGTATCGGCGAGCAGGGGATACTTCAATCCGAGCTGCGCCGCCCACGCCTGGTTGGCGGCATTGAAATCGACACTGATGCCCAGCACCTGGGCATTCGCGGCCTCGAACTTGGGAAGATCCAGTTGAAAGGCCAGCGCTTCCTGCGTTCACGTATTGGTGAATGCGCCGGTGTAGAAGAACAGCACCAGCGTCTTGCCGGGAAAATCCTTGGGGCTCGCCTGCTTGCCGATCGTGGCCGGGAGCGAGAAAGCAGGTGCCTGGTCGCCGACCTTGAGCGCGTGCGCGAGCCCGCCCGGCAGCATTGGGATCACGCTCAGGGCGAGCGCGATCATGAGGCGCTTGCAGTGTAGCCGATTCATATTGCCCTCCTCGAGTGTCCTGAGTCCGAAATTCGCTGCACAAAAGATGTCGAGAATCGACGCCATACTTTGTCGCGAATCCTCGCCAGGTGTCCAACCTGGCTGCGATTCGCTTCGCGTCTGACGTCGATTTCGCCACTTTTGCCGCTCAGGGTACAGT
>JADLAC010000011.1 GCA_020848435.1 Burkholderiales bacterium | reverse complement strand
CGACGGAGATGCGCGTCACTTCCTTGCGCGAGACCTTGGCGAGCACGGTCTCGCCGTCGCGCGCGTCGACGACCTGCAGCGCCAGGGCGGGTTGGCTAGCGGTCAGTGCCAGCAGCAGGAGCCAGGCGAAGCTGGGATTGAGCTTGGATTTCGAGCGGGTCATTGGGACTGGTCTCCCGGAAGGCCTTCAGAAAGATCCGGCCGCTGGCGTACTGGAGCTCGATGGCGTAGCCCTTCGAGACCTCGGACACGCGGCGGTCGCTGATGAATGTGGTGAGCAGGCCGCGCACGCCGACACGCTGGGTGCGCTCGTCGACGGCGAGGTCTTGCGCGCTGAACACGGTGGAGGCGCCGTCGCGTTTGACGCGCTCGGCCGCGGTCGCCAGCACGCTGCGCAGCTCCCCGTAGGAGGCCGGTGCGGCGTACTGGAGCAGCACCCGGGACTGATGGTCGATGCTCTGCGGCGTGACGTTCAGCGTGAGCTGCAGGAGGAAATAGGCCATCTGTTCGAGGTACTCGGCGCTCACGCGTTCGGACTCGACCCAGAAGGTCTTGTTGATGCTGGGCGGCACCACCACCACGCGCTCGCGGCCGGCCATGGGCATCGCGAAGGCCGCCAACGTCACGTTGGCGAGCATCGAGCAGGCGAGCAGCAGCACCAGCAGGGCGCTCGCGCGGCGCGCGCTGGCGATGTCGGCGCGCAGCCAGTCGAGCTTCATCCCGCCAGCTCGCGCAGGTAGGAAGGCGGGGTGCGCTTCAGGCCCGTCATGAACGCCGGCAGGTGCCAGTACAGCAGGTGCAGCGCGAAGGCGGGGTGCTTGCCCGCCTTCGCGCGACCGTAGGCCGAGGCGAGCAGCAGCCCGACCGCGCAGCCGCTCACGAAGAAGCCCGCGACCATGCCCGCCAGCGCGGCCCCCAGCACCAGCAGGGCGACGTCGATGTCCCACCAGAACATGCGCGGCGGGTCATTGAGACGGCGGGGGATGTCGAGCGAAGCGTCGATCACGGCATCGCCTCGTCAGATCACGGCGGTCATGATCGAGTCGATGATGGTCGGCACGTAGACCATGAAGAGCGCGAAGACGACGCCGGCGAGCGCCGGGATCGGCGAGGAGCGCGCGATGCCGATGTCCGCGCCGAGGATGAAGGCGGCAATCGCGATCGACTTGCCGAGGAAGCCCGTCGCCCAGTTGAGCAGGGTCGTGTACATCGTCTGGAACTCGGTACCGGTGGTCCCGGCCAGGGCCGAGCCGGCGGCGAGCGTCAGGACGAGGGCGATCGGAACGGCGGTGCTTGTGCGGCGGATCAAGGTCATGGTCTGGTCTCTCGGAGTGGGGTGGCGGGGAAGTGCTCGGGTGAGCGATCAGGGCAGGGTCGCGACCACCGGAGGCCGGTGGTCGCCGCGGATGAATGGGGAAGAGGTGTGGCTCTGCCGCGCGGAGGGCGCGGCGGCACTGGTGCCACGCAGGTGGCGGCGGACCTTCTCGACGTAGGCGCGGCGCAGCTCGGGATTGGCGGCGTTGTAGGCACCGACGGCTTCCCACGTGTAGCCGAGGCGCTGAACGTTGCCGGCGAGGATCCAGGCGCCGACGTGGATGCTCGTGCAGGGATCTAAGAGATCGCGCTCGCCGATGCCGTGGGCCGCCAGCGCGGGCAGCCACGCCGAGTTGATCTGCATGAGCCCGATGTCGCGGGTGCCGTTGCGATTGCGTCCGACGGCTTGCGGGTCGAGTGCGGATTCGGTGCGGGCGATGGCGTAGAGCAACTCGCTGCTGACGCCGTAGCGCACCGCCGCCGCCTCCCAGCACGCGTGGGCGGGCAGGGCCGCGAGCAAGGCGATCGCGGTGACGACACCCGCCGCCGGCATCCGGCTCGTTCTCGTGCGCAATCGGAATCCCCCTCGGTTGGCCGCTGAATCGCGGCCTTCGGAGCGGGCCGCATTGCGTTTTCATCGTAGGGAGCGAGCGCACGCGAATCAGGCTCCATCGGGGCCTCGACGAAGCCCCGATGCGGCTGGCGTCGTGACCGCGCTTGTGAGTCGGATGCACGGCATTGCGTCGGCTCCGAGGTGCCGACGCGGAGGCGCTGGTCGGAACGCGGCGCGGCGGCCGTCGTCAAGCGGGAATCAGGTCTTTGCCGAGGCGTCGATCGGTGCTGAGCGTCTTCGAGGCGCCCGGAATACTGGTCGAATGACCTTCAACGACACGCAGGGCTCGGCCGTGACAACGCGCGCGATCGACGCGCTCGTTTCGCTCGAACGGCCGGCGCTAACGGCGAAGGAAGTCGTGGAGCGCAGCGGCCTTGCGAACCTGGTCGTGCTCGTCCGCGTCCGCATGGGCTTTCCGCCGGAGACCTTTGCGCTGGCGGCGCAGCCGCTGATCGAGCGTTATGCGGAGTACGTGCAGCTGCAGTCGGTGTCGGGTTCGCTTCGCTACGGCGGACCAGGCGGACGGCTGCATCGCGCGCTCGCGATCGCGCTGCGCGCGCTCGATCACCGACGCGGCCAGATCCTGCCGCGCAATGCGCCGCCGGAGACGCTGGGGGCGCTCGCGCATCGAT
>JADLAC010000010.1 GCA_020848435.1 Burkholderiales bacterium | reverse complement strand
TACTTGCTAAACTCTTTCATGACCTGCCCCCTCAATTGCGGCTCTGCGCCGCCGGTTGAACAAACCCCAAGCGTAACCCGCGTCAACTTGAGGTGCGGCAGGTCAATACATGCACATGATGTCTAGAACGTGCCGTGCAGCAGCAGGCGCCCGATGAACAGCACCCCAAGCGCGACCATGCCGTACATGAGGAAGTCGTTGAACAGGGCGTGGCGCTGAGTGGCGAGCAGCCAGCGGCGGATGAGCCAGGCCCCCAGCACGAGACCAATCAGGATGCCGGCGACGCTGGCGAGACCCTGGTCGAGCACGCCGCCGAGAAAGCGCTCGATCCAGCCGTCCTTGCCGATGGCGTGGTAGATCACCCCGCCCATGCCGACGATCATCAGGCACAGGATGGCGAAATAGCCGATGTCGCGGATCAGCCGTTTCATCTGTTCTGCTCCCTTCGCCGGACGAGTCGGGGGAATGCCAAGCCAGCCTGCTGTCAAGGGCCGCGGGCAGTGTAGTCAAGGCGATACCGGTCAACCAGGATTTATACCACGCCCTTGCCGCCGCGGCGGCACAGCGTGCGCTTGACATCCGTTCATAACTGGATATATTTACAGCCTACGGCCGATCCGACCGGAGCACGAGCATGGAAGAGCTGACCCGCCGCCAAGGCGAGATTCTGGAGCTGATCCGCAATCATCTGCAGGAAACCGGCTTTCCCCCCACCCGGGCGGAAATCGCGGCCCATTTCGGCTTCAGCTCGCCGAACGCCGCCGAAGAGCATCTGCGCGCGCTGGAGCGCAAGGGCGCGATAGAGATCCTGCCGGGCGCCTCGCGCGGCTTGCGTATCCTGCAACCCGAGGGCTTGCCGGTGGTGGGGCGGGTCGCGGCCGGGGCGCCCATGCTTGCCGAGCAGCACATCGAGACCCATTACCGCGTCGATGCCGCGTTGTTCAAGCCGCGCGCCCACTATCTCTTGCGCGTACGCGGCCAAAGCATGCGCGACGCCGGCATCCTCGACGCCGACCTGCTGGCCGTGCACAAGACCCAGGAAGCGCGCACCGGGCAGGTCGTGGTGGCGCGAGTCAACGACGAAGTCACCGTCAAGCGCTGGCGGCGCCGGGGCAGCCAGGTCCATCTGCTGCCGGAAAATCCTGACTTCGCACCGATCGAGGTCGATCCGCGCAAGGACCGCCTGGTGATCGAGGGCATCGGCGTGGGCGTGATCCGGCACGCGCGCACGCTCTAGGAGCCTGTCGGACTTGATTTCGCGCGCTGCGTTGTGCCCACAACGCCCGCAGGCAAGGCGCTCGGTGCAGACCATATCGGGAATATTGGCAAGCCGAGCAACCCAGTGCTCCGATCCACGAATTTCCATCGAAACCGGGGACAGGCCGGGACAGACCACGTTTCCCCGCGACTCGAATTGTCGATGTTGGCCTGACAGAAAACGTGGTCTCGGTTTCACGCTCATGTCCAGCGCGCTCGACGTCTTGCTCGAACACCCCGGCCTGTGGCGGGGCGGAGAATGCGCACGCGCCGCCGCCGCCGCCGCCGTGCCGAGCGGCTTCGCGCTGCTCGACCGCTGTCTGCCCGGCGGCGGTTGGCCCCAAGGCGCGCTCACCGAAGTGTTCGCGCCGGTGCAGGGAATCGGCGAATTCGCCCTTTTCCTGCCTGCCTGCGCACGCCTCACCCGGGCCGGGCGCTGGGTGGCATTCATCGCCCCGCCGCATATCCCCTATGCGCCGGCGCTGGCCCAAGCCGGGCTCGATCTCGCCCGGCTGTTGTTGATCAAGACCGAAGCGCTCACGGACACGTGCTGGGCCCTGGAGCAGGCGCTGAAATCCAGGCATTGCGGCGCGGCTTTCGCATGGCCGCGGCGCATCGAGGATCGCACCCTGCGGCGCCTGCAACTCGCCGCCGAGCAAGGCGGCGGCAGCGGCTTTCTGTTCCTGCCCCAAGCTGCCGCCGCGAACGCCTCCACCGCGGCGCTGCGGCTCGCGCTCGGCGCAGCCGACACGGGCGAGCTCGAGCTGCGCATTTTGAAGCGCCGCGGCGGGCTGCTCGCTCGTCCTTTACGGCTCGATCCTCGCCGCCCGGACGCCTCTGTAGCAGCGAGCGATCGTGGGCCGCGGGCTTTAGCGCATTTCGGATAAGCAATGAAGCTATTGAAATGCTCGCGCGACGATTCTGTTGCTGCCGCTGCAAATCGTGAGCGGCAGCGTGCAAGGGATAGCGAGCGCATGAGCGACTCGACTCCGAAGCGAGATTCGATTTCCCCGGGTTGAGGCATCGCATGCTTTGGGCCTGCCTGCATTTCCCGCTTCTGCCGCTGGAAGCGCTCGCGCGTTCCGCTCCGGGCCGCACGCCGCTCGCCGTGGCCGAGGGCGCGACCCGCCCGCGCATCCTCGCCCTCAACCCCGCCGCACATGCTGCCGGCATTCGTACGGGGATGGCTGTTTCGGCTGCCTTGGCGCTCGCGCCGGGGCTCGCCGTGCGGGCACGCAACAGCGCACTGGAGGCGCATGCATTGCGCGAAATCGCGCAATGGGCATTGCAATTCTCGCCTGCCCCTAGCCTCGAAGACGGCCATGGCGTGCTGCTGGAGATCGGTGCGGGAGTGAAATTGTTCGGCGGGCTCGACCGCTTGCTCGCCGCGCTTCATGCCGGATTGCCCGAGCTGGGTTTTTCGGCCGTGATGGCGGTCGCTCCCACGCCTACCGCGGCGCTCATGCTGGCGCGCGCAAGCGAGCCCCGCATCGTCGAAGAGGCGGCGCTGCTGCCGCGCGCGCTCGCGCCTTTGCCTGTCGCCGCGATCGGCTGCGGGGAGCAAAGCATCCAGACCCTCGCCGACCTGGGCGTGCACAGCGTCGGCGCCCTGCTCGCGCTGCCTCGCGACGGCGTCGCCCGCCGCTTCGGCCAAGGGCTGCTCGATACCCTCGATCGGGCGCTCGGCCGGCTGCCCGATCCGCGCCTTGCCTTCACCGCGCCCGAGCAGTTCTACGCCCGGCTGGAGCTGCCCGCGCCGGCATGGGAAGTCGAGGCGCTGCTGTTCGGCTGCAAGCGGCTGCTCGCGGGCCTGAGCGGGTGGCTGCGCGGTGCCGGCCTGGGGGCGATGCGCCTGCGCCTGGAGCTTGCGCACGAAGACGGCGCGCCCAGCACGCCCACGCTCGATCTCGCCACGCCCAGTCGCGATCCCGCCCATCTGGGCATGCTGCTGCGCGAGCGCCTGGAACGCACGCGCTTGCCGGCCCGGGTCGAAGCCATCGCATTGGCCACCGAGCTATGCGCGCCTCTGGCTGCCCGCGACATGGCGCTTTTCCCCGGCACGGACGCCGCCGAGGAAACGCAATTGATCGAGCGGCTATGCGCGCGGCTTGGCGATGACGCGGTGTGCGCGCTGAGGCCGCACGCCGACCACCGCCCCGAGCTGGCATGGCGCAGCGAACGCCCGTCCCGTGCCGCGTCGGTACCCGCGCCGCCCGCCCCCCGCCCGCTGTGGCTGCTGGCCGAGCCGCGGCGGCTCGATCAGTTCCTGCACTGCGCGCGGACGCCGAACCAGTTGCTGCCCTCTGCTCAGACGCCGAACCAGGTCCTGCCCCCTGCTCAGACGCCGATCGTGTTGATGGATGGACCCGAACGCATCGAAGCCGGCTGGTGGGAAGGTCGCGACGTGTGCCGGGATTATTTCGTCGCGCGCGCGCGCTCGGGACAAACCCTGTGGATATACAGACAGCGCGATGGCGCTCCCGAGCAATGGTATGTGCACGGCATTTTTGCTTGAACAGCGATCGCCGGGCGCGCCGGCATCCGGGCGCCTGCCGCTATTCGAACGCGGCCGCGAGCCAGGCGATCTCGCCGGCCGAGATGAGATTGTGCAGCATGTGCATGGCCATCGTGACCAGCACCGAGCCGGTGCGCAGCCGCGCGATCCCGAGCATCAGCCCGATGATGAAAATGATGCTGAACTCGAGCGGATCGTATTCCTGATGAATCAGGGTCCAGGCCAAGGCGGTAATGACCACGGCACCGAATCCGCCCAATGGGGAAGCGCGTATGCCGGCGAACACGAAGCCGCGGAACAGCAGCTCCTCGAAAATGGGCGTGGCCACCACCAGTGCGAACCAGAACAGCACGGGCGAGCGCACCGAGCGGTAGATCTCGACCCATTGCATCGGCAGCAGCTCGCCCTTCACCAGGTAGAGCACCGCGTCGGTTTGCGCCACCACGAGCACGGTGGCGAGCAGCCAGCGCAGCAGCACCCGGCCATCGGCCGCACCGAGCGCAAGATAGGCGCGCGGCTCGATGCAGTCGCGCAGGCCGGCCGCGGCCACGACCAGCGCAGCGCACAGCACCGTGGTGACGCAGGTGATGATGGCGAAGTTGAGCGCTTGCGTGTTCTCGGCGGGATCGAGCAGGCGCGCGCTGTCGAGCACCCGTTCCATGCCGAAGCCCATCGCCGCTTGCAGTAGCTCCAGCGTGTACCAGATCGCCAGGCTCAAACCCAAGGTGGCTGCCAGCCCCCACGGCCGGCCGGAGGAATCTGTAGCGGGGAAGAGGGTGGCTTGCATGGTGGCGCATTTTAGCCCGGATATTTCACCGGGCCAGCCCGTGAAAGGTGCCATTCTTTCTGAGCATCGAGTCTATTCAGCCAATACCCGGGTATGCGAATCGGACGCCGGCTTGCGCGCATGCGATGACATTTCCGGGCTAGCCGCATGAAACCCGACTACGCCGAGCTACATTGCCTGAGCAATTTCACGTTCCTGCGCGGCGCCTCGCACCCGCAGGAGCTGGTCGAGACCGCGCATGCGCTCGGTTACCGTGCGCTGGCAATCACCGACGAGTGTTCGCTCGCGGGCGTGGTGCGCGCGCATGTCGCGGCCAAGGAAAAGAACCTGAAGCTCATCCTCGGCGCCGAGCTCACGCTCGAATCCCAGGTCGCCGCAGGACCCTGCCCCCACGAGGATGGCACCTGCTCTGCGCTGTCAACCCGCTTGGCCGTGCTCGCCACCGATCGCACGGGCTACGGCAATCTCGCCGCGCTGATCACGCGTGGCCGGCGCCGCGGCAGCAAAGGCAGCTATCGGCTGGCGCGCTCCGACCTGTCTGCAAGCCTCGAGGGATGCCTGGCCATTCTGCTGCCGCCCACGCACGGCCGCGACGCGACGCGCCTTGCGGCCCATGGCCGCGGCGAGCTCGAGGATCAGCTCGCTTGGCTCACGGCCACTTTCCCCGGCGCCGCCTGGCTGGGCGTCGAATTGCTCGGGGCGGCGGGCGATCGCGCGTGCTTGCGCGAGCTGCTCGCGCTGGGAGAAAAGTTCGGCCTGCCCTGTGTCGCCTGCGGCGACGTGCACATGCACGCGCGTTCGCGCCGCCCGCTGCAGGATACGCTCACCGCCATACGGCTCAAGTGCAGCCTGACCGAAGCCGGTTATCGCCTGTTCCCGAATGGCGAGCGGCACCTGCGGGCGCGCGAGCGGCTGGCGCGAATCTATCCGCCGCTGCTCCTGGCCGAGACCATCGCCATCGCCGAGCGCTGCGAGTTTTCGCTCGATAGCCTGCGCTACGAGTATCCCGAGGAGCTCGTTCCCGGCGGCGAGACGCCGGCAAGCCACCTGCGCAAGCTCACCGCCGCAGGCTTTCGCGCGCGCTTCGGCACCGCCCTCGAAGCCGGCAGCGCTCCGGTGCCGGAGGCGATCGCCAAAGTGCGCGCGCTGGTGGAGCACGAGCTCGCGCTCATCGCCGAGCTGGGCTACGAGCCCTACTTTCTCACCGTGCACGACATCGTCGCCTTCGCCCGCTCGCGCTCGATCCTGTGCCAGGGCCGAGGCTCGGCCGCAAACTCCGCCGTGTGCTATTGCCTGCACATCACCGAAGTCGACCCCGCGCGCATGAGCATGCTGTTCGAGCGCTTCATCTCGCGCGAGCGCAAGGAGCCGCCGGACATCGACGTCGATTTCGAGCATCAGCGGCGCGAGGAAGTGATGCAATACGTCTATGCCAAGTACGGGCGCGATCGGGCCGCGCTCGCGGCCACCTTGATCACCTATCGGCCGAGAAGCGCGGTGCGCGATGTCGGCAAAGCGCTCGGCCTGGATCTCGCCCAGGTCGACCGGCTGGCGAAATCCCTGGCATGGTGGGAGCACCGCGCCGCCATCGGCGAGCGCATACGCGAAGCGGGCTTCGATCCCGAGTGCGCGCTGATGCAGCGCCTGGTCGTCCTGGTCGAGACGCTGCTGGGCTTCCCGCGCCATCTCTCGCAGCACGTGGGCGGCTTCGTCATTTCCCGCGGGCCGCTCGAGCGCATGGTGCCGATCGAGAATGCGGCCATGCCCGAGCGCACGGTCATCCAATGGGACAAGGACGATCTCGACGCCTTGGGCTTGCTCAAGGTCGATTGCCTCGCACTCGGCATGCTGTCCGCGATCCGGCGCGCGCTCGAGCTGGTATCGCAGCGCCGCGGCGAGCCTTTCGGCATGGCCGACGTGCCCGCCGAGGATCCCGCGGTCTACGCCATGATCCGCAAGGCGGACACCATCGGAGTGTTCCAGATCGAGTCGCGCGCGCAGATGGCGATGCTGCCGCGGCTCGCGCCGCGCACTTTCTACGACCTGGTGATCGAGGTCGCGATCGTGCGTCCCGGCCCCATCCAAGGCGGCATGATCCATCCTTACCTGCGCCGGCGCCAGGGCGAGGAAGCCGTGAGCTATCCGTCCGAAGAGGTGAGGGCCGTGCTCGAACGCACGCTGGGGGTGCCGATTTTCCAGGAGCAGGTCATGCAGCTCGCGATCGTCGCGGCCGGGTTCACCCCAGGCGAAGCCGATCAGCTACGCCGCTCCATGGCCGCATGGCGGCGCAAGGGCGGCTTGTGGCAATTCGAGCAGCGGCTCATCCGCGGCATGGCGAGCCGCGGCTACCCGGAGCAATTCGCCCGCCAGATCTTCCAGCAGATCCAGGGCTTCGGCGAATACGGCTTTCCCGAGTCGCACTCGGCGAGCTTCGCCCTACTGGTGTACGTATCGTCCTGGCTCAAGTGTCACGAGCCGGCCGCGTTCGCGTGCGCGCTGCTCAATTCCCAGCCCATGGGCTTCTACGCTCCGAGCCAGCTCGTGCAGGATGCGCGCCGCCATGGCGTCGGCATAGCCCCGGTCGACGTCGCCGCCAGCAACTGGGACTGCACGCTGGAGAGCGTAGCCTCGGGGTCAGGTCTTGCTCGTTGCAGCTTGCGCCTGGGCATGCGCATGGTGAACGGCCTCGCCGAAGCGGCGGCGAAGCGCATCATGGCCGCACGCCGGCTGCGGAAATTCGCCGACGTGCAGGATCTCGCGCACCGCGCCGAGCTCGATCGCCGCGACTTGAACTGCCTCGCGCGCGCCGGCGCGCTCGCATCGCTGGCCGGTCACCGCCGCCATGCCGCGTGGCAAGTGACGGGCGTCCAGGCCGCGCCGCCGCTCTTTGCGGCGCTACCCGCGCGCGAAACGGCCGTCGCATTGAGCGCGCCAACCGAAGCCCAGGATATCGTGGCGGACTACGACAGCCTGGGCCTGAGCCTGGGCCGCCACCCGCTCGCGCTGCTGCGCCCGCAGCTCGAGCGCCGCCGCATGCTCGATGCCGTGCGCATCCGCCGGCTTCCTCACGGCCGGCTCGCCCGTACGGCCGGGATCGTCACCTGCCGGCAGCGGCCCGATACGGCCAGCGGTGTCGTCTTCATCACCCTGGAAGACGAATTCGGCTACGTCAACGTGGTCGTCTGGCACGGCTTGATCGAACGCCAGCGCCGGGAAGTGTTGAGCGCGCGCCTGCTCGGCGTCTATGGCAGCATCGAACGCCAGGGCGAAGTCGTGCACCTGGTCGCCGGTCATCTGCTCGATCTCACCGCCCTGCTCGGCTCGCTCAAGCCCGAGAGCCGGGATTTCCACTGACAAACCAACGCAATGCTCGCACGGAGCTTGGCCGGGATAGCCGCTCGCTGCGGCGAGCCGCCGGAACGTTCGCATCTCGACTCGCCGTTCACCGGCGCGAACATGGGTACACATGGTCACGACTCGCCGCTGAATTCGCGCGCCCCGACCAAGGTATCCGCGCTCAAGATCCGACCGCGGGCGCCGTGAACAACGTTCGTACCCGGATCAGCCCGTACTCATGAACGTGCTCGAAGCGTCGAACGAACATCAGCGCATCCATCGGTTTCGACTGCTCCAGACACTGGGCCAGGGCGCGCAAGGCGTCGTCTACCTGGCACATGATCCCCAACTCGACCGGCACGTGGCGATCAAGACCCTGTTGCTGGGCGCCGATCCCGATGCCGGTCATGCCGATCGGCTGCTCGCAACGGCCAAGCTGGCGAGCAGCCTGAGCCATCCGAACATCGTTCCGGTGTTCGAAGCCGGCATGCACGCGGGCCAACCCTACGTCGTCTTCGAGTACGTGGAAGGCATGACGCTCGCCGCGCTGCTGAAGACCGAGGGCGCCTTGCCGATGGCACGCGCGGTCGTGATGATGAGCCAGATCCTGGCCGGCATCGCGCACGTGCACGCCAACGGCCTGCTGCACGGGGATATCAAGCCCGCCAACATTCTGATCGGCTGCAACGGCATTCCGCGCGTGGCCGACTTCGGCATTTCGCGCCGCGCGCGGGCCGCGGCCGGAGAGATCGCTCTTGCGGGCACCGTCCAGTACATGGCCCCCGAGTCGCTACGCGACGGCTTCGCCGACTATCGTTCGGACGTCTTCTCCCTGGGGCTCGTGTTCCACGAAATGCTCACCGGCACGGCCGTGTTCGAAGGACGCAACGAATACGCTCAGATCTATCGCATTCTCAACGAAAACATCGCGGCGCCGTCCAGCCTCAACCCGCGCATCGACCGGCGCATCGATGCCATCGTGCACAAGGCGCTGCAGCGCGAGCCCGCTCAGCGTTATGCCCACGCTGGCGAGATGAAGGATGCGCTGGACCGCTTTCGCGTTCCGGTCGCCGGCAGCGAACGCGCCGAGCTGAAGGAACAGAGCGTCCACAGCACGGTCGAGTTCCTGCTGCGGCGCATGGCGCTGAAGAGCGACTTCCCGGCCTTGAGCGCGAGTTTCAATCGCATCAATCAGCTCACCTTGCAGGCCGACGAGGCGGCGCTCAAGTCGATATCGGACCTGGTGATGCGCGACTTCGCGCTGACGCAGAAGCTGCTGCGGCTGGTGAACTCGGCGCAGTTCGGCGCGCGCCAGATCACGCGGGTATCGCAAGCAATCACGCTGCTCGGCGTCTCGAAGCTGCGCGCGGTCGCGATCGGCATGATGCTGGTCAATGGCGCTCGCGCCGGGCCCAACTGTCCCGCGGTGGCGGCCGCGCTCACCGACGCGTTCGTCGCCGCCGTGATGGCGCGCAACATCGGCCGCGTGGTAGGCGCGCGCGACGTCGAAGAGCTGTTCATCTGTGGCATGTTCAGCCGCCTCGGACAACTGCTGACACTGTACTACCTGAAGGACGAGCACGACGCGATCCAGCGGCGCATGGCGGACGAAGCGCTGGACGCCGCGACTGCGTCGCGTGCCGTGCTCGGACTATCCTTCGATCGGCTCGGCGTCGAGGTCGCGAAGCACTGGAATTTTCCCGAGCCCATCGTGCAGTCGATGCAGCCCCTGCCGCAGAAGGCGCTGGCGACTGCCGCTTCGGATGTCGAGCGCATGTGGCACTGCGCTGCTTATGCGGACGAGCTGTGCTCGGCTGCGCGACGGGAAAACCCGGCCGAGCGGGCGCAAGCTTTCGCAGCCCACCTGGAGCGCTTCGCCGTGGCCATTCCGGTGCCGGCCGTGCAGGTGCGCGCGCTCATCGGCTACTCGGTCGAAGCCGCGTCCAAGTACGTCGCCGCCTCGGAATTGAAGATCGCGCAGACGCCCCTGTTGGACGGATTGCGCGATTTGGCCGAAGCCCCGCTCGAGGCCGAACGCACCGAAGCCGCCGTGCCCGGCGGCGGTTCCAAACGCGACCCGGCAGCCGATGGCCCGGCCACAACCGGCACGGCGCGGAAGAGCGCGCCAACTCCGGCACTCGCCAACACCCTGACGCAATCGCTGCGCGCCTTGTTCTGAAACGCCGCATGGCGGCGATCGCTGCGCGCCTGCTCGAAAGGCGCATGGCGGCAATCGCGGCAACCCCCGATAATGCGTCCATGTCCGCGTTGCCGCAGGCACTGCTCGACCCGCGCTCGTACCCGCATCCGGTCGCCTCGATGCGCCTGGTGGAGACGCATATCTCGTGGCTGCTCCTGACCGGAAGCTTCGCCTACAAGCTCAAGAAACCCGTCAAGCTCGACTTCCTCGACTTCACCTCGCTCGAGCAGCGCCGCCACTATTGCCTGGAGGAGTTGCGCCTCAACCGCCGCTTCGCCCCGCGGCTCTATCTCGATGTCGTGGCGATCACCGGCAGCGTGCATGCGCCCCGTGTCGGCGGCAGCGGCGAGCCGATCGACTACGCAGTCAAGATGCGCGAGTTCGCCCAGGAGGATCTGCTCGATCGCTGCCTCGCGCGCGCCGCGTTGCTGCCGCGCCATGTCGACGCCCTGGCGGATACCTGCGCGCGCTTGCACGCGAACGCGGCGATCGCGGCGGACGACTCGGACTACGGTGCGGCGGCTACGCTGCTCCCGCCCGCGCTGGACAATTTCCGCAGCATCGAATCTCTCTTGAGCGGCAACGGCGTGCACTTGCGGATCGCGGCCTTGAAGCGCTGGACCGAAAGCCAGCATGGCCGCCTCGCCCCGGTATTCGCGGCGCGCAAGCAACACGGCCGCATTCGCGAATGCCACGGCGACCTGCACCTCGGCAACATCACGCTCATCGACGACGAGCCCACGCTGTTCGATTGCATCGAGTTCAACCCGGCGTTTCGCTGGATCGACGTCATGAACGAAATGGCGTTCACGGTGATGGACTTCGCCGCCCGCGGCCGCGCCGATTTCGGCCAGCGCCTGCTCAGTCGCTACCTGGAAGCGAGCGGCGATTATGCCGGGCTCGCGGTCCTGCCGTTCTATCTCGTATATCGCGCCTTGGTGCGGGCGAAAGTGGCCTGCATTCGTGCCCGCCAGAGCGGGCAGACGGCGGCGCAGAGCACTCGCGATTGGCAGGAGTTTCTGCACCGGATCGCGCTCGCCGAAGGCTACGCCGGCCCTGCGCGGCCGTTCCTCGCGATCACCTGCGGGCTGTCGGGATCGGGCAAGACCTACGTCAGCCAGAGCGTGCTCGAAGCAACCGGTGCGATCCGAGTCCGCTCGGATGTCGAGCGCAAGCGGCTGTGCGGCCTCGATGCGTGCGACGACTCGAGCTCGGCGCTGGGCGAGGGTATCTATAGCAGCGAGACGACCGAGCGCACCTTCGGCCACTTGGCCGGGCTCGCGCGCACCATCGTCGAGAGCGGCTATCCGGTCATCGTCGATGCCGCCTTCATTCGCCGCGAGCGCCGCGTTCCCTTTCAGCGCCTGGCCGAGACGCTCGGCGTGCCGTTCGCGATCATTCATTGCACCGCCGCCGACGAGGTGCTGACCGCTCGTATCGAGCAGCGCCGCGCCGGCGGCGAGGATGCCTCCGAAGCAGACCTCGACGTCCTGCGGGCGCAACAGGCGATGGCGCAACCGCCGGATGCGAGCGAGCATGCCGTGACCATCGCGGTGGACAGTGCCGATCCGGCCAGCGTGCGCTCGCTCGCCGAGCGGCTTGCCGGCCTGAGGACCGGCTCACCTCCCTGAGCCGCATGAGGGGTGGCGCCGCACGCGGCGCGGCAGCGAGGCTCGCCGGCGCGCGTGCTGCGCGCAATCGGAGCCTGCCGTTCGAATTGCGTTCGCACCGGCCTGCCGGTAGCATCGCGACGCGATGACAACAATGACGACGCGCGCCGCCCGTCCCGCCTACCGCTACTACGATCTCGTCATGGCCGCCTTCGTGGCGGTGCTGCTGTGTTCGAACCTGGTGGGGCCGGCCAAGATCGCCCAGCTCGACCTGCCCTTGCTCGGCGCGGTATCGTTCGGCGCGGGTATCCTGTTCTTTCCCATCTCCTATGTATTCGGCGACATCCTCACCGAGGTCTACGGCTACGCGCGCGCACGCAAGGTGATCTGGGCGGGCTTCGGCGCCCTGATCTTCGCCTCCTTCATGGCGGCAGTGGTGGTCGCATTGCCGCCCGCGCCCGGTTGGCAGAACCAAGCGGCGTACGAAATCGCGTTCGGCTCCACCTGGCGCATCGCGCTGGCGTCGCTGATCGCGTTTCTGTGCGGCGAATTCGTGAACTCGTACGTGCTCGCCAAGATGAAAGTCGCCACCGCCGGGCGCTGGCTGTGGACCCGCACCATCGGCTCGACCATCTTGGGCGAGGGCGTGGATTCGGCGCTGTTCTACCCACTGGCTTTCTATGGCGGCGGCCTCATCCCGAGCGAGCTGCTGCCCAAGGTGATGCTGGCGCAGTTCATCGGCAAGGTGTGCGTCGAAATCCTGTTCACGCCCCTCACCTATCGAATCGTCGCGGCGTTGAAACGCGCCGAGCGCGAGGACTATTACGATCGCCGCACCGATTTCAACCCGTTCAAGCTCGGCGGTTGAAAGACCCGAACCGCGCCGAGCGTAAGGAGCCTCGATGCGCCTGCCCATCGCCGTATTGATCGTTTCGGTCGCAACCGCTGCGCTCGCGCAGGATGCGCACCTGTTGCAACAGCGCGCGAGCTTCGCCTACCGCGAGATGCAGCAGGCGGGTCACGATGCGCAGCAAGCGCAAGCCGAAGCCAAGGGTTACGACGCCGAGATCGCGCAGCTCCAGCAGCAGATCACCAAGCTTGGCAAGCAGTCGGCGGCGGCGCATCTGCGCGCGAAGGAAGCGCAAGCGCGCGCACTGGAGGCGCGCAAACGCTGGGAAAGCGCCACCGCGGCGCTGGAGAAAGTGCAACCCCGGCCCGCGGAGAAGCAGTAAGCCGGCGCGCGCCTATGGCGCGCGCTGAGTCGAGCGCAACCGCCGGCGGCACGCAATGGTACTTGCGCGAACGCCGCCCGAGCGTCAGTCCGCCGGCGTGAACTTCACTTTCTGGGCGAGCTTCGCCCAGCGCTCCATTTCGCTCTTCAGGTGCGCGGCCATCTGCGCCGGCCCGCCGCCGACCACTTCCGCGCCCAGGGAGACCAGCCGCTTGGCGACCTCGGGACGCTGTAACGTCTTGGCCGTCGCCGCGTGCAGGCGCTCGGTCAGCGCCGAAGCCATCCCGGCCGGACCGAGCAGTCCCAGCCAGGCGTTGACGTTGAAGCCGGGCAGACCCGCCTCCGCCACGGTCGGCACCTCCGGGTAGGCGACGTTGCGCTTGCTGCCGCTGACCGCGAGCGGCCGCAGCCGTCCCGCGGCGATGAAGCCGTGCGCCGACGGTATGGTGGCGAAGACGAAGCCGATCTGGCCCGCTGCGAGATCGGTCATCACCGCGCCGCCGCCCTTGTAGGGCACGTGCAGCGCATCGATGCCGGCCGCGTTCTTGAACACCTCGGAAGTCAGGTGATTGTCGCTGCCGTTGCCGGCCGAGCCGTAGCTGAGCGCGCCGGGTCGCAGCTTCGCCAGCGAGATCAACTGCTTGACCGAGCGCGCCGGCAGCGACGGATGGACCACGAGGACGGTCGGCGAGACGATGACCAGGTTGATCGGCGTGAAATCGCGCTCGGCCTGGTACGGCAGCTTGCGGAAGAGAATGGGCTGCGCCGCGAGCGCCGTGGTGGCGGCGACGATGGTATAGCCGTCGGGCTTGGACTTGGCGACCAGGTCGAAGCCCGGAATGGCCGCGCCGCCCGCGCGATTCTCGACCACCACCTGCTGGCCCAGATCCTCGCTCATGCCGGGCGCGATGGTACGGGCGACGATGTCCGTGATGCCGCCCGGACCGTAGGGCACGATCATGCGCACCGCGCGGTTGGGAAAATCCTGGGCCGTCGCCGGGGCGGCGGCAACGCCGAGTCCTGCCGCCCAGGCAGCCGCTAATGCCAGCTTCAAACGCATTGTCATCTTCTCCTTCGGATGCGCGCGGGATTGCAGCGCGTCTCTGCCCATCATCGTCGCGCCGGTTCGCACGCAGCGCGCGGCCGCGACCTCGCGCTCGCTGCCGCGGTCGAAGCCAGTGTTCCGCGGCGGCATGCGAGCGCGTTGCTCGCTGCCGTCATTGCGCGGGCGGAATGTTCGCCGCCTTGATCACCCGCGCCCACTTCGCGGTGTCGGTCTTCACGATTTCGGCGAGCTTCGTCCCGTTGATGCCGGTGATGTCCAGCGCGAGCTCGGCGTAGCGGGCCCGCGTATCCGGCTGGGCGAGAATCTTCGACGATTCCTGGTAGAGCTTGTCGACGATCGCCGCCGGCGTGCCGGCCGGCGCGAACACGGCGAACCAGGACAACGCCTCGAATCCCGGAAAGCCGGATTCTGCCAAGGTCGGAAGCTCCGGCATGATGGACGAGCGCTTGAGCGATGTGACGGCCAGCCCGCGCAACCGCCCGTCACGCATCACCGGCAGAATGGCGCCCGCGTTCTGTATGGTGAGCGTTACGCGCCCGCCGATCACGTCGGTCATCACGGCGCCCTTGTAGGGCACGTGCGTGATGTCCACCTTGGCCGTGAGCTTCAGCAGCTCGCCGGCGATATTCTGCGGCGTGCCCGTGCCGGGTGTCGCGTACGAAAGCTCGCCAGGCCGGCGCTTGGCGAGCGCCACGAGCTCCTTCACGTCTTTCACCGGCAGGTGATTGTTCGCGGCCAGGATGCTCGGCATCGAGAGAAGCTGAATCACGGGGATGAAATCCGCAACGGGATCCATCGGCATCTTGGCGAACAGGCTGGGCGCGACCGTCATGGCGCCGTTCGCACCGTAGAAGAGGGTGTAGCCGTCCGGCGGCGATTTGGCCACGCGGCCGCCGGCGAGCGCGCCGCCGACGCCCGGCACGTTCTCCACCGCGACCGTGCTACCGAGCGCTTCGCTCAGCTTCTGCGCGTAAATCCGCGCCGTGACGTCGGTCGCGCTGCCCGCCGTGAAGCCGACGAGCAGGCGTACGGGCTTGCTCGGATAGCCGTCGGCCTGTCCCAAGGCGAGCATGGGAAAGAGCATCAGGGTCGAGCCGAGCCCCAGCAGTTTGCGAGTTGCATGACGCATGACTATGTCCCCTCCGTTGGACAACGCGCCGGTGTCGCCCGGCGGCACCGATCGCACTCTACCCGAGAGCTTCGGATGCAAGCGACCCTGGCCGCGAAAAGCAGAGCGTGGCTTGCACCGATTCTACGCGCCCGCGAGCGCATCGGCAGCATGTCGTGGACAGCCGCCCGCTCGGGACCGGCGTGCAGGTATCATCACGAGCAGCGCGGCTAGCGCGCGCGCTAGCCGACCAACCCAGGATTGCCGCAGTGGGGCCGCCATGGATATTGCGTGTCAGACTGACGACCTCGCCCGCGATAACACGCGCATGGTGCAGGACAAGGTGCAACAGTAATGGCGGCGCAAGGCTCTCCCTGGTCGATTGCGTCGCGGCGACACTCGACCGCAAGGTTTGCGCTGGCGCGCAAGCTGGCGGCTTCGTAGCAGCGATGTGCGGGCGCTTCTCGCTCCATAGCAACGCGCACGTGGTCGCGCTGCAATTCGGCCTGGCGCAGCCGTTCGAGGTCGCGCCGCGCTACAACATCGCGCCCGCGGCAGCGATCGTCGCCATACGCGCCGACTCGAGACACGTGCGCAGCGCGAGCCTGTTCCAGTGGGGCCTGATCCCGGCCTGGAGCAAGAGCCCCGCGATCGCGCTGCGGCTCGTGAACGCCCGCGCCGAGCACCTGGCCGAGAAGCCGGCTTTTCGCAATGCGCTGCGGTGGCGGCGCTGTATCGTCCCGGCCGACGGCTTCTACGAATGGCAGGGCAGCGCGGGCCACAAGCAGCCGTTCTACATCCGGCCGCGCGCGGACGAGCTGTTCGGTTTGGCCGCGCTGTATGAATACTGGCAAGGCCCCTCGGGCGTGGTCGCATCGTGCGCCATCATCACCACCGCTGCGAACAGCCTCATGCGCGGCTTGCACGACCGCATGCCCGCGATCTTGACCGCGGCCGACTACAGCCACTGGCTCGATCCCGACCATCCCGACCCGGCCTCGCTGCCCGCGCTGCTGCGACCGCTTGCCTCCGAGCACATGCTGGCCTACCCGGTCGGCCTGCGCGTGAACAATGCGCGCAACGACGATCCGAGCCTCATCGAGGCCGACACCCAGACGGCACAGCGTGCGCCGGAAGGCGAGCTGCGGTTCTAGAGGCAAACCGGGGACCGACCACGTTTTCTGCGCTCTCGAAGATGTTCATGCCGGACCCGAAACCGTGGTCTGTCCCTGGTCTGTCCCCGATGTTGATAGAAAATGGACTACTCAAGCACTAAGCCGGCCGAGCCCCACAAGGGTTGGGGTGAACGCGACGGCCGGAGAACGCAATAGCCATGTCAGCGAGCACGACAAACACATCGCTGGAGCACGTCGACGACTTGCGTCGGGTCGTGGCGTCCGGCACCAGCCGAAAGCGGAAGTCCGAGCTTGGGCAATTCATGACGCCTCTGCCAGTGGCGCGCTTCATGGCATCGCTCTTCCCGCAGCCGTCGGGCTCGAGTTGCCTCCTACTCGATGCGGGTGCCGGCGTCGGTTCGCTGACCGCGGCGTTCCTCGACCGATGGGCCGATCAGTTCGCTACTGTCGGCGTCGTCGCGCACGAACTGGATGATCGGCTCCGCGCACATCTTGGGGAAAACCTGAACAGGTACTCCGGCCGCATTCCCATGACGGTCGAGCTGCACGGCGGCGACTTCATCGAGAACGCCGTCAATGCGCTCCAATTCGGACGACAAGCGTGCTTCACACACGCGATCCTGAATCCGCCCTACAAGAAGATCAACAGTGGATCGAGCTACCGGCTACTGCTGCGCCAGGTCGGCATCGAGACGGTAAACCTCTATTCGGCGTTCGTCGCGCTTGCCGTGGCAATGATGCGCCCGGGCGGACACCTGGTAGCGATTATGCCGCGCAGCTTTTGCAATGGCCCCTATTACCGCCCGTTTCGAGGTTTCGTTCTGGCTCGCACGGCGATACGGCACATGCACCTCTTCGACAAGCGCGATAGCGCATTCAAAGACGACCAGGTGCTGCAGGAAAACATCATCCTTCTCCTGGAACGCGATGCGACACAGGGTCGCGTCACAGTATCGACATCAACGGACGACACGTTCTTCGACCTTGCGAGCCACGACCACCCGTTTGAGCGGATTGTGATTCCCGGCGATCCGGAGCGTTTCATCCATGTCCCAACGTCGCAGGAGCCGAGCGCTTGCGACGCCTTGGCGCAGGTGCGCCACAGCCTGCACGACATCGGGGTGAGGGTTTCAACGGGGCCGGTGGTAGATTTCAGGCTGCGCGAGCATCTTCGTCGGATGCCGGAAGCGGGGACGGTCCCGTTGCTCTATCCGGGGCACTTCTCGGGTTCGTCGGTGCGCTGGCCGATCCCGGACAGCAAGAAGCCAAACGCCATCGTGAGGAACGACCAGACGCAACGCTGGCTGTACCCGTCCGGCTTCTATTGCATCGTAAGGCGCTTTTCCTCGAAGGAGGAGAGGCGTCGAATCGTCGCCAGCGTTCTATCTTCGGAGAGCATCGGCAATCCGCACGTCGTCGGCCTGGAAAACCATCTCAATGTCTTTCATGAGGACCGGCATGGGCTTCCGGCACAGCTCGCCCACGGACTGGCGGCCTTCCTGAATTCCACAGCTGCCGATGAGCACTTCCGCCGGTTCAGCGGCCACACGCAAGTCAATGCGACCGACCTCAAGCTAATGAAGTATCCGCCCCGTGATGCGCTGATTGCCCTCGGCCGATGGGCAATGGCGCAGACGGCCCTCGATCCGATGACCATCGACGCGCGCCTTGCGTCCCTTACGTAATGACCGCGCGGCCGGACGATCGTATCGAGCAGGCCGAGCAGATCATTGTCGCCCTTGGTCTGCCTCGCGCCCAGCAAAACGAACGATCAGCGCTCTGCCTGCTGGCGCTACTCAACATGATACCCCGCAGAGCGTGGCGCAATGCCGCGGACCCGCTGATGGGCATAACGCCGATAATGGATTGGGCGCGCGAGCACTACGGCAAGGACTACGCGCCAAACACGCGCGAGACGTTCCGCCGGCAGACCATGCACCAATTCTGCGACGCCGGAATCGTGCTCTACAACCCGGACAAGCCGGATCGGCCCGTCAATAGCCCAAAGGCGGTATACCGGATCGAACCGGAAGCCCTCGCGCTGCTGCGCACCTTCGGCAGCAGGTCGTGGCACAACGCGCTCGCGGCATACCTCTCGCGGCGTGACACGCTGGTCGCTCGCTATGCGCGCGAGCGCGAGCAGAATCTTGTGCCGGTCCAGGTTGTGGCAGGGCAGCGAATCATGCTCAGCCCGGGAGAGCACAGCGAGCTGATGCGCGCCGTCGTTGAAGATTTCGCACCGCGATTCGCCCCCGGCAGCGTGCTGATCTACGTCGGCGACACCGGCGACAAGTCCGGCTACTTCGACGCGCCGCTTCTCGCCTCGCTCGGCGTCTCCGTGGATTCACACGGGAAGATGCCGGACGTAGTGCTTCACTACACCAACCGGGATTGGCTACTACTGGTGGAATCCGTGACCAGCCACGGACCGGTCGACAGCAAACGCCATCAAGAGCTTGCGCGCCTGTTTGCCGGGTCCAAAGCCGGGCTGGTCTACGTCACGGCGTTTCCCAATCGAGCGACCATGAGCCGCTACCTCGGTCTGATTGCATGGGAAACCGAAGTTTGGATTGCCGATGCTCCATCGCACTTGATCCATTTCAACGGCGCGCGATTCCTAGGTCCCTATGAACCACGCTGATTGCCATGCGACCATTGCGGTGGGACCGGGGGCTGCGCTCTCGACAAATGTCTGACCGCTGTCAGACCACGTTTTCCAACGCTCGTTGAGCATGTTGATCATACCCCACCGGAATCGTGGTCTATCTCCCGTATGTCCCCAGTTCTGCCGCTGAAGGCCAGGCTGGCGCGGCCTCGGCTCGGCGCGGCTCCCGGCGATCTCATAGCGGGCGTTAGCCTGCAGTTCCTTGGCGACGCGCTTGCCCCTTTGTCCCGATTGCTACATACTGCGTAGCAATTGATACCCAAGGAGTCGACCATGAACGCCGTGCTCGATCCCATTCCGTCATTGAATCTGCACGATCGGGCAAGCCGCGGGCGGCTCGCTCGCATGATCGTACAGTTGCTCGATCACTGGCAGCTTTCCGCGGCCGACCAGGCCGCTCTGCTCGGTCTGTCCAGTGAATCCCGTGCCACGGTCGCGCGCTATCGTCGCGGCGAGCCGCTGGGCGATAGCGTCGATCTGCTCGCCCGCGCCGGCCACCTGCTCGGTATCCACAAGGCGCTGCGCATCACCTTCCCACACGATCGCGACCTCGCCTACCGCTGGGTGAGCACACGCAATCGCCGCTTCGGCGATCGCACGCCGCTCGAGCTCATGACCCAGAGCTACGAGGGCCTGCTGGCGGTGCGTCGCTACCTCGACTTCGAGCGCGGCCGATAACGTACGATGTTCACGGAGCTGCTGCGCGACGCGGTCGATTTCCATGCCGACCTGGTGCGTAACATCAAGGGCATTCGGCTCGCCCAGAACCTGTTCGACGATCTATCCCAGGATCCGCTCGACCAGCGCACCGCGATGGCAGCTGAGGCGGCAGGGTTCATCGAGAGCAGCGCGCCGCTCGTCACCCGCCCCTTCGACTACGGCGCCGTCGTCACCTATCCGTTCGTCAGCTTCAACGGCCAAGCGACCCGCTTCTCCGATGGTCTGGCCTATGGCATCTGGTACGGATCGATCGAGCTCGAAACCACCGTGTACGAGACCGTATTTCACTGGCATCGCTTCGTGATGGATAGTTTCGCCGGCGAGGATCGCGAGATCCAGGGCGAACGCCGAGTGCTCGATACGCGCTGCGACGCCATTCTCCTCGACTTGCGCGGCAAGGAAAGACGCGAACGGCGCCTGGTCGATCGGCGCGATTATTCCTTCACCCACGCGCTCGGGCGTTACCTCAAGGCGCAATCTCAGAACGGCGTAATCGTGGCTTCGGCGCGCTGCCGTGGCACCAACGCAGCCGTGTTTCGGCCACAGGTCCTGTCGAATCCTCGCGATCGTTGCTTCCTCACCTACCGCATGAATCCGACCCAGGATAGTGTGCGGGTCGAGCGCCAGCCGAAGCGGCTGTGGCTGTCGATCAAGCCGAGCACGCTGCGATGATCGGCAAAGTTCAAGCGCGCGGCCGCAGGGCGGGTGATCGCGCATGATCCTGCCAGGTCCCGCGAGCCTCCGCGCGGCGCGCGCGCCGAACTCAGGACGGCAAAGGAGCGCAGAGATGGCACCGGTTCTGCCGGCAGCGCGTCAGTCGCCGCCGTGAAACGGCGGCAGTTTGCGCTTGAAACCCAGCAGCGCTTCGGTGATCTTGAAGCGCGATGGGAACGGAAACGAAACGTGCTTCTGGACGTGCGCGTCGCGAACGTATTTCTCGATCGGCATGCCCTGGATCACGCCCGCGCCGCCGAACAATTCCAGCGCCTGCTCGGTGAGACGCTGCACGGCGGTTCCGGTGAATGCCAAGGCCATATGCTCGTAGGGCAGGTTCTCCATGCCGCCGTCCGCGATCGCTTCCGGATGATCCTTCACCCACGCCGCGGTCCAGATCAGGCGCCGCGACGCCTCCAGGCTCATCGCCATCTCAGCGATGGTCAGGCCGACGGCTTGGTGCTTGATGATGGGCTTGCCGCCGGAGACGCGCTCCTGGGTGTATCTCAGAGTTTCCTCGAACGCCGCACGGCCTAGGCCCAAGGTGAGCGCGGCGATGGTCGGATGCGTACCCATATCGGTGCGCCCCTTCGGCGCAGAGGGCAATATCCAGCCCTTCGGCACCCGCACGTCGTCGAAGAAGATTTCCGCGGCATTGTCGCCCACGCGCCGCCCGAGCTTCGACAAGGGACGGCGCGTAAGCCCCGGCGCATCGCCCTCGACGAGAAAGGACTGTACGCCGGAGGGCGTCTGCGCCCGCACGACGATCAGCTTGGCGAGATAGCCGACCGTTTGGTACGCCTTCGCACCATTGATGAGCCACGAGCCGTCCGGCTGCTCGTCCGCGCGCGTGCTCAGGCGCACGTTGTCCGGCGTCTCGGTGAGGTAGTCGAAGCCGAAATCGGTCTCGGGCTCGTGAATCGCCACCGTCGTGAAATACAGATCGTCGGCGACGAACTTCGGAATGAAGTATGCCCTTTGCTCGGGCGTCATGCGCAGCTCGAACCAGTCGCGCGCGCGGCGGGCCGTGAGCATGAAGTAATAGGCCGTGCCGATCTCGCCCGCGGCGAGCTCCTCGGCCACCAGGCACGAGGTCAGGTGATCCGACATGCCGGATCCGCCATTCTCTTCTTGCAGGACAAAGGTGCGGAAACCGAGCTGCGAGCCCTTCTTCAACAGATCCCAGGGAATGCGCTCTTCCCACTGCGGCTCGCGATCGAGCGCCATCGCCTTGGGCTTGATCTCTTCCTGCGCGAACTTGCGCGCGAGATCTCGGAACTCGCGCTGCTCCTGCGACAAAGGCTGCATCACGCCGCTCCTCGGGGTTGTTCTCGGATCGCCGGATTTCGTGTAGTACCGTCGGCCAGGGAGGAATTCGAGCGAACGTGCCGCGATCCGCGGCACTCTATGGCTAGTCTGCCTTCATGCCGGTGTCCTTGATGAGCTTGCCGTACTTGGCGGTCTCGGCGCGCATGAAGGTGCTGAACTCCTTGGGCGTGCTACCGACGGGGTCGGCGCCCTGCTTGGTCAAGGCGTCCCACATCTCCGGGGACCGCGTGGATTTCACGACTTCCGCGCTCAGCTTCGACAGCACCGCCGGCGCGACGCCCGCGGGCGCAACCATGCCGTACCACGCGATCGACTCGTATCCAGGCAAGCCGGCTTCGGCGATCGACGGCACCTCGGGGACGGCGTTATTGCGTTTCGCGGTCGACACCGCCAGCATGCGCAGGCGCCCTGCCTTGGCATGCGGCACGACCGCGAGAATGGACGTGATCATCATCTCGACGTTGCCGGCGACGAGATCGACCAGGCCGGGGAAGCCGCCCTTGTACGGCACGTGGTTCAGCTTGATGCCCGCCATGCTGCCCATGAGCGCGGTCGCGAGGTGCTGCGAAGAGCCGACGCCGCCCGAAGCATAGGTCAAGGGCTGCGGGCGGGCTCGCGCCAGCGCGAGCAGCTCCTGCACGCTCGCCGCCTTGAGCGACGGATGCACCGCGAGCAGCAGCGGCAGCACGGCGGTCATGCTCACCGCGGTGAAATCCTTCTCGGTGTCGTAGGGCAGCTTCTTCTGCAGCAGCGGATTGATCACGTGGCCGATCGCGACGAACAGCAGCGTGTGGCCGTCCGGATTCGCCTTCGCGGTCAGCTCCGCGGCGATGACGCCGTTTGCCCCGGTGCGATTGTCGATGACGACCTGCTTGCCCCAAGCTTGCATGAGCCTCTGGCCGATCATCCGCGCCAGGATATCCGTGCCCCCGCCCGGCGCGAACGGCACGATGATGCGAATCGGACGCTCTGGATATTCGGCGTTGGCAAGCGATGCCACGCACAGCAGCAACACGGCTACGAACCGTGCGACATCAGTACGCTTCATGACCTTCCTCCTCCGATGACGTCGTTGCGCGCGCCGGCGCTCGTCACGCGCCGACCGGCGCCGCCACGATGCGCGAGCTGCTCCACAGCGGCACCAGCGCCGACTTGCCGCCCTGGCTGCCGGCAACGAACAACAGAATGTCATCGCTGCCGCCGATGTCGCGTACGGCTTTGCCGCTGGCGCCATCGACATGGGCTTCGGCGGATCCGAGCTGCGCATGCAGGCGTGCTTGCACAGCCGCGCGGCTCAATCCGGCTTGCGCGCAGATATGCGCATGCTGCGGCGTCAACAACACCAGGCTTTCGCCGGCGCGGGAGCCGCTCGCTCGCGCCGGCGCCATCATGCGCCCCAGGTTGGCGAGCAAGGGCTCGGGGCTAGTACTGACCGCATCGGCCATTTCGATGAAGCCGTGCGCCGCCGCCAGCGTCACCACCGTCTCGCCGGCAGCGAAGCCGCGACTCGCATGAAACGATTCCCAGGGATTGGCCGCGGCGTGTTCCGCCACGCAAAACGAGAGCTTGCCCGGCCAGCCGAGACAGGCGACATCGAGCAGCCCGGGCACCGCACCGCCGATGTTCATCAACGCGAAGCGCAACGCCCGGCCGAGTGTCACGTTCGCGCGCGGCCCCGGCCCGAGCGCATTGCATCCCGGGTGTAGCCCGAACTGCGCCGCCCGCGGGCCGCTCACGAGCATCGCCACGGCGACGTTGCCCGTGGTCGTTACCACGGCCAGGAGATTGAATTCGTCGCGCACCGCCGCCTTCACCGCGGCCACCAGCACCGGAAACACGCGCGCCGGACAACCCGCGAGCACCGCCATCGCTGCCAGCGCGCGCAGCGTGCAAGGCTGCATCACCGGCGGCAGCTCGGCGATGACCTCATCGTCGGCGCGGCCCGCGAGCATGGCGGACACATCCCGGCGGGTGGGCTGCACCACCGGCAGGCCGTCGGTGACCACCTCCCGATAAGCGGCGCCGAGGATCTCCGACAGATCGACCTTGTCCAGCTCGAGGTCAACGTCGATCGAACGGAAATCTGGCGCGCTCGCCATCGATCAAGCGCCGAGCGCCGAGACCTCGGCGGCAAGCGCCGTCTCGACGTCTTTCAGGGTGCTGGCGGCGGCTTCCTTTATCACGGGCACAGACTCGGTCGAATCCGGCGAGGCGTTGCCTATGGGCAGCACCAGCACGCGGCTCGGCGGGAGCTTGACCGCGTTGGCGAAAGCGCGCGCCTGGCGCTCGAAGGCAGGGGCGATGATCGCGACCGCCGGAATGCCGCGCTCCTCGAAATCAGCCGTGTCGCGGACACTCCGCGACGTGCAAGAGCCTCAAGAGCCGAGCGCGACCAGCCCCGCGTCCACCTCGCTCACGATCTTGTCGAACACCTCTTTCGGCAGCGCTTCGTTGATGCGCAAACCGAGATCGACCTTGTGCACGACCGTGGCGCGGATGCCGTACTTCTGCTCCAGCAGCGCCTGGTAGGCGGCGAGGACGACATCGGCGTTCGGCCGGCTGTCATCGATGAAGGCGACCCGTTTGCCCTTGAGATCCGCAAGTCCGGGCCTGGTGGTCCTGCGCCCCGTCCCGCCGCGTGCTTCTGCCCGCGGCAGCAGCACGATGCCGCGCGTTGCCTGTGTGCTCATGATCGCATCCTCCGTTTCGTCGTCCTGTGGAGCAGGAAAAACATCGCCGGGCGCTCGGCGCATCGCCGCCGTCAGCGGGCGCGCCAGCGGCGCTCGATCTTGCGGCTGAACGGGCCGTATCCGTGGGGGAAGTAAAGCGAGTTCGGACCGGCCCCGCCGATCACGATGATCTCGATCTGCTCGGGCGAGCGCACCATCGGCACCATGGTGTCGGGGGTGGCGGTGTAGAACTTCTGCCACTCGGCAATGAAATGCGGCCAGGCTTTCGGTCCGTACGCCCGCGCCGGTTTGCGTGCGTTCTCGAAGAAGAAGCGCTTGACGTCCTTCTTGGAGTAGCCGCCGCTTGCGCACAACTGCGCCTGGTCGGGACAAAAGCCGAACAACACCTGCCCCTCGCCGTAGGACGAGCGCGACGCCACCGTACACATCGAGTCGGAGAACGCGGCGAGCAGCTCCGCGGGGGTGGTCTCCCACATCACCTCGACATGGTGCGCGGGTTCCTTCCAGAACAGCGTGACGACATCATCGTCGGCCGCGTAGCCCTTTTCCACCGCGAACGATTCCCACGGATTGCCCTCGTCGTTCTCCGCGACGCAATACATGTACTTCGGCAGCCACATGAAGGTATTGCAGTCGGTCGATCCGGGAATACCGGCCAGGTTGATCAGGCACAGCCGCACCGCGCGCGCGATCGCGGCATTGGCGCGCCAGCTCACGGTCGAGCCGCCGGCGCCGGAGGAAATTCCCAGCTCGCGCGCGATCGGGCCGTTCACGACCATCAGCGGCGACATGCTGTGCGCCGTGGTCATGGCATTGCCCTGCTTCGGAAAGGCGGCTTGCGCCTGGATCGCGGCGATCACGACGTCCATGTATTGCGGCAGGCAGCCGGCCATGACGGCGCTGATCGCGATCTTCTCCACCGTCGCCACGCCCTTGCCGGGCTCGAGCACGGCGATCTCGGTATCGGGCGCCAGATCGCCCGCCGCGAGAAAACGCTCGACTCGCTCGACGGTGGGCGGGATGACTGGATGGCCGTCGCCGAAGCCGTTGGCTTCGAAGTACGCGTAGACCTCCTCGACGTCATCCGGCAGATCGAGCCGGCTTGACCTCACTTGCACAGAATCCATCTCGAGCCTCCTCCAGTTGATGTCGTGCCATCTCGCGCCACGGCTGAGCGCCTCACGCGCTCGCCGGCGGCGCGCCCGCCCGGGATGACGAACGAAATATTGTCGAAGGGTCCCGACGCCGCCTTGACCTAGGTCAACGCGCGCGCCCTATTGCCCCACCCCGATCGCAGCGCCATGCGCTGCGAGGCATTGATCGCCGCCCAGCGACCCGCAGCGGCATTCCAAGCTGTTCCTGTTCGCGCGCCGGCGGCGATTGTTGCGGCCAGCGGCAAGGCGGTCGCATGCGTTCGCCGTGCCGCCGCGAGCCAGAGCCGTCAATCCGCTCGGATACCCGCGTCGCGTATGACCTTTCCCCAGACGTCGATTTCGCGCGCGAGCAGGTTGCGCAGGTCGCTCGGCGGGCCGGACAGCGGCTCCCCGCCTTGCGTGACGATACGCTCGCGCACGTCCGGCTCCTTCATGATCGCCGCGATGCCGGAATTCAACGTGCCGACGACTTCGGGCGGTGTCTGCGCCGCCGAGAATATCCCGAACCAGCCGATCACCTCGAAGCCCGGCACGCCGGCCTCGACCATGGTCGCGATGTCCGGCAACACGGCAGAACGCTTGGCGCTCGTCACCGCCAGCGGGCGCAACGCGCCCGTCTTGATGTGCGGCGTCATCACCGTCACGTTCTCGAAGGCGAGGTTGATCCGCCCCGAGAGCAGGTCCGGCAACAGCGCGCCCGTGCCCTTGTACGGCACGTGCTGCATGTCGAGACCCGCGGAGCGCTTGAGCAACTCGCCCGCCAGATGCTGGGCAGTGCCGTTGCTCGACGAGCAGAAGCTGAACTTGCCGGGCCGCGCCTTGACGTAAGTGATCAGCTCGTTGACCGACTTCACCGGCATCGTCGGATGCACCACCAGCACGTACGGCGTGGTCGCGACCAGGGCGATCGGCGCGAAATCCTTGACCGTGTCGTACGGCAGCTTGGAGTACAGGTTGAGGTTGGTGCCGTGGGTGCTGGAGGACATGAGCAGCGTATAGCCATCGGGACGCGCCTTGGCGACGATGTCGGCGCCGACGATGCCGCTCGCGCCGGGCCGATTGTCGACCACCACCTGCTGCTTCATGCGCTCGGTCATTCTCGCGGCGACCGCGCGCCCGATGATGTCGGTCGTACCTCCCGGCGGAAAACCCACGACCATGCGGATCGGCTTCGACGGGAAGCTCTGCGCTTGCACGCCCGTGCCAACGGCGCAGGCGGCCAGCAAGGCGACAACGACGGGCTGCCGGCGCCATCGTGCGGGATGTTGCTCGATGACATGGTTCAGTCGGCCGCTGCGTGCGCTGGCTTCTCCGACCGTCGCGAGACCGGGACGAATCGACATTGAATGGCTCCTCATGCGACGACGCTCAAGGGGGTGCCGTCCTTGTTCGCGATCGGCACCGTGACGGTCTTGCACGCAAGCTGGGTCTGCACCGACAGGCTGTGGGTGCCCGTCCCACCCATGACGATGATCACGATATCGGCGGGCGAGCCGGCGATCGGTACCCGCGCTTCCGCGCCCACATCGGCAAAGAGCTTCATGTTCCTCTCGCTGAAGCTCGCGAGATTGCCGCGCGGAATGTCGTTGAAGCGTATGCGCGCATGCTCCCAGATAAACTGCTTCAGGTCCTGCTTGCTGTAGCCGCCGTTGGCGATCAGGCGGGCGTGCTGCGGGCCGAGGATCAACACCGGCTCGCCCTCGCCGTTGGTATTGCGATTGCCGACATAGGCGATGGAGTGCGCGATCGTGATCAGCGCCTCCTTCGGCGTCTGGCTGCCGCCGTTGTCGTCGATCATCGCGGCCGGGCAGGCCGGAATCATCGTCACCGTGCTGACCTCGGCGGGGAAGCCGCGCTCCACGTGCAGCGGCTGCCACGGGTTCTCGTCCTCGTTCTCGGCGATGCAATGCTCGAAGCGGGCGATGTGCCCCTGGGTATGGATGTTCACCGAGCCCGGCGTTCCGCCGATGTTGGCCATGATGAGGCGCAGCGCGCGCCCGATCGTGGTCGTGCTGAGCCAGCGGCTGCCGGTATGGTTGTAGCCCCAGTTCAGATCGAGCGCCTTGCGCATCGGGCCATTGACGACCGGCAGCGCCGAGGTGTTGTGCGTGGAGGTTTGCACCGCGTCGAGATTGAAGCGCGGATCGGCGATCGCCTGCACGCAGGCGATCAAGACCGGCATGTACTCGGGCTTGCATCCGGCCATCACGGCGTTGGCCGCGATCTTTTCGACGCTCGCGATACCGCGCTTGGGCATGAGGGTGGCGACCACGTCGGCGGCCGACCATCCCAGGGCGTGCCGGGCGTAGTCCGTCATCGCGCGCACCCGCGCCTCGGTGGGAGGCACGATGGGCAAGCCATCGGTCATGTCGCGTTCGAGAAACCACGCGTTGACCGACTCCCAGGAATCCTCGAGCTGGAGCCTGGACGCCTTGATCTGGGCGCTTGTCATCGCGCTGCGCCCTGCGCTTTCGCCTCGCGACGCGCGCGCACGGCCGGGAGCACGTAATCGATGCGCGTGTCGGGTTCGAGCTCTCTACCGGTGAGCTGGCGCACGATCGTCGGATACGCGGTCCGCGCCATGTCGCGCAACTGCTCGGGCGTGAGGTCGTTGACGGGATGAGGGGTAATCAGCAGCGGCAGCTCATCGATTCGCAGGTTCTTCGCCGCGTGCCGGGCGTGCAGCGCGAACGCGCTCGAGATGATCGTCGAGGTCGGAACGCCGCGGGTCTCGAGATAGGCCGAGTCGTGGATACACCACGACGCGCAGCCCCCTCAGTCGCCCCAGGCGTTGACGACGGCGTCGACCTTGCCGTAGAGCCTGTCCGCGATGAGATGGTTCGGGGTGAAATCCTTGCGCACGCCGTGCGTGCGGACGTCGGGGTAGTCGGCGCGGATCATCTCCTCGATGTAGCGCAGAAAGAGCCCGGCGTTGGGCTTGATGTTGTCGATGAACCCGATCGATTTGCCTTTCAGCGTGTCCAGGCGCGCGGCGAGCGTGGATCGCTCGCCCTCGCAGTCACCGATCGGATTGACCAGCGTTACGAGGCCAAGGGCCGTCGTGCTCATGGTTGATCGCTCCTAGCGAGATTGGCGAACGCCAAGACAGGGTCCGCCGGTGTGTTTGTGAATAGCCTCGCGACGATTATACAGAACCGCATCGCTGGGCAGCGTCTCCGAACCGATGGATGCTGCGCTTGCGCGGTACATTGTTGCCCGATCATCGGGCTTCCGAGCAGGCTGGCCCCAGATCAGCGCTTGACGATCGATGGCGATTCCCCGGCCGCGTGGCGGCGCTCGGCGCGGTAGATCAGACCCCGGCGCAGCAGCCATTTCTCGACTTCGACGCCCGCCAATACCAGGCTCGCCAAGCCGATGCACGCCGCCAGCTCGGCGGGCGCGAGCGGCTCGGTCTTGAATACGGCGTGCAAGGGCGGCGCGTAGATCACCACGAGTTGCAGCAGAGCCGTCAGGCCGATCGCCGCCAGCAGCAGGCGATTGGACGCCATGCCCCGCGCGTACAAGGACCGGCGCTCGGAGCGCACCCCGAGCACGTGGAAGAGCTGGCAGAAGGTCAGCAGCGTAAACACCATCGTCTGGCCATGCGCCTGCCGGGTTTCGATCGACCATATATGGACCCCGATGCACAGCGCGCCCATGAGCAGCCCGACCCACAGGATGTGCTGCCACATGCCGTGCGCGAAGACGCTTTCGTCGGGCGCGCGTGGCGGGCGCCGCATGACATCGGCTTCGGCGTGTTCCGATGCGAGCGCGAGCCCGGGCAGCCCATCGGTAACGAGGTTGATCCAGAGGATGTGAATTGGAGCCAACGGCACGGGCAACGCGAGCGCCATGGCGCCCGCGATGGTGACGATCTCGCCCCAGTTGCCGCCCAACACGAAGCGGATGAACTTGCGGATGTTGTCGTAAATACGGCGGCCTTCGCGCACCGCCGCGACGATGGTGGCGAAGTTGTCGTCGAGCAATACCATGTCGGAGGCTTCTCGCGCCACGTCGGTACCGGCGCGCCCCATGGCGATACCGATGTCGGCGTGTTTTAGCGCCGGCGCGTCGTTCACGCCATCGCCCGTCATGGCAACGAGCTCGCCGCGGCTCTGCAGCGCCTGCACGATCGCGATCTTCTGCGCCGGGTCGACACGCGCATAAGTGCGGATATCGGCTACGCGTTCGCGCAGCGCCGCGGGCGTCAAGCTGTTCATCCGCGCGCCAGTCATGATCTCTGCGCCTGGCTGCAACAAGCCGATTCGTTCGGCGATGGCCCGCGCGGTCGCCGGATGATCGCCCGTGATCATGACCGGCGTGATCCCGGCCGCCACGCAGGTCGCGACCGCATCAAGCGCCTCGGCACGCGGCGGATCGAGCATGCCGATCAAGCCGAGAAAGGTCAGATCCGTTTCGATTGCCGCCGGTGTCGCCAGCGGCGGAACCGACGGCCATTGCCGGCAGGTGATCGCCATCACGCGCAGGCCTTCGCTCGCCATGCGCTCGGCGAGCGCCTGCAAGGCGGCGCGCTGAGTCGGAGCCAGATCGGCGCCGAAGCGGGCGCGGCAGCGCGGCAGCAACTGCTCCGGCGCACCCTTGGTGTAGGCAATGACGCACTCGTTCCAAGCATGGAAGGTCGTCATGCACTTGCGCTCCGCGTCGAACGGCAGCTCGGCGAGCCGAGGGTGGCAACGCTCGAGCGCGTGCTTATCGAAGCCCGCCGCGGTCGCAACGTCGAGCAATGCCAGCTCGGTCGGATCGCCGGTCGCAGCGCCGTCCGCCGCGCGCTCGGCATCGTTGCTCAGCGCCAAGCCCGCGAAGAGCAATCGTCTATCCTGCACCTCGAGCGCCAGGCCGGCGAGATCGCAGCGGATCTCCGGGTCGACCTCGATGCGCTCCGCCCGCATGCGATTCTCGGTCAATGTGCCGGTCTTGTCGGAGCACACGAACGTCACTGAGCCCAAGGTTTCCACCGCCGGCAAGCGACGAATCAACGCGTTGTGGAGAACCATGGCGCGCGCGCCGAAAGCGAGCGCGATCGTGACGACGGCAGGCAAGGCCTCCGGTATCGCGGCCACGGCGAGACTCACCGCGGTGAGAAACATGAGCGCGATCGGCTCGCCGCGGGCCGCGCCGAGGACGAAGACGAGCGCGCACAGGGCGAGCGCGGCCAGGGTGAGGCGGCGCCCGAAGTGCGCCAGACGCCGTTGCAATGGCGTGCCGGGTGTAGCTTCGTCTTCCAACAAGGACGCGATGCGACCCAGTTCGGTCCGCATGCCCGTGGCCACGACGACCGCGAGGGCGCGCCCGTATACCACCGTCGTGCCCTTGTGCGCCATGTTGAGCCGATCGGCGAGCACGACCTGGCCGTCGATCGCCCGCGCATGCTTTTCGACGGCGACCGATTCGCCGGTGAGCGCTGCCTCGTCAACCCTCAACGAGGCGGACCTGATGATGCGCACATCCGCGGGCACCGCATTGCCGGCTTCCAGCCCGATCAGGTCTCCCGGCACCAGCTCGGCGGCTTCGATCCGGCGGGCCGCGCCGTCGCGGATGACCTGGGCCGATGCAGCGGCGAGCCTGCGCAGGGCCGCCATCGCGCGCTCGGCGCGGTATTCCTGAACGAAGCCGATCAAGCCATTGACGACGACGATGGCGACGATCGCGATCGCATCGAGCGCTTCACCGATCAATCCGGACACGATCGCGGCCAGCACGAGCGCGACGATCATGAAGTCGGTGAACTGCGCGAGCAGGATGCCGACGGGACCGCGGCGGGTCCCCTCCCGCAGCTCGTTGCGCCCGCCACGCGCGAGCCGCTCGGCGGCTTCGGCCGCGCCGAGCCCGCGCTCGAGCGAGGTCTTAAGCTCGGCGCCGATCTGGCCGCTGTCGAGGCGATACCAATCGCGTGTCGGTGCGCTCAATCGGTCAGTCCGATGGGTTACGCTCGCCCAAGGCGTTCGTTTCGATGAAGGCGCGCCGCGGCTCGATCGTGTCGCCCATCAGGGTGGTGACGATCTCGCCGGCGACGATGCTGTCCTCGAGTTGGGCGCGCCGCGGCCGCCGGGTCTGACGGACCGATCGCCGTCTCGCGCGAGGCGGCGGCGCACCCGCCAGGGGAGCTGCCCATGGCAGCGGCGGCGCGCCAGCGCCAACGTGGCGGCCCGCCCGCCGCGCCTGCGCCTACGCGCCATTCAATGTCGCTAGCATGGCGGGACTCGGACCGAAAAACGTACCCTTCCTGGTCGCCAGTGTACGCACGCGCCGCGCCAGCGGCAACGCCCTGGCGCCGGCGGATGATGCCCGGTTTGCGCTCCCCTGACGTATGCCTTGGGCTTCCTGCTGCGTGCGCCTGCTTGATTCCCCCACGGGTCCATGCGACCGAGGCTCGCGGATGAACGTCCGTATGTGTCAAACTGCTGCTGTCACCCCCGGCACAGCCGAGCGGTCCCGCAGCACTGGCCAGCTACCGACACATGCGGCTGCATCAGATTCGCATCGAGTATCAACACGAGCAGGACAGATTGCTGCTGCGCGTTTCCACCGACGGCGGCGCCGAGCTGCGCTTCTGGCTCACGCGCCGCTTCGTCAAGGGCCTCTGGCCGGTGCTGATGAAGGTGACCGAAGTCGTGGGCGAAGCGCGCACGCACGCCGATCCGACCGTGCGCAAGGCGCTGATCGAGTTCGAGCACGACAAGGCCGTGCGAGGCGCCGACTTCACCACGCCTTATCAGACGCCCAGCACGCTGCCCCTGGGCGCGGAGCCGGCGCTGGTCACGCGATTGCGCGCCCGGCCCGATGGGCGCGGCAACGCAGTGATCTCGCTCCACCCGAGCACAGGCCAGGGCATGGACCTCGTCATGGACGCGATGCTGCTGCACTCGTTCATCGGCTTGATCCAGGGCGTCGTGCGCAAGACCGACTGGGACATGGCGCTCGATCCGCAGCAGCAGCCGCCCGCGCCGTTGCCGGCAGGCGCGGAGCACAAGCTGAACTGATCGCGGCGCGCCGCCGCGATCAGCGAAATCCGAGCGTGTAGAACAGGTCGAGCGCGTTTTCGGTCCCGGCCCGCGCCTGCACCGACCAGCGCCGCGACAGGTCGTACGTCACCCTGATCACGTTCACGGCGCCGGTCACGCCGCGCTCGAATCCGATGTACACGTTCGATGCGAGCCGTTTACCGACGCTGACCACGCGTTCGCCGGTGGCGCTCACCGTGCCGAGCGACAATTCATCGAGCCCGAGACGGCTCGCCAGCGACGCTTGGGTGTTCGGATCGGCGCCGCGCGCGAGCAACGCCTGCGCGGCTGCCTGCAATGCCGCCGCTTCGTTGCCGCCGGTCTGATCGAGCCCGTGGCCCAAGGTGAGCCAGGCGAGCTTGTCGGCATCCGCCATGGGTGGGGTCGATACCAGCCGGATCCGCGGCAGCAACGCGCTGCCGCCAATCGCGACCCCGACCTCGACCGAGGCGGTCTTGCGCACCGCCAGGATATCGAGCGCCGGATTCTCCACCGGCCCGACGAAGGTGAGCGTGCCGCGCTCGATGGCGAGCTTTTGTCCGAACGCCGAATAGGTGCCGTCGACGGCCCGCAGCGTGCCGTTCAAGACCGGCCTTCCATCGGGCGCCAGCGCGGCGTGCAAGGTGCCCGCGAGCCGGGTCGAGATGCCGCGGCCGCGCACGACGAAATCCTTGCCGAGGTCGAGGGCGAATTCCGCTTGCAGCTTCATGTCGCGTACGGCGGCGGGCTTCGTTCCCAGCACTAACACATCGCGGCTCGGCGATGGCGTGTCGGCGCGGGGTAGCTCGATCAAACCCCGCTCGGCCGTAACTCGTCCGCGGGCGCGCAACTGGCTCGCATCCCACGCGAGCGACGCTTGTCCGCTCACCACCACCAGCCGATTGGGACGCGACAACAGCGGAAGCCGGGTCGCATCCAGCGTGACGTGCGCGGCGAGCCTGCCGGGCACCAGGCTCGCCTTGCCGCTCCCAGTCAGCACGCCGTCGCCGGTTTCGAATCGCAACGTCCGAAGCACGAGATCCTGGCCGTCGAAGCGCGCATCGAGACGGCCGTTTCGGAGCTGCACTCCGAGCTCGGCCAACCCCAGCGCCAGGTCGGAGGCGCGCAGCTCACCTGCGTAATACGGCTGCGCGAGCGTCCCGCCCGCGTGCATGGCGAGCTCCGCGCGCCCCTCGAGCGAAGCGCGTCCTTCGAGCCACGGACGCGTCCAGGCGAGCGCGGGCATGTGCGCGCTCACGCGCACATCGATCGGCGCATCGCCGGCCACGCCCCAAGATCCTCCACGCCGGCTCGCGCGTGTCGTCCCGCGCGCTTCGACCCGCCCGAAGGTCGCCGAATCCAGCTCCGCGCGCAGCACGATCTGCGCGCCTTCGCCGCGTGCATCGATGGCCAGCGCGCGCAGCTTGGCCGCGAGCGGCGGCGACCCGGGAAGCATGATGTCACCGGCTTCGCGGCGCAGGCTCATGCTGCCGCTCAGCGAATCCGCCAGCTCGACATCCCACGCCCCCGCCACGACCAGCGTGCCCAGCGCCGGCGGCAGGCTCAGCACTGGGCGCAGCGCGTCGAGCGCAATGCCTGACAGCGCGCCGCGGCTCGCCAATCGGCCGGGGCCCCAATCGAAGCTCGCCACTTCGATCGTCCCCGCGCCGAGGCGCAAGCGCGCAGCTCCGATGCGCACGGCCGAGGCGCCCGCCACGATGTCGACTGGTTGCTCGAGCCGGGTCGCGATCGGTCCACGCAGCTCGAAGGCGCGAAGGATCCCTTGCCAGAGCGGACCGTCCACGAGAGCGCCCGCAGCACGCGCGTCGAATTCGTAGCCGCGAGCGCTTGCCGTCAGGCTCGCTTCGTGGCGAGCGCGCGTGCCGGCGACGTTCACCCGGCCGCGAGCAATGTCGATCTCTCCGAGCCGAATGCCGGTGGCATCGAGCGCGATGTCGACGCGCCCATCGAGCCCCTCGGCCAGAGCGCCGCGGCCGGCGAGGCGCGCGGCGGCCATGCCTTCACCCCAGCGTAGTCCCGTGGAATCGAGGTCGAAGTCGAGGGCCGGCGCACGCCATGCACCGCGCAACGTGCCGGCAGCCTTGAGCCTGCCAGCCGCGCGGGCGTGCAGCTTTCCGAGCTCCGGCACGTGCACGCTCCAGCCGAGGCTGTCGGCGCTCGCGCCGAAGCTGCCGCGCACATCGAGCCGCGCGTTCGCAAGCCGCAGCGCCATGTCGACCTCGCTGATGCGATTCGGCTGGTAATGTAAGCGTCCGGCCCCGCTGAGCACGTGCCCGCGGTAGCGGCCGTCGTCGATGGCAAGCGCCAGCGCCACGTCGATCGGCTCGACCTGCCCGCGGCCATCGAAGCGGGCGTTGATGGCCGCGGCCGGATAGTCGCCCAAACGAGATGGATCGAGGCCGCGTGCCGTCCCGCTCGCCTGAAACGCGTAGGGCGCCGCCGTTTGCATCGTACCCTGCAAGTTGAGCTCGCCCGCGGCACCGCGCCAGCGCGCCGATTCGATCTCGATGCGGCCGGTGCTGTAGCGAGCAGCGAACGCGATTCGACTGCCGGGCTGCTCCAACGCGCCACGCAGCAACACGCGATCGGGGTTCGCGTCGATCTGGATCGGCCCCGCCATTGCGGTGGCGTGCAAGCGCTCGTGCAGGGTTCGAAGATCGAGCCGGCGCACCGCGAGGGCGCCGATTACGCTTTGCGCCTCTACCTTGGCCTCGCCGCGGAGCCGGCCCGTGCGCCCGGCATCGACATCGATATCGTGCAGCCGCCAGGACGTGCCGCTGCCCTCGAAGCCGGCGCTCGCCGTCACGATCGGCGCCCGCCCCGCCGCGGCAGCACCGGGCTCGCGGTTGATCGCGTGCAAGCGCCCGCGCGCGCGCGCCGAGCGCTCGACGGCGGCGCTCACGCCGATATCGAGCCGGGCACGAGGCGCGGCGCCGTACCAGGCACGGGTATCGAGCGACGCGATGCGGGCATCGACGGCGAGCAGCGTGCCAGCGGCGAACGGCGCGCATGCCGCTTGCACGTGCGCGATCGATCCGTGCACCGCTCCGACCGCGCCGATACCCAGCGCGGAAAGCTCGCCGGCGAGCGCGAGCGCGATCTTGCCTAGGCGCGGATCGCGCGGCGACAACGAGAACATGCCTTCGAGCGGAAAGGGCGCCGCGCCGGCCAAGCGGAGGCTTCCGGCGAGTGCGCCCCACTGGGAGTCGAGGCTGCGCAGCACGAGCGCGTAGCTGCCCGCGTCGTAGCGCAGCGCGAGATCGATGCCCGCAAGCTCGATGTCGCCCTGCGGGCGTTCGAGCACCAGTCGCCGCAGCTTGAGCGCGCGGACCTCGAACCGCGCCGGCAGCGCCAAGCTTGGCGGCAACCGCGCAGGCTCGGCTTCGGCGTCCTTCATCGCTATGCGCACGGCATCGGCCGCGAGCTCGTGCACGAGCACCCGGCGATCGCGCAACGACGCGATCGATATGCTCAGCCTGACCGCGCGCGCATCGACCTCGACCGCTTCTCCGCGATAGAGCACGCGCTCGACATGCAGCGTTTCGAGACCGGCTCGCGCCACACCTTCGAAGGTGAGCCGGCCGCCGGCAGCATCGGCTGCCCGCGCGAGCGCCCAGCGCAGCGCCCAGTCGGTGGTCAGGAACCAGCCCAGTGCCACGAGCGCGATCGCAGCCGCGACCCCGACCCATAGCGCCCAGCGCCAAGCCTTCCTCCAGCGCATGTTCAGAACGCGAGCCCGACCGAAAAATGCAGCCGCAGCTTGCGCGCATCGGCGCCGTAGGCGAGATCCAGGTTCAGCGGGCCGACCGGGCTGCGCCAGCGCGCACCGACGCCGTAGCCCTGCGCGAGATGGAAGCCGCGGAAGTCGTCGGCCGCATTGCCGGCGTCGACGAAGACAGCCGCACCCCAGTCTTCGTTGATCCAGTGAGTGTACTCGGCACCGGCGAGCGCGAGCGCACGGCCGCCGACGACCGCGCTGCCCCGGCGCACGCCGAGGCTCTCGAAGGCGTAGCCCCGCACGCTCTGGTCGCCGCCGGTGCGGAAGCGGAAATCCGAAGGTACGTCGCTCGTGCCTCGGGACAGCACGGCACCGAGCTGCGCGCGCACGCTGAGCACGCCCTGCTCGCCCATCTTGAAATAGTGCACCGAGCGGCCGTAGATGCGAAAAAACGATTGTTCCGCAACCAGAATGCCCGGAGCACCGCCAAGCTGGACGTTGAGCAGATAGCCCCGGTCGGGGAACAGCGGGTGGTTGGTGCGCCGAATGGTATAGGACCAGTTGCCCGTGAGCGCCATGCGCGATTCGCGCCCGATGCCGGCGATGCGCTCTTCTTCGGCGATGTAGTTGATCGAAACGTCGGTCTCTATGTCGCCACGGCGGCGCGCTCGGCCCGCGGTCAGCACCACCTTGTCGGTCTCGGTGCCCTGCACGTCCTTGCGCTCGGTTTCCGCGATGAGTCGATGGCGATAGCCCGTGGCATCGGTGGGAAAGAACAGATCCGTGCGCGCCGAGCGGGCTCGCGATTCGAGCTTCACGCGCGCACCGAGCTGCAATCCGTGCTCCAGCAGGTTGAGCTGGCGGTATTCGGCTTGCACGCGCGCTCCCGTATCGGTCGAATAGCCGATGCCAAAGGCGATACGGCGCGCCTCACGCTCCTCGACCCAGACGCGCACGGGCGCAACGCCGCTCGGCTCGGCCGCCGCGTCCACCGTGACGCTGGTGAAATAGCCGCTGTCGAGCAACCGCGACTGGAATTCCTGCAACTGGAGGTTCGAGTACGCCTCGCCGGCGCGGATCGGGTTGAGGTTCTCGACGATGCTGCGAGGATAGCGGGCGAGGCCCTCGATTCGCAGCTCGCCGAAGCGCACCGCCGGGCCGCTATCGACCACGACGCTCACAATCGCCGTACGCTTGCCGGGATCGACGATCGCCTCGCTCTTGGCGATCGCCGCCAGCGGGTAGCGGTCGAGCGCGAGCGAGCGCAGCAAGCCGCGCTTGCCCTGTTCCCACTCGGCATGGCGAAACACCGCGCCGGCTGCGAGCGGCCACGCCGCTCGCAGCCGCTCGATCTTGCGTCCCGCATCGGGATCGTGCGCCGGCAGCGCGCCGGTCACCTCGATCTGCACCGAGGCCACCTGCACGGGCTCGCCCGGATCGATCGTGAAGCGGGCGAGCAGGCGACCGGCCGATTCGTCCAGCGCCGATTCGATCACCGGCCGGTAGTAGCCTTCGGTCGCGAGCAGATCGGCGATCTCCTTGGGCGCATTGCGATAGAGGCGTTTGAATTCCGCCGCATCCATCCGCTCGTGGCCCTGCCAGCGCGAAATCTCCAGATGCTGAACGAGGATCTCGCGCAGCCTCTCGGGGGCCTGGATGCGCACCGCGAACTCGCCTTCGGCCGCGCTACCCGCGGGCGCGAGCAAGACCAGCACGACCAGCGAAGCGCGCGCGAGCAATGAGGCGGCAACCAACATCGACTCGCGCTCCAGGCAACATGCGGGCAGCCGATTCTACCTGGACCGGCGTTGCGCCGAGGCTTGCGCGCGCAAGTCGTGCTACCATTTTCGCCGGGCTTGAGAGCGCTCGCGCGCCGATATTCGACCAGCGGACACGATCCCGGGCAACGACGAGCACACTGGAGGAAGCCGTGCGTAAATCCGAACTCGAAGAACAGATTGAGTCGCTACAGGATGTCCTGACGGACATTCGAGAAATGATCTATGGCGCCTTGGAGCCGACCGACGAGGAGCCCGAGACGCAAGTCGAGAGCCTGCGCAACGTCTTGGCGGACATCGAAGACATGATCGATTCCGCGCTCGAGCCGATCGAGATGGACGAAGAAGAGGAAGAGGAAGAAGACGAAGACGACGAGCGCTGAGCGCGCTCGGTATTCTCCCGGTCGCCGCCACGCCGGCCGGCGGCGAAAGCGAACCGCGCTTACGCGGGTCCCTCTCCCGCGACTACGTCAGCGTGGGCGCTCGGCAATCGCCGGCCCGCGGAGTCGCGAACAACCCTCCTGTTCGTGCGCTGGCCGCTTACGCGATGCGTGCGACTTCCTTGACCGCGCGCGCCAGCGCGTCGCCCATCTCGCTGGTCGACGCGGTGCCGCCGACATCGCGCGTCAGCGCGCGTGCCTCGGCAATCACGCGTTCCATCGCCCGATCCATCAATAGCGCCGCACGGCTTGCCTTGGGCTCGCCGCGGGCGCGCCCAAGCCATGCCATCAGCATCTGGCCCGACATGATCATGGCGTAGGGATTCGCGACGTTCCTGCCCGCGATATCGGGGGCGGAGCCGTGCGTCGCCTGGGCCATGGCATAGCGCTCGCCCACGCACAGGCCCGGGGCGAGCCCCAGGCCGCCCACCAGCCCCGCGCCTTCATCAGTGAGAATGTCGCCGAACTGGTTGGTCGTAACCACGACGTCGTACTGCTGCGGCTTCATCACGAGCTTCATGGCGAAGCCGTCGACCAGCACCTCCTCCAAGGTGCAGTCCGGGTATTCGCGCGCGACCTTGCGGCACTCCTCGGCGAACATCCCGCACACCAGGCGATAAACCGGCTCCTTGTGCACGGAGGTGACTTTCTTGCGCGCACGGGTGCGCGCGATCTCGAACGCCTCGCGCGCCACGCGGTTCGCGCCTTTGCGCGTCACCACCCGCGAGCCGATCGAGATCTCGTCGTTGGGCCGGAACTCGCCGTCCCCCGCAACCACCGTGCCGCTCGATTGCATGCCTTCGGTCACTTCGCGCAGGAACACGATGTCGACGTCATTGTGCAAGGAGGGCAGATTGGGATACGAGCGCACCGGCTTCACGCTCGCGAACAGGTCGAAGTGCTTGCGCAGCGGCGGCATGATCCAGGTCGGATCGTTGCGCGGATAGGCATTGTGCCCGATTGGTCCGCTGATGAAGCCGTCGGTCTTGGCCAGCGCGTCGACCGTGTACTTGGGCATGGTGTGGCCGTGCAGCTTGTGCCCCAGCACGCCGAGCGGCAGCTCCTGCCACTCGATCGATAGCGCGGCCGCTTCCGCCGCTGCCTGCATTACCTTGACCGTCTCGGGAACGACCTCCAGTCCGATGTCGTCTCCGAGCATGACGCCGATCTTGAGCATGATGGGCCTCGTTTCGCCTCAGTTCTTCGGAAAGCGGCGGATCACCTTCAGCCGCTGGGTTGAATCGCCCGCCAGGTGCGTCCAGATGATGGCGTCGCGCACGAGCTTGGCCGCCTCCGCGTTCATGGTATGGCCCGAGGCGCCGTGAATCTCCATGTTGAGCCCGGTCACCTCCTGGATCACGTCGGTCGAGTAGTTCATGACGAGCACCGGGTTGATGGCGCCGTGGCCGCCTTGGTCCATTTCCCACGCCGTGCGCAGGACGAAAGCGCGCAGCGCTTCGGTGAGCATGTTCATGCGCCCGAGCTTCAACTGCACCGCCTGCTGCGCGAGCAAGGTCTTGCCGCCCTGGGTGCGGGTGCGCGCCAAGCCCAACGCCGATTCGCACGCCGCCTCGCACACGCCCAGGGCGTTGGCGGCGAGCTCCAGGTCGCCGAACTCCGAGGCCGAACCGGAGCGGATGCGCGCACCGCCGTTCACCTCGCCGACGACATTGGCGTGGGGCACGCGTGCGTCGTCGAAGACGAGCTCCGCGTTCTGGTAGAAGCGCCAGCCGCTCTTGTTGAACACCTTGCCGACGCGAAAACCCGGCGTGTCTACAGGCACCATGAAGATGGTGGTGCCCTCGCGCGCGAGCACGCTGCTGTCGGTTCGTGCGCCGACGAAGAACAGCTTGCCGACGCTGCCATTGGCGATGAAACACTTCTCGCCGTTGAGAAGCCACTCGTCGCCCTTGCGCTCGGCTCGCAACCGGAAGCCAGCCTTGATGTCGTCCAACGGCGGCAGCCGATTGTCCGAGCCCGAGTTGGGCTCGGTGCTCGCGGAGCCGATCACGAACGTATCGTCGGCCAGGAAGGGCTGCAGAAAGCGCTTCTTCTGATCGTCGTTACAGAATTCGGCGATCAAGTGGCTCCACTTCCAGTTCTGGCTGAATGCCTTCGATATCGCGCTGTCGGCCTTCGCCAGCTCGGCCATGACCAGCGCCTGGGTCACGAAGTCTATGCCGTACCCGCCCCAGGCCTTCGGCACGGCCGCGGTACGAAAGCCGAGCTTGGAACCCTTCTTGATGATCTCCCAGTCCCAGGTCTCGCGCGGCTGCGACACGGCGTCGCGCTGAAGGGAGATCGGACGAATCTCATCGCGTGCGAAGTCGCGGGCGCGTGCCTGCCACGCGCGCTGCTCGTCGTTGAGTGCAAAATCCATGACTGCTCCCTGCGGGGCAATTCGTGCCGCCCGCGGCGATTGCTACGGTGCGATAGTCTATGCCGATCGGCGCCGCATTTCAGCAGGCACTCGCGGGTCTGCTCTCGCCCGCCACCGCGACCGGACCATGCGTTCGCGCCGAGCGGACCGCGGCCTCGAATACCTGCACGCCGTGCAGCACCTCGTCATGCCCGATCGGGTACGCTCGGCGCTCGCGCACGGCGTTCGTAAAGGCCTCGAACTGCGCTTGCACGGTATTGAAGCCCGACAGCTCGGTGACCTCGGGTTCGGGTATCGCAGCAAGGTGGCTCGCGCGGCCGGCGACCGCCGGAACGAAGCGCAACACGTCCATGCCCGGGCGCAGCAGCTCGCACATTCCTGCCGAGCCATAGACGGCAAAGCGCGCCGCGCGCGCGGCGGCAAGCGAGCATGCGGCGGTGGCGCTCAAGCCGGAATCGAAGCACAAGATGAGATGCGTCGTATCCTCGCCGTGCGGTCCGGCGCGATGATCGGCCACGCAATAGACTTCCCGCACCCGGCCCGCAACATCGATCATGGCATCGATCAAGTGCATGCCCACGCCTGCCAAGGCGCCGGCGGGCTCTTCATCGGTGCGCGTACGCCACGAGCCGCTCGGGCGGTAGAACGCCGTCGTGGCGGTGAGCTCCGCCACGATGGACACGAGCACGCCGAGCCGGCCGCTCGCCGCCCATGCCTTGAGCATGCGCATCAACGGATGGAAGCGACGATTGAAGCCGACCGCGAGACACACCCCGGCGCTCGCCACGGCATTAAGCGCGGCTTGCGCCTCGGCCTCGCTCAAGGCAAACGGCTTCTCGACGAACACGTGCTTGCCCGCCTGCGCGGCGCGCCGCACCTGGGCGCAATGCTGGCTGTTCGGGGTGGCGAATGCGATGGCATCGATGCCGGGATCGCCCAGCAGCGTGTCGATGTCGCGTGCCAGGCGCAAGCCCATGCTGTCGCAAAAGGCGCTTACCGCGACCGGGTTCGGTGTATACGCGGCGGTGAAGCGCAAACCTTGGACCTTGCCCTGCACGCTTTCGACCAGCGTGCGTCCCCACGACCCCAGGCCGACGATGGCGGCGTTCAGCACGGCAGCCGGGCAGCGCCCGTGCCGCTGAACGCGGCGCGCGCTGCGGGCATCGACAGCGGGGCGCTCATTCCACCTTGATGTTGTTCTCGCGCACCACCTTGCCCCACTTGTCCACCTCGGCGCGCACGAACTTGTCGAAATCGGCGGGTGACTTGTCGACCACCACGGTCATGAAGCTCTTGGCCAGCGTGTCCTTCATTTGCGGCGCGTCCATGATCGCCTGCACCCGCGCATGAATCTGCGCCAGCACGGCTTTCGGCACTCCGGCCGGGGCGAACATGCCGTTCCACGCGTTGGTGCCGATGCCCGGATAGCCGCTCTCGGACATGGTCGGGACGTTGGGCAACTGCTGTAGCCGCTGGTTGCCCACCGCCGCGATCGCCTTCATGCGGCCGGCTTGCACGAACGGCAGGCCCGAGGCCAGGTTGATCTCCATGTATTGCACTTCGTTGCCGGCGATGCCCGGCAGCATCTGCGCCGCGCCGCCCTTGTAGGGGATGTGAACCGCATCGAACCCGGCGGCACGCGCGAGCCGAACGCCATCCAGATGCGGATAGCTGCCGACGCCGGAGGAGCCGAAGCTGATCTTGCCCGCGGGTTGAGACTTCGCCCAGGCGACGAAATCGCGCATGGTGTTCGCCGCCACCGCGTTGCTCGCCACGAACAGATGCGGCAGCTCGATCAGGTTGCTCACGCCGGTCAATGCCCGCGAGGGCTTGACCTTCATCTGGCTGGCGAACGTGGTCTCGTTGATCGCGTTGGTCGACACGTTGCCGACCAGGAGCGTGTAGCCGTCGGGCGTCGCCTTGGCGGCGAGCTCGATGGCGATGATGCCCGAGGCGCCGGCGCGATTGTCGACCACCACGGGCTGGCCCGTAACTTCGTTCAAACGATTGGCGAAATGGCGCGCGGTGATGTCGGTCGCCCCGCCCGGCGCATACGGCACGATGATGCGCACCGGCCGCGCCGGCCATGCCTCGGCCGGGGCTTGCGCCAGCGCCGATGCCGCGATGCCGAAACCGAGTACGGCGCCTGCTACGCTCGCTGCGATCTTGCCCATCGTCGCTCCTCCTGTGAAATAGATGCCGCCGCCAACCTGCGCAGCGTCTGCCTTCGCGGGTGCCAGCCCGGCGCGCATGCTAACCCCGGCGCTCGTCCTCGGCGCTGATCGGCAACGGCACCGGGCGCTTCAGGCGCGCCGAAAGATCCATCGCCTTGGTCAGCATGAGCCGGTTGTGCGCCTCCTTTGCGCTCGCATGCTGCGTCGGCACGCCGATCGAGACACGGTTGAGCCAGGAATTGGTCTCTTCGCGCATCGGGCCGCGCAGCTCGCCGAGCGCCATGTCGCCGACCGGATAGCTGGTGAGGAAGTCGACGTGACGGCGGCTGTCCGGTGCGTACCCTTCGGTCTGTATCTTTTCGGTCGCGAGCACGATGTCGCGATGGGTGTCGTCGATCGTCAGCACGCCCTCGACGCCGACGATGCCGATCTCCAGGCTGTAAACCGCGCCGGGCCACACCACCGGCAGCGCCCACGAGATGACCGACTGGTAGATCGTGCCGTCGTCGAAGGTGATGATGTTCGCCGTGCCGTCGATCCCGCGCCACTTGGGGCCGAGCGCCTTGTCCACCGAGCGCGCGTACACCTCGACCGCGGTCTTGCCCTCGAGCATCCACATGGCCACGTCCAGCGCGTGGGTGCCGGAAATCACCATGGGCGAGATGGTTTCCGGCTTGTCGGTACGCTGGTAGTTGTCGATTGCCACCAGCCGATTCATGAACGCACGCGAGGTGACCATCGTGACTTCACCCAGCGCGCCGGTGCGTACCTTCTCCTTGGCCACCAGCCAGCGGCGCCGAAAGCGCTGCGTATAGCCGACCACGGCGTCGACACCGGCTTTCTCGATCGCCGCCATCACGCGCTCGGAGGCGGCCAGCTCGGTCGCGAGCGGCTTCTCGATCAGCATCGGCAGAGCGCGCTCGACCGCGCCCAGCACCGGATCGACGTGCAAATGCTCGTCGGTGGCGATCACCGCGGCATTGACCTCGGGCCGAGCCAGCAGCTCGCGAAAGTCCTGGGTCACGAAGTCGGCGCCGATCTTTTCGCCGACGATTTGGGCTCGCTCCGGGTTGCGCTCCGCGATGCCTATCCACTCGACCTCGGGATGGCGCGCGGCGAGCTCGCCGCGGATCAGTCCGACCCGGCCGCCGCCGATGATCGCGAGCCCGATCTTCTTTGCCTGCTTCCTTGCCATTGTCTTGCTCCTATGCGTGCTGCTTGCGGGCGCTACGCCCCTCGCCGCTCGGGCAGCGGCAGGGTGACGGGCTCGCCGCGCTCGGCCGACAAGTCGGCGGCGATATAGCATTCCATCACCGTGCGCGCCTGCTCCGGGGTCACCAGCACGGGGCGATCGAGCGCGCATGCCTGGACGAAATGGTCGGTTTCGGGGCCCATGGGGCCGGCGTAGGTATGACCGACGAATTCCCCCGGCATCGACGACAGCGGAAACTGCGCGCCGTTCTTCATGGTGGTGAGCACGCAATCGCGATGCGTGTCGTCGACGAAGACCGCGCCTTCGCTGGCGACGAACTCGATCCAGCACCACGAGAAGTTGGGATATCCCGGCGGCAGGATCCAGCCGGCGCCGATCACGAAAGCGACCCCGTCGTCCATGGTGATGGTGATCCATTGGCAGTCCGGTACGCCGTGGCTGTCCTTCTTAACGCCGTACACCCACTGCGAGTAGACCTTGACCGGCTTGCGCGGATCGAGCAGCCAGAGGACGAAATCGATGTCGTGCGTCGCCTCCATCGCGGCCGGCGAAAGCTTGGTGCGCCCGCTGATCTTGTTGCCGAGCGAGCGGGCGATGTGGCGGCTGACCAGCGCCGAAATCGGCGTCCCGAGCGTGCCGTCGTCGAGGCGCTCCTTGATGTAGGCGAACTTCTGGTTGAAGCGCTGGGAATAGCCGATGGTGAACTTGACCTGTCGCTCGCGTGCGAGCTGGATCAGCTCGTCGGCCTCGTGCAGCTCGAGCGCGATCGGCTTTTCCAGGAACACGTGCTTGCCGGCCGCGAGACAGGCGCGCGCCATCGGGAAATGGGTCGTCTCCGGCGTCGCCGAAATGAACAAGGCATCGATCTCCTTCACTTCGAGCAGCTCGCGCCAATCGCTGGTCGCCTTGCGCGGCGCCACCTCGTTGGCCACCTCCGCCAGCCGCTCGGGCTTGATTTCCGCGATGTACAAACCGTCCACCAGCGGATTGGCGTGACAGGCTCTGGCTCGAATACCGCCGCACCAGCCGGTGCCGACGATGCCGACGTTGATGGGTCTGATCATGATGCTCCTGGCGTCGCGCGCGGGCACGCGCGAACTTGGTCCGGACAAAGTTCCATTGTAAACCGGAGCGGGGCGAGCGGGCCATACGCCGTGGCGCTGCGGCATGCGCCTATTGCGGCCAGGTCTTGCACGTTGCAAAGGCTATTGGGCTCAGGACTCGGCGACAATCGCTGAAAGCGCAGCCGCGCCGCTCCGGCATGGACATGATGCAGACACCGCGCGGTGGAGTCGAGTCGCCCGCCGCTGTATCGTGCAGCGGTCGAGCCGGTCCGCCTTCGTTGATCGCCTTACGAGGCGCGGAGGGTGTCGCCGCGCGATGCGCGATGCGGGATGCGGGATGCGGGGTGCGAGGCGCCGCGAGCGCCGCGGATTTCTTCTTTCCGGCCAGCAGACGGTTCACAATGAGCGCTGCGAAAATTGCGAGGCAGCCGCCATGACGCCCTTCAGCGTACAGCGCATCGATCACGTGGTCCTGCGCTGCCGAAGCTTCGATCCCATGCTGGAGTTCTACTGCGGCGTGCTCGGGTTCGAGATCGCCAAGCGCAACGAGCGGCGCGGCCTCATCCACTTGCGCGGCGGCACCGCCATGATCGACCTGGTGGCGCTCGATGGCGAGCTCGGCCGCGCCGGCGGCGCTGCCCCCGGAATCGAAGGCCGCAACATGGATCACTTCTGCCTGCGCATCGAGCCGTTCGATTTCCCGGCGCTACAACGCCATTTCGGCGCGCGTGGCATCGAGCTGGGCGAGCTGCGTACGCGCTTCGGCGCGGAGGGCGATGGACTGTCGTGCTACCTGCGCGATCCCGAAGGCAACCGGGTCGAGTTGAAGGGCCCGGCGTCGGCGTGACGTCGCGAATACTCGCGACACCCGCCGAACCTGGTCCGAGCCTCGACCCTGATCGCGTTTTCTTTTTAACGCAGGGCCGCGTTGATCTTTTCCAGCGCCGCCGCGCCGGGGCAGAGATCCTTCGCGCCCAAGGTATTGAACGGCGCATCGAAGGTGTTGAGATGGCGGTGCAAGTCCTCGGGATCGGGGTCGACGTAGAGCAGCCCCGTCACCACCTCGCCCTTGGCCTGGTGCTCCTGCACGTAGTTCATGGCCGTGATCCGGTTGTGCGGATCGTAGTCGGGAGCGAGCTTACGCAGCCGCAGCACCGAGCCGTCGTGCTGGGTGACCGAGATCACCTCGCCGGCCGGGTAGTCGACCGTGATCTCCTCGCGCTTGGGCCAGTAGTCGAAGTCGATCCGGTTGACCGGCTCGTTGTGACCGCGCACGTACTCGTAGCTCTTGGTGCTGCCGGCATGGTTGTTGAAGGCGACGCACGGACTGATCACGTCGATGAACGCCGCGCCGGGGTGCACGATCGCCGCCTTGATCAAGGGCACGAGCTGCGCCTTGTCGCCCGAAAAGCTGCGCGCGACGAAGGTGGCACCGAGCTGCAACGCCAGCGCGACTAAGTCTACCGGCGCGTCGCTGTTGACCACGCCGCGCTTGGACTGGGAGCCCTGGTCGGCGGTGGCGGAAAACTGTCCCTTGGTAAGGCCGTAGACGCCGTTGTTCTCGACGAGATAGACCATGTTCACGCCGCGGCGCATGACGTGCGCGAACTGGCCAATGCCGATCGAGGCCGAATCGCCGTCGCCCGACACGCCGAGGTAGATCAAGTCGCGATTGGCGAGATTGGCGCCGGTCAACACCGACGGCATGCGTCCGTGCACGCTGTTGAAGCCGTGCGAGTTGCCGAGGAAATAGTCCGGAGTCTTGGATGAGCAGCCGATGCCCGAGAGCTTGGCCACCCGGTGCGGCTCGAGGTCGAGCTCCCAGCACGCCTGGATGATCGCGGCGCTGATGGAGTCGTGGCCGCAGCCGGCGCACAAGGTCGAGATCTTGCCCTCGTAGTCGCGGCGCGTATACCCGAGCTTGTTCGCGGCCAGCGTCGGATGGTGCAGCCGGGGCTTGGCGATATAAGTCATGACACAGCCTTCTTGAAGGGGATCACGGTGTGCGAAACGGCGTGGCGCGCGATCTCGTCGGCGATGAAGCGCGCCGTGATGGGTGTACCGTCGTAATGCAATACCGACACCAGCCGCGTCTGGTTGACGCCGGAGTCGTTCACCAGCAGCGTCTTCAACTGCGCATCGCGGTTCTGCTCGACTACGAACACCCACGGGTGCGAGTTGCAGAAGTCGACGATTTCCTCGGCGAACGGGAAGGCGCGCACGCGCAGCGCGTTGACGTGGATGCCGCGCTCGGCCAGTAGATCGAGCGCTTCGACCATGGCCGGACTGGTCGAACCGTAGAAAATGGCGCCGAAACGCGCCGGCTTCGGCGAAGGCACCAGCAGCGGTTTGGGCACGAGGCCCTTGGCGGTTTCGAACTTGCGCAGCAGCCGCTGCATGTTGTCGACATAGTCGGGCCCGGCCTCGCTATAGCGGGCGTAGCGATCCTTGGTCGTGCCGCGGGTGAAATAGCCCCCGCGCGTGGGATGCGTGCCGGGCAGGGTGCGGTAGGGGATGCCGTCGCCATCCACGTCGAGATAACGGCCGAATTCGACCCCCGCCTCCAGTCGCTCGTAGCTCATGAGCTTGCCGCGGTCGTAAGCGCGCGTCTCATCCCACGCGAACGGCTCGCACAGGCGGGTGTTCATGCCGATGTCGAGGTCGGTCATGACGAATACGGGCGTCTGCAGCCGCTCGGCGAGGTCGAGGCCCTGGGCGGTGAAATCGAAACACTCCTTCGGATCTTCCGGGAACAGGAGGATGTGCTTGGTATCGCCGTGCGAGGCATACGCGCACGCCAGCACGTCGGATTGCTGCGTGCGGGTCGGCATGCCGGTCGAAGGACCGCCGCGCTGCACGTCGACGATGGTGGCGGGAATCTCGGCGAAATAGGCGAGCCCGATGAATTCGGACATGAGCGAAATGCCCGGGCCGGAGGTCGCGGTGAACGCCCGCGCGCCGTTCCAGCCGGCGCCGACCACGATGCCGATGGAGGCCAGCTCGTCTTCGGCCTGCACGATGGCGAAACGGTTCTTGGCGCTCTCGCGATCGACCCGCAGCCGCTGGCAATAACGCTGGAACGCCTCGGCGACCGAGGACGAGGGCGTGATCGGATACCAGCCGCATACCGTCGCCCCGCCGTAGACCGCGCCGAGCGCCACCGCGCTGTTGCCGTCGATGAATATGCGCTCGCCGACGCGGTCGGCGCGGCGCACCCGCAAGCCGATCGGACATTGCAGGTTGGCGAGGGCGAAGTCGCGCCCCAGGTGCAGCGCCTTGACGTTCGAGTCGAGCAGCTTCTCCTTGCCCTTGTACTGCTCGGAGAACAGCTTCTCGATCGCCGCCGGGTCGATCTCTAGCAGCGCGGACAGCGCGCCGACGTAGATGATGTTCTTGAAAAGCTGTCGCTGGCGCGGATCGGTGTAGGTGGCGTTGCAGATATCGGTCAGCGGCATGCCGATGACATTGATGTCGTCGCGGAACTTCGACTTCGGCAGCGCGCGGGTGGAATCGTGGAACAGGTACCCGCCGGGCTCGATCTCCTTCAGGTCGCGATCCCAGGTCTGGGGGTTCATCGCGACCATGAGATCGACCCCGCCGCGGCGCCCGAGATAGCCCCGCTCCGTGATGCGCACCTCGTACCAGGTCGGCAGGCCCTGGATATTGGACGGAAAGATATTGCGCGGACTGACCGGCACGCCCATGCGCAGGATCGAGCGCGCGAACAGCTCGTTGGCGCTCGCCGAGCCGGAGCCGTTGACGTTGGCGAACTTGACGACGAAATCGTTGACAGCCTCTAGGGCCTTCATGATTTTCCTCTCACGCAGCCTTGCGTCCGGGTGCCGCGTGCTTGTCGCGGCACGACGGCCCGGCGTGCGTCATTTCCAGAAAGAACTTCTGCATGTCCCATGCGCCGGTCGGGCAGCGCTCGGCGCACAAGCCGCAGTGCAAGCACACGTCTTCGTCCTTGGCCATGATGCGCCCGGTCTTGAGCGTCGTGGAGACGTAGAGATCCTGCGCGCTGTTGAGCGCCGGGGCGTTCAAGCGCTGGCGCAACTCGTCTTCTTCCGCGTTCGCCGTGAACGTGATGCAGTCCATCGGGCATATGTCCACGCAGGCATCGCACTCGATGCACAGGGATGCGCTGAAGACGGTTTGCGCGTCGCAGTTGAGGCAGCGCTGCGCTTCCTTGAACGCCGTGGCCGCATCGAATCCCTTCTCGACCTCCAGCTTGATGTTCTTCAGCGTCACCCGCACGTCGTTCCACGGCACCTTGAAGCGCTGGTCGAGCGATACCTCGTTGTCGTAGCTCCACTCGTGGATGCCCATCTTCTGCGACACGAGATTGACCATCGGCGCCGGACGGGTACGGATGTCTTCACCATTGCAGAGCTGGTCGATCGAAATCGCGGCCTCGTGGCCATGGGCCACCGCCCAGATGATGTTCTTCGGGCCGAAGGCCGCATCGCCGCCGAAGAACACGCCGCGCAGCGTCGACGCCATGGTCACCTCGTCGACCTTCGGCATGCCCCACTGGTCGAACTCGATGCCGAGGTCGCGCTCGATCCACGGGAACGCGTTCTCCTGGCCGATGGCGACGAGCACGTCGTCGCACTCGAAGTGCTGATCGGGCTCGCCCGTGGGCAGCAGGCGGCGGCGCCCCTTCGCGTCGTACTCGGCCTTCACCTTTTCGAAGCTCATGCCGGTCAGGCGGCCGTTGTCGTGGATGAATGCCTTGGGCACGAGGAAGTTGAGAATCGGAATGCCTTCGTGGGTCGCGTCCTCCTTCTCCCAGGGCGAAGCCTTCATCTCCTCGTAGCCCGAGCGCACGATCACTTTCACGTCTTCGCCACCCAGGCGCTTGGACGAGCGGCAGCAGTCCATCGCCGTGTTGCCCCCGCCGAGCACGATCACCCGCTTGCCGATGCTGTCGATATGGCCGAAGGACACGCTCGACAGCCAGTCGATGCCGATGTGGATGTGTGCGGCGGCCTGCGCGCGCCCGGGGATATCGAGATCGCGCCCGCGCGGCGCTCCGCAACCGACGAAGACCGCGTCGTAGCCCTCGGCCAGCACGGCTTTCAGGCTGTCCACGCGCTGGCCCAGGCGCAGCTCCAGGCCGAGATCGGTGATATACGCCACCTCTTCGTCGAGCACGCTCTCGGGCAGGCGGAACTTCGGAATCTGGGTGCGCATCATGCCGCCGCCTTGCGGATCCTGGTCGTAGACCACCAGGTGATAGCCGAGCGGTGCCAGGTCGCGCGCAACCGTCAGCGACGCCGGTCCGGCGCCGATGAGCGCGATGCGTTTGCCGTTCTTCTGCTTGGCCGCTTTCGGCAGCCGAGCGCGGATGTCGCTCTTGTTGTCCGCCGCGACCCGCTTCAGCCGGCAGATGGCGACAGGCTCCTTGCTTTGGCCGTCCTCGACCCGGCCGCGGCGGCAAGCCGGCTCGCAGGGCCGGTCGCAGGTCCGGCCGAGGACGCCCGGAAAGACGTTGGAGTACCAGTTGACCATGTAGGCGTCGTCGTAACGCCCCTGGGCGATCAAGCGGATGTATTCAGGGACTGGGGTGTGGGCCGGACAGGCCCACTGGCAATCGACGACCTTGTGGAAATAGCTCGGGTCTCGGATATCGGTCGGCTTCAACCCTGTTCCTCCGCTGGCACGCTCATGGCAGGCTCCTGGCTTGCCGGCACGACGCAAAAACCATTTAAGAATCGCGGCTTATCCGGCAGATTAAATGGCTTATGGTAGCTCGCGTCAGGCCGGGTGAAAAGGCGAACACACAAGGAAAAATGGCTGTCGGGACGGGCCACGCGCTCAGGGCGGCGAATCGGACCACGCCGCCGCGCTCAGCGCGACATCAGCACGGGAACGGTCATGGACTCGAGAACGGTGCGCGTCGCGCCCCCGAGCACCAGCTCACGCAGGCGCGAATGGCCGTAGGCGCCCATCACGAGCAGGTCCGAGCCGAGGTCGGAGGCACGCGAGAGCAGCCATTCGCCCACCTCGGCGTCCTCGCCGTAGGTCGGCAGCACGTTGGCCTTGACGCCATGGCGAGCAAGATAGAGGGCGATATCGGCGCCAGGCATCTCGCCATGCCCACGCGCCTCGGGCATGGCGTTCACGGTGACCACGTCGACCTGCTGCGCGCGTTGCAACAGCGGCAGCGCATCGGTCAAGGCACGGGTCGCCTCGCGGCTCGCATTCCAGGCGACCAGGACGCGCTCGCCAACCCGGCGAAGCTCGAAGCTGTGCGGGACGATCAGCACCGGGCGAGCGCCATCGAGCACCATCGTCTCGGCGCTCACGCCAGCCTCCGGCACCCCCTGACCGACGATCAGGAGATCGGCATAGCGCGCGTGCAAGGGCAGCATCCGATCGGGATCGCCGTCGATGAAGCGGGATTCCGCCTGCGTGACGCCCGCGCTGCGCGCCCTCGCCGCGAAACCCTCGCACATCTGCGTGAGCGCCTTGCGATCGGCATCCCACTGCGCGCTCAGAAGCTCGATCAGCGCCGCGGTCGGGGCGGTGCCCGGAATAGCCAAGGGCGGCTGCACAGCCAGTCCGACCAGGTGCGCCTCGTGCTCGGCCGCCAGCGCGCAGGCAAGCTCGACTCGCGCCGAGCCGTTCGTGCTGCCGTCGAGGTGGAGCAGTATCGTTCGATAAGCCACGTCTGGGCGTCTCCGCATGCCACATCAAACCGTGGCGCGGATTGTGCGCGGTAACGGCCAAGCCGATATTGATGAAGGTCAAGCGCGCACGGCTTCGCCCGTCGCTCGCTGTCATCGCGGCAAGAATTGCGCGCGCACGAAAGACTTACGGCGGCACCACGGCGATCTCCCGCCCATCGTATGCCTACGGTGAGGGCACCGATCCGAGGTGCGTGGCCACGTAGACGCGCGCGCGCGGGCAAACGCATGGCCAGAAATCCGCAGGCGCCGCTGCCGGCCGCCGGGATGCCGATCCGATCGAACGTGATCCTGCCCCTGGCCGCGTTCCGGGGCTGCCGCGGCGCGGCGGAGCTTCGCACCCCGTGGGTATGACGAATGCATCGCGCATCCCGATGCACTGAAACGGAATCAAACCCGACCGGCTGCCCGGCCTGCAGCGCATGGTTGCCGAGCGGCCCGCGCCCGCCTGCGTTGCGGGTCCCGCCAGGTGCCGCCGCGGGCATTCACGATGCGTCGCTCAGGCTCCCGCATTCACCTGTGAGGATCGAATCGTGAAGGACGCGAACAGCAGCACGCGGATCAAGAGCGGCGACCAGCAGCCCGGCGAAGCGCCACCGCCGCCTCAGCCCGACAAGGCGCATCGCGCCGAACCCGGCAGCGCCCAGCATCATGACAACCAGCAGGAGCTCGGTGTCACCCAGGACCACTTCACCACGGACATGAAGCGGCATAAGCGGGGCACGTTCCCTTGATCGCCCGCGCATGGCGGGAATGCGGCTTGCAGTGGCACGGCGGGAGTCGGTGCGCACACGGCGCCGCCTTCGACTGAACCTCATCGTATCCAAAGGAGTAGCGAGATGAAACTCAATCGAACCCCGATCGCGGCGGCGCTTTGTTGCATGGCGCTTGCGTCGGCGTCGGCCTGGGCGGCCGGCTATACGTCCACCACGCCGAGCGCGTCGATGCAACGCGGCGACATGAGCGGCGCGTCGATGAGCACGGACACCGTGCGTCAAGTGCAGCAGGCGCTCGCCGACAAGGGCTTCAGCCCCGGCCCGGTCGACGGCATCGTGGGACCGCGCACGCGCGCCGCGTTGAGCAAGTACCAGCGCTCGCAGAATCTCACCGGCGCGAGCGGCATGGATCAACGTACGATGGACTCGCTCGGCGTGCACGCCAGTGCCTCCGGCATGGGATCGGGTACGACTTCGGGCAGCATGGCAGGCGGAACCTCGTCGGGGACTTCCGGTAGCGCCGCCGGCAGCGCCGGGGCATCCGGCTCGACCACGGGCGGCTCCGGCGGCAGCGCCACGGGTTCGTCGAGCGCCGGCAGCGGCAGCAGCAGCTCCCCGAGCAGCCCCGCCCGCGGCGCCACCGACGGCTCCGGATCGGGCAAGTAGCATTCGACCGTTCTACGCGTCACCCCGCGGGCCGGGCGGAAGCGCTGATGTCGGCCTTCCGTCCCGGCCCGATTGCTTCGGTTGCGACGTCGCTGCCGGCGCCTCGGGCCGGTGGCTGCGCTCGTCACTGGCGAATGCGTTACGGATGGCACTGGGGCGACATTCGGCGAGCGGCCTGGCGCGTACGCCTCGAGCGCCCCGCTGAAGGCTTCCCGATCCGCGCCGGCGGCAGAATCGGGCGCCATGTCCGCGCGCCGGAACACGGCACTGAGCGCGTACCGACAAAGCGCGGCGCCTGGCGGTATTCGATGCGACAGCACGCTCTTGCGGGTATGGATAATGCGGCGCTCGCTCACTTCGCCGGCCCCGCGCCGGCGCGGGCTAGTCGCCAACTCATGGCCGCGAAAGGATGTGATCATGGAAGGTCGAGTCACTTTGCTGGGTCATCCCGTGCATCAAATGCTGGTCGTGTTTCCGCTGGGCTTGCTCGGAGCCTCGGTGGTATTCGATATCGTCTACCTGTTCACGCGCAACGCCGAGTTCACGACGGTCGCCTACTGGACGCTGGCAGCAGGCCTGCTCGGAGGCCTGCTGGCCGCACCCTTCGGCTTCCTGGATTGGCTCAAGCTACCCGCGGGGACCCGCGCGAAGCGCATCGGCGCGATGCACGGCGGCGGCAACTTGATCCTGGTGGTGCTGTTCGCGGCCAGCTGGTTGCTGCGCGCGGAGCCGCCCGCGGCAGTGCCGGGGCTCGCGCTGGCATTATCGTTCGCCGGCGTCGGCCTTGCGCTGGTGACCGCGTGGCTCGGCGGCGAGCTGGTAGTCCGTCACGCCGTGGGTATCCATGACGATGCGGGACTGAACGCCGAGAGCTCGTTGCACAACGCGACGGCGCGGCGCCGTCCCACGGTACGGCCGGGCCATTCTTGATCAGGGAAATCGATGCCGCCCGCCGCGCTCGCAAGCCGAGTCGCGGCCGGATGGGTGTTGAGTGTCGCAGCGCGCGTGAGCCCTGGCGTTACAGGCGCCGGCCTTCGTCGTAACGCGTGAGTGGGCTGCCGCACCAGAAGCGCCAGCCGGTCAGGAGGCAGAGTGCGGCGATGGCGAATACCAGGCCACACAGTATCGCGCCCACGCCTTGCACACCGGCAAGCAACGCCGCGAAGCCGAGCACGGCGCCGATCGCGCCGGTGATGAAAAGAGTGATGCTGTCGGATCGCATGGTCGCTTCCTCGTAACGTGCCGGCCGGCTCTTGGCCCGAGAGCAGCGCGAGGCCGGAATGCTGCCTGTATCGCAACGCGCGTTCCTGCCTGGAATCGTCCGTGCGCTCCTGCCCGTTACCCGCTGTTTGCAGAAGCAGCCGACTGCGCCTCGCTTCTCTCCTTGCCCAGCGGAAAAAGATACAAGAAGGAAGATTCAAGCTCGGCTGCGTGTCACGATGTTTTGCAGGTTGCAACACCGGACCGCGGGGAGAGCCGCAACGTGCAAGACCTCACCCCAAGGTGCAGTGCCGCACCGCATGAGCCTCGACGAAGCGCCGGAGGGCTATACCACCTTCATGCGCAAGCAGGACGACTGCATCAAGGTCGTGCTGCGGCCTTGAGCGACCTTGGGTCCGGCCGCGCGGCCGGACCCGCGGCAGTCACGGTTGCGAGATGCCGGCGAGTGCATCCGCCGCGCTGTCCTGCTTGCTCAAGGCCAAGTCGCCCAGCGCGACGATGCCGACCAGGCGCTTGTCGCGATTCACCACCGGCAGGCGGCGCACCTGCAGCTCGCTCATGGTACGCGCGGCCTCCTCCAGCGAATCGTCCTCGTACACGTAGTCGACATCGGGGGTCATGATTTCGCGCACGCGGCAGCTCGGCGGCTTGCCCTGCGCGACCGCGCGCACGGCGATGTCGCGATCGGTGACCATGCCGACCAGGCGGTCGTCTTCCCCGACCGGGAGACTGCCCACATCCATGTCCAGCATCAGCTCGGCCGCGCGCTGCACGCTGTCCTCGGGCGAGGTCAATGCGACTTTCGGGGTCATGACTTCACGCACGTTCATTGCACACCTCCGTGGTTGATCGAATCACGTGAACGCAGCCGCACGGCGAGTTCCCGTGAGATCGCGCGCCGCCGGCAGGGGCGGGCTCAAATTTCCACACGCACGCCGACCTCGCCCTGCTTGCGCGTCACCTCGAGGCCGACGTTGTTCTCGTAACGCTTTACCAGCAGATCGACTTCGCCCTTGCCCACGCGAAGGCGCCTGATCTCTAGCCAATCGACGAAGGTCGGCAAGCGCGGCGCATGCAACGCGATCTCCTGCTTCTCGGCATTCAAGTCCAGTCCGAGGCAGGCCTGGAGCAAGCCGAACACCGCGGCGGCCGCCCACGCTTGAGGCGAACATGCGACCGGGTAGAGCGTAGGACCTTCTCCCGTGCGCCGAGCGAATCCGCAGAACAGCTCGGGCAATCGATGCTGGTCGAAGCACAGGCTCGCATCGAACAGCCCGGAGAAGATGCGCAACGCCTTGTCGGTATAGCCGTAGCGCGCCAAGCCGATGGCGATCAGCGCGTTGTCGTGCGGCCAGACCGAGCCGTTGTGATACGACATCGGGTTGTAACGCGCCTGCCCGCTGGCGATCGTGCGGATGCCCCAGCCGCTGTAGAACTCCGGACCGAACAACCGCCCGTCGACCAGTCGCTGCGCGTGCTCCTGGGATGCGATCCCGGTCCAGAGCGCATGCCCGGCGTTGGACGATGCGACCCTGCAAGGGCGCTTGCGCCCGTCGAGCGCGAGCGCGTACATGCCCAGGTCGTCGCACCAGAATGCCTCGGCGAAGCGGCGCTTCAGGTCCGCCGCCTGCGTGAACAAGCGCTGCGCCAAGACCTGGTCGTCGAGCACAAGGGCGAGATCGGCCGCCATCAGCTTCGCCTCGTACACGTAGGCCTGGACTTCGCACAGGGCGATCGGCGGCTGCGCCAGCTCGCCGTCGCCATGGAATACCGAGTCCTGCGAATCCTTCCAACCCTGCTGCACCAGACCCTGGTCGCTGCGCCGGGCGTATTCGACGAAGCCGTCGCCATCGCAATCGCCGGCGCCGTCGATCCATGCGAGCGCGTGCAATACATTGGGCCAGATGGCGCGAATGAAGTCGGCGTCGGCAGTACGGCGGTAGTACGCGCCGGCGAGGGCTACGAACAGCGGCGTCGCGTCCACCGTGCCGTAGTAGCGGCCGAAGGGAATCTCGCCCGTGCGCGCCATTTCGCTGCGGCGCGCTTCGTGCAGAATCTTTCCGGGCTCGGCGTCCTGGGCCGGGTCTTCCACCTGCGCCTGCGTCGACGCCAGAAATGCGAGCACTCCGCGGGCGATCGCGGCATCTCGCCACAGGCACTCGCGGGCGGTGATCAAGCCGTCGCGGCCGAAGGTCGTGGCATACCAGGGGACGCCGGCGTAAGGGTACGGCCCCGTGGGCAGATCGGTCATCAGCATGGCCAGATCGGACGCCGAGCGATCGAGCCACAAGTTCACCAGGGGATTCGAGGTGGTGAGCGCGCAATGCCCGTTCGACGCCGTTCCGCGGGCCGTGTTGTTGCGCCGCAGTGCGCGCTCGTAGTGCAAGCGAGGCGCAACCGCGCACGCATCGCCGCCCGCCGCGCGCTGCGCCCCATCCGCGTACTCGCACACGACCGTGCAATACAGGTGGCACTCCTGCGCCGGAGCAAGCTCGAGCAGGAACGTTGCCTGGCCGGAGGTGAGCGTCGCGGGTTGCGGATCGAAGCAAACGCGCGTGCGGCGCAGGCAGCCGTCGCGCCCGCGGTAGGGCAAGGTGACTTCGGCCTGGCCGACGATCGCCTCCAGGCGCTCGCCGCGCTGCGGGCGCTTCATCCCGCGCACCTCGAACAGATCGACGAAATCGGCCTCGAAGCTCAACCCGAGTGTCACGCCGACCGCATCGCGGCCGTGGTTGGTGAGACGGAGATGCTCGTAGCAGCGGCCCTGCCACAGCAGCTTGGCGCGAAACAGGTGCAGCGTGCCCTTCGGTACGGCGATGAGCGCGGGCGCGGGCAAATCGATACCGAGGTCAGGGTTCATGAGTTCGATCACGAGCAAGCTGTTGTCTTCCTTGGTGCTCGCGCCGAGATGCAGCGGACGCGCGCCGTCGAGCGTCAGTGCCTGGTGCGACAGGAAGCGCGTATCGTCGTGATAAAGCCCTTGCTCGCCGGGCGCGAGCGCCTGGATGTCGCCGAAACGATCGAACAGGACGAATGTGCGATCGTGCTTGAGCACCTTGGGATTTTCCTCGGATCGCGCCGAAGTCGCCGCGACATACCACTGGTCGCCGATCTGGATTCGTTCCGCCATGGGTGGCCTCTCAGGCCGACAGCGACAGCGGCCGCTTCATGAGCTGGGCGTAGGCCGCGACATAGCCTTGCGCCATCACGCACGCGGTGAAGCGCCGCTCGAACTCCTCCCGGCACGCGCGCCGGTCGATCCGGTCGATTCGCTTGGCCGCTGCGATCGCCTCGTCTTGATCGCCGACCACGTAACCGGTCACACCGTCGACCACGACTTCCGGTACCGATCCGTGGCCGTAAGCGATCACCGGCGTGCCGCACGCGAACGCCTCGATCATCACGATGCCGAAGGGCTCCGGCCAGTCGATTGGGAACAGCAGTGCCCGCGCATTGCCGATGAAGTCGTTCTTCTCGTGCTCGCCGATCTCGCCCACGAATTCGATCAAGGGATGGTCGAGCCGGTGCTCGATGACGCGTCGGTAGTACTCGCGATCGTACGGATCCACCTTGGCCGCGATGCGTAATCGCGTCGAGCACGCGAGCGCGATCTCGATGGCGCGATCGAGACGCTTCTCCGGCGAGATGCGGCCGACGAAGGCGAAATAGTCGGCCGGCCGAGGGTGAAAGGAATAGAGGTCTTCCGGCAAGCCGTGGTGAATAGTGCCGAGCCAGTTCGCTCGCGCCAGCGGCCGGCGCTGGGCAGCGGAAATCGAGACGAGCGGATGCTCAGGGAAACGCTCGTACAGCCGTGCCACGTCCGGATGGTCGAGCCGCCCGTGCAAGGTCGTCAGGCAGGGCCGCGCGCAGTAGCGCGCGAGCGGGAGCGGCAAGGTGTCGATGTGAAAGTGGACGATGTCGTAGCCGGGCGCGTCGCGCACTACCCGGTCGACCAGGAGCGTATGCATGACGATCCAATCGGGACCGGACGGATCCAAGCGCAAGCCGCGCGGTGCGGCCGCCACGAGCCGCGCCTTGGTGCGCGAGTCGCCGCTCGCGTACAGCGTCACATCGTGTCCCATCGCCACCAGCGCCTCGGTCAAGTAGCTGACCACGCGCTCGGTCCCGCCGTAGCCGGAGGGCGGGACACTTTCGAACAGAGGAGCGACTTGGGCGATCTTCATTGCAGCGTAGGTCGTGCCGGTCGGGAGGATGCCGGTGCGCGATCTTCAGGCCCGTGCGCCCTGGACAGCGCTGCGCTGTCCGCGGGCGGCCCTGGCCGGCTTCTTCGCAGCGAAGCATTTCGCCAGCGGCGCCTCCGCGCGTGCTGCCGGGCGCACATCGGCATCGGCCACCTCGGCGAGGTGCGCCAATGCGGCATGCTCGCCGGCGGCGGTTTCGGAGGCGACGCAATCCGCCGGCACCCATAATCGATAGCGGCGAAGAAACGCATCGTGGGCCGTGAAGAGAATGCAGATATGCGCCTGCACCCCGGCGAGAATCAGGCTGTCGACACGCAGCTCGTCGAGCAGGAACTCAAGCGGTGTGCCGTAGAAGGCCGAGTGGCGCGGTTTCAGGATCGACAGATCGCCGCGATCCGGACACAGCAGTTGCACCAGCGGCCGCCCGCGCGCCGACGCCTCGCACTGGCGCAGCACGGCTTCGAAGTTGGCGCTCCAGTCGCCGAAGTTGTCGTTGACATAGACGACCGGTACGCGCTCGGCGCGCGCGCGGCGCTTGAGTCGCGCCGTCTGGCGCGCCGCGCGGATGGCGCGCAGCGCCAGACGCTCGCCGCCGTCGAAGTCCATCGGATTGATGAAATCGACCAGTAGCAGAGCCGCACCGACAGCCACCGCGCTTCGAGCCCGCCAGACGCGCTAGTGCATCAACTCGCCCTTGCGTGCCTCGATCTGTTCGGCCAGCTCTTCGAGGTCCAGGCGCGCCTTCTTCACCTTGGGAAAAAGCTGCTTTTCTTCTTCCTTTATGTGGTGATCGACGTATTCACCCAGCACCGTCACCTTGGCGTCGTACAGCTCGTCGCCGGGTTGCATGCCTTCGAGCTGCGCGATCAGATCCTTGGCGCAGGCGTGCTCGACTTCGGCCTCGTCCAGGATATCGTGTTCCTCGATCGCATCGCGCGCAGCCGGGTAGAAGATCTCTTCCTCGACCTGCGCGTGCACGCTGAGCTCCATGCAGATCTGCTGCACCAGCTCGGCCTTCTCACGCTCCTCGCCTTCCTGCATCTTCTCGAACTGCTTGAACATCTTGCGGACCTTGGCGTGGTCGTCGGTCAGCATGTCGATGGCGTTCGGGGCGCGGCTGGCGCGGGAGCGGGTCTTGGACGAACGGGTGGCTGTTCTCGGCATGGCGGCTGTCCTCTGGTGTTAGCGATATGAAGTGCGCGCGAGTGCATGCAAGCGCGATGCCCGCCGCATGACGCGCAACGCCAGGAACCGTCACGCCGGTCTTACGACCATGAGATAGAGGATCGCGATGACGCCGGCAAAGGCGGGAACGCCGAGCGCAGTCCAGATCCGGTGGAAGCACCAGAACCGCGCCGGCAAGCTCTGCCCGCCGCGCACGGCATCCTCGGCCATCCGCGCCATACGCACTTGCAGCCAGACCACCGGCAGCCAGTACAGCATCGCCACGCCATACAGCGCGATCGACCACAGGATCCAGGGCGCAGGCGCAGGCCGCCGCGCGTAGTGTCAGCGCAGCGCCAGCTCGGCGCTCTCGTGCAACGCGTGCGCCACGCCGCGCAGGTCGGCCACCAACTCGCCGTAAGCCGCAGCGAAGCGCTCCTGATCGCGCTGGCGCAGCACGTACGCCGGGTGGTAGGTTACCGCGACCTGCTGGGCCGGGCGTTCGGCTGCGGCATGGAGCACGCCACGCAGGCTGCCTATACGAATCGAGTAGCCCAGCACGGCGCGGCCCGCGGTGGCGCCAAGGCAGACGATCATCCGCGGGCGGACCGAATCGATTTCGGCGTTCAACCAGCGATTGCAGGCGTCGATCTCGCGCTGCGCGGGAGTCTTATGAATGCGCCGCTTGCCGCGGGGCTCCCACTTGAAATGCTTGACGGCGTTGGTCACGTAGACAGCGTCGCGTGATATGCCGGCGTCCTCGAGCGCGCGAGCGAGCAGCAACCCCGCCGGACCGACGAAGGGATGACCTTGGCGATCCTCCTCGTTGCCCGGCTGCTCCCCGACCAGCATGACCGGCGCGGATGCGCTGCCTTCGCCGAACACCGTCTGGGTGGCGTAGCGCCATAACGGGCAGGCCTTGCAGCGCTGCGCCTCGGCACGCAGGCGCGCAATCGCGCCATGATCATGAACGGCGTCCATACAAGCAGTGCACAAAACGAAGAAGCCGCCGCGGTCCGCTTGGAGTGACGAGTCGAAACTTCCGGCAGTCTTGCAACCCATGTCGAAGCTCGATGGGTTGGAGGCCCGCCGTCTGCTTCGTACCGATCGTCTCCGTCGGAGAGCGACAGCTTCGCCTGGAAGTCCGCACCCGGTATGCCCGCCCGCCGCCGGCCGGTCCGAAAGCGCGCATCGCCCGCCCGTGCAGCGCGATGTAATCCTGACCGGGTAGCCGCGTAAGGCTTGCGAACGATCGTCCAACGCGAGCCCGCAGCGTGAGCAGCCGCTACCTTACCGAGCCCGCGCCCGCGAGCGAGTCGTGCGCGCTCGATGCATCGACTCGCGCTCGGCTTAGGTAATGCTGCGCTCCCGAGAAAGCGCCGCGTGCTGGCCGACAAGATGATCGTGCTGCTTGCGGCTATGCACTGCTACGCTTCCTAGCGCTCGGTTTCTTACCTGCGCTTTTCTTTGCGCTGTTCTTTGCGCTGGCCTTAACGCTGCCCCCGCGCGTGCTCTTCTTGCTCGACTTCTTGGCCGGCACCTTGGCGCCGGCTTTGCGCGCTTGCGAAAGTCCGATTGCGATCGCCTGCTTGCGGCTGGTGACTTTCTTACCCGAACGGCCGCTCGTGAGCGTACCGCGTTTGCGCTCGCGCATCGCTTGCGCGACCTTGTTCGATGCCTTCTTACCGTACTTGGCCATGGCGTCGTTCTCCTCGCCGTTTGCTGCGCCTGTGGCCGGCGCCGTAGCACCCAGCGTGCCAGTGCGCAACGCGCACTGCCCGATTCGCGCGCCGGGCACCGTCGTTCCTGCTTAACCGCTTAGCAGGTCCGTCCGGTGGCGGGCCTGACGGATGCGTTTGGCGACGAGCACTGTTATTCAACGAGGAGAAACTCGTCATGGCCAACATCACCAAGGAACGCAAGACCAACCGCAAGACCGAGAAGCGCGATGCCAACCGCGATCCCATTTCCGGAGCGCCGGGCGCGCACCCGGTGGGCGTGGGCGCAGGCGCGACCGCCGGCGGTGCGACGGCGGGCGCCGTCGCGGGCACCGTCGCGGGCCCGGTCGGCACGGCGGTCGGTGCGGCGATCGGCGCTATCGCCGGCGGGCTGGCCGGCAAGGCAGTCGCCGAGGCGTTCGATCCTACCCGCGAGGACGCCTATTGGCGGGAGAACTATTCACGCGAGCCGTATTACCAGGTGGGGCGCACGTACGATGATTATGCTCCTGCCTATCGCGCCGGGTATGAAATGTATGGCCGCTACGAGCGCCCGCGCACGTTCGAAGAGGTCGAAAGCGATATCGAACGCGATTACAACGCGCGACGCGCGCAAAACGGCATGCCGTGGTCGGAAGCGCGCCAACCGGCGCGCGCCGCATGGGATCGCCTCGAGCGCGCCATGCCAGGCGATGCAGACCGGGACGGCAAGTAATTCCCGCGGGCGCGACGGCAAGGGTGAAGCGGCTCGCCTGCTTCACCCTGGATACCGAGGCTTCACCGCTGGTGGATCGAACGACGCGGTTGCGTCGTTCGATCCTGACCGCTCCGCGGCTCGACGCCCGCAGGTGGAAGAGGTCGCTGGTTTGGCAGCTCTATCAATAGTTAATAGCTCCACATCTCGCGCATGACCGCCTTGAGATCCACCGCCAATGCGCGCTCTTGCGGCGCCGCGCCCGGGTCGAAACCGGCTCCCGCCGACGGCCGGACGAGATCGAAGGCGTCCAAGTCGGCATCGCCGATGAACCGGCTGCGCGGGGCGTAGACGTGGCGGTCGCCGCCGGGCGTCTGACCGCGAACGGCAAACCGCACCGGTTGCAACAGCACCAGGTCCTCGCGTGCGCGCGTCATCGCGACGTACAGCAGCCGGCGTTCCTCCTCGATCTCGTCCGCGCTGCCGGTCGCGAGATCCGAGGGAATGCAGCCGTCGACCACGTTGAGGATCATGACCGACTTCCACTCCTGGCCCTTGGCCGAATGGATCGTCGACACCACCAGCCAGTCCTCGTCCTTGAGCGGCGGCCCCGCGTGGGCGCCGCAAGCTTGCGGTGGGTCGAGCGTGATTTCGGTGAGAAACGCCGTGCGCGACGCATGCGAGGCGGCGATGCTGCCGAGCTGATCGAGATCACCGCGGCGCGTGAGGGCATTGTCGTAGCGCGACTCGAGCAGCGGGTCGTACCAGCGTCTGACCTGGTCGAGCTCCGCGTGCCACGAGGCCGACGTGCCGAGCGCGCGCAACAAGCCCATCAGCGCGTCGAGCGGCACGGCCGTCTTGGCCGAGGCTTCGTCGTGCACGCCGGCAAGAAACCCGCGTGCATCCTGAATGCGACCGAAAATCCGCCGTGCCGCCGCCGGCCCTATGCCCGGGACGAGCTTGAGGACGCGCAGGGCGGCGACCTCGTCCTTGGGATTGTTCGCCCACCGCAGCACGGCGAGCACGTCCTTGACGTGCGCGGCTTCGAGAAACTTGAGCCCGCCGAACTTGACGAACGGGATGTTGCGCCGGCTGAGCTCGACCTCCAAGCGGCTCGAGTGGTGCGATGCGCGCACCAGGATCGCCTGCTCGCGTAACGCCATGCCTTGCTCGCGGTTAGCCAATACGCGCTCGACGACGAAATCGACCTGCGCCGTCTCGTCGGACACCACGGCCAGCACCGGCTTGGCGCCGTCCTGGCGCAGCGAATACAGCCGCTTGCCGTAGCCTTCGGCCGCGCGGCCGATGATGCGGTTACAGGCTTCCAGAATCGCGCTGCTGGAGCGATAGTTGCGCTCGAGCTTCAACACGGCGGCCGGCGGATCGAATTGCGCGGGGTAGTCGAGGATGTTGCGCACCGTGGCAGAGCGAAAGGAATAGATCGCCTGGGCGTCGTCGCCGACCACGGTGAGACCCTCGCCGCGGGGCGACAGCCCGAGCAGAATGGCGGCTTGCAGGGCGTTGGTGTCCTGGTATTCATCCACCAGCACGTGATCGAAGCGCTCGGCCACTGCGCGTGCGATCTGCGGCACGGCCATCATGCGCGCCCAGTACAACAGCAGATCGTCGTAGTCGAGCGCGTTGCGCGCCTGCTTGGCCTCGACATACGCGGCGAAGAGCCGGCCGAGCTCGGCGCGCCATTGCGAGCACCATGGGAAGCTCGCGTCGAGCGTATCGGCCATCGCTTTGCGCGCATTCACGCTATGGCTGTAGATCGCGAGACAGGTCGACTTGCGCGGAAAGCGTGAGCGGACACGAGACAAGCCGAGATCGTCGCGCACGAGATCGATGAGATCCTCGGCATCGCTTCGGTCCAGTATGGAAAACGCCGGATCGAGGCCGATCTGCTCGGCGTGCAGGCGCAAGAGCTTCGCGCCGACGGCGTGAAACGTGCCGGACCATTCGATCGATCCCGGCGCCAGGCCGCTCGCGCAACGCGCGCAGATCTGCTCCACGCGGCGGGTCATCTCCTGCGCCATGCGCCGGGCGAACGTGAGCAGCAAGACGCGCTCGGGCCGCGCGCCATTGACGATCAGATGGGCAACGCGATGGGTGAGCGTCTTGGTCTTGCCCGTGCCCGCGCCGGCGATCACCAGCAGCGGTGCGCTGCGCGCTTGCCCTGCATCCGCGTCGATGCCGAACGTGACGGCGCGGTATTGCGCCGGATTCAGCTCCGCCAGATACGGCGCCGCGGGCGAGCGCGTGCCGTCCGCGAGGGCAACGTGCGCGTCCGCTGCAATCATCGCCCGGCCCGCGCGAGTTCGTCCGTCGAGATTCGATGGCGTTCGGCAACATCGAAGCCGCGGCGCTCGATCAACGCAGCCTCCATTCGCGCATCCGCGCCGTCGAACTTGGCAAGCGCGATCTCCATGATCCGATCGTGGCGCGGATTCAAGCCGGGGGGTTCGACGTCGGCGCAGACGAGCACGGGAACGGACACGGGTCGAGCTTGACAATACAGAACGTCGGTTCGATATTATCGAATGAATGTTCGATGGCTGTCTACGATGAGCCGACCGAGCGCCGACGAGCTGTATCTGCGCAAGCTGCAAGAGCACTATGCCCGGCATCGAATGTTTCCGTCGTATGCCGGCATCGGCCGCATCGTCGGACTGAGCTCGACCAGCTCGGTCGCCGCGCTGTTGCAGCGCCTGCACGAGCAAGGCTATATCGAGTTCAACCAGCGCCGCGTCGTACCGGCGAGGCGCTTCTTCGAGCGCGCGCTGGTGCCGAGCCGCGTCGCCGCAGGTTTGCCGAGCGCGGCCTTTGACGCTCCCGCCGAAGGGCTCGCGATCGATGCCCATCTCATCCGCCATCCGGCACGCAGCTTTCTCATCGAGGTGAAAGGCGATTCGATGAGCGGCGCCGGTCTCCTGCCCGGGGACACGGTGGTGGTGGAATCCGCCCAGGTCGCCGATCCTGGGGACATCGTGGTCGCGCTGGCCGACGGTGCGTACACGGTCAAGCGCCTGGCGCGGGAAAACCGCCGCCTGGTGCTGCGCCCGGAGCATCCCGACTACCCGGTATTGCGACCCGATCCGCTCGAAATCGTCGGCGTGGTGGTCGCCAGCTTTCGCAAGTACCGCTGAAATCCCGGCGCGCGCACCGAGCCGCGCAGCGGCACCGCCGATGATCGCGGCGTCGCCGGGCTTTCGACCGGCGGGCGCGTATCGGTCCTCGCCGCTCGGCAAGCGCTACCGGCCCACCCGTCAGCCGCCTTTGATGCCGGCCTGCTTGATCAGGCGCGCCCACTTGCTGCGCTCGGCCGCGACATGCGCGCGAAATTCGCCTGGCCCCTTGGCAACCGCTTCCGAGCCGTCCGCGAGTAGTCGTTTCATCATGTCGGGCTGACGCATGACGACAGCGATCTCGCGATTCAGCTGCTCGATGACGGAGCCGGGGGTCCGAGCCGGCGCCAGCACGCCGTACCAGTTCGTCACGATCACGTTCGACACGCCGGCTTCGGCCATGGTGGGCAAGTCAGGCACGGCTGCCGCGCGCTCGGGCAACGTGACGGCCAGGCCGCGCAGCCGACCGGCGCGAATGTGCGGCTGCGACGATACGATGGTCGGGAACGCCAGCTCGATGTTGCCGGAGACGAGATCGCCGTAGGCCGCGCCCATGCCCTTGTACGGCACGTGGGTCATGCGCGTGCCGGTAGATACCATGAAGAGCTCGCCGCTCAAGTGGATCAGGCTGCCGATGCCGGACGAGGCGAAGTTGAGCTTGCCCGGGTTGGCCCTGAGATGCGCGATCAGCTCCGGCACCGTGCGCGCCGGTACAGACGGCGTCAGCGCCAGGAGATAGCCCTGCGCGGTGATCTGCGACACCGGTGTGAAATCGCGCAGCACGTCGAAGCGCGCCTGGTACAGAATAGGATAGGTGACCACCGTGGCGCTGACGATGACGATGGTATGACCGTCGGCGGGCGCTACGGCCGCCGTTTCGAGCCCGATGCTGCTGCCCGCGCCCGGCCGGTTGTCGACGACGAAATTCTGCCGGAGGCTCTCGCCGAGCTTCTGCGACAGCGCGCGTGCAATCATGTCCATGCTGCCGCCGGGCGCAAGCGGCACGATGACGCGAACCGGCCGATTCGGATAGCTCTGCGCGTACGACTCCAGCGCGCCGCAAGCGAGCAATGCGAGCCCCAGCCCAGGTAGCGCGCGCTTGCATGTCTTCACGGCTCTCCTCCCGGTAGCAAGGGACGCGGCATGCGCGGATGATTGCGGTATGCAGCGCAGCGCGGGCGATGACCCGCGGGTCGCGACCCACGTATGCTAGCGTATTGGCGCGCGAGCGGATGCGTCGATCGTGCTGACGCCCAGCAGCGACGCGATCTCGAAGCGCGCCGTACGGGCACGTGACATGCGGGAACTTCGCGCGGCGCGTGCAAGCCCAACCTGAGAACAGGCACGGCGGACCAAGCTATCGGTCGCGCCTCGAAACCCGCCCGAGCGTGTAGCGATCGAAGAAACGTGCTGACCGACCACGATATCTATCTGTTTCGCCAAGGCACGCATAGCCGGCTCTATTACCAGCTCGGCTGTCATCTCGGCGCGCAGGGCGCGCAACCGGGCGCGCGCTTCGCGCTCTGGGCGCCGAATGCGCGCCGGGTGTGCGTGCTCGGCGACTGGTCGGGCTGGCGGCCCGATGTGCATACGCTCACAGCGCGCGGCGACGGTTCCGGGATCTGGGAAGGCTTCGTGCCGGGCGTCGAGCGCGGTCAGCGTTACAAGTACCGCATCGAATCGAGCCACGCGGGCTACGTCGCCGAAAAAGCCGATCCCTTCGCCGTCCACGGCGAAGTCCCGCCCGCGACCGCATCCAAGGTCTGGTCGCTCGACTACACGTGGAACGACGGCGAATGGATGCGCCGGCGGGCACAAGCCAACGCGTTACATGCGCCGATCTCGGTCTACGAGCTGCACCTGGGTTCGTGGCGGCGCAAGCATGACGGTTCGTGGCTGGGATACCGCGAGGCTGCACCTGCGCTGGCGGATTACGTGCAAAGCCTGGGCTACACGCACGTGGAGCTGCTGCCGATCACGGAGCACCCTTTCTACGGCTCCTGGGGTTACCAGACCACGGCGTATTTCGCGCCGAGCGCACGCTACGGCACACCGCAGGATCTCATGCACCTGGTCGACACGCTGCACCAGCGCGGCATCGGCGTCTTGCTCGACTGGGTGCCGTCGCACTTCCCCAACGATGCCCACGGCCTGCACTACTTCGACGGCACCTTTCTCTACGAGCATGCCGATGCCCGCCAGGGCTTTCACCCGGAGTGGAAATCGTACATCTTCAACTACGGGCGTCACGAGGTGCGTGCGTTCCTGCTCTCGTCGGCGCTGTTCTGGCTCGACCGCTATCACCTCGATGGTTTGCGCGTCGACGCCGTCGCTTCCATGTTGTATCTCGATTACGGCCGCAAGTCCGGCGAGTGGGTGCCGAACCGCCACGGCGGCAAGGAGAACCTGGACGCGATCGAATTCCTGCGCATGTTGAACGAGACCGTGTACCGGGAGTATCCCGCTGTCCAGGTGATCGCCGAGGAATCCACCGCGTGGCCGAAGGTATCGCGGCCGATCTATGACGGCGGCCTGGGCTTCGGCTTGAAATGGAACATGGGCTGGATGCACGACACGCTCGACTACCTGTCGGCCGACCCGGTATTCCGCAAATACCGCCACGACCGGGTCACGTTTTCGATTTGGTACGCCTTCTTCGAGAACTTCCTGCTGCCGCTGTCGCACGACGAAGTCGTGCACGGCAAGGGCTCGCTCTACCGCAAGATGCCGGGCGATCACTGGCAGAAGCTGGCCAATCTGCGGCTGCTCTTCGGCTATCTGTGGACGCATCCGGGCAAGAAGCTGCTGTTCATGGGCGGCGAGTTCGGCCAGGATGCCGAGTGGTCGCACGATGCGAGCCTCGACTGGGCGGGCGCCGAGACGCCCGAGCGCCAGGCGTTGCGGCTCTGGATCGGCGATCTCAACCGGGTGTATCGCAGCGAGCCGGCGCTGCACCAGCGCGATTTCGATGCCGGCGGATTCGAATGGATCGATTGCCACGATGTCGAGGCCAGCGTGATCAGCTTTATGCGCAAAGGCAGCGATGACGCGGCGCCGATCCTCGTCATTGCCAATTTCACGCCGGTGCCGCGACACAACTACGTCGTCGGTGTCGATCGCAAAGGCGTGTGGCAGGAGCTGCTCAACAGCGACGCGCCCCGCTACGGCGGCAGCGGGATGGGCAATCTCGGCGGTCTCGAATCGGCCCCTTTGCCCGCCCACGCTCGACCGCGCTCGCTTACGCTCACTTTGCCGCCGCTCGCGGTGCTCGTCTTCAAGGCGCCCCATGGTTGAGCGTGCGAAGGCGAGCGCCCGCGCGGCCACGCGCCCCCAGCCGCGTGCGCGTACACGCAACCCCACCGCGCCGCAACCCGCGCTGCCTGCGCAAGGGCGCATTCGGGCGGTTATCGAAGCGGTTTCGCCGGCAATCGACGGCGGCCGCTTCCCCATCAAGCGAACGCTGGGCGAAATCGTCAGCGTCGAAGCCGATTGCTTCACCGACGGCCACGACGTGCTGGCGTGCCTGCTGCGCTGGCGTCACGAAGCGGAGACCGAATGGCACGAGCTTGCCATGGACGCGCTGCCGAACGATCGCTGGCGCGGATGCTTTCGTATCGAGCGCCTCGGCCGCTATCGCTACGGCGTCGTCGCCTGGGTCGATGCGTTCCTCTCCTGGCAACACGATTTTCGCCGCCGCGTCGACGCCGACGATATCCGCGCCGCCGCCCTCGCGGGCGCGGAGTTGGTCGAGCGTGCCGCCGCGCGCGCGCCGGCCGGCGAAGCAGCCCGCCTGCGCGTCAAGGCGCAAGCGCTGCGCGCCGAGACCGATAGCGTGCGTCTCAAGGACATCGCGCTCGATCCTGGATTGACGGTGGCTGCCTTGCGGCATCCCGACCGCAGTCAGCAATGCGTGTGGCCGGTCGAGCTCAGCGTCTGGGCGGAGCGCGAGCGCGCGCGCTACAGCACGTGGTACGAGCTCTTTCCACGCTCGGCCGCGGGTAACGCCCGCCATGGCAGCTTCGACGACGTGATCGCCCGCCTGCCCTATATCGCCGAAATGGGGTTCGACGTGCTCTACCTGCCGCCCATCCATCCGATCGGGCGCACGCGCCGCAAAGGCCGCAACAACGCGCTGGTCGCCGCCGCGGACGATGTCGGCAGCCCCTGGGCCATCGGCGCCGCCGAGGGCGGACATACCGCCATTCATCCCGAGCTCGGCGATCTCGCTGCCTTCCACCGCCTGCGCGAGGCGGCGTGCGGCCACGGCATCGAGTTGGCGCTCGATCTCGCCTATCAATGCTCGCCCGACCATCCCTACGTGCGCGCGCACCCGCAGTGGTACCGCCACCGGCCCGACGGCAGCGTCCAGTACGCCGAGAATCCGCCCAAGAAGTACCAGGATATCTATCCGTTCAACTTCGAGTGCGAGGACTGGGCTGGGCTGTGGCGCGAATTGCGCGCCGTGCTGGAATTCTGGCTCGAGCAAGGCATCCGCATCTTTCGTGTCGACAACCCGCACACGAAGGCGTTTTCCTTCTGGCAGTGGCTCATCGACGACGTGAAGCGCGCGTATCCGGAAGCGATCTTCCTGGCCGAGGCGTTCACGCGTCCGAAGGTCATGCACCGGCTCGCGAAGCTGGGCTTCAGCCAGTCGTACACCTACTTCGCCTGGCGCAATACCAAGCCGGAGCTCAGCGGCTACTTCACCGAGCTTGCGCTCGGGCCCGGCCGCGAATACTTCCGCCCCAACGTCTGGCCGAACACGCCGGACATCCTGACCGAATACCTGCAGTTCGGCGGCCGCCCCGCGTTTATCGCGAGGGTGGTGCTCGCCGCGACGCTCGCGGCTTCCTACGGCATTTACGGGCCGGCCTTCGAGCTGATGGCGGCGGCGGCGCGCGAGCCCGGCTCGGAAGAGTACCTCGATAGCGAAAAATACCAGATCAGGCAGTGGGATCTGAGCCGCCCGGACAGCCTCGCGGAGCTGATCGCGCGGCTCAACAAGGCGCGCAGCGACAATCCGGCCCTGCAGTACGACTGGGGATTGCATTTCCACCCCACCGACAACGATGCCTTGCTGTGCTATTCCAAGAGCCACGAGGACAACGTCGTGCTGGCGGTCGTGAACCTCGATCCCTATCACGTTCAGGCAGGCTGGACGACGCTCGATCTCGACCGTCTCGGCGTCGATGCGTCCGCGCCGTTTCAGATGCACGAGCTGTTGAGCGGCGCGCGTTACCTTTGGCGGGGCGCGCGCAACTACGTGCAGCTCGATCCGGGCCGCGCGCCGGCGCATGTGTTCCGCGTGCGCCGCAAGGTTCGCACCGAGCGCGACTTCGACTACTTCCTGTAGGCAGGCGCCATGAACGATCAATCCGTGCTCGCTCCGGCCGCGGCCGCGGCCCGCTCGGCCGATACGCTGTGGTACCAGGACGCCATCATCTACGAGCTGCACGTCAAGTCATTCTTCGACTCCAACGACGACGGCATCGGCGACTTCCGCGGCCTCACCGACAAGCTCGACTACATCCAAGACCTCGGGGTGACGGCCATCTGGCTGCTGCCCTTCTACCCCTCGCCCATGCGCGACGACGGCTACGACGTGGCCGATTACCACAACGTCTATCCGCCCTACGGCACCCGCAACGACGTGCGAGCGCTCGTGCGTGAAGCGCATCGCCGGGGTTTGCGCGTCATTACCGAGCTGGTCGTCAATCACACCTCCGACCAGCATCCCTGGTTCCAGGCCGCGCGGCGCGCGCCCAAGGGCTCGGCCAAGCGCGACTACTACGTCTGGAGCGACGATCCGAGGAAGTACTCGGGCACGCGCATCATCTTCACCGATACGGAAACCTCGAACTGGGCGTGGGACGAGGTGGCGCAATCGCATTACTGGCATCGCTTCTTCTCGCACCAGCCGGATCTGAATTTCGACAATCCGAACGTGCTCAAGGCGGTGTTTCGCACCATGCGCTTCTGGCTCGACATGGGCATCGACGGCTTTCGCCTGGATGCCATCCCTTATCTCATCGAGCGCGAAGGGACCAACAATGAGAACCTGGCCGAGACCCACGTCGTGATCCGCAAGCTGCGCGCGCTCATGGACCAGCACTACAGCGACCGGATGCTGCTCGCCGAAGCGAACCAATGGCCCGAGGACGTGCGCGAATACTTCGGCGCGGGCGACGAGTGCCACATGGCCTACCACTTTCCGCTCATGCCGCGGCTGTTCATGGCGATGGCGATGGAAGATCGCTACCCGGTGGTGGAGATCATGCAGCAGACGCCCGAGATCCCGCCGAGCTGCCAGTGGGCAGTGTTTCTGCGCAATCACGACGAGCTCACGCTGGAGATGGTCACCGACCGCGAGCGCGACTACATGTACCAGATGTACTGCAACGAGCCGCGCATGCGCGTGAACGTCGGCATCCGCCGGCGCCTCGCGCCACTGCTCGACAACAGCCGCGATCGCATCGAGCTCATGAGCTTTCTGCTCATGACCATGCCCGGCTCGCCCATCCTCTACTACGGCGACGAGATCGGCATGGGGGACAACATCTACCTGGGCGATCGCAACGGCGTGCGCACCCCGATGCAGTGGAGCCTCGATCGCAATGCCGGCTTCTCGCGCGCCGATCCGCAGCGGCTGTATCTGCCCGTCAACATGGATCCGGTATACGGCTTCCAGTCGATCAACGTGGAATCACAGGCGCGCAATCCCTCCTCGTTGCTCAACTGGACGCGGCGGCTCATCGCCGAGCGCAAGAACCACCGCGCGTTCGGCCGCGGCGGCATCGCGTTTCTGCACCCCGGCAACCGCAAGGTCCTCGCCTATCTGCGCGAATGGCAAGGCGACAGCATCCTGTGCGTCGCCAATCTGTCCCGCCATGCCCAAGCCGTGGAGCTGAACCTGGGGCGTTTCGAGGGCCGCGTCCCGGTCGAATTGACGGGCAAGACCTCGTTCCCGCCGGTGGGCAAGCTGCCCTACCTGCTGACCCTGCCCGGCCACGGCTATTACGCCTTTCGCCTCGCCGCCGATGCGCCGCCGCCGACCTGGCATGCGCAGGTGTTGCCTCTGCGCGAGCTGCCTACGCTGGTGCTGCTGGAAGGCTGGCGCACTCTCTTCACCCCGGGCGGCGGCGCGCGCGACGTGATGCGCGCCATCGCCAATACCACCGCGGACAAGCTGCGCGACGAGGTGCTGCTGCCTTTCCTCGAGTCGCAGCGCTGGTTCGCGGGGAAAGGCAACCGCGTCACCGGCCTTGCCCTGGCCGACATCGGCCCTTGGAATACCAGCGAGGGCAGTTGGCTCTTCTTCGTGGTCAAGCTCCAGTTCGCCGAGATCGCGCCGCAGGTCTATTTCCTGCCGCTTGGCATCGCATGGGAAGAGCAGCACGTCGATCTCATGCAGCACTACGGCGCCTGGGCGCTCGCCAAGGTGCGGCAAAAGGCGAAAGTCGGTGTGCTCTACAGCGCCTTCGGCAATCCGGACTTCTGCCGCGCGCTGGTTCGCTCGATGGGCAACACCGGCGAGGTCCCGCTCGGCGCGGGCAGGCTGCGCTTCATGCATACCACGGCCTATGACGACGGCGTCGATGCCGAGGCGCTCGCCCAGGAGGTCCAGTATCCGGGCCTCGACCAGTCGAACACCGGCGTGTTTCTCGGCAACCGCATCTATCTCAAGGGCTATCGGCGGCTGCAAAGCGGCATCAATCCCGAGCTCGAGGTGGGCCGCTTTCTCACCGACGAGGCGCACTTCGCGCATATCGCGCCGGTGCTGGGCGCGCTCGAATACATCGGCCGCGACGGCATGCATACCGCCCTTGCGATCGCGCAACGGTTCGTGCGCAACCAAGGCAGCTTCTGGTCCTACGCGTTGGAATACTTGGATCGTCATATGGCCGCCAACGTCATCCAGGGCGAGGAGCCCTCGCCCGCGGCCGGCGGCGAGCCGCACGCGCTGTTCATCGGCCAGGCGCACATTCTCGGCACCCGCGTCGGCGAGCTGCACCGCGCGTTCAACGCGCCTAGCACCGATCCGGATTTCGCCGCCGAACCGGTTGGCGCGGACGATGTCCGCGCCTGGATCGAGACCGTGCGCGAAGATGTCCTCGCGACCTTCGGCCGGTTGGAGCGCAAGCGCGCCGATCTCGACGAGGTATCGCGCGCCGAAGCCGAGCAATTGCTCGCGCGCCGCCTGGCGTTGATCGACCGCACCGAGCAGACGTCGCTGCGCATCGATGGCCTGGTCAAGACCCGTTATCACGGCGACCTGCATTTCGGCCAGATCCTGGTCACGGGCAACGATTACGCGATCATCGACTTCGAAGGCGAGCCCATGCGCGCGGTGGAAACCCGCCGCGGCAAGCACTCGCCGCTGCGCGATGTGGCCGGCATGCTGCGATCGGCGAGCTACGCCGCCCATGCCACCGTCGATCGGCTGCGCCAGCGCAGCGAGCGCCACGCCGATATCCTGAGCGCCGCCTTGGCATGGGAGGCGCTTGCGACGGGTGCATTTATTGCGGGCTACCGGGCCGCCACCGCCGCGCTGCCATCGGTCCCGCAGGACGCAGCGACCTTCGACAAGCTGTTGGAGCTGTTCCTGATCGAAAAAGCCCTGTACGAGATGCGCTACGAGCTGGACAATCGCCCGCACTGGGTCATGATCCCCATTCGCGGGCTGACCAGGCTGCTCGATGCGCCGCCGAGCACGCAATGAGCGCGCGTGATTGCGTGCTCGCCATCGTGCTCGCCGGCGGCGAGGGCACCCGGCTCAATCCACTGACCGCGGAGCGCTCCAAGCCCGCGGTACCGTTCGGCGGGCGTTATCGCATCGTCGATTTCGTGCTGTCGAACCTGGTCAACTCGAACATCTACTCGATCTACGTGCTGGTGCAGTACAAGTCGCAATCCCTGATCGAGCATATTCGCGAGGCATGGGTGCTCGGTCCCACCATTCCGTCGCACTTCATCACCGTCGTGCCGCCGCAGATGATCGAAGGGCCGGAGTGGTTCCAGGGCACCGCCGACGCGGTCTACCAGAACCTGGCGTTGATCGAGGCCAACGATCCAGACCTGGTCGCGGTCTTCGGCGCGGATCACGTCTACCGCATGGACTTGCGGCAGATGATCGACGTGCACGTGGAGCGCGCGGCCGACGTCACCGTCGCCGCCTTGCCGGTGCCGCGGGCCGACGCGCGCGCCTTCGGCGTCATCGACTGCGATGCGAGCGGGCGCATCCGCGGCTTCGTCGAGAAGCCCGCCGCGCCCCCGGCGATGCCGGGCGATCCCGATCGCGCCTACGCTTCGATGGGGAACTACGTCTTTCGTACCGGCGTGCTGGTGGAGGCGCTCGTTCAGGCCCGCGACCATCGCGGTACCGATTTCGGCCGCGACGTGCTGCCTCGCTTGATCGCCACCAAGCGCGTCCATGCCTACGACTTCACCGCCAACGCCTGCCCGGGCCTGCGCGACTACGAGGAGCGGGCATACTGGCGCGACGTCGGCACCATCGATGCCTACTTCGCTGCGACCATGGATACGCTCGGCGCTCAGCCGAAATTCGACCTGCTCAATCCTCGCTGGCCGATCCGCTCCAGCAACTACCAGGGCCCGCCCGCGAGCATCGGCCGCGCGCGCATCGAAGAGAGCGACATCGGCGCCGGCGTGCTCATCAAGGACGCCCACATCCGCCGCAGCGTGATCCGTTCCGAGGTGGTGCTGGAAGACGATGTCGTGATCGAGGATTCGATCGTGCTCGACTCGTGCGTGATCGGGCGCGGCGCGCGCATCCGCCGCGCCATCATCGATCGCCACAACGAAATCGAGCCGGGCATGCGCATCGGCCATGACGTGCAAGGCGACCACGGACGCTACGCCGTCACGCCCTCCGGCATCGCGGTCGTGCCGCTCGCCCCGCTCGACAAACGCCGCCGCCGTTTCGGTCCATGACCAGCGTAACCGCGATCTGGCCGGGACGTTCCTACCCGCTCGGCGCCACCTGGGACGGCGAAGGGGTGAATTTCGCGCTGTTCTCCGAGCATGCGCAACAGGTCGAGCTGTGCCTGTTCAGCGCCGACGGCCGGCGCGAAACCCAGCGTATCACCTTGCGTGAGAACACCGACCACGTCTGGCACTGCTACCTGCCTGAAGCCCGCCCCGGTTGGCTCTACGGCTATCGCGTCTACGGCCCCTACCGGCCCGAAGAAGGTCACCGCTTCAATCCGGCCAAGCTGCTGCTCGACCCGTACGCGCGCAACATCGTCGGCGGCCTGCGCTGGAGCGATGCGATGTTCGGCTACACCATCGGCAATCGGCGCGACGACCTGTCGCTGGACCGGCGCGACAGTGCGCGCGGCATGCCGAAGTGCAAGGTGACCGAGCCCGCGTTCACCTGGGGCGACGACCGTGCGCCCTGCGTGCCCTGGCACGACATGGTGATCTACGAGCTGCACGTGCGCGGCTTCACGATGTTGAATCCGCACGTGCCCGAACCCATGCGCGGCACCTACGCCGGGCTCGCCACGGCGCCCGTGATCGATCACTTGAAACGGCTCGGCGTCACCACCGTCGAGCTGATGCCGGTGCATACCTTCGTCGACGATCGTTACCTGGTCGAGCGCGGGCTGCGCAACTACTGGGGCTACAACACCATCGGCTTCTTCGCCCCGGAAGCGCGCTACAGCGCATCGGGCAAGGTGAACGAGTTCAAGACCATGGTGCGCTCGCTGCATGCCGAAGGCATCGAGGTCATCCTGGACGTGGTCTACAACCACACCGCCGAAGGCAATCACCTGGGACCGACGCTGTCCTTCCGTGGCATCGACAACCTGGCCTACTACCGCCAGGTCGACGACAACCCGCGCTACTACAAGGACTACACGGGCTGCGGCAATACCCTCGACATGCAGCATCCGCGCGTATTGCAGCTCATCATGGACTCGCTGCGCTACTGGGTGAGCGAGATGCACGTCGACGGCTTTCGCTTCGACCTCGCGGCGGCGCTCGCGCGCGAGCTGCACGCGGTCGATCGGCTCGGCGCCTTCTTCGACATCATTCGCCAGGACCCGGTCCTGAACCGCGTGAAGCTGATCGCCGAGCCGTGGGATCTCGGCGAAGGCGGCTACCAGGTCGGCAACTTCCCGCTCGGCTGGGCGGAGTGGAACGACCGCTACCGCGACACCATGCGCGCCTACTGGAAGGGCGACGAGGGCCTGATCGGCGAATTCGCCCGCCGCCTTACCGGCTCGAGCGACTTGTACGGCCGCAGCGGCCGGCGCCCCTTCGCCAGCATCAACTTCATCAGCGCGCACGACGGCTTCACCTTGCACGATCTGGTCTCGTACAACAACAAGCACAACGAGGCCAACGGCGAAGACAACCGCGACGGGCACAATCACAACCTGTCCTGGAATTGCGGCGTCGAAGGGCCAACCGACGATGCCGCGATCCGCGCGCTGCGCAACCGCCAGAAGCGCAATCTGCTCGCGACCTTGCTCGTCTCGCAAGGCGTGCCGATGCTGCTCGCCGGCGACGAGATCGGCAACAGCCAGGCGGGCAACAACAACGCCTATTGCCAGGACAATGCCATCGGCTGGATCGACTGGAGCATGGACGAGGAGCGCAGCGCGCTGCTCGAATTCGTGCGCCGGCTGATCGCGCTGCGTCATAAGCACCCGGTATTTCGCCGCCGCGATTTCTTCCAGGGCCGGCCGCTGCAAGGCGCACAGGTCAAGGATATCGCCTGGCTCAAGCCCGACGGGGCCGAAATGACCGAGCAGGAATGGGACCAGGATTTCGCCCGCTGCCTGGGCGTGTTTCTCTCCGGCGAAGCGCCGGGCGAAAACGACGAGCGCGGCCGGCCCGTGACAGATCGCAATTTCGTCGTGCTGTTCAACGCCCACCACGACGACATCGCGTTCACCCTGCCGCCGTGCACAATGCCCTGCGGCTGGTTGGAGCTGGTCAACACCTTCGAGCCCGAGCACATGGACGAGCCGCGGGTGTTCGCCGGACTGGCGAAGTTCCCCCTGCGCGGCCGCTCGCTGGCGGTGTTGATGCAGATTCGCGCCGAGCCCGCGACCGGCGAAGCCGGCCTGCGCTTGCGGCAGCTCGTGGGAAGCGCTTGATGCGCTGCCGCTACACCATGCCCTTCGGGGTCGAGCTGACCGATCAAGGCAGCGCGCAGTTCCGCCTGTGGGCGCCCGGCGCGACCGAGGTCGAGGTCGCGGTGACGAGCGGGCGCAATCGCATCGGCGCCGCGCTTAGCGCGCACGGCGACGGCTGGTTCCATACCGTGCTCGGCAACGTGGGTGTGGGAGCGCGCTATGCTTATCGCATCGATGGCGGCCTGCTCGTGCCCGACCCCGCATCGCGCTTCAACCCGGAGGATGTGCATGCCCCCAGCATGATCGTCGACCCGCTCGCGTTCACCTGGAGCGAGCTTGCCTGGTACGGCCGTCCCTGGGAGCAAGCGGTCATCTACGAGCTGCACGTGGGCGCGTTCACCGAAGCGGGCACCTTCCGCGCCGCGATCGAGCGGCTGGATCATCTCGCCGCCCTCGGCGTCACGGCGATCGAGCTGATGCCACTCGCCGACTTCCCCGGCAGCCGCAACTGGGGCTACGACGGGGTCCTGCCGTTCGCCCCCGATGCGTCCTACGGCACTCCCGAGGATCTGAAGCTGCTGGTCCAGTGTGCGCACGCCCGCGGCCTCATGGTCTTCATCGACGTGGTCTACAACCACTTCGGTCCGGAGGGCAACTATCTCAACGCCTACGCACCGTCGTTCTTCAATCCACAACGGCAGACTCCCTGGGGCGCGGCGATCAATTTCGACGGTCCGGACGCGCGCACCGTGCGCGAGTTCTTCATCCACAATGCGCTCTACTGGCTGGAGGAGTATTGCATGGATGGCTTGCGCATCGATGCCGTGCACGCCATCAGCGACGATACCCAGCCCGATTTCATCACCGAGCTGTGCGCCACGGTGCGCAGCCGCACGCGCTCTGCGCGGCACGTCCACATCGTGCTGGAGAACGACCGCAACCAGGCGAGTTACCTCGGCCGCGACGCCGGGCGCGAGCCGCTACTCGCCACCGCGCAGTGGAACGACGACATCCATCACGCGGCGCACGTGCTCGTCAGCGGCGAAACCGACGGCTATTACGCCGACTACGCGAAGCGGCCCCTGTGGTACTTCGGCCGCTGCCTGGCGGAAGGTTTCGGCTACCAAGGCGAGCCCTCGGCCTATCGTCAAGGCGAGCAACGCGGCGATCCGAGCGTTCATCTGCCGTCCGGCGCGTTCATCGCGTTTCTGCAGACCCACGACCAGGTCGGCAATCGCGCCTTCGGCGAGCGCATCGGCCACGTCGCCGACCCGGCAAGACTCAGGGCGGCGATCGCCTGCTGGCTGCTCGCGCCGTCGCCGCCGATGTTGTTCATGGGCGAGGAGTTCGCCGCCAGCAGCCCGTTTCTGTACTTCTGCGATTTCGCCCCAGAGCTCGCCGCCGCGGTCGCGCGTGGGCGCCGCGAGGAGTTCGCCCGCTTCGAGCGTTTCGCGACTTCGTCGGCCCCCATCCCGGATCCGAGCGACCCGAAAACCTTCGAGGCATCGAAGCTGCGCTGGGGAGAAACCGAAACCCATGCCGAGTGGCTGGAGCTGTATCGGCACTGCCTGCTGCTGCGCCATCAATACGTCATACAGCATCTCGCGCGACAGGCGCCCGGCGGCTCCTTCACGGTGGCGGACGAGCGCCTGCTGGCGGTAGACTGGACGCTCGGCGGCGGCGTTCGCCTGCATCTGCGGGCGAACTTCGGCGAGCAGCCGAGCGCGCGCCTGCAACGCCCGCGAGGCCAGCTGCTGTTCGAGCTCGAGCCCGCGGCGGCGGACGATGCCGGGTTCATACGCCTTGCGCCGTACGCCGTGCTCTACACCCTGGAGACGACTCGCTAGAACATGAACGAAAGTCTGCTCGAGCTCGCACGTGCCAACGGCATCATTCTCGAATACCACGACATCTGGGGCCAGCTTCATCACACCACCGAGGCGACGCAGCGATCGATCCTGCAATCGATGGGGGTTGGCGCGCGCGACGACGAGGCGGTGCGCGCTTCGCTGCATCAACAGCGGCTCGCGCAGTGGCGGCGTGCGTTGCCGCCGGCCATCGTGGTGCGTGACCAAGCCGCGCCCTGGACGCTGCCGCTCAATTTGCCCGCCGCGCTCGATCAGGCCGAGTTGCGCTGGAGCGTGCGCGAAGAAAGCGGGCGTATCCATACAGGCAGCTTCCGGCCGCACGCGCTGGCGGCCCTCGCGCACGAGGAGCTCGACGGCGAGCGCATCGTCACGCGCGCTTTGCGGCTCGAGCTTTCGCTGCCGCGCGGCTATCATCGTATCGGGGTTACCCACGGCGAGCGGCAACTTGCGGACAGCCTGTTCGCGGTCGCCCCGGCACGCTGCTATTGGCCGCCTGGGCTGCATGGGGAGGGGCGCGTCTTCGGCGCCGCCGCCCAGCTCTACGCGGTGCGTTCGGAGCGCAACTGGGGCATCGGCGATTTCTCCGACTTGACCGCGCTGGTGCAGCAATGGGGCACGCGCGGCGGCGGAGTCGTCGGCGTCAATCCCCTGCACGCGCTCTATCCCCATAATCCGGCGCACGCAAGCCCATATAGTCCCTCGAGCCGCCTGTTCAAGAACTGGATCTATATCGACGTCGAAGCCTGCGCGGATTTCCACGAATCCGAGCAAGCGCGCAGCTTGGTGAGAAGCGCGGCCTTCCAGACCCGACTGCGGGTGTTGCGCGAAGCCGATCTGGTCGACTACGAAGGCGTCGCCACTGCCAAGCGACAGGTACTGGAGCTGTTGTACGCGCACTTTCGCGCGCGCCACCTCGCCGCGGACAGCGAACGCGCGCAGGCTTTTCGCGCGTTCCAGGCAGGCGCGGGCGATGCGCTGCGCCGGCATGCGCTGTTCGATGCCGTGCAAGAACACCTCGCACGCGCTAGCGGCGCTGCGTGGGGCTGGCCGGCATGGCCCGAAGCATGGCGCGACCCCACGGCGAGCGCGGTCGAGGAATTCTGCCGCGAGCATCTCGACCGGGTCGAGTTTTTCGAGTACCTGCAATGGCAGGCCGACGTGCAATACGCCGCCGCGGCGCGCCGTTCGTTCGAGATCGGGCTCGGGGTCGGCATCTACGAGGACCTCGCCGTGTCGATCGACCGCGGCGGCGCCGAAGCCTGGGGCAACCAGGCGATCTACGCGCTCGCCGCCGCCGTCGGCGCACCACCCGACGACTTCAATCTGAACGGCCAGGATTGGGGGCTGCCGCCGGTGATTCCGCAGCGGCTGCGCGAGCACGCCTATGCGCCCTTCATCGCCACGCTGCGCGCCAACATGCGCCATTCCGGAGCGCTTCGCATCGACCACGTCATGGGGCTGATGCGGCTGTTCTGGGTGCCGCCCGGAGGCAAGCCGGCCGACGGTAGCTACGTTCGCTATCCGTTCGAGGACATGCTAGGCCTGCTTGCGCTCGAAAGCGAGCGCAACCGCTGCCTCGTGATCGGCGAGGATCTCGGCACCGTGCCTGACGAAGTGCGCGCCGCGCTCGCCGAGGCCGGCGTGCTGTCGTACCGCCTGCTCTATTTCGAGCGCCAGCACGGCGGCGACTTCAAGGCGCCGAGCGAATATCCCGTGCAGGCGATCGTCGCGGCATCGACGCACGACCTGCCGACGCTGGTCGGCTGGTGGGAGGGCCGCGATCTCGCCTTGCGCACGCAGCTCGGATTGTTTCCCAACGACGCTGCGCGCGAAGCGCAGATCGTGAGCAGGGCGCAGGACCGCGCCCGCTTGCTGCTCGCGCTGGAGCGCCATGGGCTGTTGCCCGCGGGCACCGCGCCCGATCCGGTGAGCGTCCCGGCCATGACGCCGGCATTGAGCAGCGGCATTCACGCTTTCCTGGCCGCTACCGCATCGAAGCTCGTGGTCGTGCAGCTCGATGACCTGCTGGGCGCGGCGGATCAGTGCAACCTGCCCGGCACGACCGACCAGTATCCGAACTGGCGGCGCAAGCTCCCGCTCGAGCTCGAGCGCTTCGCCGACGACGAACGCTTCTCCAAGCTCACGCACGCGCTCGCGCAGGCGCGGCCACGCGCGCTGTCCGAGCTGCGCCCGGCCCCGCCCGCCGCCCAGGCCGTCATTCCGCGCTGTACCTACCGGCTGCAGTTGCACAGCGAATTCACCTTCGCCGATGCGACCGCGCTCGTGCCCTACCTGGCACGGCTGGGGGTGAGCCACGTCTACTGCTCGCCGTACCTGCGCGCGCGACCCGGCAGCCGCCACGGCTACGACATCATCGACCACGCCGCCCTCAATCCCGAAATCGGCAACCGCGACGATTTCGACCAGTTCGTCGCCGAGCTCGAACGCCACGGCATGGGCCAGATTCTCGACATGGTTCCCAATCACATGGGCGTCATGGGCCGCGACAACCGTTGGTGGATGGACCTGCTGGAAAACGGGCCGGCTTCGGCCTACGCCGAGTACTTCGACGTGGACTGGCGGCCGATCGATCCTGAGTTCGCCAATCGCATCGTGCTGCCCGTGCTCGGCGATCACTACGGCAAGGTGCTCGAGCAAGGCGAGCTCGCGCTCGAGTTCGAGCCGGGCGGCGGATCGTTCGCGATCTTCTATCACGAGCACCGCTTTCCGCTCGATCCGCGCGAGTACCCGCGCATCCTCGAACGCGCGCTGCGCGGCCTCGCTCCTGGCGACCTGCCCGCCGATGCGCAAGCCGCGCTCGAGTCGCTCATCGCCGCCCTGCACCATCTGCCGGCCCGCGACGTGACGCATGCCGAGGCGCTCGCCGAGCGCAGCCGCGACAAGGAGGTGCACAAGCGGCGCATCGCACGCATGGCCGCAAACCATCCGGTGCTGGGCGAAGCGATCGAACGCGCGGTGCGCCAGATCAACTCCGCCAACGGCGATACCGAACCGTACCAGGCCTTGCACGAGCTGCTCGACGCCCAGGCCTATCGCCTCGCTTATTGGCGGGTGGCGGGCGACGACATCAACTACCGGCGCTTCTTCGATATCAACGATCTCGCGGCGCTGCGCATGGAGAACGATGCGGCGTTCGAGGCGACCCACCGCTTCGTGCTCGAGCTCGCTGCCCAGGGGCGCATAGACGGCATCCGCATCGACCATCCGGACGGGCTGTTCGAGCCCGGGCGATATTTCCGCCGCCTGCAGGAGCGCTACGTCCAGCTCGCGTTCGCGAGCGCCCCCGGGCCGCCGCCCGATGCGGCTTCGCGCCCGCTGTACGTGGTCGTGGAAAAGATCGTCGCACCGCACGAGCGCGTGCCCGAATCGTGGCCGGTCTACGGCACCACTGGCTACCGCTTCGCCAACGTCGTCAACGGCGTACTCGTCGATACCGCCGCGAAGAGCCGTATCGAGCGCGCCTGGAAGGCATTCGTCGGTCCCGAAGCGATGTCCTTCCTCGATTGCGTCTATCGCGGCAAGCGCATGGTCCTGACGACCGCGCTGGCGGGCGAGCTGGCCGTGCTGACGCGGCGCCTGCTGCGCTTGGCGCGCTCGGATCGGCGCACGCGCGACTATACGTTCACCACCTTGCAGCGCGCGCTTGCCGAAGTGATCGGCTGCTTCCCGGTATATCGCACCTACATCGCCGACAAGATGTCGAAGCAGGACCGGCGCTACATCCAATGGGCGATCGGGCGGGCCCAAGCGCAGGGCCGCGGCGCCGATGCGAGCGTATTCGATTTCCTGCGCGGGGTGCTGCTGCTGCAACCGCCGCCGCGCGCGAGCGAAGCGTTCGCGGCACAGGCGCGCTCGATCGCGATGCGTTTCCAGCAGTTGACCGCACCGGTCGCCGCCAAGGGCATCGAGGACACCGCCTTCTACATGTTCAACCGCCTGGTATCGCTCAACGACGTGGGCGGCGATCCGGATCAGTTCGGCATGACGGTTTCGGCCTTCCACGGCGCGAGCGCGGATCGCTGCGCCACCTGGCCGCACACCATGCTGGCGACATCGACCCATGACAACAAGCGCTCCGAAGACGTGCGCGCGCGCATCGACGTGATCTCCGAGATGCCTGCGGCATGGCGGCTGCTGGTGCGCCGCTGGAGCCGTCTCAATCGCCATCGCAAGCGCACCATCGACGGCGCGATCGCACCCAGCCGCAACGACGAATACCTGCTCTACCAAACCCTCATCGGCAGCTTCCCGAGTAACGCGCCGGACGAAGCCGTGCTCGCCGCTTATCGCGAGCGCATCGAGGCCTACATGATCAAGGCGGCGCGGGAAGCGAAGGTGCGCACGAGCTGGCTCAACGTCAACGAGAAATACGAGGCGGCATTGCTCGAGTTCGTGCGCGGCCTGCTCGGCAACACCGTGGGCCACAGGTTCCTGGAGGACCTCGCGGCGCAGGCGCGTCTGTTCGCCTGGTATGGGGCTCTCAATAGCAGCGCCATGATCCTCGTCAAGCTGACTTCGCCCGGGGTGCCGGACATCTTTCAGGGTAACGAGGTGCTCGATTACAGCCTGGTCGACCCGGACAATCGCCGCCCGGTGGACTACCGGCACCGCGCCCGCGTGCTGGCGTCGCTGCGCGCCCTCGAACAACAGCCGCCGGAGCAGCTCGGCGAAAGCGTGCAGCAGCTCGTCCAAGCCGCCTGGGACGGCCGCTGCAAGCTATGGATCGTGCTGCGCGCGCTCGGGCTGCGCCAGCGCCATCCGGAAATCTTCGAGCGCGGCGATTACGTCGCGGTGAAGGCCTCGGGGGCGCGCGAGCGTCATGTGCTCGCTTATGCGCGCCGGCTCGACGGCAGCGTGCTGCTGGTCGCGACCGGCCGGCTGTTCGCCTCGCTCGGTCTCGACCTCGGCATCGCCCCGACGGGTGCAGAGGTATGGCAGGATACGGTTCTCGATGCCGGCATGCTGCCGCAAAACGCCGTGCTGGTGGATATCCTGACCGGAGCGCGGCACCGCGTCGCGAACGCACGGCTGCCGCTAGCGCGGCTGTTCGATCGTTTCCCGGGGGCGATACTTCACTATCAGCCTTGATGCGCATGCCGCGGTCGAGGCAGGGGGCCGAACTTGAAGGATTTGCTCGCGACGATTTCGCTGGTCGACAGCGCCGCCCTGGCGGCGCTACGCATCGCCTTGATTCTCGTCGCCGCCTGGATCATCGCCGCGGTTCTGCGGCGGCTGATCCGCCTGTTCCAGGAGCGCATCGGCGCGCGCATCGCCGATGCCGAAGCGGTGAAGCGCGCGGCCACGCTCGGACGCGTCATTCGCTACCTGGCGAACGTGCTGATCAGCCTGATCGCCGCCATGCTCATCCTCGCCGAGATCGGTATCTCGGTCGCGCCGATCCTCGGCGCCGCGGGCGTGGTTGGCATCGCGGTGGGCTTCGGCGCGCAGAGCCTGGTGAAGGACTACTTCACCGGTTTCTTCATCCTGCTCGAAAACCAGATCCGCCAGGGCGACGTGGTCGACATCGCCGGCAAGTCCGGCCTGGTCGAGGAGGTCACGCTGCGCTTCGTGCGCCTGCGCGACTACGACGGCAACGTGCACTACGTGCCGAACGGGCTCATCACCGCGGTCACCAACAAGAGCCGCGGCTTCGCCCACGCCGTGATCGATATCGGCATCGGCTACGGCGAAGACCTGGAACGAGTATTCTCGATCATGCGCGAGGTCGCACAGGCGCTGCGCTCCGATCCCGCGTTCGCACCGAAGATCATGGACGAGCTCGAAATCGCCGGCGTCGAAAACTGGGCCGAGTCGGCGGTGATGCTGCGCGCTCGCCTCAAGGTCACGCCGCTCGAGCAATGGACGGTGCGGCGCGAATACCTGCGGCGCTTGAAGAAGGCATTCGACGAAGCCGAGATCGAGATCCCCGTGCCGCACCTCAAGGTCTACTCCGGCGCCGACAAGCGCGGCTTCCCGCCGCTGCCCGCGTCCCAGCCGCAAGGGCCGGTGCCGGAGCAAGCGTCGCGGGGCTGAAACGCTTCATAACAACCGCAATGGGAGCAAGCATGAACGAGCTCACGCACCTGGGTACACGCATCGGGGAGCTGCTGAAGGGGCGCGGCGACACGGTCTCGGTGATCGAATCCTCCGCCGGGGGCCTGGTGAGCGCGGCGCTGCTCGCCGTGCCGGGGGCCTCGGCCTACTTTCGCGGCGGCGTGGTCACGTACACGCGCGAGTCGCGCAAGGCCTTTCTCGAAGACATGGGCGAGACGTTCTCGCAGCTTGCGCCGAGCAGCGAGGCGTTCGCGCTGGCCTTTGCCCGCGCAGGCAAGCGCAAGCTCGGCACGACTTGGGGCATCGGCGAGACCGGTGCGGCGGGGCCGACCGGCAATCGTTACGGCTACGACGCGGGCCACGCCTGCATCGCGGTGAGCGGCCCGGTGGAGCTCGCCGCGACCATCGAAACACGCTGCGGCAACCGCGAGCTGAACATGTGGACGTTCGCCGCCGCCGCGCTCGAGCTGCTGGAAAAGGCGATCGCACAAACGCCGCAGGCGCAAGGACGTTAGCCTCGGGCGGCGGCATCGCCATGGCCGGGCGCACCGATATCGATAGCAAGGTCGTGGGGGAGTGCCGGCGGCGCGCGATCGAGCTTCTGCTGCGCAACGCCAGTGCCGAGGGCATACTTGCGGCCACGCCGAGAAAACAGGCAGTGGACCGAGGCTACGCCGCGATCTTCGGCCGCGACGCCGCCGTATGCGGGATCGGCATGGCGCTATCGGGTCATGCGCAGCTCGAGCGCGAGGCCGCCACCGGCTTGCTCACCCTCGCCGAGCACCAGGCCGCCAACGGCCAGATTCCGAAGTTCGTGGACGCGCGCAGTGCCGAGGCCGATTTCTGGTATGTCGGCTGCATCGACGCGACGCTGTGGTGGCTGATAGCGATCGCGACGCTCGATTGGCTCGACGCCGGGCGTAGATTGCGCCGCCGGCTGGCCGCACGCATCAAGCGGGCCATCGTCTGGCTGCATTGCCAGGAGCACCAGCGCTTCTTCCTGCTGCAACAGAACGAGGCGAGCGACTGGGCCGACATCATGCCGCGCTCGGGCTTCGTCCTGTACAGCAATGCGCTATGGTTGTGGGTGAAACGGCTCTATCGCCTGCCGCACGCCGAAGACACCCAGGGCAACGCCAACCATCTCTTCCATCCCTTCGGCACGACGCTGGCCGAGTATCGGCGCGCCCGCCTGCTCGCCCACTATGCGCGCGACCGGGCGCATAACCGCGAGCTGTTCCTGAGCTTCGTCAACTTCGCTTTCTTCGGCGACGAAGGCGATACCTTCGGTAACGTGCTCGCCATTCTGTGCGGCTTGAGCAGCCGCGCGCAGTCGCAGCGCATCGTGCGCGCGCTCGAGCAGGCCGGCGTCAACGCCACCTACCCGGTGCGCGTGCTGTGCGACCCGGTGCCCGAGCAGAGCTTCCTGTGGCGACCGTATATGATGCGTCACCGGCAGAATCTGCCTTGGCAGTATCACAACGGCGGCATCTGGCCGTTCGTGGGTGGATTCTGGGTTTGTGCGCTCGTCATGCTCGGCCAACGCGAGGCCGCCGCGCGCGAGCTGGAAAAGCTCGCTCACGCGAATCGGCTGGCCGACTGGGGCTTCACCGAATGGCTGCATGGCCAGACGTTCGAGCCCGCGGGCATGCAAGGCCAATCCTGGAACGCGGCGGCGTTCCTCATGGCCCAGCATGCCGTGGCCGGAGGCGCCGAGCTTTTTCCCAGCGGCACGTCCTGAACGAGGCCACTCGTTGCGCGGTCGCCACTACTGGCGGGCCGCCGGAGATAGCGGGCGTTCGATCGAGCAATCAGCGCCAGGTCTTGGGGTCGCCCTGGTGGTGCCCGACGTAGCCGCCCGCACCCGCGCCGATGGCTGCACCGAGCGGCCCACCGACGATGCCGCCGATCACGGCCCCGCCGGTGGCACCGGTCGCGAGGCCGCGCTCGGAGCCGTCCATCTCGTTCCACGTCGCACAACCGCTCGCGAGCACCGCGAGGGCGAGAACACCAGCCGACAATAGCTTACGCATGCTGCGCCTCCGTTGGTAGAGATGCCGGGCTCATCGCAAGCGATATGCCTGCCGCGCGGGTGGTTCGGGGCATCGGCCTAGCCATAACGCTGTCCAGGCGTGGTTAACCGCGCTCGGAAAGCTCGATAGAATGGGCCCCGAGCAATCAGATCTGATGCACCCCCGACACGGCCACTGCCGCTCTACGCTTGCAACCGGTCTCAGTCGCCGGCGCCCAGTCAGCTCGCCCCGACAACGATATGAAGCCCGCGCCCTTCGAGTATCACGCTGCCGCTACGCTCGACGCGGCGCTCGAGCTGCTTGCGCGCCACGCCAACGCCCGGCCGCTTGCCGGCGGTCAATCGCTCGTGCCGATGCTCAACTTTCGCCTGCTGCTGCCCGATCACCCACCTGGGCGAGTACCTGCTGCCGCTCGCGACCGACATGCCGCCGGTCGAGGTGCACCACATGCAGACGCCCTCCCCGCTCAACCCGCTCGGCCTCAAGGGCGCGGGCGAAGGCGGCACCATCGGCTGTATCGCGGCGGTGGTCTCCGCGATCGAAAACGCGCTCGCCCTATTCGGCGTACATTTGACCGAAACGCCGGTGGAACCGGCGCGGCTGGTCGAGCTGCTGGGCGAGGCCGCGCTCGGTCGCACACGCTGACACCGGCCGCGACCGATGCGCGCGCCGCCATTCTCAACGAGGACCAACGCATGAACTTCGAGCTCACCTCCGAGCAGCTCAGCCTGATGGACAACGTCAAGCGCTTCGTCGACGAGCGCGTCGATCCGCGCATGCGCGAGATCGAGAAGACCCAGCACATCCCGGACGAGCTGATCCGGGAAGCGGCTGCGCTGGGCTTGTTCGGCGTCAGCATCCCCGAGGAATACGGCGGCTCGAACCTGTCGCGTTTCGACCGCGTGCTGGTGCACCAGATGCTCGGCCGCAGCGGTTTCGGTTTTGCCGGCGCGATCGCGGCGCATACCGGAATCGGTTCCGAGGCGCTGGTGACGATCGGCGACAGCGAGCAGAAACGCCGCTATCTGCCGCGCATGGCAACCGGCGAGCTGCGCGCGGCCTTCGCCTTGACCGAGCCTGGCGCCGGCTCCGATGCCGGCAGCATCACCACGTCGGCGCGGCGCCAGGGCGAGCGCTATCTGCTGAACGGCGTCAAGCACTACATCAGCGGCGGGGGCTCGGCCGGGTTGCTCACGGTGGTCGCGCGCACCGGCAGCGCCGGCTCCAAGGAGCTGAGCGTGTTTCTGGTCGAGCCCGGCTTCCGCGGCTTTCGCGTCGGCCGGCTGCAGGAGACGATGGGCGCCCTCGGCCACCCGATCGCCGAGCTGATCTTCGAGGATTGCGAAGTGCCGGTCGAGAACCGCCTGGGTGAAGAAGGCAAGGGTTGGCGCGCGGCCACGCAGACGCTGATGGAAGGCCGCCCGCTGGTCTCGGCGCGCTGCATCGGCGCCTGCGAGCGGCTGATCGAGATCTCGACCGACTACGCCCGCATGCGCAAGCAGTTCGGCCGCGCCATCGGCGAATTCCAGGGCATCCAGTTCATGCTGGCGGACATGGCGACGCGCACCGAGGCTGCACGTTGGCTCACCTACCATGCGGCCACGCTGTCCGACGAGGGCCGGGCACGGCCCGAGGGCATTTCGATGGCCAAGCTGTTCGCATCCGAAGCGCTCGCTTTCGTCGCCGATTGCGCGCTCCAGATCCAGGGCGGCAGCGGCTTTACCGCCGAGAACCCGGTGTCGCGCTTCTATCGCGATGCGCGCATCACGCGCATCTACGAGGGCACGTCCGAGATCCAGCGCTTGATCATCGGCCGCGCCCTGCTGCGCGGCTAGATCACCTTTCATCTCTAACGGAGGCTCACATGGAATACAAGGACATCCTGGTCGAGAAGCGCGGGCGCATCGTTTGCGTCACGTTGAACCGCCCGGAGCGGGCGAATGCCATCGGCGTCGACACCTCGAAGGAGCTGCTGCAAGTCTTCACCGACTACCGTGACGATCCGCAGCAATGGGCAATGATCCTGACCGGCGCCGGCGACAGGTCGTTCTGCAGCGGCATGTACGTGACCGAGGCGGCCGAGAAGACGGCGGAAAAGGGCAAGACCGAGGGGTACACCATTTTCAAGCCCTGGACCGACATGATGCAGTCGATCAGGAAGCCGTTCATCTGCGCGCTCAACGGCCACTGCGTCGGCGGCGGCTGGCACCTGGTGGCCGATAGCGACATCGTGATCGCGGCCGAGCATGCACAGTTCCTGGATACGCACGTCAATATCGGGCTCATCAACGGGGTCGAATCGGCCGGGCTCGCCTTCAAGATGCCGCTCGGGATCGTGCTGCGCATGGTGATCGAAGGCAGGCACTACCGGGTGTCCGCCCAGCAAGCCTACCAGTGGGGATTGGTGTCCGAGGTGCTGCCGGCGGACAAGCTGATGGCGAAGGCGTGGGAGATCGCGACCCATATCGTCGAGGAAGCGGCGCCGCTCGCGGTGCAGGGTTCGAAGAAGGCCATTCTCGGCGCCCTGGATCGCGGGCCCACCGCAGGCATCCCCTACACCTGGACGGTGCTCACCGACATCCAGGACAGCGCGGATACCAAGGAGGGTTTCCGCGCCTTCGTCGAAAAACGCAAGCCGAGGTTCGCGGGCCGATGAGATGCACGACTGGGATCGCGGCCGCCGCGCTGCTGCTCGGCGTGACCGGATGTGAAGGGCTTTTTACCGGTGCGCGCGAGCTGACGCAGCCGCTGCACCAAACCGAAGACGGCAGCTTCGCGCCGGTGACGCTTACCCTCGCCCCGGAGATGAACCCCATCGCGTTCAACTTGCACGGTTCCATAGTGGCGAATCCGCTGCAGAGCGGGCGCTGGAACGCCTATCGGGCTGAGCTGAGCCGAGACGGAATGACGCTCGCGAGCGGGCACTTCACCGTCAACAACGCGGGGCAGCGCGGCCCGGAGCCCGCCACGGTATTCGCCCAGACCATCCTGTATGCCTCAGTGGCGCAGGCGGGCGAGTACCGATTGACCATCACCTCGACCCAACCCAAGGAAGTCACCATCGAGTCACCGCGGATCGAAGTCAGGCGCAATACCCAGCCGCCGCCGAAATAGCATCCTCGCGGCGCCGCGCGCGCCGCGGCAAGCCCTCGATGCTCGCGGGAGCATTTGCAATGCCGGAACACACGCACACGGTCGGATCGCGCGCCTATCGCTTTACCGACCTGAAGACCTTGCTGGCCCGCGCCACCCCCGCGCGCGCCGGCGACCGGCTGGCCGGCATCGCGGCAGCGAGCGCGGAGGAACGCGTCGCGGCGCAGATGTGCCTGGCGGAGTTGCCGCTCGCGCAGTTCCTGCACGAGACGGTGATCGATTATGACCAGGACGATATCACCCGCCTGTTCGTCGCGCGCCACGACCCGGTCGCGTTTCGCCCGGTCGCGCATCTGACGGTGGGCGATTTCCGCGACTGGTTGCTCACGTACGAGGCCGACGCGCGCGCGCTGGCTGCGCTCGCCCCCGGCCTCATGCCCGAAATGGCCGCGGCCGTGTCCAAGATCATGCGCATCCAGGACATGGTGCTGGTGGCGCGCAAGGCGCACGTGACCAGCCGCTTCCGCGACACCCTGGGCCTGCCGGGGCGGCTCGCGACCCGGCTGCAGCCCAACCACCCGACCGATGATGCCAAGGGCATCGCGGCCAGCGTCATCGATGGCTTGCTCTACGGCAGCGGCGACGCGGTGATCGGCATCAACCCGGCGAGCGACAACCTCGAGCGGGTGATCGCGCTGAACCGGATGCTCTCCGATATCATCGAGCGCTACGCGATCCCGACCCAGTCGTGCGTGCTCACGCACGTGTCGACCACCATGCAGGCCATGCAGGCCGGCGCACCGGTCGACCTCGTGTTCCAGTCGATCGGCGGCAGCGAAGCCACCAATCGCAGCTTCGGCGTATCCCTGTCGATGCTCGCGGAGGCGCGCGACATGGCGCTCGCGCTGAAACGCGGTAGCGCCGGCAGCGACGTGATGTACTTCGAGACCGGCCAAGGCAGCGCACTTTCGGCCAATGCCCATCACGGCGTCGACCAGCAGACCTTGGAAGCGCGCGCCTACGGCGTCGCGCGCGAGTACGCGCCGCTGCTGGTCAACAGCGTAGTCGGATTCATCGGCCCCGAGTATCTCGATGGGCGCGAGATCGTCCGCGCCGGAGTCGAGGACCATTTCTGCGGCAAGCTGCTCGGCGTGCCGATGGGCGTCGACGTCTGCTACACCAATCATGCCGACGCCGCGCAGGACGACATGGATACGTTGCTGACGCTGCTCGGCGCGGCCGGCGTCAACTACATCATGGGCGTGCCCGGGGCCGACGACGTGATGCTCAACTACCAGAGCACCTCTTTCCACGACGCCCTCTACCTGCGGCAGCTGCTCGGCCTCAAACCCGCGCCGGAGTTCGAGGCATGGCTCGAAGCTCTGGGCATATGCCGCGATGGGCTGCGCCTCGCGCCGGCTGCCGAACCGCATCGCCTGCTCGCGCTGATGGAGCGCTGCCCGGTGACGCCATGACCGCGCCGGTCGCAGCCAGCGGCATACCGGTGCGGCAGGATCCCTGGCGCGAGCTTGCCGCCTTCACGCCGGCACGCATCGCCTTGGGACGCGCCGGCGGCAGCGTGCCGACGCGTCCGCTGCTCGAATTCCAGCTCGCGCACGCCCAGGCCAAGGACGCCGTCCGGCACGAGCTCGATGTCGATGCGCTGGCGCTCGATCTGGATCGCGCCGGGTTTGATACCCTGCGGCTGCATAGCGCAGCGCCCGACCGGCATGCCTTCATCGCCCGGCCCGATCTCGGCCGCATCCTCGACGATGCGTCGCGCGCCTTGCTGGGATCGCGCGCAGCTCGCGACGCCGGCTATGACGCCGTGTTGGTGGTGGCGGACGGACTATCCGCGCTCGGCATCGAGCGCCACGTACCCGCATTGCTGGGTGAGCTTGCGCCCAGGCTCGCGCACGATGGCTGGTCGCTCGCGCCGATCGCGATCGTGCGCCAAGGCCGGGTCGCGATCGGCGACGAGATCGGCGCGTTGCTCGGCGCGCGCATGAGCGTGGTCTTGATCGGCGAACGGCCCGGGCTGTCGTCACCGGACAGCGCCGGCGCCTATCTCACCTACGATCCGCTGCCCGGACGCACCAACGCCGAACGCAATTGCATCTCCAACATCCGGGCGCCGCACGGCTTGTGTTACCCCGCGGCGGCACATAAGCTGCTGCACCTCATGGCCGAAGCGCGCAGGCGCCGCCTTTCCGGGATCGCGCTGAAGGAGGATGCGGCGGTGCTCGAATGCAGCCTCGCGGCCGATTCAGCGCCGCGGATCGGGGATTCTGGCGCTGGGCGCGCGGATGGTGAAGAACCAGTGGGCGGCTGATGTCCTGACTCTGAGGCTCGTCGCTCGCTTTATGGCAATCCCGACAACGGTACTCTGAATGGCAAGACCGAGGAGGGTGACAAAGTGATGAAGGCGATGGTATGTCTACTGGGCGCCGCGGCCTGCACCGCGTCCGCGGCACCTGTCCTTGCGGCAGAGAGCTACCCCGCGAGGCCGGTGCGGCTCATCATTCCGTTCGCGGCGGGCGGCGCCACCGATGTGCCGACGCGGATCACCGCGTCCCGTCTAGGCGAGCGGCTGGGCGTGCAGTTCGTCATCGACAACCGTCCGGGACAGGGCGGCGCCTTGGGCGCGGCAATCGCCGCGCGCGCCGAGCCCGACGGCTACACCGTCCTCATGACCGCCACGCCGTTCGTCGTGAGCCCGCACGTCTACAGCAAGCTGTCCTATGATCCGCTGGCCGACTTCGTCCCGGTGACCCAGTTCGGCTCGGCGCCGAACGTACTGGTGGTGCATCCCTCGCTACCGGCGAAAACGACCCAGGAACTGGTCAAGCTCGCGCAGTCGCAGCCGGGCAAGCTCGACTGGGCCTCCTCGGGCACAGGCGGCGGACAGCACCTGTTCGGCGAGCTCTTCATGTCGATGGCGAAGATCAGGATCACCCATATCTCTTACAAGGGCAGCGGAGCCGCGGCGGCGGATCTGCTCGGCGGCCAGGTCAAGATCGGGTTTCCTGGCATCGCGATCGCATTGCCGCACCACAACGCCAAGCGCTTGCTCGCGCTCGGGGTGACCACGGCCAAGCGCAACGAGCAGATGCCCGAGGTGCCGAGCATTGCCGAGGCCGTTGCAGGCTACGACGCCACCTTCTGGCTCGGGATGGTCGTGCCCAAGGGCACGCCCAGGGCGGTGATCGACCGCTTGTACCAGGAAACGACCGCACTGCTGCAATCGCCCGACGTGATCGCCGCGTTCCGCAAGACCGGCACCGACGCCGCGCCCTCGGGCCCCGCCGAGTTCGGCAAGTTCATCCGCAGCGAGTACGACAAGTGGGGTAAGGTGATCCGCGAAGTCGGAATCAAGGCGAACTGAACGCGAACGGTCTCGGCCGCGGGTCGGAGCTGCCGACTGTTCGTGATCGCGATCGCTCGGACGTTCGAAGACGTACCATCCGCTCAGACTGACACGACGGCGTAAAGCCCCGCGATAAACAAGATGACCAGGACGAGCTGGCGGAAGCGTGCCTCGGGGATGTGCCGGGCGAGCCGCTGACCTGCCAGGGCTCCGGCAAGCACCGCGATCATGAGCTGCGCCGAGAGCCACAGGCGCTCGCGCGACAAGCCGCCATCCCAGGCATGGAGCAGGCAGACCGCGGCGTAGACGAAGCTGAAGAAAGCGAGCGACAGGGCGCGGCTCTGGTCCTTGGGTAGCCGCGCGGCCGAAAGATACAACATGGCGATCGGCCCCGGCATTGCAAGCGCAGCGCCCATGACCCCGGACAATGCACCGGCAAGCAACGCGATCGGTGCGCACAGCCGGCTCGCGTCCACGGCGCGCCGGCTCGCAAGGATGTAACCGCGCTCGCGGCCGAGCAGCAGCAACGCGAACACCATGATGACCAAGCCGGCCGCGAGCTTCAAAGCGGACACGTCGGCGCCGCGAAAAAGCGCGAGGCCGATCGGAAACCCCGCAACGCTGGCGGCGCATAGAAGTCCGAGCAGCCTCACCGGCGCCCGGCGCCATGTCTGCGCACAAACGAACGCAGAAACCGCCAGGTTGAGGACTGCCAGCACGGGTATGGCGCCCGTGGATTCCATGACGACGAGGAACAGCGGCGCGGCGAGGATGGCAAAGCCGAAGCCAAAGGTCGCTTGCACGGCGGAGCCCGCGAACGTGACCGCAGCGAGAACGGCAAGGCTGGTCGAGTCCAGGGCTAACTCGCGCTTGCAGCGTTGGCCATAGCAGCGACGAACCTCGGACTAGAAGACGCTCTTGATCTGGCTGCCGTCGACGCGCACGATGCTGCCGTTCACGTAGCTCGCGGCATCGCTGCACAGGAAGGCCGCGACCGCGCCGAATTCCTCGAGCTCGCCGAAGCGTCCGGCCGCAATGCCTTCGATTCGCCGGCGCATCGCCTCCTCGACGCTGACGCCCCACAGTGCGGCGTTCGCCGCAGTCGAGTGGCGCACGCGATCGGTGACGAAGGTACGGGGCAGAATGATGTTGACAGTGACGCCGTCGGCCGCGACTTCGTTCGCCAGCGCCTTGCTGTAACCGGCGAGCGCCGGCCTCAACGTGTCGTCCATCGCCTTGTTGGGCAGCGGCGTCACCATGCCCGCGCCGCCGACCGAGAGGATGCGGCCCCAGCGCCGCTCGCGCATGGCCGGCAGCGCGCGCGATATCAGCCGGATCGGACTCGCAAGCATAAGACGGAACTGCCGCTCGAGCACGGTCACGTCGATATCCTGCGCCAGGCCGAGCGCGGGCCCGGGATGATTGATGAAGAGTATGTCGACGCCGCCGAGCGCCGCCTGCGCCTGCTCGAAAAGCCGGTCCATGCTCTCGGGCACGAACATGTCGGCGCGGATGGGCACGGCCGTCGTGCCGTGCGCTTGCGAGATCGCGGCCGCGGTCTCCCGGCACCGGTCGAGATTCGACGCGGAAATGACGACCGCCGCGCCTTCGCCGGCGAGCGCCTGCGCCGCGGCACGGCCGAGGCCTTTGCTCGACGCGAGCAGGAGCGCGCGCTTGCCGCGTAGCTTGAGATCCATCGTCAGTCGGCGCGGATTTTGGCTTCCTTGATGACTTTGCTCCACAGCGCCGACTCGGCGCGGAGGAATCGAGCAAACTCCTCGGGGCTGGTGCCGGTCGGCTCATAGCCGATGTTGCGGATCGCGTCGCGCACCTGCGGCGTATGCAGCACCTTCACGGTCTCGGTATGGATGCGTTGGACGATCGGCTTCGGCGTGGCCGCGGGTGCGACCAGGCTGTCCCACGTGGTCACGTCGAAGCCCTTCACACCCGACTCGTCGACGCTCGGCACGTCCGGAAGGAAGCTCGATCGTTGCAGGCCCGATACCGCGAGCGCCTTCAAGCGCCCCGCTTTGAGGTGGCCGATCGACGACGCGATCGTGCCGAAGAGCAGCGGCGTCTCGCCGACGAGCACAGCGAGCGCCGCGGGGCCACCGCCTTTGTAGGGGACGTGAGCCATGTCGATCCCGGCGCGCATCTTCAACAGCTCGGCGGCGAGATGCGACGCGCCGCCTATGCCCGACGATGCATAGTTCAGGGGCTTGGCTCGCGCGAGCGCGATCAGGTCTTGGACGCTCTTCGCGGGCAGGCCCGGATGCGCCACCAGCACGTAAGGCCCGCCGCCCAGATGGGTGATCGGTGCGAAATCGTTTTCCGGATCGTACGCGAGCTTGCCATAGAGAGTCTTGTTGGTCGTCAGCATCGCCGAAGCCATGAGCAGCGTGTGCCCATCCGCGGCCGCTCTGGCGACGATCTCGGCGGAAACGTTGCCGCCGGCGCCGGGGCGGTTGTCTATGATGACGCTCTGCCCTAGCGTTTCGGCGAGCCGCGGTGCGAGGATGCGCGCGAGCGCGTCGGTGCTGCCGCCAGGCGCGAACGGCAATACGAGCCGGATCGGGCGGGTCGGATAGGCTTGCGCCGCGGCGTCCGCGGCAGCGAGCGCGAGCACGATTGCCGCGCTGATCAAGGCTGGATGGATCCTTCGAGCATTCATACGCGGCTCCGGCAATGAGGGGTCTTCATCGCGAGCCTGCCGGGCGCGGCTGTCCCGTCGCGCACGCAGGCATCAGTGACGGCAATTCACGCTGTAGAAGGGCGGCTCGCGCGGCTCGCCCAGGTAGCCTTCGTCTTCGTAGAACTTCTTCACGTGCGGGAACAAGCGCTTCGCAAGCGCGCGCCGGTGCTCTTCGTCGGGTCGCAGCGGCACGCGCAGCGACGCCGCAAACGCTTCCAGCACGGCGTGCTTGTCGACGCGCGTGAACTTGCCCTCGTGCAGTATCGGTTCGCCCGCCACGATCACCGTTTCCACTCCGCTCGTGCGGGCGAGCTGGACGATCGCATCGACCACCGGCACCTCGTCGTCGAGGTACGGAAACGCAATGTGCTCCCAGTCCATGACGACGAGATCGGCCGCCTTTCCCGGCTCCAGTGTCCCGATGCGCGTGGCGAAGGCCGTGGTGCGCGCGCCGTGCTCGGTGGCCATTTGCAGAACCTGCGGCGCGGTCGGTACGGCGTCGTCCATGCCCGGCACGCGGTGCACTTTCAAAGCGACCCGCATTTCCTGCAACATGCTGCGGTCGTCGTTGATGGAGCAGTCGTCGAGCCCGAGGGCGACGCGCACGCCGCGCTGCTCGAGATGATTCAGCGGCGCGATGCCGCTGCGCAGCCGCAGGTTCGAGCTCGGGTTGTGACAGACCATGGTCCGCGTTTCGGCGATGAGATCGATATCGCTCTCGCTGAGCCAAACGCCGTGGCCGAGGGTGAGGCGAGGCCCCAGCAGGCCGAGATCGCGCAAGTGCGCGACCGCGCTCGCGCCGCTTCGCCGCCGCGCATACTCCTTCTGATATTGCGTCTCGAGCAGGTGCATGTGCAGGGGCACCGCGTACTTCGCGGCATAATCTCCGAGCAGCCCGAGCGCCTGGTCCGAGCACCAATGCAGGTTGGCCGGCGCGAGTTGGATGCGCACCCGCTCGGCGCCCTGGTGTTCTTCGTACAGCTTCTCGAAGAGGGAAAAGTGGTCTTCGAGGGGAATCGTCTGTGCCTGCAGCGCCTGGGCCACGTGCGCTGCGAGATCGGCAGGCAGGCGGGCGAGGAAGCGCTCGTCGGTTGCGTACACCAGGCGATTCTGGTCGCGCACGTTGTACGAGTAGGACACGCGCATGCCGATGTCCTGGTACGCCTTCAGTATCCGGTTCGCGCTCTCGTGGATGCGCTCGACCGGCCCGTTCGCGCGGCTGTGCAAGTGCTGTACTGTCGTGATGCCCGATTCGATCATTTCGAACGCCGCATACAGCGTATCGAGATACAGATCGACGTCGCGCTTGCGATAGCGGCTCGCGAACCACAGCTCGAGGGGCAGATCGGGCGTGCCGAGCTGGAAAGCGGTCAGGCCGACATGATGGTGGCTGTTGACGAATCCCGGCAGCACGACGTGCCGCGGCGAGCCGAGCACGGCGTCCACGGCGTGCTTGCTCGCGAGGGCATCGTATTTCCCGATTTCGACGATCGTGCCGTCGCGCTGGAATACCGCGCCATCATCGATCACCCGCGCTTCACGGCGGCCGTCGACCTTGCAGACCACGTACCTGCCGCGAATCAGGGAAGATGCCATGACTATCTCGCTTGGATGCAGCCAACCGCTGCCGCACCGAATGGTGTCGAGACCGCCACGATGGCCTTCCTGCCAGGCCGGCTCACGCGGCCGCCGGGCTCGCGTTGGGCGTCAGAATCTGCCGTATCGCCCGCGCATCCTGGAGCTTGTCGAAACCGGCGTTGAGGTCATCGTAGCCGATGTGGCCGTCGATCAGCCGATCGACCGGCAGGCGCCCTTCCTGGTACAGCCGGATGAAGCGCGGAATGTCGCGGATCGGCACGCACGAGCCCATGTAGCTGCCGCGGATCGATTTCTCCTGCCCCACCAGGTCGCACTGGTTGACGTTGAAAGTCGCGCTCAGCGCCGGCAGGCCGGCCGCGACCAGGGTGCCGCCGTACTGGATGATCGCGTAGCCCATCTTCATTGCATCGACACTGCCGCCGAGCTCGAAGGCGTAATCCACGCCGCCGCGGGTCAGATCGCGAACCTGCTCGATGCAATCGGCATCGCGCGCGCAGAGAGCATGGGTGGCGCCCACGCTCAGTGCCACCTCGAGCTTCGAATGCTCCAGATCGATCGCGATGATGGTCTCGGCACCGGCGAGCCGGGCACCGAGCACCCCGCTCAAACCGACGCCGCCCAGGCCGATGATGGCGACCGTATCGCCGGGACGGATGCGGGCCGTATTGACCACGGCGCCGACGCCGGTCATAACCGCGCAACCGAACACGGCCGCGTCGGCGAGCGGCATGCTCTGATCGATTACGACCACGCTGCCGCGATCGACCACGGCGTACTGAGCCATGCAGGAAAGGCCCGAATGGTGGTCGATGTGCTCGCCGTTGAGCGCGCTGATTCGGCTTCCGCCCGCCATCAGTCCACCCGCCGACTTGGCCACGCGCGCGCGCTCGCACACCTGCGGGCGGCCTTCGACGCAGCGCCGGCAGCGACCGCACGCCGCAGAAAACTGGAACACTACGTGATCGCCGGGACGCACGTCGTCGATCGCCGCGCCCACTTCCACGACTTCGCCCGAACCCTCGTGGCCCAAGGCCAGCGGCACCGGGCGCGGCCGATCGCCGTTGATGACCGAGAGGTCAGAATGACACAGCCCGGCACCGGCGATACGCACCAGCAGCTCGACCGGTTTCGGCGCCGCCAGGTCGACCTCCTCGATCGACAGCGGCTTCGAGCGGGCATAGGGGCGCGGCGCGCCAATGGTGCGCAGGACCGCGGCTTTGCAGCGGATGGTCATGGTGTCTGGCCTCGTACGGTTGCGGATGGCGTGACCGCAGCAAGACGGCGTGCCGGGCGATCCACGCTACAATTCCGCGCCGATGCTAGCACGAGCGCGCGCCGCCGCGCCGACAGGGAGGACAGAGCATGAGCGACGATCTTCGAGCCAAGTATGGCGCCGACGCCTTCGAGGCGGGGACGGCGCTGCAACCGACCGGGTTCGCTCGGCGCATCGCCCAACGCGACAGCATCGACCAGCACTTTACCAGGCTGTGGCTCGACTTCGCCATCAAGGGGCTCGGCCGGCGGCCGGCGCTCGACACGCGCACGCGCCTGCTGGTGCTGATCGGGCAGTACACGATGGCGAAGAGTCACTCGGCGCTGGATGACACGATACGCGCCGCCCTCGCCGCCGCGGTGCCTATCCGCGAGATCGCCGAGATCGTCCTGCAGTGCGTCGTCTACGGCGGTCACACCGTGGTGGACCCGGCGATCGACGTGCTGCACCGGGTCGTGCGCGAAGCCGGCCTCATCGAGGAATTGCGCAAGACCCAGCTTCCGCTCGATGGCCGCGACAGCACCCGCTCGCTCGACGAGGAGCGCGCCAAGTGGCATCCGCAGGATGCGGCAGATCCGCGCGCCGCCGAAATGATCGCCAAACACGGCTGGCATGCGGTGAGCCGGGGGCTCGTCATGCGCCCACGCCACCATCTCAATATCCTGTCGTGGCTCGACCGGATCGATTCCGACATGGCCGACTTGTGGGTCAAGTTCTGCTACGGCGGCATGTACTCGCGCAGCATGATCGATGACAAGACCCGGCTGCTGTGCATGGTGGGAGATTGCCTGGCGGTGGGCGAGGAAACCAATGCGCGCGGGCATATGCGCGGCGCATTGCGCCAGGGCGCGCATCCGCGCGAGGTGCTGGAGGTGGTGTTTCTCACCTGCGCAAACTTCGGCATGCCGCCGATGCTGCAAGCCCTGGAGATGTTCGTCCAAGTGATGGCCGAGGACGATCGCCTCGACGAGATCGGCAATCCGCCGTTGAAGGTCGAGACGTTCGGCAAGTGAGGCGACTGAACACCGGCGCGCCCGGCCGCCATCACAGTGAGCGCGGGTCGCGCACCTTCGCTGGCTCAGCGATTGCGCGTGCGGGCGTTCGGCAACTTCATAGGCTCCTAGGGCGTGTATCCAGACCCCTGAGGCGTAACTGACCGCGTACGCGACCTCGCGCCGCAGGGCTACTCCCGCCCGACCCATCCCCCGTGCACCGGATGGTGCGAGCAGATGAATTCCACCAGGGCCGGCCGGCCCTTCGCATTCTCGTCCAACGCCCGCGTCAAGGCCGCAATGATCCGCGCGGGCTCGGCCACATCCTCGGCGTGCCAGCCCAGCGAGCGCGCCATCGACGCGCTGCAGGCCGTGCCGTGATCCGATACCTTCCACGTATACGGATCGTGGCCGCCGCCCCAGAAGCCGGGACCGTAGCCGGAATAGCCGCCGTTGTTGATGTGCAGCGTGGTGATGCCGATGCCGTAGCGGGCGAGCGCCTCGAAATTGCCCATCATGTAGCAGATGCCGGCATCGCCCGTGATGTTGACGCACTGGCGCTGCGGAAAGGCGAGCTTCGCCGCGATCGCCCCCGCGAGGCTGAAACCGAGCGTCGACACGTTGCCCCAGCCGAGATGGCCGCGCGCGATGCGCGCTTCGTACACCGTGCTGGTCTGGTCGCGGGTATTGCCCGAATCGGCGGTCACGAACGAGGCCTTGGGATCGAGCACCTTCATCAGGTCGCCGATGACGCGATACGGATTGATCGGCGTGTCATTCGATTCCATCCACGGACGGAACTTGGCGTCGTGGGCCGCGCGGGCGCCGCGGATTTCCTCGATCAGCGCGCGATCGCGGCGCGATTCGCCCGCTTGCTTCTCGTACTCCTCGATCAAGGCGCGCAGCGTGAGCTTGGCGTCGCCGATGAGGGCGTGGCGCGTCTGGTAGCTGCGGTTGATGTCGAGGGTATCGACGGTGCACTGGATGATGGTCTTGGCCCGCGGCTCGGGGATCGCGTGGCTGAAGCGATTGGGAAACAGGCTCGATCCGATCGAGAACACCACGTCGGCGTTCTGCAGGAAATGCGCCGCCGCCGAGCCGCGCACGCCGAGCGCGAGCGGATGATTCTCGGGGAACGCGCCCTTCGCCTTCAACGTCGTCAGCACGGGTAGGACGCCCATTTCGGCGAAATGCAGCAGCTCCTCGGTCGCATCGGCGTAGTAGACGCCTTCGCCGACGTAGAGCAGCGGGCGCTTGGCCGCGAGCAAGGCCGTGACCGCGGCTTTGACGTCGTCCGGATCGGGGCCGCTGCGCCAGCCCTTGACGGGTGAATATGGCGCCTCGTCCGGATCGTATTCGCCCAGATCGCGCGGCACGATCAGCAGCACCGGCCCCGCGCGCCCCGAGCGCAGATGAGTGAAGGCGCGGCGCATGTAATCGGGAACGAGATCGGCGCGATCGATCTTCCCCACCCACTTGGTGACCGGCCGCAGCGCCTCGGCGATATCGTAGTGGGTGTGGCGGCTCGCCCCCTGGCTCACGCCCTCGGTGATCACCAGGACCGGCGAAGAGTCTTCCCACGCCTGCGCGATGGCGCCGTAGGCCATCTGGATGCCGGCCGCGTTGAGGTTGGCCATCACGGTGCACACGCCGATCTGCTTGCCGCAGGTGACGCGCGAAAAAGCATCGGCGACCGCGACCGCGAATCGCTCCTCGCCCATCATGAGGATGCGCATGCCTTCTTCGCCCAGCGCATTGTTCACGTGATTGGTGGGATAGCAGCTCACCCACGGCACGCCCTCGGTCTGCAGGATGCGGGCAATGCCGTTCGCGGCCTTGATCTTCATGCCAGGTCTCCCAGGAAGTCGAACGTATCGATTGCCACCGGACGGACCGCAACCGCTCTATCGGCTACAGCCGCCGGTGGTCCGGCGGGGTGTCGAGCGTCTTGCCCGCGCTTTCGAGCAGCTCGCGGCTCACGAGGATGGGCGCCGAGAAATGTATGGCGAGGGCGATCGCATCCGAGGAGCGGCTATCGAACACCTTGCTCGCCCCGCCCAGGTCGATCGACAGTGCGGCATGGTAGGTAGAGCCTTTGAGCGTCACCACGACCTGGGTGACCTTGCCGCCGTAGGATTGGAGGATCGAGCGCATGAGATCGTGCGACAGCGGCCGCGGCAGGCGCTGGCGCGTCAACGCGGCGTGTATGGACTCGGCGACGGTGTGATCGACGAATACCGGGATCGCTTTCGCTTCCGCTTTCAACAACACGATCGGACCGGCCGAGGTGAGCGCCACCTCGACGCTCTCGATCTTCACACGCTCGCTCGACTCGGCCTCCGCCGCCCACGCGCAAGCAGTCGAGAGCAGCACGACCACAAGCGCTCCGCACCATGCGGCAGCATGCCGGTTCATCATGTCACGTTCCTTTCACCCGCTCGGGCGGCTTGCCTTCGGCCGCCAGGACACCTTTATACACGCAAGCGCGCCGGCACGGAGATAACCGGATAATCGTGGACAAGCACGTTTTCCGGCCGAGCCAACATCAATGCTTGCGGATCGCACCGCGGGGAAACGTGGCCCCGATTTTGCCCCCGAGGTTACAATCGGCCACGATGCACACGACGCCCGCGGCTCGATCGCGGCCGCACCGGGCGTGCGCGGAGACGGGATGGACCAGACCACACGCAAGCTCGCGCGCTACGTCGCCGCGCTCGATTATCGGCAATTGTCCGGCAACACGGTGCGCGCGGCGAAGAAGCATCTGATCGATTCGATCGCCTGCCTCATTGGCGGCTATGACAGCGAGCCGGCCGCCATCGCGCGCCGGCTGGCGAGCCGGTCGCGCGGCGAGCCGCGCGCGCGCGTCCTGGGCAGCGGCGCGCCGACCACGATGGAGATGGCAACCTTTGCCAACACCGTCATGCTGCGCTACCTGGACTACAACGATCACTACGTCTCGGTCGGCTCGGGGCATCCGAGCGACATGATCCCGGCTTGCCTCGCTGCCGCCGACGCGCTCGATGCCGACGGCAAGCGCATCCTGACTGCCATCGTCGCGGCGTACGAAGTGTTCGCGGCGCTGGCCGACCAGGTGCCGCTGGGCCAGCTCGGCTGGGACCAGGGCGTATTCGTGGTGCTCGGCGCCGCCGCCGGGGCGGGGCTGTTGCTCGGGCTGAATACCGAGCAACTGGGCGACGCAATGGCGATCGGCATCACCAGCAGCGTCGCGACGCGCCAGACGCGAAGCGGCGAGCTGGCGATGTGGAAGGGCTGCGCCACCGCTGCCGCCGCCCGCTCGGGAGTATTCGCGGCCTTGCTCGCCAAGGAAGGCATGAGCGGGCCCACGGCGGCCTTCGAGGGCTTCAACGGCGTGTGGGACAAGGTGACGGGCAAGTTCCATCTCGGCGAATTCGGCAGCCCGGATCGCCCCTTCGGCATCGAGCGCGCCAATCTCAAGTATTTCCCCTCGGAATACCATTCGCAGGCACCGCTGTGGATGGCGCTCGATCTGCGCACCCGCGTGGCGCTCGAAGACATCGCCGCGATCGAGGTGCAGACCTACCACTACGCCTACAGCGAAATCGGCAGCGAGCCGCAGAAGTGGGACCCGCAGAGCCGCGAAACCGCCGATCACAGCTTGCCCTATCTGCTCGCGCTGGCGTTCATGGACGGCGCGATCCGCGTCGACAGCTTCAGCGCGCAGCGCATGCGCGATCCTGCCACTCGCGCCTTGATGCAGAAGATCCGCGTCAGCGAGAACCCGGAATTCACCCGCCGCTACCCGGCTGCGATGATGACGCGCATCGAGGTCCAGAGCCGCCACGGCGAGCGCCACGAGGCAGCCGCATCGTATCCGCGCGGGCACGCCAGGAATCCCATGACCGATGCCGAGGTCGAGGCCAAGTTCGAGTCGCTGGCGCAGGGCCTCATGCCCGCGGCCCGGTGCGCGGCATTGCTCGACGCGCTGCGCCATATCGAGCAGGCGCCGGCGATCGGTCCCGTGCTCGATCTCATCCGCCTCGACCACGCCGTGTAACATAGGCGGGCAAGGTGCCCGCGCGCCATCGATCGGAGCCCGCGAATGAAGTTCAGCAACTTCCTGTTTCCGGCCGCCATGGATCCGGGTCAGGATCACGCCATCATCCAGGAGACGTTGCAGGAAGCGAAGCTTTGCGACCAGCTCGGCATGGACATGCTGTGGCTCGCCGAGCATCACTTCGACGGCATCTGTGCGTATGTGGATCCGGTCGCCTTCGCCGCGGCGCTCGCGGCCTGCACGAGCCGCATCCACATCGGCTTCGCGGTCGCGCAGATGTCGCTGCATCATCCGATCCGCATGGCCGAGCAGATGGCGCTCATCGACAACATCAGCGAAGGCCGGCTGGTGGTCGGGCTCGGGCGCGGGACGGCCTACAACATCTACGACTACCAGGGCTACGGCATCGACCCGAACGAAGCCTACGAGCGCTTGCTGGAGGCCGAACAGATCATGATCAAGGCCTGGACCAGCGAGAGCTACGAGCACAAGGGCAAGTACTGGAACCTGCGCCTGCCCCTGCTGCGGCCGCGCCCCTATACCAAGCCCCACCCCGCCATCGTGCGCGCCTGCTCGGGCGAGGAGTCGATGCTCGGCATGGCACGCGCGGGCCGGCCGTTTCTCATGAACGTGCAGAGCAACGAGGTGACGCGCCAGCGCATGGAGCTCTACCGGCGCACCATGCGCGAGTCGGGCTTCGACGAAGCGACCGTCGCGCGCAACGTCGATGACACCTGGATCTGGCGCAACATCTTCGTCGCCGAGACCGATGCCGAGGCGAAGCGGCTCGCCCTGCCCGCCTTCCGCACCCAAATGGAATTTCGCGCGGCGATGCGCAACAAGGTCTATCGTGAACAGGGCTTGTTCCTGAAACAGGAAGACGCCGCCGGCGCGCGCAACGAAGCCCAGCACGCCGTGCTGTGCGGCTCGCCGGCGACCGTCACCGAGGCCATCGCGCAGATCGACCGTATCGGCGTCGGCGGCCTGATCCTGGTGTTTCGCATCGGCCCGATGCCCTACGAAGTCGCGCAGCAGAGCATCCGGCTGTTCATGAGCAAGGTGGCGCCGAATTTCGCGCGGCCCCGGTTGTCCTAGGGGATTTCCATTGCAACCGCGGGAGCAATCATGATGTTTCGATCGCTGCGTGCCGGGGCAGCCGCCTCGGCGCTGGGTTTGGCCGCATGCGCAGGCTTCGCCGGCATGGCGGCGGCGCAGGAGTACCCGAGCAAGAACATCCAGATCATCGTGCCCTACACCGCCGGTGGCTCGATCGACATCATGACCCGCGCCGTAGGCCAGCAATTGGCGAAGACGTGGGGACGCAATGTCATCATCGACAATCGGCCGGGTGCGAGCGGCATGATCGGCACCGAGGTGGCGACCAAGGCCGATCCCGACGGGCATACCCTGCTAGGCCACACCTCGTCGTATCCCGCTACCGCTGCCGTGCGCGCGAAGCTGCCGTTCGATCCGGCGCGAGCCATCGTGCCCGTCGCCATGTTCGCCAAGGCGCCGATGCTGGTCGCGATTCACTTGTCGATCCCCGCCAAGAGCGTCAAGGAGCTGGTCGCCGTGGCGCAGAAGACCAACCTCACCTACGGCTCGTCCGGTGCCGGCGGCAACAATCACTTCTCCGGCGCGCTGTTCGGCGCCGCGACCGGTGTCAAGATGACCCATGTGCCTTACAAGGGCATCGCGCCGGCCGTGACCGGGCTCGCCTCCGGCGAAGTCGACATGATAATCGCGAGCGCGGCGGCGTTGCTGCCGCAGATCAATGCGAAGCGCGTTCGCATCCTCGGGGTGACGAGCCTCAAGCCCTCGCCCTTGTTCCCGGATCTGCCGGCGGTGGCCCAATCAGGCGCGCCCGGCTACGAATACGAGCTGTGGTGGGGCCTGTTCGCTCCCGCCGGATTGCCGGCCGAGCGTCTGGCGCAGATCAACGCCGCGGTCAACAAGTCGCTCGCCGGCGCGGAGATGAAGAAGTTTCTCGCGCAGGAAAAGGCCGAGGCCTGGCCGCTGACAGCGCAGCAGCTCGACGGATTGCTGGTGCGAGAGATCGAGCGCTATCGCAAAACCGCGCAGGTCGCCGGCATCCAGCCACTGTAGTGCGCGGCTAAGGGCGGCAGCTCGGCATCGAGCAGCGCGTGCTGCGCGATCCTGCACGCGGCGCGGGCGCCCCGGCGTTACTGGACCTTGATCCCCGCGCCGCGAATCACCTTGGTCCACTTGGCGATCTCGCGCTCGACGTGTGCCGTCGCCTGCTCGGGCGTGTTCGCGACCGGATCGGCGCCCTGGTTGAGAAGCTTCTGCTGGATGTCCGGCGTATTGATGGTCTTCACGATCTGGCCGTGCCAGAAGTCCAGGATCGGCCGCGGCGTCTTGGCCGGCAGGGCGAAACCGTACCAGGTCGTGACCTCGTAGCCCGGCACGCCGCTCTCCGCGACCGTGGGCATATCGGGTACGGCGGCGGAGCGCTTCGAGCCCGTGACCGCGATCCCGCGCAGCTTGCCCGAACGGTGATGCTGGATCACGCTGGGCACGTTGCCGAAGTACAGCATGAAGGTGCCGGCGAAGAATTCTGGCATCGCCGGTCCGGCGCCCTTGTAGGGAATGTGCACCCACTTGACGCCGGTCATGTACTGGAACAGCTCGGCGGAGAGATGCACGGTCGTGCCGATACCCGACGAACCGTAGTTGATCTCGCCCGGGCGTTGCTTCGACAACGCGATCAGCTCCTTCACGCTGCGCGGCGGAAACGTCGGATGGAACACTAGCAGGTTCTGCGACTCGGCGGCGACCGTGATGAACTGAAAATCCTTGATGGGATCGAACTTCAGATTGAGCATCGCCGGGTTGGTCGCGTGCCCCGGTGCGACCTGCATGATCGTGTAACCGTCGGCAGCAGCGGTACGCGCGAACAGCTCGGAGGCGATCGCCGTATTGGCACCGCCGCGGTTCTCGACCACGATCGGGCGTCCCAAGTCCTCCGAGAGCTTCTGCCCGATCAAGCGCGCGATGATGTCATTGGTGCCCCCGGGCGCAAAGCCCACGATCATGCGTACCGGCCGGGACGGAAAGCCGGCCGGGACCTGGGCCATGACGTCGGCGACAACGCTCAGCGTGCCGATCGCGCCGACGAGCGCGAGTATGCTTCGTTGCATGGTGATTCCTCCTCGCTATTGGATGTGTGTGACCTCAGCGTCGCGCCCGAAGCCCCATGGCGCCGGCGGGGTGCCTCGCCCTTTGGCCCGACCTCATGCCCAATCCGGGCTCAGGCAGGCGCGGCTTGGCGACATCGCCGTAGCGCTCGTTGGAACGCCCCTGCGACCGGCGCGGCGGCACGATCGGCGCTGCACGGCGCCCGGCGATTTCAGCCTACGTGCGAACGAGTGTCAAACGATCTCCTGTGCTGCGACGCACCACGCGGCAACCACGCCATTCGCGCAAACACCGCAGCGTGTGGCCAGAATTTTCCGAGGCCGTGGGGCGGCTCTGCGATAATCTCGCGAGCGACCGCGGGCCGATGCCGCGGCGCCATGCCGGTCGACCCGCGAGCGTACTGAACCGGGGAGTGCACGTGCGCATCGGCGTCGCTCGCTACCACACCAGACGAAGAGGAACGATCATGATCTACGAATTCAGGACCTACGACATCAAGACCGGGTCTTTGGCCGAAGTGGAAAAACGCTTCGGCGAGGCGTACGAGCAACGCAAGAAATTCTCCGAGCTGTTCGCGTTCTGGCACACCGAGATCGGTCCCTTGAACCAGATCATCCACGTGTGGCCGTACAAGGATCTCGAAGAGCGCGGCCGCATCCGCGCCGAGGCGGTCAAGTCGAAGACCTGGCCGCCGGCGACCGGCGAATTCCTGGTGGCGCAGCGCTCCGAGATCTTCATTCCCGCGCCGTTCTGTCCCGAGGTCAAACCGGGCAAGATCGGTCCCTACTTCGAAATGCGCACCTATACCTATGCCCCCGGCGCATTGCCCAACGTGCTGGAAAACTGGGGGGCGGCGTTGCCCGATCGCATGCAGTTGAGCAAGCCCTGCTTCGTGGGCTACTCCGAGCTCGGCGGCTTGAACAAGTGGCTGCACATCTGGTCGTACGCCTCGCTCGACGAGCGCAATGCGATCCGTGACAAGGCGCGCGATGCCGGCATCTGGCCGCCGGCCGCGGTCGCCGCCAAGGCCGGGCGCAAGAGCATTCCCTACGTCGCGCAGGAAAACAAGATCGTCCTGCCGGCGAAATTCTCGCCGCTTCAATAGCACCAGGGTCGCGGACCAGGTCGCGGGTCGGGGTCGGACCGGGGTCGCATGATGCCTGGGGTCGGGTCGGGGTCTGGCCGGGGTCGCATGATGCCTGCATCGCAGCCGGGTTGGCGCCGCAGCATCCGGTGGTTCGGCTGCGCCCGCGCGCGCGTGCGGCGGTACGGCTTGCTCGTGGTGCTCGTCTCGCAAGCCGCGGCCGCGGCCTATCCCGAAAAGCCGGTTCGCATGATCCTTCCCAACGCGGCCGGCGCCGCCACCGACACGGTAGCGCGCATCTTCGCCAGCAAGCTGAGCGAGGTGATGGGCCAGCAGTTCATCATCGACAACCGCCCCGGCGCAGGCGGCATCATCGCCGTCGAAACCGTCGCCAAGGCGAGCCCGGACGGCTATACCCTGCTCCAGTGCGGCATATCGCAGGCCATCTCGCCCGCGCTCAAACGCAAGCTGCCCTATGATGTGGGACGCGATCTTGCCCGGATCGCGCAGTACGGCGCGGTGCCGAACGTGCTGGTCGTGCACCCGTCGGTTCCCGGACGCAGCCTCCAGGAGTGGGTGAAGTACGCGCAGCAGAATCCGGGCAAGCTACGTTACGCCTCGCCGGGCATCGGCTTCACGCCGCATCTGACCATGGAGCTGTTCAAGTCCGTGGCAGCCATCGATGTCCAACACATTCCGTACAAGTCCTCGGCGCAAGGCATCGCGGACGTGCTGAGCGGCCAGGTGCATACGCAGTTCAACAACCTGCCCTCGCAGCTCGCCAATATTCGAGGGGGCAAGATTCGCGCGCTCGCGGTCACCTCCGCGCAGCGCGCGACCCAGCTTCCCGATGTTCCCACCGTCGCCGAATCGGGCTACCCCGGGTTCGAGGTCACCGTGTGGTACGGCATGTGCGCGCCGGCCAGGACACCCAGGACCGTGCTCGCAAGCCTCGCAGACGGCGTCGGCAAGGCGCTCGCCGCGCCCGATCTGCGCCAGCGTTTCGCCGATCAAGGCGTCGAGCCGCGCGCCATCGCCGGCGCGGCGTTCGATCATTTCTATCAGGCGGAGCTCGCCCGCTGGGCGAAGGTGGTGAGCGCAGCCGGCATCACGCCCGAGTAGCCGCGCGCGGGCTCATTCGGCCGGTATGCCCGCCGCTTTGACGAGGCGCTTGTAACGCACGATCTCGTCGGCGATCAGCTTGCCGAACGCCTCGGCGGCTCCACCCGCCGCGTCCAGTCCCTGCGCCGCCAGCGCCTCGTTCATGCCGGGCAGCGCAAGCGCCGCCAACACGTCGCGGTTCAGCCGCGCAACGATAGCAGCCGGCGTCTTCCTGGGCACAACCAGGCCTTGCCAGTTGAGCACCTCGAAGCCCGCGACGCCGCCTTCGATGATGGTCGGCACGTCGGGCGCGGAAGCCGCGCGCTTCGCGCTGGTCACGCCCAGCGCGCGCAGCTTGCCGGCCTTCACCTGCGGCAATGCCGGCGGCATGGTGCTGAACAGCAGATGGATCTGTCCGCTCATGAGATCGGTCATCGCCAGCGCGGTGCCCTTGAATGGCACGTGGACGAGGTTCGTCCCCGTCGCGTGCTTGAACAGCTCCCCCGTCATGTGCAGCGACGAGCCGACGCCGGCGGAACCAAGGTTGAGCGTGCCCGGCTTGGCACGCGCGAGCGCGAGCAGCTCTTTCAACGACCGCGCCGGCACCTGCGGGTAGGCCACCAGCATGAAGGGCGAGGTGGCGAGCAGGCTCACCGGCGCGAAATCGCGCACCGGATCGTACGGCAGGTTCGGGCGCAGCGCCGGGTTGTGGGCGAGCCCGCCGAGGCTGCCCAGGAGCAGCGTGTAGCCGTCCGGGTTGGCGCTCGCGGCGATCGATCCGCCGATCATGCCGCCTGCGCCGCCGCGATTGTCGACGATCACCTGCTGGCGCATGATTTCGCCCATGCGCTGGCCGACGGCGCGGGCGAGGATATCGTTGCCGCCCCCGGGCGGAAACGGCACTATGAGCCGCACCGGCCGATTCGGGAACGGATCGCCTTGGCACCACGCCGGCGCGGCGATCGCGCCCAGCGCGGCGCCGGCAACGACGGCGCTCACGGCGCACACTTGCCGGACGACCCGCGTGAGCGTGAACGGCGTCTTGGAGCCGCCGCCGCGGCCGCTTCCTGCATCTACGTCGATAGTCATGTGGGCCTCGTGATTCCCGTCAATAAGGCTCTGCTCAGCGCCGGGCGATGGCGTGATTCGACACCACTTCCAGCACCCGTTTGCCGCCGGTCGCGAACACCTCCGCGCGGACCACGGCGATGTTACGGCCTTTCTGCAGTATGGTCGTGCGCGCGTTGAGCGAGCGGCCCTCCCCGGGGCTGATGTACCAGGCCGAAACCGCGGTCAACACGGGGTGATGGGGGACCGCCGCGAGTGCGGTTACCAGCGCGGTATAGAGCGATAGCCCGCCCTGGACATGACCGACCCGGTTGCCGACGTGCAACCCGAGCGGCAGGCGCCCGGTAGTGCCGCGAGCGCCATGGCGCACCACCGGCGCCCAGAGACGCTGCATGAATTCGCCGTGCTTCGCGTCTCGCAACGCGCGCTCGACGCGCTTCAGCACGTCGCGCTCCATCGCATCGAGCTCGCCGGGCGCGAGCAGCGGCGCGGCCGCTGCGTTGGCGTCATGCTCCCACGGCAGCGGATGCAGCGGCCGGCCGTCCGGTGAAGGCGGCGATACCCATGTTCCCGTCATACGCAAGATCGGCCGGCCGAGCGCGCTCACCTCGCCGTAGCACTGCGCCTGCGCGAGCGCGGTGCGCTCGGAAAAGCCGCTCGAATGCGCCTGCGCGCGGATGCGCCCGCGTGCCTCGCCGCCGCAGAAGTCCATGTGCAGCTTCAAGGTCGCGGTACGGCGGGTCGGATCGACGAACACGCGGCACGACGAGGCGAGCGCCATGTCGGCGAGGAAGGCAACTGCGCCGAGGTTGGCCGTCCCGCCGGGATCGCTGTTGTGTGCGCAGGTATCCATCTCGAGCACGATGCCGCCGCGGTCGTAGCGCGTACACTGCAGGTCGAGAAAGTGACCGGGAAAATGGTATCCGGGTACTCGGTTGCTCGACAACGCAACGAGGGCGCGGCGGCGAATCAGCTCGGCGTCGGTAGGCGTCATCGGTGAATACGTCGATCGTTTGCTGGGCGGGCCGCGCTGGCGCAGCCCCGCTCGCCCGCTTGGGCGCGCCCGCGGGTACGGCGTGCGACAGCCCGTTCGCCCGAGCGAACCGAACGGCTCGCAGCGGCTGCCGCTGCCAGCAGGGCTCGTTAATGGAGGCGCTATTGTCGCACGCGTCGCCGCCGGCATGTAGCGCGAGCGCGCATCCGTACGTGCCCCTTTGGACAGTTTCCGCCAACCGCATTAGACTCGCGCATCCCGCGCGCGACCTGTCCTCGCTTGCGAGCGTTCGATTCACACCCGGTCGCGACCGGTGCACAGGAGACAAGTCATGGCAATGGGCCCGAAGGCCAAGGTCGCCAACGGCGTGACCGCGGCGCGCGCGCTGATCGATACGCTCGTGCGCGAAGGCGTCGATCACGTGTTCGGCATTCCTGGTACGCAAAACCTCGCGATCCTGGATGCGTTGCGCGATACCCCGAGCATCCGCTTCATCCTCACCCGACACGAGCAGGGCGCGGCCTTCATGGCGTACGGTTTCGCGCGCGCCTCGGGCAAGCCGGCGGTCGTCACGGCCACCGAAGGGCCGGGCGTCACCAACCTCGCAACCGGCATCGGCGCCGCAAATCGTGCTTATCTGCCTGTCATCAGCGTGTGCGGCGTCCAGGAAAGCGAGGTGCGCGAACGCGATGCGACCCAGGACATGGACCAGGTGAGCTTCATGCGCCCGCTCACCAAGTGGGCCTACAGCATTCCGAACCCCGCCAAGGTGCAGGAATCGATGCGCAAGGCGTTCCGGGTCGCGATGACCGAGCCGCGGGGTCCCACCCACGTGGAAGCATCGAGCGAAATCCTGCTGGATGCCGCCGAACCGGAGCCGATCGAGCCGGCCCGGTATCGCAATAGCGTGCTGCCCGCCTGCGAGGGCGAGCAACTGGACCGGGCGATCGAGTTGATCGCGCGCGCGCAACGCCCGGTGTTCGTCGTCGGCCGCGGCGTGCTCAACGAAGCGGCGAGCGCGGCCATGATGGCGCTCGCCGAGCAGACCGGCATACCGGCCGCGACCCTCCAGTACAGTCCCGACGCTTTCCCGACATCGCACGCGCTCTCGCTCGGTCCTCTCGGGCGCAACGGCTGGGAGAGCGCCAACAAGACCTTGCCGCAAGCCGATGTCATTATCGCGATCGGCGCGCACATGGACGTGTATTCGACCCTGTTCCGCTACGGCATCTTCAGCAAGGATGCGCAGCTCATCCACCACAGCCCGGCCGCGGGTCAGATCGGCATCGTCTTCCCCGTCGCCTTGGCCATCACCGGATCGACCGCGAGCATGATCGCGGGTTTGCGCCAGCGCGCCGCGAGCCGGGGCCTGCGCAAGTCGTGGGTCGACGTGGCCAAGCTGCGCGCCAGCTACGACAGCGAGCGCAACGCGATCGTGCGCCCGGACGCCGAGCCCATACAACCGCAGTTCGTCGCCCATGCGATTCGTGAAGTGCTGCCCAAGAACGGCATGGTGGTCACCGATGCGGGTAATGCGGGCAAGCACGTGCGCAACTACTTCGGCACGTTCGAGGCCGGCACCTTCATCACCATCGAGGACTGGGGCTCGGTGGGCGGAGCATTCCCGATCGGACTGGGGGCCAAGCTCGCCCGTCCCGACCGGCCGGTAATCTGCGCCGCCGGCGACATGGGCGCGATGTGCAATATCGGCGAGCTCGAAACGGCCATGCGCGAGCGCATTGCGGTCGTGCTGGTCGTGTTCAACGACCAGGGGCTGGGCAACGAGCGGGCATTCCAACAAGCGCATTACGGCGGCCGGCTGTTCGCCGTCGATTACGTCAATCCGGACTTCGGCGCGCTGGCGCGCGCCTTCGGCGCTTTCGGCGAGCAGGTGCGCAAGCCCGGGGATCTCAAGCCGGCGCTGCAGCGTGCGCTCGAGTGCGGCAAGCCGGCCGTGGTGGAGGTCGTGATCGATCAGAACATGCTCGCCCCGGTGGTTTTCAAGGGCTAGGGCGTCCATGCCGCAGGTTCGGCGCGCCGGCAGCCGCCCAGCTAGGAGCCTGTCGGACTTGATTTCGCGCGATGCGTTGTGCCCACAACGCCCGCAGGCAAGGCGCTCGGTGCAGACCAATATCGGGAATATTGGCAAGCCGAGCAACGCAGCATGCGGGCGTTGTGG
>JADLAC010000009.1 GCA_020848435.1 Burkholderiales bacterium | reverse complement strand
CGCTTTTCGCGCATGGCGGTGTCGAACGACTTGCCGATAGTCTCGCTATCGGCTGCGTCGTCCTCCTAGCCCTGCGCGAAAATCGCCTCCGTCGCACACGTGAAATCAACTCCGACAGGCTCCTAGCGGCTGCTGCAATGATAGTCTCTGGCGCCGGCGATGCCAAAGCCGTCCCCGTGCCCGCTGCTGGCAAGCAACGCCGGCACGATCTTCGCGGGCGCGCTGCCGGGTTCGTGGTCTTCCTCGACCGACCCGCGCAGGAATGCGCCGCGTCTTGATGCTATAGTCACGGCAAGCATAGCCCCCGTGGTTCCAAAGCACCCGAACGCGCCCATGCTGTACGTCGTCGAGATGGATTTCACCCGGCCGGCAAGGCAAGCCGAATGGGACGCCTGGTACCTGGAGCACTTGCAGCTGTTGCTCGCCGTACCGGGTTTTCATAGCGCGCAGCGCTTTGTCTGCACCGTCGAGTGTCCGGCACCTTATCTCGCGATCTATTCGGTCGACGCGCCGGACGTGTTCGATAGCGCGGCGTATCGAGCCCGCGGCGGACGCGATTCCGTCGGCGACTGGAAGCCGCTCATGGTGAACTGGGACCGCAACGTGTACGCCGGCATCGAGCGGATGCCCGCCGTGAACGGCGATCAAGTCGTGTTGCTTACCGAGGCTGCGCCGGCGGAAGTAGCCGGCTGGTCGATTCCGTTCACCTGGCTCGAGGCTGTGGGCCTCGATCGCACGATTGCGCGCCGCGGGCTGGCAATCGCCGCTGCCCAGCATGGTCGCGAGATCGTGAACGGGCGTCGCGCACACGTTCGTGCCTATCGACCCATGACGCAGCAGCTTCTCGCCGCAGGCGATCGGGACGCAGGCACGCTGCGGGCATGAGCGCCATCCTCGCCTTGCACCATCCCGCGCGCGCGCGGGCTTACTACGGCGCCGGCTGGTGGCAGGACCACACCCTCTACGGCTTGCTGCGCGCCAATGCCGAATCGCGGCCGCAGCGATTCGCCCTGCGCGATAGCGCGCGCCGCTTGACTTGGCGGGCACTGCTCGCTTGGGTGGACACGCTGGCGGCAAGGCTACATGCCGCAGGCCTGCGGCCCGGCGACCGGGTTTCGGTCTGGCTGCCCAATCGCATCGAGACCATCGCCGTCACGCTGGCGTGCTCGCGCAACGGCTACGTCTGCAATCCCTCGCTGCACCAGAGCTATACCGTCGCGGAAGTGTCGGCGTTGCTGGAGCGGATCGCGGCAGCGGCCTTGTTTGCCCAGCCGGGGTATGGAGCCGATGCCCGCAACGCCGACATCTTCGCTGCTACCTCGGATCGTAAGTCGCTGCGCCATGCGGAACGCCTCGCCCCCACCGCGCAAGCCGGCGACGATCCGGAGCGCTCGCTCGGCGCGCGCGGCAGCACTGCGTTGCCCGAGCCCTCGGCCGATCCGGACAAGATCGTGCTGCTCGCCTTCACCTCCGGTACCACCGGGGAGCCGAAGGGCGTCATGCATTCGGACAACACCCTGCTCGCCAACGCCCGCGCGATGGCGAGCGCCTGGCGCCATCACGAGGACATCGTGCTCTTCAGCATGAGCCCGCTGACGCACGCGATCGGCACGATTGCCATGGCGCAATCGCTGGTCAGCGGTTTCGAGCTGGTGGTGAACGACTTGCCGCCGGGACGCAGCGCGCTCGAATGGATCATCGAGACCGGTGCGACCTACGTCATGGGCGTGCCCACGCATGCGATCGACATTCTGGACGAAGCGCAGCGGCGCGGCCTGGACAAGCTGGGGAAGGTGAGCGTGTTCTACATGGGCGGGGCCGCGATTCCGCGCGAGACGGTGCGCGCGCTGCTCGCCATGGATATCACGCCGCAGAATGTGTACGGCATGACGGAGAACGGGGCGCACCAGTACACCCTGCCGGACGATCCGGTGAACGTCATCGCGCAGAGCTGCGGCTGTGCCTGCGCGGGCTACGAGGTGCGCATTTTCGATCCCGACAACGCCGACAGCGAACTGCCCGTGGGCTCGATCGGCGAGATCGGCGGCCGCGGCGCCTGCCTGATGCTGGGCTATTTCGACGATCAGCGCGCGACCGAGCAGTCGTTCAACAGCGAGGGCTGGTTCCTCAGCGGCGACCTGGGCGTGATGGACGCCGCGGGGCGGCTGCAAGTGGTGGGTCGCAAGAAGGACATCATCATCCGCGGCGGGCGCAACATCCATCCCGCTCGGATCGAAGACCTGGCACGCGCGCATCCCGCAGTGCTCAAGGCCGCGGCATTCCCGGTGGCTGACGCGCGGCTCGGCGAGCGCGTCTGCATCGCGGTGGTGCTGCGTTCGGATCGGACGCTCGACGGCGACGAGCTCTTGCGCCATCTCGCCGCGCGCGGTCTTTCCAAGTACGACATGCCCGAGTACTACGTGACGCTGGATGCATTGCCGTTGACCCCGAGCGGCAAGGTTCTGAAGCGGGCGCTGGTCGAACGAGTCGCGTCGGGCCAAGTGCAGCCGTCGGCGGTGCGCTGGCGCGACCCTAGCGAGGCATAACGATTTCGGAGAGCGAAGCATGACGCAGGCAGTTTCGGCAGGACCCTGGGCCACTCGGGGCGAAAACGAGCGCAAGGTCTTTCAGCGCGATCCCAACCCGCACCTGTTCCGCCCGCTGCAACTGCGCTCGGTGACGGCCAAGAACCGCATCGTCATGTCGCCCATGTGCCAGTACTCGGCGATCGACGGCGTAGCGAACGACTGGCACCTGGTCAATCTCGCTTCGCGCGCGGTGGGCGGCGTCGGTATCGTCTTCACCGAGGTCGCGCACGTGGAAGCGCGCGGGCGCATCACGCCGCATTGCCTCGGCATCTGGAACGACGCGCAGCGCGATGCGCTCCAGCGCATCGTGGCTGCGATAGCCACCCAGGGGGCGGTGCCGGCCATCCAGATCGGCCATGCCGGCCGCAAGGCCTCGACCGCGCGGCCCTGGGACGGAGGCAAGGCGATCGCACCCGGGCAGGGTGGATGGGAATGCATCGCGCCCTCGGCCATCGCCTTCGGCGACGGCTATCCGATACCGAATGCCATGGATCATCGTGCCATCGCCGCGACCATCGAGCTGTTTCGCGCGTCCGCGCGCCGCGCCCGCGAGGCCGGCTTTCGCCTGCTCGAGGTGCATGCGGCCCACGGTTACCTGCTGCATGAGTTCCTGTCGCCGCTCGCCAATGCGCGCAACGACGAGTACGGCGGCAGCTTCGATAATCGTATCCGCATGCTGCTGCAAACCATCGATGCCGTACGCACCGAATGGCCGGACGAGTTGCCGCTGTTCGTGCGCATCTCGGCCACGGATTGGGTCGAAGGGGGATGGGATCTCGAACAGAGCGTGCGCCTGGCCGAGGTGTTGAAGTCGCACGGCAAGGTCGATGTCATCGATTGCTCGAGCGGCGCGATGTCGCCGCAGCAGCAGATCCGGATTCACCCGGGCTACCAGGTGCCGTTTGCCGAAGCGATACGCCGCCGTAGCGGCATGCCCACCGGAGCGGTCGGCCTGATCCACAGTCCGGACATGGCCGAGCAGATCCTGGCCAACGCGCAGGCGGACCTGATCTTCCTCGGGCGCACCCTGCTCGCCGAACCCTATTGGCCTCTGCGCGCGGCGAAGCAGTTGCGCGCAAAGGTGCCTTGGCCGGTGCAATACGAGCGCGCCGACATCTTCTAGCCGGACCGGGCTGGACCACCGGGGTCGGCTGGACCACCGGGGTCGGACCAGGGTTGGTCGATCTACGTCGAGGGTGCGGCGCTCGCGTGCATGCCGTAGCGGAACTGCATGCGGACCGCGGCGTCACTCGCGGGCGCTTCGCGCACAAAGGGCTCCTGCTCGATGCCGGCCAAGGCGGCGGCCAAAGCTTGGTCCGAGGTCGCTTCGATCATCAGCACGCAGTCGAGAAAGCGATCGCCGGTGCGCGGATTGAGCCCGCGCGTCTTAGCCACGATATCCGGATCGCATTCGGCAAAGCGCACCGCGACGATGCCCGGCAGGGCCAGGGTGCGCGGCACGACGACCTCGCGCATGTGGGGTCGTAGTGCCTCGGGCGCGCGGCTCGGAATCGCAAGCGCGCTGACCGAGCCTTCGGCGCGTTCTTCGCCCGCCGTGATGGTGCCGACGAGCTTCCGGGTATTGCGAAACCGCGGTATGAAATACAGGCTGTCCGGATCGCGCGCGCCGCGCAGTGCAAGGTAGGGCGCCGAGGTCATCACCGCTGCGCTCGACATATCGTACGCGGCGAGATACTTGGGCGCGCCGCGGTACGCAACGAAGCGCCGTCCCCGCACCACGCCCGGAATGCCGCTCACGCGTTCGCGCACGTGGTCGCTGTCGTACCACGCATTGAAATCGCTTTCGACCGCCGGATCGACATCGGTCCAGACGAGCAGCAGACCTCGATTGGCCAGATCCACGGCTCACGCTTTGCGCACGGACGCGGCGACATGTTCGGCGGCCCGCAACGCGGTCACGCCGCACTTGACCAGGCCGCCGACGTAGCCCACCGCGGGACCGCCTTCCAGGCCGCCGGTCGAGGCGCCGACTGCGTACAAGCCGGGCAGGGGAGCGCCCGTGGCGTCGAGCGCGCGTGCATCCGAGTCGACCGCGATGCCGCCCATCGTGTAGGTGATCCCGGCGCACAGCGGCGCCGCGTAAAAGGGCGCAGTCGCGATCGCTTGCGGCTTCGCCTTGCGCTCGCCGCGCGGCGGCGTGAGCTGGTCGGTGCGTGCGCCGGCAAGCGCATCGTTGTAACTCGCGACCGTGCCCGCGAGCACATGCGGATCGATTCCGGCCGCGCGCGCCAGCGCGCCGAGGTCCTGCGCCTGGTGCAGCGTGCCGCCGACCTTGGGCAGATGCGGATTGGCGGGTATGAGGCCGTTGCGTCCCGGTCCCTCCCAGCTCGCATGGTCGAACACCACCCAGGCCGAGAGCGGATCCGGGAGCTGGGCGATCATGTTGGCGACGAATACGCCGCCGGCGCCTTCGTCGGCGAAGCGCTTGCCTGCCTGGTCGACAACGATGCCGGCGGTGACCAGCGCATCCAGGTACGGATACGGCCAGAGCTGCTCGTTGGTGAGCGCATCGCGCGAGAGCACGTGGCCGTAGAAGCGGTCGGTACCGACCAGCGCCGCGCCCTGCGCCTGTGCCATGCGCAAGCCGTCACCGCGTCCGGTGCCGGCGCCGCGTTGCTTGATGCGATCGGGATGGCGGCTGATGAACTGCCCGACCAGCTCGGGATCGCCCTGAAAGCCGCCGTCGGCGATCACGACGGCACCGGCGCGCACGCGGATGCGTTCACCTTGCCGCAGCGCTTCCACTCCCGTGCACACGCCTTGCTCCGCAATGAGGCTGAGCGCGCGCGTGCCGCGCGCTAGAGTCCCGCCGTACTTCGTCAGGCTCGCTTCTAAAAGGCGCAGCAGCACATCGCCCGCGCGTCCTTCCCAGTCGAGGCCGGGACGCACCCGGCCGGGTGGGGCGAGCACCCAGTTGTGATACGCCGAAGCGCTCGCCTTCATGAAGCGCGCGCCCTCGTCCTGCAGCCAACGCACGACGCGGCGGCCTTCGGCGGCGAACAGGCGGGCCAGCTCCGGGCGCACGAAACCTTGCGTCGCCTTTTCGATCGCCTGCACGAGCTGGGCTTCATCGAGCATGATGTCGCACAGCGCGACGTGCATGGTGCCGCCCGTGTAGCGCGAATTGCAGAGATATTTCTCGGCCTCGCTTTGCTCGAGCACCAAGGCCTTGAGCCCGAGCTTGGCCGCATGGACGCCGGCGACCAGGCCGGCCATCCCGGCGCCGACCACCACGACGTCAGTCTGAATGTCCGATGATTCCATCAACGTCCTCTGTGTGCTGAGCGCCGCCCGCGCTCGGCCGGGCAAGGGTCATTCGATTTTCATACCGGATTGGCGCGCGAGCCGGCGCACTTGCTCGATCTCGGCCACGATGAAGCGATGAAAGGCCTGCGGGCTGTCGGCGACGATGACCGAGCCGTCGCGCGCGAGGCGCTCGCGCACTTCGGCTGCGCGCAGGGCTTCGACCACGGCGCGGTTGAGCGCCTCGACCACGCCGCGGGGCGTGCCGCCGGTGGTGAAGACGCCATACCATGTCGTCGTCGCGTAGCCCGGCAGCCCGGATTCCGCGATGGTCGGTATCTCGGGCAGCGCTGGCGAGCGGCTCGCCCCGGTAGTAGCGAGCGCACGCAGCTTGCCAGCCTTGACGTGCGGCAGGACCGCGAGCAGGCTGGTGAAGCCCAACTGCACTTGACCGCCGAGCAGCGCGGTGGTCGCCGGCGCGCTGCCCTTGTACGGCACGTGCACGATGTCCACCGCGGCCATGCTCTTGAACAGCTCGCCCGCGATGTGCTGCGGTCCGCCGTTGCCGGACGAGCCGTAGCTCAACGACCCCGGCTTCACCCGCGCCAGCGCAATCAACTCCTTGACGGTTCCGAGCGCGAGTGCGGGATGGCTGGCGAGGAGCAACGGCGCTGACGCGACCTGGGTCACGGCGGCGAAATCGCGCACGGTGTCGTAGGGCAGCTTCGGATGCAGCGCCGGGTTGCTGCTGTGGGGGTTGGCGGTGAGCAGCAGGGTATGGCCATCGGGGCTCGCGCGAGCGACCAGGTCCGAGCCGATGACCGAGCCGCCTCCAGGCCGGTTATCGACGATGACCGCTTGTTGCCATTTCTCCGCGAGCTTGGCGGCGATCAGCCGAGCGATGATATCGGTGCCGCCGCCGGCGGAGAACGGGACGACCATGCGCACCGGACGGCTGGGGAAATCGGCCACCTCGGCGGCGCGCGCGCCGCACGCAGCGGCGACGGCAGCGCATAGCGCGGCGGTACGAATGCAATCGAGGCCCGGCAGTGCCATCACTCGGGACGGATACCGGCGTGCGCGGCGACCTTGGCCCACTTCGCCATCTCGGATTTGAGCAACGCGCCGAATTGTTCCGGCGATCCGCCGACCGTATCGGCGCCGCCGGCGGCGAAGCGCTCGCGCACGTCGGTGAGCCGCAGAACGCGGTTCAGGTCGGCGTTGAGCCGCGCAATGACATCGGTATGGGTGCCGGCCGGGGCGAGCATGCCGTACCAGCCGACATACTCGTAGCCCGCGACACCCGCTTCGGCCACTGTCGGCAGCGCCGCGAGCAGCGGTACCCGCCGCGCGCTTGTGACGGCCAATCCGCGCAGGCGTTGCGCGCGCACGTGTTGGATCGTGGCGGGCAGACTGCCGACATACATGAAGACCTGGCCGCTCAGCAGATCGACCATGGTCGACTGCCCGCCCTTGTAGGGAATGTGCGCGAGCTCGATCCCGGTCAGCATTTCGAACAGCTCGACCGCGAGATGGGTCGAGCTTCCGGTGCCGCCGGAAGCATAGCTGACTTCGCCCTTGCGGCTGCGCGCGAGCGCGATCAGCTCGCGCACCGACTGCGCCGGAACGGACGGATGGACGACCATCACGTTGGGCGCTAAAGCGAGCTGGATAACGGGCGCGAAATCGTGCTGCGGATCGTAACCGAGCCGCTTGTACAAGCTGCCGACGGCGGCATGGCTGATCGGCACGGCGAGCAGCGTGTAGCCGTCAGGCGCCGCTTTGGCGGCCGCTTCACTGCCGATCGTTCCGCCCGCACCCGAGCGATTGTCGATCAGCACCGGCTGCCCCCACAGCTCGTTCAGCTTGACGCCAACCAGGCGCGCGCTGATGTCGATGCCGCCGCCGGGCGCGAAGGGGACCACGATGCGAACCGGCTTGGACGGGTAGCTCGCACCGGCATCGGCGGCCAATGCACTCGGAAGGGCGCTGTACATCGCAGCGGCGAGCCAGAGCGCGCGCGCGCGCGGGCCGAAGCCGCGAAGCTTCGGTCGCCGCCACATTCGCGTCGCGGGCGGCATCAGCTTCGCAGCGCCGCGGACAAGTTTTCGAGCGACCGGGCGTCATCCAAGGCGGCCACGGCCGCCACGATGCGATCGATCGCTGCCGGGGTCTTGGCCGCTGCCGCGAGCAGCCGGAACTTGGCCTCGGCTTCCGCCGCCGAGAAAGGATCGGCGGGCGTGCCGTGCGGGTCGAGCACGCTCTGCTCGTGACGCTTGCCCGATTCGAGCTCGACTTCGACATGCGCGCCGAAATGCTCCGGATACTGTGCCTCCATCGCGGCGTCGACAGAAAGCCGGGTGCGCGCGGCAATGCCGCGCACGGTTTCGTCCCACAGCCGATCCGGCATGAAGGGCTCGGGGCTGCGCGGATCCGCTGACAGGGCGACGCCGGCACAGAATGGGATGCTGTACTGCGCGGTCATGGTGTCTTGCGGCTGTAAGTCGCCGTTCTGCTCGACGGCACGCTTGCTGCTACGCACGTGCACCGCGCGCACCGCGCTCGGAACGATGCGGTGCACCGATTTCAGATTCTCCAGCGCATGCATGGTGGCGTGAATGAGCCCGCAGCAGGGGTAGGCTTTGATCCAGACGCGGCTGATCGCGAAATCGCTACCCAGGCCGGCATCGAGACGCTCGGGATGGACATGCGGGCCGCCCACGACTTCCAGCAGCCCGAAGCGGCCATCGACGGCCGCCAGCGGGCCTTCGAAGCCGCGCCGTGCCAGCGCGCACGCGAGCACGCCCGACTCCGCGGCGCGCCCGGCGTGCATACGCTTCACCATCCCGCCGGTACCTTGGGTGAACGCCTTGATGCCCGAGGCGCTGGAGCACGCGGTGCCGACCGCCGACAGCAGGGTCTCGACCGATAGCCCGCTGACGAGTCCCGCGGCGACCGTCGCAGCGACCGGACCGGCTATGCCAGTGGTATGGAAACCGCGATTGTTGTGATCGTGACCCAGCGCCGCACCCACGCGCGCCATCACTTCATAGCCCGCTACGATGGCGCGCAACAACTCCGCGCCGCTTGCCTGGCAGGTTTCGGCCGCCGCCAGTGCGGCCGGCACGACGACCGCACCCGGATGCGCCAAGGCGCCGAGGATGATGTCGTCGAGCTCGAAACCGTGGGTGCAGGTGCCGTTCGCGAGCGCTGCGCGCGCCGCACCGATCGTTTCGACCGCGCCGTAGACGCTCGCCTTGCCGCGCGAACCCTCCTCCAGCACCAGCTCCGTGATCATGCGGCCCCATTCGCGCTTCGCGCCGAACAGCCCGCAGCCGAGGTTGTCGAGCAACGCGATGCGCGCGTTGGCCGCCATCTCGGCCGAAAGCTGCGCGGGCGAAAGCGAATGCAGATATTCGATCAGGCGGGCAAAGCGCATTGCTTGTTCCTCGCTGTGGTTTGTCTACGGGGATGCGATCAGCGCGTCATGTTTTCGTCGCGGTGGGCGTGTCCCGCGGCGAACGCGATGCTGGTGGCGAAGCGGGAGGGTCAGGCGAGGACCGCGGCAGCGAGCCAGGCTGGCGCGAGCCGTCACCGCCCTGACTCCAGGCGTTCACCGTGCGGCTCGTACACCGTGACGCCGTGACGAGCGCGCAGCGCTTGAGCATCGGCGGCGGCTACGACGGCAAGCGCGCGCAGCGGCGTGGTCTGGTGTAGCGCCACCGCGCGACCCCACTGCAACGGGATGCCGGGGAAATCGTCACGCACTCGGTCCGCATCGACGATGAGGAGACACTGGTGCGGCTTCACGTCGGGAGCCACGTCGATGTCGAAGATGTTCCGGATCCAGACCTGGTACGCGGGTCGAAAGCGCGCGCTATTGGTACCGCCGCCGCCGGCGTCGCGATAGGCATCGCTGTCGAAAACCTCCGCACCGGCGACGCTATACATGGCCATGAAGCGCGGCGGCCGGGTGTTCGGGACCTGGAAGCGTTGCGCGCTGTCGATGCCGGGCACCGACAGCAGCACGCGCAGATTGCCGGCGTACCAGCGGTTCCATTCGTCCTCGAGCTCGGGCAACGAGAACGTATGCTCGACCATGTAGATCAACGGTGTCTCCGTGGTACCGGCGCTGGCAAGAGCGGCCTATCTGATTCGAGCGCGGCAGCGCGCATCGCGCGGCGCGATCATGGCCTGTCCGAAGCTTGCCTGGGGTATTGAATGGCGGTTAAATTCTGCCACAGCGCGATCGGCGGCGGCAAGGCCGCTGACACGGCGCGCGAGCGCTGGCGTAGGAGGAGGCGATCGTGGTTCGTTTTTGGATGTTGGGTCTGGCCGGCGCGGCTGCGATCGGATGGAGCGCGGCCCATAGCCTCGCGCAGGATTATCCGTCCAAGCCCGTGCGCTTCATCGTCGGCTTCGCGCCCGGCGGTGGCACCGATACGCTGGCCAGGCTCGCCGCGAAAGGCCTGAACGAGACTTGGGGGCAAGCGGTCGTGGTCGAGAACCGCCCGGGCGCCGACGGATCGATCGCGACTGAGCTTACCGCGCGCGCGGCAGCGGACGGTTACACCATCCTGATGATCTCGAACGCGCATACCATCACGCCGTTCCAGCGCAAGCTCGGCTACGATCCCATCCACGATTTCGCGCCGGTCACGCTGGTAGCCTCGACGCCCAATCTCTTGCTCGTGCATCCGTCCTTGCCGGTGCACTCGGTCAAGGAGCTGATCGCGCTCGCCAAGCGCCGTCCGGGCGAGCTGAGCTACGCGTCCAGTGGTGCGGGCACCTCGCCGTATCTCGCCATGGAGCTGTTGAAGCAGATGGCGGGGATCGACATGGTGCACGTGCCCTACAAGGGCTCGGCCCCCGCGGTCCTCGACTTGGCGGGCGGGCACGTCCAGCTCATGTTCGGGGCGATCTCGACCGTGCTGCCGCAGGTGCGGGCGAACCGGTTGCGCGCAATCGCGGTCAGCAGCACCACGCGCATCAGCGCCGCGCCTGAGGTGCCGACCGTCGCTGAAGCGGGCTTGGCCGGCTTCGAGGCGAGAACCTGGTATGGCGTGCTGGCACCGGCGAAGACACCGGCCGATATCGTGCAGAAGCTGTACGCGGACATCGCCGCGGTGCTACGCCGCGGCGAGGTGGCGAGCTATCTCGCGAAAGCCGGATTCGACCCGGTGGGCAACCGCCCGGACGAATTCCTCGCGATCATCCGTGCCGACATGGACAAGTGGGGCAAGGTGATTCGCGCTGCGGCGGCGTCGAAAGGGCGCTAGGACCATTGCGCGCTACTGAGGTCCGGCTCGCCCGCCGGACGCAGCTCATATCACGTGGCGTGACGAGCTTGTAGACGAAGCGACCGCCGGCGCCGTGACGACGCGCCAGCACACACTCAAGCACGGCCGGCCGATCGAGGTGCAGCCGCAACTGCGTGTTGTGCGAGCCGCGCTGGCGCACTTCGACGAACCCCAGCGCGTTGAGAATCGCGATGACCTCGCGCGGCTTGAGAACCGGGATGCCCGGCATTCAGTCCACGACGACGGTTTGCGTGCCGACGAATTCCGTTTCGAGCTTGGGCTCGCCGTCGTCGAGCAGCATGGCAATCACTTCCTGCAGGTTGGCGTGCAGCTCATCCAGCGTCGCGCCCTGGCTGTGCGCGCCGGGGAATCCTGGGACGTAGCCGACATACAGATTCGTGTCCGGGCAGCGCTCGATAACTGCGGTATAGGCATGCATGGGTGCGTCCCAAGGGGCAATGGCGGTATTGTAGGGCGGGGAGCTATAGGTGTCGATTTGCCGTTCGACTTCGCGCCGTCCCCGTCGGACTGTTCTCGCGGATGGAATTTGCTGTGCATCGCCCGCAGGTCGTTGATGGTGACCCGCGTATAAACCTGGGTGGTCTCCAGCGAGGCGTGCCCGAGCATTTCCTGGAGCTGCCGGATCGGTGCGCCATTACGCAGCATGTGGGTGGCGCAGCTGTGGCGGAAACTGTGTGTCGAGACTTGTTTCTCGATGCCGGCGCGCTTGGCGTACTTGTGCACGACGTGGGCGACAGCCTGCGGGTCCATGCCGGTCCCCCAGCGATTGAGGAAGAGATGTTTCTCGCGGGCCGCATTGGGCCACTCCGGGCGGACGCCGATAAGATAGCTCTTCACGAGGTCGCAGACCGACTGCCCGATCGGGACGACTCTGTCCTTGCCGCCCTTGCCCTCGCGCACGAAGACGTAACCGCCGGCGGTGTCGATGTCGTCGATGCGCAGACTTGCGACCTCCTCGCGGCGTAGCGTAAGCGTGTTACCTCGATCCGCCCAAGCGGGCTGGATTGAGCTTGCACTGGTTTTCGTAGGCGTACTCGGTGACCTGCGTTGCCGGATTGGTGGCGCCCTTGAGCTTGGTCAACCGGTTGAGCGCGTTGTACTCGCGCTCGCTGCGCTGGCGCAGCGTCGCCGAGGGGTCGAACACCTCTTCCTTGACCCGGTTGCCCATCGCATCCAAGGTGTAGACGATCTTGTTCGTCATGTTGTCTTCGAGCGCAATCAGCCGCTGCGCGCGTTTCACCGCGACCGGTTCAGGAAAGCGCGGATTGCCGCGCGCGTCTCGTCGTCGCCGTGCAAGCGCTCGGTCTCTTCGATCTCGGCGGCGTAGCCCTGTGGGCTCGGCGCCAGCGCGATGCAGCGCTTCGCCGCGCGCAAGGCTGCGCGGGGCAGGGCGGCCAGTGTGCCGGCCAGTGCCAATGCGCGCCGGCGCACCTCGGTAGCAGCCACGGCCTCGTGCACCATGCCGAAGCGAGCAGCCTCGGCGCCGGCAACCATTTCGCCCGCCAGGATCATGCGCAATGCGCGCGCGCGGCCGGCGATGCGCACCAGCCGCTGCGTGCCCCCGGCGCCGGGTATGAGGCCGATGCGGGTCTCGGTCAGGCCGATGCGCGCATCCTCGGCGGCGATACGCAGATCGCAGGCCAGCGCGAGCTCCAGCCCGCCGCCGGTGGCGATGCCGTTGATCGCGGCAATGGTCGGCGCGGGAAAATGCTCGATCGCATCGAATGTCCGCTGCATGGTGCGCGCGAGGTCGACCAGGCGCGCGCTATCGGCCGGTGCGCCGGAGGCGCTCTGCATCGTCTTGATATCGGCACCGGCACTGAAAAAGCGACCTTTGCCGGCGAACACCAGGACGCGGCACTGCTCCGATGCCTCGACCTGCGCGAGCAAGGCCGCGAGCTCCGCAGCCTCGGGGAGCCCCATCGCGTTCGCTGGCGGGCGCTCGATCTCGATCAGGACGACCCCGGGGATTTCACTGGGCACAGAGGCGAACATGGGCGGGGATTGCGACGTGAAGAAGAAAATTCAATACACGCGCGCTCGCAGGCTGTCAAATGGCGCTGCTCGCGAAGCATCCGGCCGGATGCCGCCGACGATGTCACGTTGGGTCGTCCGCGAACGATCGCGGTCATCGCCTCCGCACAAGCGCCTCGAAGCGACCAGCGCAACGCGCAGACGGACAGAGGGCGCGCTGGCCGTGCCACAATGAGGGGGGCGGCAGTTTGGAAAGCCGCCGCTGACATCCCGATCACGATGGTACTTTGCCGGCTCGTAAGCCAAAGAAAGGTATAGCCTTGAACGCGCTCGATACCACGTTCCTGTCTTGGCCGTTTTTCGAACCCAGGCATCGCAGTCTCGCGGCCGAGTTGGAGCAATGGGCGCGCGTACAGCTCGGCACCGCGCCGGCCGAAGACGATGACGTGGATGCATCGGTGCGCGACTTGGCGGCACGCCTGGGTGCGGCCGGCTGGTTGCGATACGTGCTGCCGAAGGCGTTGGGCGGAGTATCGGAGCGTCTGGACGTGCGCAGCCTGTGTCTCATTCGAGAGACGCTTGCACGCTACTCCGGGTTGGCCGATTTCACGTTCGCCATGCAAGGTCTCGGCAGCGGCCCGATCACGCTGTTCGGTTCGCCGCAGCAGCAGCAGCGCTATCTGCCGGAAATCGCCACGGGCCGGCGCATTGCCGCCTTCGCGCTCTCGGAGCACGCAGCGGGATCGGACGTGGCCGCGCTGTCGTGTATTGCCCGGCGCGAGGGCGAGGACTACATCCTGGACGGGAGCAAGACCTGGATCTCGAACGCCGGCGTGGCTTCGCAATACGTGCTGTTCGCGCGTACCGGCGAAGCTCCCGGCGCGAAGGGCCTGTCGGCATTCATCGTCGATGCGGATACGCCCGGGCTCGGTACTTCGGAGCGCATCGAGGTGACCGCGCCGCACGCGCTCGGCACGCTGCGGCTCGACAGCTGCCGCGTTTCCGCGCGCAACATGATCGGCAGCCCTGGCCAGGGATTTCGGATTGCAATGGCGACGCTCGACGTATTCCGCGCGACCGTGGGCGCGGCGGCGTTGGGATTCGCGCGCCGCGCGCTGGCGGAGGCGGCGGCGCACGTGCGCGAGCGCGTGCTGTTCGGCAGCCGGCTGTCGCAGATGCAGGCGACGCGCATGCGCGTGAGCGACATGGCGCTCGAAATCGATGCCGCCGCCTTGCTCGTCTACCGTGCCGCCTGGGTCAAGGATTTCGGTGCTGAGCGCGTGACCCGCGAAGCATCGATGGCGAAGCTGTATGCGACCGAAGCCGCGCAACGGGTGATCGACTCCGCGGTGCAGCTTTTCGGCGGTATCGGAGTGACTCGGGGCAGCACCGTCGAGCGGCTCTATCGCGAGATTCGGCCCCTGCGAATCTACGAGGGCACGAGCGAGATTCAGAAGCTCGTCATCGCAACCCAGGTGCTCGGAGCCGATTGACGCACAATCGCTGCCACAGCGGCAGGCGCGCTCTCGATCGATGGGCCTGCCGGATAGAATCCAAGGATTGAGCAACCCACAGGCAAGTCAATGATCGATTGGATCGCGTTTACCCCGGCCAGCGCGCTCGCCGGCGGCTTATTGATCGGCGTCGCGGCAGCGATGCTGATACTTCTGAATGGACGCGTCGCCGGCATCAGCGGCATCGTCGGTGGTTTGCTCCATCCCGTACCCGGCGATAGGGCATGGCGGCTCGCCTTTCTCGCCGGATTGCTCGCCGCGCCGCTTGCGTATGGCGTCATCGCCGGCCTGCCCGCGATCATGATCGAGGCGGACTACCCGCGGCTCATCGCGGCCGGTCTGCTGGTCGGGCTCGGCACGCGTTACGGCGCGGGCTGCACCAGCGGCCACGGCGTGTGCGGCCTGTCGCGCTTGTCGCCGCGCTCGCTCGCTGCCACGCTGGTCTTCATGGCCGGGGGCTTCGCGACGGTGTTCGTGCTGCGTCACGTGCTCGCGGGGTGACGCGCATGCATAGCCTGGCAGCGGCATTGAGCGGATTGCTCTTCGGCGTCGGGCTCATCGTGTCCGGCATGGTGAATCCCGCCAAGGTGCTCGGCTTCCTCGACCTCGCGGGCAAGTGGGATCCTTCGCTCGCCTTGGTCATGGCCGGCGCGATCGCGGTCGGCGTTCCGGCTTTCTTCGTCGCGGCGAAGCGCCGCCGCTCGCTGCTTGGCGCGGCGATGAGCATACCGACGGCGCGCCGGATCGATCGCCGCCTGGTGCTGGGCAGCGCGGTCTTCGGCATCGGCTGGGGGTTGGCGGGGTTTTGCCCGGGTCCGGCGCTGGTGTCGCTTGCGAGCGGGCATGTGGAGGTCGCGCTGTTCGTGCTCGCCATGCTGGCGGGGATGATCGTGTTCGAGCGGATCGAGCGTGCGCGCGGCGCGTGAACGACTCGGGTCCCTCGCAACTGCGCTTCGTGTCAGAATGCTCCCATGGCCAAGACTCAACAATGGGCTTTTCCCGACGCCTTGCAGCCTCGCGCCGAAGATGTCCAGTTCGACCTCGCCGGCGCGCTCGATGCCATAGTCATGGTGCGTGCGGAAGTGCCGGCCGACGGCTACACCGCCGCGAGCCTCGGCACCGAACGCGGCGGCTACGGCACGGTGATTCGCCCCGACGGTTTGGTGCTCACGATCGGTTACCTGGTCAACGAGGCCACGCAGATCTGGCTCACGAGCAACCGCGGCGGCGTGGTCCCCGCTTACCGTGTGGGCTACGACCATACCACGGGCTTCGGCCTGGTACAGCCCCTGGGTAAGCTGGACGCTTCGCACCTTCCTCGTGGTCACGCAGCCGGATTGCAGGTGGGCGATGCGGCTTACGCGCTCGGTCACGGCGGTCGCGCGCACGCGCTCAAGACGCGGATCATCGGCAAGCGCGAGTTCGCCGGTCCCTGGGAGTACTTGCTCGACGAGGCGCTGTTCACTGCGCCGGCGCACCCGCAGTGGGGCGGCGCCGCGTTGCTTGACGCACAGGGCCAGCTCGTGGGCGTCGGCTCGCTGCTGCTGCAAGAGGAAGTCAAGCGCGAGGTCACGCACGTCAACATGTTCGTGCCGATCGACTTGCTCGAGCCGATTCTCGACGAGATGGTTCGGACCGGGCGCAGCCCGCACACCCCGCATCCCTGGCTCGGCATGTCGACCCAGGATCCGGAAGGCAGGCTGGTAGTGGGCAATCTCACGCAGGGCGGCCCCGCGCAGCGCGCGGGCGTGCAGGTGGGCGACCTGGTGTTGGGCATCGGCACTCAGCGCGTGAACGCCTTGGCGGACTTGTACCGCGCGATATGGCGCCTCGGGGCGCCGGGCGTGAAGGTGCCGCTCATGCTCGGGCGCGGCGGCGACGTCCTCAAGATCAACGTCACCTCGGCTGAGCGCGGCGACTACCTCAAGAAGCCCAACTTGCACTGACGCGCGGCCGCCGACCGCCTTGCTTTGCTCGGCGGCCACACGGCGGCAGGATTACGGCTCCCCGTGCGAAGCTCGCCGCTATTGCGGCTGGATGCCCGCGCCGGCCACGACCTGGCTCCAGCGCGCCGTTTCCGACTTGTGATACGCGGCGAACGAATCGGGGGCGCCGCCCACCGTGGTCATGTAGCTGCGGCGGAAATGCTCCTGCGCCACGGGCGTCTTGAGGTAACGGTTGACCGAATCGTTCCAGCGCTGCACGAGCTTCGCGGGCAGGGTTCGAGGGCCATAAATGCCGTACCAGATGTATGCCTCGAAACCCGGTAAGCCCGCTTCAGCGACCGTCGGCAGGTCGGCGACGTAGTCGGTCCGCTGGGCGCTGGTGATGGCAAGGCCGCGCAGGCGTCCGGTCTTGACGTGCGGGAGCAGGGTGCCTGGGGTATTGAAGTACATCTTGACCTGGCCGCCGACCAGATCCGAGATGGCCGGCCCCCCGCCCTTGTACGGCACGTGCAGTAGATCGACTTGCGCCATGGCTCGAAACATTTCCATGGTGAGATGGGTCGTCGTACCGATGCCCGAGGACGCCGCGGTAATCTTGCCGGGTTGCGATTTCGCCAGCGCGATCAGCTCCTTCACCGATTTCGCCGCGATACTGGGATGAACGACGAGCAGCGAGGGCGTGGTCGTCAACAGCACCACCGGACTCAAGTCGCGCATCGGCTCGAAACGCATATTGCGATACATGCTCGACAGGATCGCGATGGTCGAGCTGGTACACAGCATGGTGTAGCCATCGGGCTCGGCACGCACCACGATCTCGGTGCCGATCTGGGTCCCCGCGCCGGGCCGATTGTCGACGATCACCTGGTAATTCCACAGCTCCGAGAGCCCGAGGGCGACCGCGCGCCCGACCAGGTCGACGGAACCGCCGGGCGTGTAGGGGTTCACCATGCGTACCGGGCGGGTCGGAAAGCCGGCTTGAGAATGCGCCGGTACGCTCAACACGCACAGGGTGACCGCGACTGCGGCGATGGCCGTAGCCGGCCGCGTGCTACCTGCTGCTCCTTGACGCATGACTGCCTCCATCGGGCCCGGGCGATTCCTTCGGCATGAGCCCTTGCTCGATCGCCTTGATCTGCAGCGCGAGATGTTTGGAGTATATGCGGCATTGGGCGAGGCTGCCTGCCATGAACCACAAGCCTTCGTGCGCGGTGCGCTTCCACATGTTGGCCATCTCGCCATCGGCGCCGATGCCCCAGACGGGCCCGACGCTATCGGCGACTGCATCGCCGAGCAGGCGGCGCACCAGTCCCTGTTGGGTGTGATAGCCGGTGGCAAGGACCAGCAGGTCCGCCGCACGTATGCTGCCGTCCTCGAGCAAAGCGCCCGCAGCGACGAAGCGCTCGATCTGCTCGAACTGCAGCAAGCCGACCGTGCCGTCGATGATGAGCCGCGAGCAGCCCACGTCGAGGTAGTATCCGCCGCCGCGGCGGCGGTATTTCATCTGGTGGCCCGTGCCGTCTTCGCCGAGATCGTGCTTGAAGCCGCGCGCGACCAACGCAGCGATCAAATCCTTGTCCATCTCGACCATGCGCTCCACGGCGAGCTGATAGCCCTTGACGAGCAGCGGGTAGGTGGCGGTGACGGCGATGAGATCGCAGTCTTCCAGCGGCGGACCTTCGTCGTAGATGGCGTAGTTGAGCTTCGCGCTCGGATCGACGCTCACCACCGTGGTCGAGCCGCGCTGGATGATGGTCGTATCGACGCCGTGGCTGTACAGGTCTTGCGCGACATCGTGGCCGCTATTGCCGGTGCCGAGGACCAGGGCTCTTTTACCTCGCCACGGCGCGCCGTTGACGAAGCTGTGCGAATGAATGATCTCGCCGGCGAAGTCCGAGAGCCCCGGCAGCTCGGGGATGCGCGGGATGCCGCTCACCCCGTTGGCGAAGACGAGATGGCGCGGGGATAACGTCCGCTCGGAGCCGTCGGCACGGCGCACCCGCGCCTGCCATCGTCCCGCGGCGGCGGCGTAGCTGCCGCCGATCAGCTCAGTACCGGTCCAGACATTGATCTCCAGCGCCCAGGCGTAAGTCTCGAACCAGTTGGCCAGCATGTCCTTGGGGATGTACTTCGGCCACGTCGGCGGAAAGGGCAGGTAGGGCAGGTGGTTCGCCTGGATCTGGTTGTGCAGCGCGAGCGAATGGTAGCGCTTGCGCCAGTTGTCGCCGATGCGCTCGTGCTTGTCGATGCACAGCGTATCGATGCCGAGCTGGCGCAGCCTGGCCGCGACCGAAAGGCCCGCCTGACCCGCGCCGACCACGAGCACCGTGGGCTCGCGATCTTCGTACGCTTGGCTCTTGTGACGCTGATCGAGCCAATTATCGCCGCCGAAATTGCGGGAATACGCAGAGCCGGTCGGGCGCCGCGCGCCCACCTGTTCTTCGAAGCCTTTCAGCTCTTCGAGCGAAGTGAGGAAGATCCAGGCCTTCGAGGGCTCGTCCGCCAACAGCCGGACCACACCGTTGCCGCGGCCCACAGCGGTCTCAAACGTGAAGATCGCCTCGATGACATCGAGCCCAAGGCGGCGAATCCGCCGCGGCGGCGTGCGCTCACGCGCGAGCGTAAAGCCGCGCGCTTGCGTACCGGCCTGGCGTGCGGCGAGGGACGTGGCGATCTGTTCGGCGCCGCGATGCGGCGTGATGTGCCAGGTGAAGGCGAGCAGATCGCGCCAATGGCTATCGGCCGCGAACAGGGCCGCTATCGCTGCCGGCTTGCGGTCGATGAGTGCGATCTCGAACGATTCGAGCCAGCGAGAGACCATGGTTTCGTCGTTCTGGACCGCGACACGAGCCAGCACCGATGCATCGATATCGTTCATGGAGAGCCTTTCGGGTTCGAACGGATTGCGACGCGTTCTTGATTCTCCGCATTCTGCGGCAGCCAGCGCGATCGAGCAACGGCGCGACCCTTTTCGTTCGGCAATACCTGCGGCGTGTTGAGGCACGGGCGCCGGGCGCATTCGCCGCTGCCATTTGACAGCGCGCCGAGCCCTTCGCTATAAGCCGTGCACGGGCTGTGTCTCCACGGCGACATCGCCGCGGCAACCGCGAGGAGGGAAGGTCTGATGAAAGTCTATCTCGTGCACCACGTGGATGCGCTCTCGGCCGAGCAGGATCCGCAGCGTCATATCAGCCCGAAAGGGCGCGAGCAGGCCGACCGATTGGGACAGCGCTTGCGCGCCCTCGGGATCGCGCCCGTGCGCATACTGCACAGCGACAAGCAGTGGACCATCGATACCGCGCAGCGCATCGCGGCCAAGCTCGGCGCCGAGGACAGAACCGCTCAGGCGGCCTATCCCATCAACACCGGAGATCCGCTGGCGCCATTCATGGCCGAGATCGCCGCGGCACGCGGCGACATCATGATGTGCGGCCACGTCGACTATTTGTTGCGCGCAGCCTCCCACCTCGTTTGCCGCGACGAGCGACGCAAAGTGGTCGAGTTCAAGCCCGGCAACGGCACGGCAGTGTGCATCGAGGGCGAAGGCGACCACTGGGCCATCACGTTCGCGTGGCGCGACGATCACGCCCCGGGGTGACATCCGGCGGCGCCGCGCGAGCGGCGGGGCGCATTGCGCGTTGCCGTGGCGCGAGATCCGAATGGGGCGTCACCGCCGGCTGCTGGCCCGCGGGGTGCGCGTGCGCATGGGCGGAAAGAGGCTCCTAGGTCGCGCTGCCCGGCGTGAAGCCGAACACGCGCTCGAAGCGCGGCACGTAGCGCTCCCAGGCTTGCGGATTGATCAGGCGCGGCGGGCGTTCGCCGCGCAGAATCCCCACGACCTGTTGCGCATTCCATACCGCCATGTTGGTGCGCGAGTCCTCGGTGATGCCCGCGGTATGGAACGTCGCGATGACGTTGTCGAGCTGCAGCAGCGGATGCGCGAGCGGCGGCGGCTCGTCCATCCAGACATCCACGCCGGCGCCGCCCAGGTGGCCGGAACGCAGCGCCGCGGCGAGCGCGTCCTCGTCGACGATGCCGCCGCGTGCGGTCGTTATGACGAAAGCGCCCTGGGGAAGCGCCGCGAGCGCGGCGGCATCGATCATATGGCGGGTCTCGTCGTTGTATGGGCAATGCAGGCTGAGAAAGCGCGATTCGGCGAGCAAGGCGGGAAGATCGACCTTGGTCGCGCCGCGCGCCTGGACTTCCTCGGCGCTGAGATAGGGATCGTAAGCCAGCACGCGCATTTGCAGACCGGGCCCGCAAATCCGCGCTAACCGCCGCCCCACGTTGCCGATGCCGACGATGCCGACGGTACGAGCGTGCGCGTTCCAGCCCTTGAAGCCCTCTCGCGGGGCGCGCGTCGCCTGGCGTAGCGAGCGATCGGTTTGCGGAATCTTCTTGGTGAGTGAAAGCATCATGGCGACCGCGTGCTCCGCGACCGCGTCGGCGTTGGCGCCGGACTGATTGACGACCAGCACGCCGGCCGCAGTGCATGCGGGCACGTCAACCGTGTCGTAGCCCGCGCCCGTGGTCGAAACCGCGAGCAGATCGGGACAGCGCGCGATCAGCTCGGCATGGCACTTGTACTCGTCCGGGATTTCCTGGCGGGTGGACGTGATGCAGTACACCTGCGAGGCGGCCATCGCGCCCCAATTGTCGGCTGCTGGACCCTTGGGCGTGAGCCGGTGCACGATGAGGTCCTTTTCCTTTTCCAGCTCGTCGGTGACGTTGGGGCGCTTGCCGTCGTCGAACCAGAGAACTTGTTTCTGCGCTTTCGTGACCATTGACAACTCCGTAGGCTAGGGCGAGATACGACGGCGGCGGCGCGTGCAGTCCGCGCCGGACGCAAGCTCGGCTCGCGAGGGAACAGCGCCGCTACCGCAGCGGGGCTCAGCTCAATGCAGCCAGCTTGGCCTTGTACGCTTCGCGCGTAGACTTGAAGCGCTCGAACGGAAACTTCATCGGCACGCCTTCGATCGCAGCGAGCAGCATCATCAAGTGCGCCTCCCACCCGGCGCAAGCGCGGGCGATGTCCTCGTTCTCGGGCACGCTGACGGTGAGCGTGAGGCGCGTCCCGCCCGCCGCCGGCTGCGCTTCCCAGCGCACCGGACGCGCCGGCTCGCCGGGACTGCTCCAGGAGTATTCGATGAGCCTTGGCGCTTCGATCGCCGTGACGCTACTGTCGATCACCGTGCCGCTGTCGGTGAAATTGAGCTTGGCGGCTCCGCCCTGGCGTAACTCGATCGTGCCGGGGGCCAACCACTGCGCCAGTAACTCGGGCGAGGTCAGCATCCGCCATACCGCTTCCTGGTCGTGCTCGATGAAACGTTCGAGCCGCCCGTGCAGGCGGCCGTTCGCGCGGCTCAGTACGCCCAGCTCTTCATTGTTATCGCTCATTCATCTTCTCCGCTTGAGTGACGAGTCTTCGAACAGGTGCATGAGGGCTGCGCCCCCGCAGGCGCGCGCGGGGCGAGCATCAGTCAATGATCGCAGTCCCGAGCCCGTTCCCGTCGCTTGGGTGAAGGATACCTTCAGATTGCTCGCACGGCAGCACGCGCCGCGTAGCGTCTCCGTCCATGACGTGCGTCACGCCGAGGCCGCGGCGCCGCCACAGCAGTGCTTGAACTTCCGCCCGCTGCCGCACGGGCAAGCCGCGTTACGGCCTAGCTTGACGGCGGCGGGCGAGGGCGCGTGCGGTCGTGCGCCGCGGGTCTCGGGGCGCATGATCTCAGCCGCGGGCCGGCCGCTGCGGACCAGCTCGGCCATGCGCTTCATCGGTGCATCGATATGGCGGAAGAACCGCCGGTAGCCCGCGCACAGATAGCTCAGCGGATGATCCCCATCGGCCGGCGCCACGAAGCGATGGCGCGGGCAATCGCCGCCGCAAGCAAAGCGCACCGTGCACTCCAGGCAGCGCCGCGGCAAGGTTGCGCGCTTCGCCTCCCCGAAGCGGCGTTGCTCCGGCAGCTCGACCAGGTGCGCGAGCGATGCATCCGCGATATTGCCCAAGCGCCAGCGCGGATAGACGTAGTGGTCGCACGCATAGACGCCGCCGTCGTGCTCGATGACGAGCGCGCGCCCGCAGGTCTCGGCGAACACGCACAAGGTCGATCCGAGCCCGAGCCATTGGTTGAGCGCGGTATCGAACTGCTGCACGAACACGCGCCCCACGTCGCGCCGCACCCATTCATCGAAGATCGTGCAAAGGAACGCCCCCCACTGTTCCGCGCTGACGCTCTGCGGGGCGAGCGCGGCTGTTTGCGTACCAGCAACAACGCCATCCTGCGATGCATCCGGACCCGGTGGCGGCGCCAGTGTCGAGCGCGCGCCATGGCTCGGCGGCACGAGCCGTTCCACCAAGGGGATGAACTGCATGAAGCGTGCGCCGCTGTCGCGCAGAAAGCGGTAGACCGCGAGCGGATGCGCGGCGTTTCGCCGCTGCACGACGGTCAGGATGTTGTGCTCGACGCGGTGCCGCTTGAGCAGGGCGAGCCCTGCCATCACGCGATCCCAGGAGCCTCGTCCGCGTTGGTCGTAGCGGTAGGTGTCGTGCAGCTCGCGCGGGCCGTCCAGGCTGATGCCGACCAGGAAGCGATGGCGGTGCAAGAATCGGCACCAGTCGTCGTCGAGGCGGGTGCCGTTGGTCTGAAGCGCGTTGCTGATCCGCTTGCGGCCCGCGTAGCGCTGCTGGAGCTCGATCACGCGCTCGAAGAACGGCAAGCCGAGCAGCGTCGGCTCGCCGCCTTGCCAGGCAAAGCTCACCTCGGGGCCGGCCTGGCTCTCGATGTACTCGCGCACGAAGCGCTCGAGCACATCGTCGCGCATGCGAAAGCGCTGGCGGCGCGGAAACTGACGCTTCTTGTCGAGGTAGTAGCAATACTCGCAAGCGAGATTGCAGATCGGCCCGATCGGCTTCGCCATGACACTAAACGGTGCCGGCGGCCGCGAGCAGCGCGCTGGATCGGCCGGTGCGCTCGCGCTAGGGCATGATTTCAACGTATTCGTACACTTCGCAGTCGGTGAGGCTGCGGCGCACGCGCAGCGGCAGGGCCGCGAACCAGCGCCGGGGATCGTGCCGGTCGATCGCGCGGCCCATGAAGCGGATCAGATCGCAGATCGGCTCGACGACGTTGCGGCGGTAGCGATCGTCCTTGCGCACGTAGCCGAGGTAGAGGTTCTTCATGCAATTGCCGCGACACCATGCATACGCCTCGCAACTCGGACAAGGCATCGCCGGATGGGGCTGCAGCGGGCTTCTTCGCAGCCAGTTGCCCTGGATCTCGCCCATTTGCATCTCGGGCAGATACATCATGTCCGGGCACGGGAAGATCTTGCCGTCGGGCATGACGTTCAGGATGTGGGTCGACACCCGGCATTGCGTCAAGCCGGCATACAGCTCGTGCACCCGGCTCGGCAGCACCTTGTTGCGCACCATGCCCATGATCGGAATCAGCGGATAGAGCCGGTCGGTACGCTCGAAGAAGGCCGCGATCAGGCGCTCGAGCACCGCTTCGCGCTTGCGCAGCGCATCCTCGCCATAGGACTCGCCGGCGACGAACTGCCAGTAGAGATAGTCGAAGTGCTCGGCGAGCGCGTCGAATTCCTCGAAGGTCGTATCCGGACTGCTCCAGGTGACGCGCGCGGTCACGCTGCCGCCCAGGCGCGGGCGCACGCGCGCGACGTTCCTGTGCACCTGGCGCCATACGCCGCGGCCGCGGAAGCCGTCCGTCGTCTGCTGGCCGCCGTCGATGGAGACGAGGACGTTCGACAAGCGGCTCAGCACATGGTCGGGCAGGCTGTCGAGCAGCGTGCCGTTGGTCTGCAACTGGAAGCGAAACGTAGGGAAGCGCAGCATCACCGCTTCGATCATGCGCCGGTTGAGCGTCGGCTCCCCGCCATAGAAGGTGATGTAGACCTCCTTGTCGCGAAGGTGGCGTTCGGCGAACGCGGCGAGCTGCTCGATATCGTACTTGAGCTCGGTTTGCGAGCCGAGCACGTCACCCACGCCGAGCGAGCAATAGGTGCACTTGAGGTTGCACTTGAGCGTGGTCAGCAGTTGCAGCTCGACCCGGCCGCCGATGATCGCCTCGGTTGCCGAGGCGCCGGCGCTTGCGCGGGCGTCGGCCGCAGCGTGGTTCGTGTGGATGGTGGCGCTCATCGTCTCTGGTCGTCGTTTTGCCATCGCAACGGCGCCCGAACAGCTCGAGCGCCCCGCGCGCGCACCCCTGCGGCGCGAGCGGCGGCCAATGCTACCAAGGGGGCGCAGCCGATTTTCTTGACCTGCATCAAGCCCGGCCTCACCGCTGCGCCGCCCGCGTCCTTGATCTGGCGCAAGCTCGGGGTGAGAATCGAGCGGCGGCACGCGCTCTTGCCAGATCGAGTGTGCTGTACGTGCATGCATCAAGACCGGCCGCGCGCCGCGGGTGGGCGCGAGGCTCCGCACACGAACCGGGGCCGCGGCAGCGCTTTCTTCGCGACTCGCGATTTCAGGGAGTGACGATCATGAACCAGGGGCGGCGCAAGTACTACGGTTGGGGCGTGGTGGGCGGCGGGCTCAATGCCGAGCAGACGAGTCAGGTCGTAGCCGACATGACAAAGCGCTTCGGTCTGGCCGCGGCCAAGGTCACGCCGCCGCCGCCGATCGACCAGATCAGCCTGCGCGCGCCGCGGGTGCGCCCGCCGGCCGCCCTGGCCGCGCTGTGCAGCGAGGATCCCTGGGAGCGCGCGAGCCACACCTACGGCAAGAACCTACGCGACACGCTGCGCGCGTTCCGGGGCGAATTCTCCAATCCGCCCGATCAGGTCGCGTTCCCGCGCACCGAGGCCGATGTCGCCGCCTTGCTCGACTGGTGCAGCGATCAGCGCATCGTCGCGATCCCCTATGGCGGCGGCTCGAGCGTGGTGGGCGGAGTCGAGGTGCCCCTCGACGATCGTTACCGGGGCGCGGTGAGCATCGATCTGAAGCATCTCGACCAGGTGCTGGAGCTCGACCGCACGTCGCGCGCGGCCCGCATCCAGGCGGGCGTGTACGGCCCACACCTGGAAGCGCAACTGCGCCCGCACGGGCTATCCTTGCGCCACTTTCCGCAGTCGTTCGAGTTCTCGACCCTCGGCGGCTGGATCGCCACGCGCTCGGGCGGGCATTTCGCGACGCTGTATACGCATATCGACGACCTGGTCGAGTCGTTGCGCGTGGTCACGCCCTCGGGCATCGATGAAAGCTTCCGCTTGCCTGGCTCCGGCGCGGGCCCCAGCCCCGACCGGATGTACATCGGCTCCGAGGGCATACTCGGCATCATCACCTCGGCCTGGATGCGGCTCCAGGATCGGCCGCGCTTTCGGGCCAACGCATCGGTGAGCTTTCCCGATATGGCGCGTGCGAGCGAGGCCGTGCGCAAGATCACCCAGATCGCGCTCTATCCGACCAACTGCCGCCTGCTCGATCCGGTGCAAGCCCAGATCAGCGGCGCGGGCGACGGCACGGAAGCGATTCTGGTGCTGGGCTTCGAATCGGCCGATCATCCGCTCGATGCCTGGATGAAGCGCGCACTGGAGTGTTGCAGCGATCACGGCGGGCGCGTCCCCGAGAACGCCGGCTTGACCACCGACGACGCCAGCGTCACCCGCAAAGGCAAGACCGGCGCGTGGCGCGATGCGTTCGTGCTCGGGCCTTATCATCGCGAACTGCTGGTGAGCCTCGGCGTGTTCTCGACCACCTGCGAGACGGCGATCACCTGGGATCGCTTTCCCGAGTTTCATCACAAGGTCACCACGGCCCTGCAGGACGCCGCCAACAGGGTGTTCGGCCGCGGCACCGTGGCCTGCCGCTTCACCCACGTCTATCCCGACGGCCCGGCGCCCTACTACACGGTGCAGGGCCCGTCGAACACCAAGGACATGATCGCGCACTGGAACGAGATCAAGGCGGCGGCCGGCGAAGCGTTCGTCAACAACGGCGCTACGATCACGCACCACCATGCGGTCGGGCGCGATCATCGCCCGTGGTACGACCGGCAGCGTCCGGAGGGATTCGCCCGCGCGCTCAAGGCGGCGAAAAAGGCGCTCGATCCCGCCGGCGTGCTCAACCCGGGCGTGCTGATCGACGTCTGACGCAAGGTCCGCCGACATACGACGATCGCCGTTGCAACGAGGCCGCCATGGGATTGCTCGCCAAACTGCTCGGGCCCAGGTCGAAGTACGACCGCAGCCTGCCCTATACCTACGAAGCACGCATCCGAATTTTCGCCGAAGGCGAGGAGTTCAAGAGCTATTTCTCCGACACGATCTGCGGTTTGATCGAGCACCTGCGGCGCAACGCGATCGAGCCACGGCAAGTCGAATTGCTGGAGTGCTATCAGCGGCGCGAGACGCCTATCGCGGCGGCACTGTTCACCACCGCCGCAGGCGAGTGGCTGTCGAAGCCCGAGCTATGCCGTGCGTTCGAGCAGCACTATCCGGGTCACATCCAGGAGAATAGCTGCTCGTTCCAGGATCGCGGGCGCGACTGCATCGGGCCCTGAGGGCTCGTAGCCACCATCGGCGCGCTGATCCGCCTAGCGCGCTGAAGCGGTCCGAACGACACCTCCGACGCGTGTTAGCGCCGCCAGCCCAATCGGCGTCGCAGCCGACTGCGCGCTCGGCCCGGCGCTGGGCGAGACGCCTGCTCAGTGGACAACGACCATCGCGAACAGCAGCAGGGCGATCGCGACGGCCTGAAATCCTACGCGCCGGAACATCCACTGGTTGCTGTTGAGCCCTCGAACTTTACCGTCCGCGACCGTCGCGCAGATTCCGGATACGAGTGCGTATACGGCGGCGAGCGCCGCCAAGGTCACCAACGCGGGAAAGACGTCCATGATCTCCTCCGAATGTGAGCCAATGTGGACGTGCCTGCACTTGTACTCCCGTGGGATGGGGAATTCTTTGACCTGGCGCAACAATTGCCGTCCGGCGGTATATCATCGCCCGCTTGCGCGCAGCCGCCGAGGTGTTCGGTAACCAGTAACCCTACGGCGTCCCCGTGCCGGCGACCCGGGACTTCGCGTCGCGGGGCGCGCGACCGATCGGGCAGCACCGGTAATCACATTTCTCCGAGGATCGAGCGATGAGCAAGCCTGTCTGCGTCGTGTGGACGAATGACTGGAAGGTATACGAGCAGGCTCTGGCGCAGGCGGGACTGATCGATCGGTTCGAATTCCACGGCTTGAAGCTCGACGCCGCCATCCCCGACGCGCTCGCGGCGCGTACCGAGGTGCTGCTGGCGTGGCGCCCCGACGGCGTGCTCGCTCGCATGCCGCGCCTGCGCTGGATTCAGGCGGTGACCGCGGGGGTCGACGCCTGGCTCGCGTCGCCGGATTTGCGTGTCGACACGACCCTGTGCTGCGCACGCGGCTCGCACCGCACCTCCATGCCGGAGAACATCCTCGGTGCGTTGTTCCACCTCACCAAGCCGTACATGGCGTGCGCGCTCGACCAACGCGAGAGCCGCTGGACCCGGCGCATGTCCGTGCCGCTCGCTGGCCAGACGCTCGGCATACTCGGCCTGGGGGCGATCGGCCAGGAGCTTGCGCGCAAGGCGGCCGCGCTGGAGATGCGCGTGATCGGCACCAAGCGCTCGCCCGCGCCGCTGCCGTACATCGACAAGGTCCATGCGAGCGAAGCGACCGACGAGGTGCTCGCTGCCTCCGACTTCGTCCTGCTGTTGTTGCCCTCGACCCGCGATACCGAGAACTTCATCGACGCGCGTCGGCTCGAGGCGATGAAACCGACGGCATGGCTGCTCAATTTCGCGCGCGGGGCGCTGATCGTCGATGCCGACCTGATCGCGGCGGTGACAGCCAAGACGATCGCCGGCGCAGTGCTCGACGTGTATCGCGAGGAGCCGCTGCCCTCGACGCATCCGTTCTGGACCACGCCAGGCATCCTGGTATTGCCGCACATCGGCGGCGGCCACCCGCAGCGCGCCGCGGCAGTGGCCGAGATCTTCGTCGCCAACGCGCGCCGCTTCGCCGCCGATCAGCCGCTCGCTGCCGTGGTCGATCGCGCCCGCGGTTACTGACGATCCCGGAGCCGGCCCGATGCCTACTCGTCAGCCGCCGTTTGCGCCAGGGCTAACTCGCCTCGGTTACCGAGGTATCAGCGAGCCGGCCTGGTGCGGGCCGGCTCGATCGATGTATCAAGTCGAATGCGACGAGAAGCGTACGGTCTGCGCACGTGCCTTGTCGTCGGTCTTGACATTGACCAGTGCCACCATGCCCTCGTCTACCTTCTTCTGCGCGCGCACCAGCGCCGGGCCGATATCTTCCGGCTTCTCGACGTATTCGCCGTAGCAGCCCAGTCCCTCGGCCATCTTGTCGTAGCGCGTGAAGCCGAGATCGCGGCCGATCTTTTCGCGCTTCGGATCCGCGGTCCAGCCGCCGTTCAAGCTGATCACGACCAGGATCGGGATCTTGTGCCGCACGGCCGTGTCGAGCTCCATCGCGTTCAAGCCGAAGGAGCCGTCGCCGTGCACGACGATGACCTGCTTGTCGGGACAAGCGACCTTGGCGCCGACGCCGAACGGCAGGCCGACACCCATCATGCCGAACGGGCCTGAATTGAGCCGGTGCGCCGGCACGAAGGTCGGCATCGATTGCCGGCCGTAGTTGAGGATCTCCTGCCCGTCGACCACCAGGATGGCGTCGCGGCGCATGAAATTCTTCACTTCCTCGCACAAGCGCAAGGGATGAATGGGTGTCGCGTTCATCGCCATGCCGCCGCTGGTCTCCTTGCGCTTGCTGGTTTCGCCGTCGGCGAGCTGCTTGCGCCAGTTGGCGAAGCGGCCCTCGTTGATACGACCGGGCATGGCGGCGAGGATCTGTTGCAGCACCGCCTTGCAGTCGCCGACGATGCCGATGTCGACCTTGCGCGGCGAGGTGGCGATCTCGTCGGCGTCGATGTCGATGCGCGCGATCTTCGCCCCGGCGGCAAAGCGGGGCGGCGCGGCGTGGCCGATGACGTAGTTCATCCGCGTGCCGACGATCAGGATGAGATCGGCTTCGCGGAACGCGCTCGAGCGCATCGACAGGAACGACAGCGCGTGATCGTCGGGCAGCACGCCCCGGCCCTGCGGCGTGGTATAGAACGGAATACCCGCCTTCTCCACGAGCTGCGTCAGCTCGGGCCAGGCCTGCGACCAGATGACGCCGCTGCCCGTGAGGATGATCGGGCGCTCGGCCTTGGCGAGCGCATCGACCAACTCGCCGATGCGCGCCGGATCGCCCTGCGGGCGGGCATTGAGCAACGGCCGGCCGCTCAGGTTCCACTCGACCGATTCCTCGGCCACTTTGCCGTACAGGATGTCGGCGGGGACGTCGAGGTAAACCGGGCCCGGCTTGCCGCCCATCGCCTTCTGGAAGGCGTTGTTCACCATCTCCGGAATGCGCCGGATGTCGATCACGCGATCAGACCACTTGGTGCAGGGCTTGAGCAGCGCGACCTGGTCGATCTCCTGGAACACTTGCCGGCCGTAGTGTGCGATCGCGCTGGAGCCGCCGATTGCGACCACCGGCGCACAGTCGATGAACGCGTTCGCGATCCCGGTGGTGAGGTTGATTACGCCGGGACCGCTCGCCGCCATGCATACGGTGGGCGTCTGGCGCAGCCGGCTGTACGCCTGCGCCATCAGTGCCGCCGCCTGCTCATGGCGCACATCGATCATGCGTATGCCTTCGTTCGCGCACGCGGTTTCCGCGTGGATCATCGGCCCGCCCATGATGAAGAACAGGTCCTTGGTGCCTTCGTTCTTCAGCGCACGGCCGAGAACTTGATTGCCCGTGATATCCGCCATCGTCGTTTCTCCTCGATCTCGATCGGTGGTGCGGTCGCGCTCGCCGGAGCGTCTTCGCCCAAGCCGCGCGGCCGCGCAATGCTCGCTATATGATCTTTTCCGCCCGTACCGCAGCGATCTGCTCCTCGCTCATGCCGAGCCAGTCCTTGAGCACTTCGGAGCTGTGCTGGCCCAGCAGCGGCGCCGGTCTTACCACCGGTGGCTTGCCATCGAAGCGCACCGGCCAGCCCGCCATCTTGAAGGGCCCGTTGGTGGGGTGCTGGATCTTCTGGATGATGGCACGCTCCTCGAAATTCGGATCCTCCAACAGCTCCAGGGTATCTCGCACCGCGCCCGCGGGCACGGCGGCGCCGATGATGCGCATGCATTCGTACTTGTCGCGCTTGCTGGTGAATTCGGTGATGATCCGGTCGAGCTCGGCTTCGTTCTGCAAGCGGGCTTCGCGCGTCTCGAAGCGCGGATCGCCGATCAAGTCCTTGCGCCCGATCGCCTCCAGCAACCGCGGCCAGTGCTGAGGATTCGCCCGGCTGGTGTAGACGTAGACGTAATCGTTCGGTCCGCCGGGCGCGCAGGGATAGATGTCGCACGGGGGATTGTTGGTCTCAAGCGACTTGGCCCCCGCCCGGATGGCCGGCTTGCCGGTCTTGGTGGTGATGCCGAAGGCGTTGCGGATGTAGTGCAGCATCGAATCCTGCATCGCGACCTGCAGGTGCACGCCCTTGCCGGTTTCGCGCCGCTTGTGCAGCGAGGCGAGGATGCTGATCAGCATCAGCATGCCGGTTCCGGTATCGCCGAGGGTTGCACCCGGTTTCGAGGGCGGACCGTCCGGGTTCCCGGTGACGCTCATGGTACCGCCGCAGGCTTGCGCGATCATGTCGAAGGCGAGATTGCTCTCGTACGGGCTGCCTTCGCCGAAACCCTTGATCTGGCCGTAGACGATGCCGGGATTGAGCTTGCTCAGGACATCGTAGCCCAGCCCCAGGCGCTCGATGGCGCCGGGCGCGAAGTTCTCCATGAACACGTCGGCCTTGCGCGCCAGCTCCTTGACGATTTCGAGGCCGCGCGGGGCTTTCAGGTTGAGCGCGACGGACCTCTTGTTGGAGTTGTAGTTGAGAAAGTACGGATCGTCGTGATGCGGATTGGTCGCGCCGCTGCGCCGTCCGGGGTCGCCTCCGGTCGGGTTCTCGATTTTCACCACGTCGGCACCCAGCCACGCCATGACCTGCGTGCAGGACGTGCCTGCTTCGAACTGGGTGAAATCCAAGACGCGGATACCCGTCAGGCAATTCGGTGCTTCAGGCTTCACAGCGGCCATAGTCTCCTCCAATAGAGAAACCGGGAGAACAGCGCACGGGCGCCGAATCGAGCCGCTACGGGTAGAGGCCGAGGCGCGGGGGAACGCTCCGGGAGCATCATCCGCCGCGCTGTCCGTACGGTCAACGGAAAATACAGCCGGCGGCGGCGCGAAGCGCCGGCCGCACCCGGCCGGTCGATGCGAGAGTCCACCATCCGGGCTTCCGGCCTCGCGCGCGACGCCCCTGGACAGACCCGCCGCCTTGCAACCGAGGACATCGATTCCCCGCGACATTGGTACCGGGCGGCGTCGGTCCCGAGCGGCATCGGTTCCCGGCGGGATTGGTTCCCGGCGGCATCGATTCCCCGCGACATCGGTATCGGGTGGCATTGACGCGAACGGCGACAAGCGGAATACTGCGCTTAGATGGTTCTCGCAGCCGCACGACGCGGGGGTCGCGATGGAAGTCACGCTGGCGGACGATGCGCTTCGAATCGGCGAGTCTTTCTGGCTCACGTTCCATCGCACGCTGCGTATCCCCGACGATGGTCGCCGCTATCCGCTTCCTCCCGGCCTCGGCCGCTTTCCCGTGTACGCGTGCGCGCCTTACGCCGCGCATTTCCCCCCGCCCGCGCCGGGCGAGGACTGTTATGTCATCCCGATGTACCAGCGAGAAGCGCTGTGGCTCGGTTTCGGCAACGACTGGCCGCCGCTCGCCGTGAAGATCGCGCTCGGCGGGGTCAATGTGCTGTCGGCGCGCGTCGATGCGCATGGACTGCGCGCCCGCCCGCGGAACTACGTCGTCTGCCCGGAGCAGCTTTGGCTCGACGGCATCAAGACCGGCCCCGCGACCATCCGCCAGTTCGTCGCCGTCGCGCTCGGCGAGGGCGCGAGCGTCGAGGCCGCGATCAGCGGTCGCGAAACGCGCGGCGGCATGCAGATCGAATTCTACGCACCACGACCCGGCGTCGTGCTCGAACGTCCCCTCGCCCGGCCGGTCTACGGGCTGGTCAAGCAGATGAGCCCGCGCATGGGGCTTGGCGCGGGCGGGCGGATGACGCAGAAGATCTATCCCGACCCGCACGGCATCGAGACCTGGTGCGAGTCGCCGGCGGCACGGCTGTGCATCCACATCCTGAACAGCGCGCAGTTTCGAGCCATTACCGGCGTTGATCCGCCGCCGACACCGATCGATGCCCGTGCCTACGCCGAACGCGGCTTGCCATGGTTCCGGTTGTACGACGAGCACATGGGCGACGTGCCGGCGCCGGCAGCCTTCGAGCACATCGCGACCATCGCCGAGCACGATCGCGCCCAGGGCCACGCCGACGAGCCGGGTATCGCTATCGATCCGAGCAGCATACGGCCTGCGGTTGACCCCAAGCGCTAGTGCGTGGTCGCCGAGGCCCCGAGCGCGCCTGTGCGCGCAGCAACGCGCAGGCCCATGCGTGGCGCGGGTCGATCGCAGGCCTTCTCCCGGCCTTCGCGAGTGCGCCGTTGTCCCGAGGTCCTGCGAGCGGCATTTGCGGCGATTCGTCATAGTGTCGTGAGTGCGCCGCGGTGTAGCATGGGGCCGGTTGTTCGTATCGAAGGAGCAGGCCATGGCTCGACTGCGCGTGTGCTTCGATCGCATCCTGCCGCGCGATTTGCGCACCGGTCCCGATCCCGTGACGATCGCGCATGCGACACCGAGAGCGGCATTCGAACGCGCGAAACTGTGGCCGCTCGGCGCGACCTTGCGGGTTGCGTTCCTCGACGGCGCTGAGGCCGAACGCGAGATCGTTCGCCGCTTCGCACCCGACTGGAGCCGGTTCGCCAATCTCAAGTTCGACTTCGCCACCAACCACAACCCGCACATCCGTATCACCTTTGATCCGGACGACGGCTCCTGGTCGTATATCGGGCGCGATTGCGAGGCGGTGCCGAAGAGCCAGCCGACCATGAACCTCGGCTGGCAGGAGGAAGGGGTCGTGCTGCACGAGTTCGGTCATACGCTCGGCATGATTCACGAGCATCAGAATCCGACGGGGGGCATCAAGTGGAACAAGGAGGCGGTCTATCGCGAGCTCGCGGGGCCTCCCAACAACTGGGATCGAGCGACCATCGACAACAACATGTTCGCGGTGTACGCGCGCGACCAGGTCAACTCCACGCGCGTGGACCCGCACTCGATCATGCTGTACGCGATTCCGCAGGAGTGGACGCTGGACGGCTTCAGCTCGAGCCCGAACGAGGTCCTGTCCGAGACGGACAAGGCATTCGTCGGCGATCCGCGCAATTACCCGCTGAATGCTCCTCGCATGCCCTAGACCGCGATCGCGTTTGCACGTTCACAGCGACGCAGCGCACGCATGAACGATAGCGACTACGGGGTCGTCGTCGGCATCAGCAAGTACGGCTCGATCAAGCCCGAGCTCGAAGGCCCGGAAAGGGACGCGACGGTCTTCTCCGAATGGCTGTTGTCGAGCACGGGCGGCGGCGTGCCCAAGGCGAACGTCCAGCTCATCCTGTCGTCGCAGTTCCAGACGAGCAATGCGGCCCTGGCGGGCGACGTGTTCGGCTACGAGCCGACGCTTGCGCGGGTCACCAGCGCTTTCGCCAAGCTGATGGCGATGACGGTGCGCAACGCGCAGAAGGCGCCGCGGGTCGGCCGCCGGCTGTATATCTACCTTTCCGGGCACGGCATCACGCCGCGCAGCGATCCGCTGCACTCGCTCAACAACTCCGGCCTGCTGATGGCCAATTGCATCGAGGACGTGATCTACGACCATATCGGCGGCCAAGCCTATGCCGAGTGGTTTCGGCTGTCGCATGCGTTCAACGAAATCCTGCTGTTCATGGATTGCTGTCGCACGGACAAGCCGGACGTGCCTCCAGCCACGATCACCACGCCCGTGGTGCAGGGCGGCCGGGTCAACGAGGTGCAGGTGTTCTATGCCTGGGCCACGCAGTGGGATACGCGCGCCTGGGAGCAGCCGCTCGGCACGCCGCCGCAAAAGCGTGGCGTATTCACCTATGCGTTGGTCGAGGCATTGCAGCAGGCATCCGACGAGCAGGGGCACGTCACCCCGCGGGGCATTGTGGGCCACCTCGATGTGCGCATCCCGCAGCTTCGCAACGGCGACGCTTCGCAGCGCCCGCAATTCCATCCGCCCGCGCCGGATGCACGCATCATCCTCGCCCGCCAGGTTCACGGTCCCGCGGCGACCAATCTCACGATTACTTTTGCCGCTGCGCTGGCCGGGCAGGAAGCGCAACTCCAGGATGGCGCGTTCAACCTATTGCACGTGCGCACCGTCGACGCGCAGCCCTGGACGCTCTCGCTCAAGCCCGGCGCTTACGTGCTGCGGGTCGCCGGCAAGGATCGGCCGATTTCCGTGCGCCCGGCGGAAACCAAGACCGACCACGTACCGGAGCAAGTCCATGGCTGAGAGCGCACCGGTGCGGCTGAAGACAAGCGCGGGCATGCCGAGCGCCGAGATTCTCGTCCTCGACAGCAACTTCCAGTTCGTGCATCGCGCCGTGGGCAGCCTCGATGTTGCGCTCGCCCCGGGCGTGTACACCGTGCAGTACCGGGCCGGCTCGGCCGCCGAGGATGTCGCCGTGGCGCTGCGGCCCGGTGCGGGCGAGGTCGAGCTCGCGGCGCCGAAATTGCAGATGCAATCGCCGGCGCCGCTCGCGGGCAATCGGGCGGGCGCGCTATATGGCGAGCTGGCGCAAACGGCGAGCGCCGAAGTGCATGCGCGGCTCGGGCGCGGTGCCGAGCTGTTCGTTTTCGTTCGCCTCGCCACCGCCGACAACACGCAGGCAGCCGGTACGCTCAATCGCTTGCACGACGTTGCGATCCTCGATGCGCACGCTCGGCGCATCGCCCATCTGAGCGATGGCCCCAAGCGCGCGCTCGACGACCATGCCGCCGGCTACAACCTCGAGCTCGATCCCGGGATCTATCTGTTGCGGGTCGAAGCGCCCGAGCGCGGTTCGTTCGAGCAGAGCATCGTGCTGTGCGAAGGATGGCAAACGCAGGTCTTTGCTTCGTCGCGGCGCTACGGCGCCGAAGCCAACGTCATCGGCGCGAACCTGCCGGAGGCGGCGATCTTCATGGCGCGCCGGGGCAGGGGCTTCGCGCCGATGGATGCGAACGTCGCGTGGACCGAGTCGGCGCGCCAGGCGCTCGCCCAGGGTACCGGTCTGGCGCCCGAGCAGCATTTGCGCAACGCCATGGCGCAGGCGCGAGAGATTCGCGCGCGGGCCGCGGCGGAACAATGGGATGAGCTGTTCAAGGTGAAGTTCGCCAATCCCATGCTCGGTATCTATGGCGCGCATCTGCTGCTGCAAGCGCGCGAACGAAACTGGGTGCTGCTGCGCGAAGTGATCGAAACGCTCGAACGCCTGCTCGGTGCCCATCCCGATGTGACCGCGCTCAAGCTCCTGCCCGAGCTCGCGGACATGGGCGTGGGCGAGAGCGAGAGCTATGCTGTGCCGCCGATGTTGCGCAGCAGCTGGTCCATCATCATCGCCGCCACCGCCGGGCGGCCGCAGCTCGTGCCGCCAGGGTCGTATTCGGAGCGCGTGGCGGATCGAACCTGGGACACTGGCGCCTGGCTGGTGTGGCGCTCCGCGCTCGCTGAAGGCGAAACGCTGGAACCGTCCGCCGGGGCGCGGTATGAACCGCCCGCGGCAAAGGCGGCCGAATTCGAGCCCGCCGCTGCGATCGTCCAGCGCTATGTCGCGCAGCGCCTGGCCGCAGGGGAATTCGGCGCGATGGTGAAGGAGATCATGGCCGATACACGCTTCAGCGATAGCGAGCGTGCGGTCCTGCTTTACTTCGCGGGGACGGCCGGGCACGCCGAGCGGCTGCTCGCGGCGATTCGCGCCAATTCCGGCTGGATCAACCGCGGCTTGGCGTTCATTCACGAGAAGCTCGCGAGCACGGGCCTGGTGCAGCGGGCGCGCGAAGTGATCGAATCGGAGCTCGGCTGGCGAGCGCAGTTGAGGGCCGAGCGCCTGGTGCAGTCTTTGGGCATGCCTGCCGCTTCGTTGGAGCGCACGATGGCCGCGCTGGCGCACAAGGTATCTGCCACGGAAGCGAAAGCGCTGGCTGCGCGCGCGGTCGCCGCACCGGAGGAGCGACGATGAGGCAGCGAGCCGCCATATTGATCGGCGTGCGCAAGACTGGTCAGCTTCAACCGCTGAGCGCGGTGGCCTCGGGCATCGGCGCCATCCAAGTCTGGATCGAAGCGCAGCCCGGATTTCGCGCCGGCGCGGGTGCGAGCCGCGTCATCACGCTCAGCGACGACGCCGCTGCCGTCACCGCCCAAGCCATCCGCAAGGCGGTCAAGGACGTGATCGACCTGGGCGTCGTGGAGCAGCTCTTCATCTACTTCGCCGGTCACGGCGTCAACATGAGGTTCGCCGAGTACTGGCTGTTATCGGGAGCGCCGGACGATCCGAACGAGGCCGTCAACGTGCGCAGCAGCGCCGATCTCGCCCGCTATTGCGGCATCCCGCATGTCGTGTTCATCTCCGATGCCTGCCGCACGGCAGCCGACAGCATCCAGGCCCAGGCGGTCGAGGGCACGGTGATTTTTCCCAATCCCGGCCCGAACAACGAGCCCGGCTGCGTCGATCTGTTCTATGCCAGCATGGTGGGCAGGCCCGCGCTCGAAGTGCGCGACCCGGCGGCCGCGGCGCAGGCATTCGAGGCGGTATACACGGCGGTGCTCGTGCGCGGGCTGAGCGGCAAGGCCGCCGAGCTGGTCGAGCCGGCCGGCACCCCGGCCGTGGGCCGGATTCGCCCCTGGCCGCTCAAGACCTACTTGCAGCGCGAAGTGCCGAGCTTCCTGCTCGAGCGCGGCGCGGCACTGAGCGTGTCGCAGAAGCCCGATGCGATCATCACCTCGGCGCCGGACGAATGGCTGGCCGAGCTGCCGGCACTCTCGCAGCCGGCACCCGTGCCGCCCGCGCCGCCGGACGTGATCGCGCCGGCGCCCGCACCGCGGCCAAGCGGCATGGCGATGCCCGGAGCGCATGTCCCCGCGCGCGGCGTCGAGCGGGAGTCGGTAGCGGGCATCGCCCAGCAAGCGGTGCGCGCCGCGATGCGAGGCAAGGCGGGCGTACACAGCCGCGCGATGCGCTCGATCGCGGGCGCGGCGGCGGCAGGCGCGTCGTCTGCCGTAGGGCTTTTTGCGCGCATGCGCCAACGGGTCGCCGACACCCCTGCACCCCATCATTACGAGACCCAATGCGGCTTCGAAGTGCACGGCTGCGGTGTCGAGCTTGCGGCGGCTTGGGGCGCGCAGATCGAGATCCTCGGCGACGAGCGGCGGCTGCTGCGCGTGACGCTCGGGAACAGTGCAGCCGCGAACGTCCTGATCCAACTCTTCGACGGCAGGGGCATGCTGATTCCCGCCATCGCCGGGCATATCGGTGCGATCACCTATGATGAAACCGCTCGGGAGGTGTCGAGCCTGGAGTACGAGCCTTCCGACAATACTGATTTGCACCGTATCGTCGCCGCACGCCTGCCGGCGCTGCGCGAGTTGCGCCGCACGATCGCCGCGGCGGCCGCGCTGGGCAGCTTTCGCATCGAGACCGACGCCGATCTCGTTGCGCTACTGGAGAAGATGCGATCGTCCGAGTGGGTCGATCCGGCGATGGCGCTTTACCTGGCCTACGCAATGCACGACTCGGGCCAGCGCGAGGCCATCGAAACGCTGAGCGCGCAGCTCAACGCCACCCTCGGCTGCGGGCTTTTCGACCTCGCGCTGCTGGCTCGCCGGCCCGCCCCACAGCCCGAGCCGCTCGCCTCGGGCGTCTTTCCCCCGGTTCCGCTGCTTTCGCAAGGCTGGGGTTTGCTCGATGGATTCAATGTCGCGCTGCCCGCCGGGCTCGCAAGCGCCGAGTTGAAACGGCACGTGACCGATTCGTTGTGGACGTTGTTCGACCCGCAGGGCGTCGCGCTGATACGCGCGGCGATCGATGCCGGCGACTCTGGAAGGCGTCGCGCCGATGCGCGCGGCGATCAACGCAGGAGAGATGTCATGACACGAGAGCTGATACTGGTACACGGCCGCGCGCAGCAAGACAAGGACTCCATCGCGCTCAAGCGCGAATGGCTGGATTGCTTACGGGCGGGTCTTGCCAAAAGTGGACTGCAACTGCCGATTCCCGAGGACAAGGTGCGCTTTCCCTATTACGGCGACACCCTCCACGGATTGTCGACCAACGTGCCCGACGACCAGGTAGCCGAAGTGATCGTGCGCGGCAACAAGGAGGACCCGCAACTGCGCGCCTTCATGGCCGACGTGTTGGACGAGATCGTCACGCGCAAGGGCATCACCGACCAGCAGATCGAAGCCCAGGCGCAGCAAGCGCTGCGGGCGCGCGGCAACGCGGAAGTGATCGAGCGCGGCGTGCTCAACTGGGGATGGGTGCAGGGCATCCTGTGCGCCCTCGATACCCATGTCCCGGGGGCGAGCGGGGCATCGATCGCCATCGCCACGACCGACGTCTATTACTACCTGACCAACGCCGCTGTCCGCGCCAAGCTCGACACCGGGGTGCAGAAGGCGATCGCGGCGAATGCCGACTGCGTGGTCGTCTCGCATTCGCTCGGTACGGTCGTGGCCTACAACATCCTGCGCCGGGAAGGCGCGATCCAGGGCTGGCGGGTGCCGCTGTTCGTCACGCTGGGCTCGCCCCTGGCGGTGAAGAAGATACGCACGACGCTCGCGCCCAACAAGCATCCCGAGTGCGTCGGCAAGTGGTTCAATGCGATGGATCCGGACGACGTCGTGTCGTTGTACCCGCTCGACAGCACCTACTTCCCGCTCGATCGCGAGATCGAGAACAAGCTCGACGTCGACAACGACACGCCCAATCAGCACGGCATCAGCGGCTACCTGTCCGACAAGGCCGTGGCGAAGCGGATTTACGAGGCGCTGGTCGCGCCGTAAGCGATAAGCATTCGAGATGGTGCATTGCATGCGCGATGCGCCGTCGCGGATGCCATTCACGGGATCGCGATCGTCTTCGCACACGAAGGGTAGAGCGGGCGGCGTTTTTGTTACCGCGCCGAGGCGACGGCCGGGGCGAGCACGTACGGTTTGATCCTGGTCGCGATGATCCAACATGTGGTCTGCCCTGAGCCGGGCCGCGCATGTCATGGAGGCGGGATGTCTTGCGCGCCGGAAAGGGCTACACTTGTCGCAGGCGCATAGAGCGCAAGCTCGCCAACAACAATCCTCGCGTGGGGCGCCGTCCGTCTCAACTACGATGCGCTGCGTCCATGAATCGCGATTTGTCTTGCCAGGCTCGTCGAGCGAGCCTTGTTTGCGTGGCGGCACTGGCCATGACTTCGGCATTGGCCGATCCGCCGGCCGCGCCGGTCTTCAACGAGGAGATGACCAAACAGAGCGCCATCTACCAGAGCCGGGGCGCGGAAGTCCCGAAGGGCTATGTCATCGGCCGGACCCTGGAGGCGTATGCGCGGGCGCTGCCGGCCGAGTTCAACGACGAGCTGGCGAAGCTCGGCGCGGCGGATCGCTGGCTCGATATCGGCGCCGGCGAAGGCCGGGCGGTGCTCGATTACGCGCTTGACGACGAACCCCCGGCGAATGCGCCTGCGATCGCCAGGAAGGCGCGCGCGCGCGCGGTCGCGATCTCGATCGAGGATCGGCGTACCGAGCAATGGCATCGAACCGCGGCCAATCTGGAAACGAACCAGATTCGCTACCTGTTCGGCAAGACCTTCGGTCAATATACTTTCGAAGAGCTCGGAAACTTTCGCGTCATCACCGATGTTCTGGGCGGGTTCTCCTATACCAACAACCTGTCGACTTTCATGGAGAAGGCGCTGCGCCTGCTGGAGGTCAACGGCACGTTCTATTCGCTGTTGCAGGATGTGCGCAACGAAGCAGGCAACAACCGGCCGCATTATCCGGATGCGCGGTTTCTGACCGAGATCACGCGCATCGACGGCAGCGAAGTCCGTATGTGCGCCTGGCTGAAGAGCATCGGCTGCGTCGAAGTCATGTGCGAAGCCAAGCCGACGTGGACCCCGCCAATCGAGGTCTACCGGGTCCGCAAGGTGTGCGAGGACGTCACGGTGCCGAAGCTTACGCTCCAGCATTTCCAGTCCGGCACCCCGCCCGAGCGGGCGTTTCGCCTAAGCCCCGCGCCGGCGCCTTCCTCCGCGGTGCAACTGAGCACGCAGCGCTGACGCAGCCGGCCGGGCGACCCGGTCGCGACGTGGTGCGGCGCGGGCCGGCTTGCGGCTCGCCTTGGTTTGCAGCTTCGCGTAGTGGCGTTTGCCCTGTGCGGTCAAGCACGCCTGCCAGGCCGAATGCACGTTCAGCCGGATGTATTCGTCCAGCGTCGTGATCTCGCGCAGGCGCCAGTGCTTCAAGGCCCAGGCGTGCGCCACGGCCACGATGTGGTAGGTGAGCAGCTCGATCTTTTCGATGGTCAGATAGCCCTTCGCCTCGCATTCGGCCAGGCAGGCGGAGATCATCGCGTTGGTTTCGCGCTCGAGACGCTTCAGACGCTCCTTGTGCTCTTTCTTGAGCGACTTGGTCTCGCGGTAGGTGAGCAACACCGCGTCGCCATTGGCGGCTAGCACGCGGCAATAGGCATCGATCGCGCATACCAGCCGCTCCATCGGATCGCTCAGGTCGCTCAAAGCGATCGGAATCCGTTCCTTGTTGGTCTCGACGATCTTTTGCAGGGCGAGAAAGAGCACGTCGTGCTTGTCGCCCACGTACTGATAGACCAACCCCGCGCTGAAGCCCGCCTCGCGCGCGATGTCCTTGACCGTGGTGGAATAGAAGCCCTGCCGGTTGAACAGCGCGATGGCGGCGGTCACGAGCTGGTGGCGGCGGTTGCGCACGCGCTCGGGATCCTCGACGATCGCCTTGACAGAATCCAGCATGACCGCTTTGCTCGCTTGTGAAAACCGCAGCGCCAAACCCCGCCGGCCCGCAGCGAGTGCCGGATGCGAAGAAAACAACGCTGCCGGTGTGAAAGCGCATGTTCCGCGCGGCGGCGCTAAGCGCCGCCGCGCGCTGCTCGACGCCACGGCTCGAGCTCGGCCGTATGCTAGCACAGCGGGTGATTGAACGTTCATTCAATTTGCCGTATAGTCCGCGCCATCGACTCCCTTTCAACCGGCCACACACCCATGAGCACAGCATCCGCGAGCGCCGAATCACGTCCAGGTACCGCCGGCGAACGCGCGCCCGCGGGCTGGCGGGCGCGCCTCGGCGTCGTCGTCCCGAGCGTCAACACGGTGGTCGAGCCCTGGTTCGGCAGCACCGCCCCAGCGGGTGTCAGCGTGCATGCGGCGCGCATGCTGCTCGACAACGCGCTCAGCGCAGAAGCGATCGTGCGCATGGACCGCGAGGAAGGCGAGCATGCGTTACGCCAGCTCGCGAGCTGCCGTCCGCACGCCATCGCCTACTGCTGTACGGCATCCAGCATCGTCCAGGGACTAGCCTACGATATCAAGCTCCAGCGCGAGATGAGCGATCACGCCGGCGTACCGTGCACCACGGCCACCCAGGCGATCCTGCAAGCGATGCACGTGCTCGGCGTGAGCAACGTCGCGGCCGCCTCGCCGTACGGCGAACGCATCGACGGCGCCGAGCACGCCTTCTTCGAGGCAGCCGGCATCCGCATCGCTTCCTCGGCATGCCTGGGGATAGAAGACGCGTTCGAGCTCGCGCGTCCGAGCGCGGATGAGATCATCGCGTTAGCAAAGCGCGCGCATACCCCCGCGGTCGATGCGGTGCTCATCACCTGTCTCAACCTGTGGTCGCACCTGGTCATCGAGGCATTGGAGCAAGCCTTCGGCGTGCCGGTCATCACCTCGACTCAGGCTACCTTCTGGCGGCTGCTGAGGCTGGCGGGTATCGACGATCGCATCGGCGGTTTCGGCCGGCTGCTCGCCGAGCACTGACGTGATGCGCGTGCGAGCGTGAGCGGCAGCATGGATTTCCTCGGCCCCCTCCCATTGCGCGACCAGGTCGCGTCCAAGATCCTGCGCGCCCAGGCGCAACGCATCGGGCCACGGCCGTTCGTGGCGTGCGCCGGCAAGACCTACAGCTACGGCGCGATGGACGCGGCCGCCGATCGCACCGGAGCCGCTTTGCGTATCCTCGGCGCCGGCCGGCAGACGCGCGTGGGCATCCTGCTGTCGAATCGCATCGAGTATCTCGACCTGTGGTTCGGGCTGTCTCGCATCGGAGCGGTCCAGGTGCCGCTCAACACCGCGTATCGGTCGGCGCAGATCCTGCATGTGCTGCGGCGAGCGCCGGTGCCGATCGTGGTGGTGGAGGAGTCCCTCGCCGACGAGCTGCTCGCGGTGGCCGACGATGTCGGCGAGCTCGAAACGCTGGTGGTGCTCGGCTCCACGGCTGCGATCCGCGCGCGCACGCGCAAGCGTGTCGTCGACTACGCCGAGCTGATCGCCGGCGGGTCCGGTGCCGCCGCGCCGATCGAGGTGAGCGGCGCGGATACCGGCGCGGTCATGAACACCTCGGGCACCACCGGCCCGTCCAAGGGCGTGCGCTTGTCGCACGCCCAGCAGTACATTCTCGGGCGCAATGTCGCGCGCGATCTCGAGCTGAGCGAGCGCGACGTCTATTACAACTTCTTTCCGTTGTTCCACAACACGGCGCAGGCGATGATCACCCTGCCGGTGCTGTTCACCGGGGCGAGGATGGTGCTGACCGAGCGCTTCAGCGCGCGCCAGTTCTGGCCCGAGGTGCGCAGCCACCACTGCACGGCGTTCTACTACATCGGCGAAATCCTGCGCATGCTGCTCAAGTCGACCACGGCGGCCGACGGCGCGGGCACGAGCTTGCGTATCGGCTGGGGCATCGGTGCGGCGCCGCAGGATTTTCTCGAGTTCCAGCGCCGCCACGACGTCGTGCTGCGTTCGGGTTATGGCTCGACCGAGGCCAACGTGTGCGTGTACTTGCCGCACGACAATCCGGATCCCGCCAGCGTGGGGCGCGCCCTGCCGGGTTACGAGCTGCGCATCGGCGATGCCGATGACGCGCCCCTGCCGCCGGGCGAAAGCGGCGAGATCCTGGTGCGCGGAAGCGAGCCGTGCACCACCATGCAAGGCTACGACGGCGATCCGCAGGCGACGCTCGCCGCCTGGCGCGATTTGTGGTTCCACACCGGCGACGCAGGCTATCTGGACGCGCAGGGCAACCTGTACTTCATGGGACGAGTACGCGACGCCATCCGCGTGCGCGGCGAGAACGTGTCCGCGTTCGAGGTCGAGGAAGCGATCGGGCGCGTGCCCGGCGTGCTCGAAGTGGCCGCGATCGCCGTACCGTGCGAGCTTGGCGGCGACGATGTCAAGGTCGTCGTGGTGCCCGCGCCGGGCGCGGAGCTCGAGCCGCAAGCGCTCATCGCCGAGGCGCAAGCGCGGCTACCCAAGTTCGCGGTGCCGCGCTATGTCGAGATCGTCGCGGCTTTGCCCAAGACCGAGACCAACAAGGTGCGCAAGAACGTCTTGCGCGAAACGCCGTTCACCCCGGCCACGTGGGATCGCAGCCCGCAACAGCGCTGAGTCGGGTACACGCAAGCGAAAGGACAATCGCATGTTCGATTTGAAGGGAAAAGCCGCATTCGTAACCGGCGCGAGCCGCGGCATCGGCCGTAGCGTGGCAGTTTCGTTGGCGCAAGCCGGCGCGCAGGTCGCCCTGATCGGCCGCGACACCGCCGCGCTCGATGAGACGCTGGCGGCCGTGCTGGCGCTCGGGGGTCGAGCGCTTGCGCTTAAGGCCGACGTCACCGATGCGGCCAGCGTGCAGCAGGCCGTGGACGCGGCCCGCGCCGCACTCGGCAAGCTCGACATCGTGGTGTGCAATGCCGGCGCGCAGCGCCTGAAGCCGTTTCTCGACATGACGCAAAGCGACTGGCGCGAGCTCATGGCCACCAATCTCGAAGGCACCATCGTCACCATCCAGTGCGCCGGGCGCGGCATGGTCGAGCAGAAAAGCGGCGTGGTGCTGGTCATGGCGTCGATCTACAGCTTCGTCGGCGCGCCGGGCAACAGCATCTATTGCATGACCAAAGGCGGGCTCGCGCAGCTCTCCAAGGCCCTCGCCGTCGAGTGGGCGCGCTACAACGTGCGGGTGAATGCGATCTGCCCCGGTTGGATCGAAACCGATCTCACCCGCCCGTATATGCAGGATCAAAAGGCCGTGGACGCGGGATTGCGCCAGATTCCCGCGCGCCGTTTCGGCCAGCCCGAGGATATCGGTCCGCTGGCGGTCTATCTCGCCTCGGACGAAGCGTCGTTCGTGACCGGCCAAGCCTTCGTCATCGACGGCGGCCAGATCGCCCATTGAAGCGAAAGCGCGCGCCATGACAACCAGCACAGAGAATGCGCGCCCCGAGCGCAGCAAGCGCATCGTCGACATCGAGCATGCGCTGGCACAAGTGCACGACGGCATGACCGTCGCCATCGGCGGCTTCATCAACTCGAGCCATCCGATGCTTGCCGTGCGCGGCCTCATCAAGCGCGGGGTGAAGAATCTGACCGTGGTCGGCGCCGCCTCGTCCGGCCTAGAGATCGACTTGTTGATCGCCGCGGGCTGCGCCCGGCGCGTGGTCGCCCCTTACGTCGGAGGCGAGGTGCTGGCCCCGATCGGACCGGCTTTTCGCACCGCGGTCGAGCGCGGCAAGGTGGAAGTCTTCGAGCTCGACGAGGCGATGTACTACGCCGGGTTGCGCGCCGCCGCGCAGCGCGTGCCGTTCAATCCGTGGCGCTCCGGGGTCGGCACCTCGTTTCCCGAGATCAACCCCGCCATCAAGACATTCCAGGATCCGATCAACGGCGAAACGCTGCTCGCGATTCCCGCATTGAACATCGACATCGCATTTCTTCACGCCGCCGTATCGGACCCTTATGGCAACGTGCAGTACGTCGGCCACGGCTATGGCGATCGTGCGATCTATGCCGCGGCCGATGCTAGCTTCGTCCAAGTCGAGCAGGTGGTCTCGAACGAGGAAATTCGCAAGGATCCGCTGCGCACCGCCATTCCGGGCGCCGACGGCATCATACGCGCGCGCTTCGGCGCGCACCCGTATTCGAGCCCAGGCTATTACACCGAGGACCAGGCGCACATTCGCGATTACGTGAAGGCCGCGACCGCGTGGGCCAAGGCGGATGACTTCGGGCCTCTGGGCGCCTACCTCGACCGCTTCGTGACCGGCCCGGCCGATCACGTCGATTATCTGGAACGGGTAGGGCTGCGGCGCCTCCTCGCCTTGGACGAGTATTAGCAAGAGCCCGCGCGCGCGGCTGGAGACCGGAATGCAAAGCGAACTGCAAGCGACCAACAGGGAAATCATGGCCACCGTGCTCGCCCGCGACCTGGCCGACGGCGAGTGGGTGGAAGTCGGCGCGAATCTGCCGGTACCGCGTGCCGGCGTACTTCTCGCCCATCTGCTGTGGGGGCCGAACATGACGGTCATGATCGCCATGACCAAGGCCAACGTGTTGAACGAGCCGGTGATCGAGGAATTCCAGCTCATCACCGATCAGCGTGCTACCCGCTGGGCCGAAGCCTATTACCTGCACGATGACCTGGTCGAGAACATGAAGTTTCGCCGCAAGGGCGTGTTCTTCGCCGGCGCCTTGCAGATCGACCGGTACGGCAACAGCAACCTGATCGGCATCGGCGCCGACTATCGCGCGCTCAAGTTTCGCGGGCCGGGCGCGATCGGGGTGTGCAACGCGACTGTCATGAACAGCCGCTTCCATCTCGTGGTCAACGCCCACGACAAGCGCATATTCGTGCCGAAATGCGACTTCGTTTCGGCGTACGGCTGGGGCAGCGGCGGCAAGGATGCGCGCACCCGGCTCGGCCTACCGGGCGGCGGTCCGCGCTATGTCGTGACGCCGCTGGCGGTGATGGATTTCGAGGACGAGAGCAAGCGCATGCGGCTGAAATCGGTGCATCCGGGCGTTTCGGTGCAGCAGGTGCTCGACAACACCGGCTTCGAGCTGCTCGTTCCGGCGCAGGTCGCCGTGACCGAGACGCCGAGCGCGGACGAGCTGCGGGTGCTGCGGACTCGCATCGACGTTCAAGGCGCGTTGCGCAACTGAAAGCGCGATGCATTGCATGCAACGGGGACGGGCTTGCCGTTCCCTCCGAGGAGAAAACGATGGCGCATGAATGGCAAACCAAGATCAGCCGCGTGCTGGAAGGCAAGGTCATCATCCACGGCTACTCGCACGAGCAGTTGATCGGCGACAAGAGCTATGCCGAGGGCGTGTTCCTCACGCTGCGCGGGGAATTGCCGACGCCGGCCGAGGCACGCATGCTGGATGCGATGTTGAACAGCCTGCTCGATCATGGCTTCGTGGCCGCGAGCGTGCTGGCTGCGCGCTACGCGGCCTCGGGCAATCCTCAGCTCGTGCCCGGCACCGCCGCAGGCCTGCTCACCGCGGGCTCGAACACGATTTCGCCGCAGCACAGCGCGGAATTCCTCGACCGAGCCGTCAAGATGATGAAGGACGAGAAGCTCTCGCTGGAGGAGACGGCCAAGCGCGTGGTTGCCGCCATCCGGGCCGAGAAGCGGCGCATCCCCGGCCTGGGCCACCCGACCCACAAGGGCGACGATTTTCGCGCGGTGAAGCTGCGCAAGATCGCACAGGAATGCGGGCTAGTCGGCGACAAGGTGAAGATGTTCGAGGCGATCCATGCCGAGTTCGTGCGCGTAACCGGCCGTCAGGGCTTGTGCATCAATGTCGACGGCATGCTGGGCGCGCTCATGAGCGAGATGGGATTCCGCCCCATGCAGATGGCCGCGGTCGCGCTGCTCGCGGTGCTGCCCGGCATCATGGCGCACGTGATCGAGGAAATCGAGGAAGGCAAGCCGCTGCGCATCGTGCGCGACGAGGACTGCGACTATACGGGCAAGCCCGAGCGGCCGGTTGCCTGATATCAGCGGCGCGCGCCGAGGCCGAACCCTGACGGCGCGCAAAATGGGCTGCTCGTCCGCGCTGACGAGCGGGAGGATGGATCGAGAGCAGCGAGCATCGCCCTTCGCCGGCGGGCTCGGTCGATGGACTTCAGCAAGGAGCTCAGCCGATGAGCAACGACAAGATCAAGTGGGACCAGGTGGAGAAGTGGGTTCAGCGTGCCGGACTCAAGACCACGTGGAAGCCGTATGGCATGCCGGAGGTGCTCGACCCATTCAGCAGCCGCTTCGCCGAGGTCGATCCGATGCCGAAGTGGGGCATTCCCGACAAGGTCATGATCTCGACCACCATCACGGGCGCGTTCTTCAGCAAGCGCTCGAACCCGAATCAGCCGATCTCGGTCGACGAGATCCGCGACTCCGCCGAGGAATGCATCCAGGCCGGCGCACCCAACATTCACATCCACGTGCGCGACGCCGGCGGTTTCAACACGCTCGATCCGCAACGCTTTCACGACGTGATCACACCGCTGCGTGCGAAGTATCCGCAGACGATGTTCGACGGCTGCCTGGTGGCCGTGACCGATGAGGAAAGCGCGGTCATGGAATCGACCATGCATATGGGGTTGTTCGATGCGCTGCCGGTGAACACCACGGCGATCTGCTGCGGCGACAGCATGTTCTTCAAGGCGCCGCACGTGGTCATCAAGAAGGCGGCGCTTGCCCAGGCGGCCGGTTGCAAGCCCATCATCTCGGTCTACGACGACGGCGACATCGACAACGCGCGCCGCTTCCTGGTGGCGAGCGGGCTGCTGGCCAAGCCCTATTACTGGCTCATTCTGCCGGCATTGCCCGGCTGCGCGCCTATGCACAATCCGCAGCAGATGGTGGACGGCCTAATGCGCATGGTGCGCTCGATCCGCGACATCGACGCGGACGCGTTCATCCTGGTGTGCGCGGCCGGGCGCGCGAGCACCTACCTCGCCACCTTCGCCTTGCTGCTCGGGCTGCACGTGCGCGTGGGCATGGAAGACACGCTGTGGCATTTCCCCCATCGCGACGACGTCATCCAGCGCAACGTCGAGCACTTCCTGCAGGTGAAACAGATCGCGAGCCTGCTGGGGCGCGAGCTGATGACACCCGCGGAGTATCGCCAGGCGATCGGCTTGGCGCCGCGCTCGGCGGTAGCGAAGGAGCCCGCCCATGGCTGATCTGAAGGACAAGCTCGCGCTGGTGACGGGCGGTGCCCGCGGACTCGGCCAGGCAACGGCGGTCGAGCTGGCCCGCTGCGGTGCTCGCGTTGCGGTTGCGGATCGCAAGACCGAAGCGGCCGAGGAAACGGCCGCGTTGTGCGCGCAGCACACAGCCGGGGCGCAGGCCTTCACCTACGACCAGTCCAAGGCCGAGAGCGTGCAGGCGTGCATCGGCGAGGTAGTCGCCGCGTTCGGCGGCATCGACCTGCTTTTCGCCAACGCCGGCACGGGGCGCTTCGCTCCGATCGCCGACATGAAGAAAGCCGACTGGGACCTGCTCATCCAGATCAACCTCAACGGCACGTTCTACGTCTGTCAGGACGTGGTGCGGCAGATGATCAAGCAGGGGCGCGGCGGCAAGATCGTGTTGACCGCTTCCTCGGGCGCCACCGTGATGTGCGACCAGCTCGGCGCCTATTGCGCCTCGAAGGCGGGCGTATTCATGCTGATGAAGCACATGGCGTCCGAGCTCGGCAACTATCGCATCAACGTCAATGCGATCCAGCCCGGCGTGGTCGCGACCGGCATGACCGGCCCGATGCTGGCCGACGATCGGATCAAGCGCATGCTGGTTCGGCAAACGCCGGTCGGACGCTGGGGCGAGCCCCGCGATGTCGCCAAGCTGGTCGCTTTCCTCTTGTCCGACGATGCCGGCTACATCAACGGCGAGGGCATCATGATCGACGGCGGATCGACCTTGCACGGCTATCCGCGTTGGTACTCGCTCGACTATACGAACGCCAACGAATGCGATTGGCAAGCGTTGTTCGACGAGTACCCGTACAAGGGGTAAGCCCAGCGGCGCCCCGCCAGGAGGTCTCGATGCTTTGCACGCTCGCATGTGCATTGCGGAATGCGACGCTGGCAGCGGCCCGAAAGGCGTTCAACTACCGTTAGCGCAACCGATCAGGAGTCGACATGGCAGGCAAACCAGGCAAACCCAAGGGGCTGCTGCTCGCGATGATGGAACCGCCGAGCGCGCTGGAAGAGGAATTCAACGACTGGTACGACACCGAGCACGTGCCCGAGCGGGCGGCGATCGCCGGCGTCGAGACGGCGCTGCGCTTCGTCTGCATCGACGGCTGGCCGCGTTACGTCGCCATCTACGATCTCGCCTATCCCGAGGTGCTGGACGAGCCCGGATACCTCGCGGTATCGCACGAGAACTTCAGTCCGTGGACCAAGCGCATCACCACCAAGGTGCGCGGCCAGTATCGCGCGGCCGGCGCGCAAGTCTATCCCGGGCAGGCCGTCACGTCGCGCCTCTCGAGGCTCATGATCTTGCGCTTCCGCGACGTGCAGCCGAGCGCCGAAGGCGAGATCGTCGAAGGCATGGTGCGCAACTTCGCCGCGCGCGCCGAAACGCTGCAAGTGCGCGTCTATCGCAACGACATCGACGCTCGCACCGATTACATCGCGCTGGTCGATGCGCAGGCGCCCTACGAGCAGAGCAAGCTCGATCTGGCGGCGTACGGCTCGAGCCGCGGCCATCTCGATCTCGTCAATACCTACGTCCCGCACTGGCGCCGGGGGCCGTTGCGCGGCGTGTATTGAGGCTCATGACGAGACTGCGGCAGCATGGCTGAGACGGCTCCGAGCGGGCAGGCGAGCGCGCGCACGCACGTCGATGTGATCGTCATCGGCGGCGGCGGGGCGGGGTTGGCTGCCGCGAGCACGGCAGCCGAGCTCGGCCGGCGCGTGGTGCTGCTGGAGAAGGAGCCGCAGCTCGGCGGCTCGACCGCCTGGTCGGTCGGCTCGGTGTCCGCAACCTGCACGCCCCACCAGATTCGCCAAGGCATCAAGGACTATCCCGAGCACCACCACGAAGACCTCAAGCTCTTCGCCGGCGCGCAGGCTGAGCGGGACAATTTCGAGCTCGCGCGCGTGCTCACGCGCCATTCGCCGGAGATGTTCCGCTGGCTGCTCTCGGCCGGCCTCGAATTCGTCGGCCCGTTTCCCGAGCCTCCGCATCGGCGTGCGCGCATGCACAACGTGCTGCCGAATTCGCGTGCCTTTCCCTTCCACCTGGGCCGGCTTTGTCGCAAGCACGGCGTCCAGATCGAATTGCGTACGCGTGCCGAGCGCCTGCACTTGAACGAGCAGGGTGCCCACACGGTCGTGGCACGCACCGCGGACGGGATACTGCGCGAGTTCGTGGCGGCGAACGGCGTGGTGCTGGCCGGCGGCGATTTCAGTGCGAGCCCGGAGCTAAAGGCGCGCTTCGCCTCGGAAGCGCTCGCCGCGGTAACCGCGGTCAACGAGGCTGCCACCGGCGACGGCATCCGACTGGGTCTGGAGTGCGGCGGCTCGGTCGTCAACGGCGACATGGTGCGAGGCCCGATTCTGCGCTTCGTGCCCCCGCCCGAGCGCGCGCTCATCCATCGGCTCCCGCCCCAGCGGCTGGTGACACGCGCCATGCGCTTCGCCTTCGATCATGTCCCGCAGGCTTTGCTGCGGCCTGCGCTCATGCGTTTTCTCACCACGGCGCTGGCGCCCGAGCGCAGCCTCTATGCGCACGGTACGATCCTGGTCGATCGCGGCGGCGAGCGTTTCGCCGACGAGCGCAAGCGGCCGGAGCAGGCCGCGGCCTTGCGCCCCGAAGGCATGGCGTATCTCGTCTTCGATCATGCCATCGCCGCCCGTTACGACACCTGGCCCAACTACATTTCGACTGCGCCCTCGGTGGGCTATGCCTATCTCGAGGATTACCGGCGCACCCGCCCCGACATCTTTCATCGCGCCGGCACGCTCGAGGCGCTAGCCGCGAGCATGGGCGTGCCGGCGGCTGTCTTCGCGCACACCATCGCGCGATACAACGCGGGCGAAAGCCCGAGCGGTGTTGCGCCCCGGGCCGATCGCCCGGCGCTATCAAAGCCGCCTTACTACGCCCTCGGTCCGGCGAAGGCGTATGTCATTTTCACGAATGGCGGATTGAAGGTGACGCCGCGGCTCGAAGTCGTCGGCGCTGCGGGCAACATCATTCCGGGACTCTACGCCGCGGGCTCCAACGGCCAGGGCGGCATGCTGCTCGAAGGTCACGGACATCACCTCGGCTGGGCGTTCGTGTCCGGCCGAATCGCGGGACGCAACGCCGCGTTGCTCGATCGCGGCTACGATCAACCGAACCCGAGCGGGGCGTGAAAGGAAGAAGCATGGCGAAAGGTTTCCTGCTGGTAACGATGGATCCCCCTCCGGGGCTGGAGGACGAGTTCAACGATTGGTACGACATGGAGCACATCCCGGATCGGGCTTCGATTGCCGGATTCGAAACGGCACGCCGCTACGTGTGCGTATCGGGCTGGCCGAAGTACCTCGCCTTCTACGACCTGGAGGAAATCGGCGTGCTGGAGCGGCCGAGCTACAAGCAAGCCTCCTGGGGCAACTTCAGCCCCTGGACCAAGCGCACGGTGGCCAAGGTGCGCGGCCAGTATCGCGGCAGCGGCGATCAGATTTATCCGGGCAATGCGTTGACCGGCGAGCTGGCGCGGCTCATCTTGATCCGCTTCCATGACGTGCCCGACGCCGAGGGACCGGCCATCGTGTCCGCGCTGCGCGCGAGCTACGAAGGCCGCAAGGAAGTGCGGCAATTGCGGGTGCTGCGCTCGAACTACGACAACCAGATCGACTACCTGGCGATGGTGGAAGCGCGCGTACCCTTGCTCGACCCGCGGCCGGATCTCGACGCGCTCGGCGCGAGCGCCGATCGGATCGATCTATTCAACGAATACATGCCGTACTGGACGCGGGGGCGCCTGGCGGGCGTGTTCCCCGCGAAATGACGCCGGCGCAACGCACTCGGCCGGCACGTGCCGGCGCAACAAGGAACTCAAGCTCATGGAGCAATCACGCAGCTACGATTTCGTCGTGATCGGCGGCGGTTACGCCGGTCTGGTGGCGGCCAACCGCGCGGCTCAGCTCGGACGCTCGGTCGCGGTGCTGGAGCGAAGCGAGGAGGTGCTGTATCCCTGCAACTCGCGCTTCGCCGGCGGCGTATTACACATCTCCTATGAAAACCTGAACGATCCGCCGGCGGATCTGGCCGCGGCCGCGCTCGCGATCACGGGCGGCGGCGCCGATCGCGCGCTGGTGAGCGCGCTCGCCGGCAACGCGTTGCGGGTCGTGCGTTGGCTGGTCGACGAGGGGGCGAAGTACGTGCGGGTCGGCGATATCGGCTGGCGCCAGTTCATTCTCGCGCCGCCGCGCCCCCCGGTCACCAGGATGGAGTGGGAGGGTCGTGGCGCCGACGTGACCCTGCGGCGCCTCGAACAGAATCTCGCTGAGCGCGGCGGCGAGCTGCTCCGAGGCGCGCGAGCGATGCGCTTGCGCATGGAAGACGGGCGCTGTGCCGGCGTCGAAGCCGAGCGCGGCGGACAGACTATGGCTTATCGCGCGAAGGCGGTGCTGATTGCCGATGGCGGCTTCCAGGCCAATGCCGAGCTGGTGCGGCGATATATTTCTCCCGCACCCGAGAAGCTCAAGCTGCGCTGCGCCTTGACCGGCGCCGGCGATGGCTTGCGCATGGCGCAGGCCATCGGGGCAGCGGCCGGTGGCCTCGACGCGTTCTATGGTCATTTGCTCTCGCGCGATGCCATGCACGACGACGCCCTGTGGCCTTATCCCATGCTCGACGAGCTGGCGGCATCCAGCATCATGATCGACGCGAGCGGCCGGCGTTTCGCCGATGAAGGCCATGGCGGCATCTACCTCGCCAATGCCGTCGCGAGGCTCGCCGATCCGCTGAGCACGCTGGTGGTGTTCGACGATGCGGCGTGGCAGGGGCCCGGGCGCGCGACCACGATATCCCCCAACCCCGTGCTGGAGTCCGCGGGGGGAACGGTGCATCGGGCCGATTCGATCGGCGCGTTGGCGGTCAAGATCGGCGTCCCGGCGCAGGCGCTGGAGCGCAGCGTGGCCCAGTACAACGAAAAGCTCGACACGGGCAAGCTCGCCGAGCTCGATCCGACGCGCACGCAGGGCCGCTATCATGCGCTGTCGCTGCGGGTGCCGCCGTTCTACGCCGTGCCGGTGTGCGTCGGATTGACATACACCATGGGCGGGATCACGATCGATGCGCACGCACGCGTGCTGCGCCCCGATGGCTCGGTGGTGCCTGGCCTGTACGCGGCGGGTTCGGCCACCGGAGGACTCGACGGCGGAGCGCCGCGCGGTTACGTGGGCGGCTTGATCAAGGCGATGGTGTTCGGTGCGCTGGCGGCGGAGCATGTGAGCAGTGCAACCACAGCAACGTAATGCCGCGCGAAGGAGCGATCTGGTGAGCGAAACCATTCTGTTCGATGCGCTGACGGTGAAGCGCGAGAACACCTTCGTATTCGATGTCTGGTATGCGAACCACTATCTACCGGGCGCGCTCGAGCGCTCGCGATTCGACACGCTGCGGCGCTATCTCAGCCCGATCCGGGGAAGTTATCTCGCGCTCTTTCAGGGGAAGCGAGAAGTTGCGACCGAGCCCTCGATGGCGGCGAAACCTGCGCACGACCTGGTCGTATCGAACGAGCGTTTCATCGCCGATTGCATCGGCGGCCGCCACGCGCCGAGCGCGAGCGAAGCCACGCTCGATGCCGCGATTCTCTACCCGGTGTTCTTCAAGGTACCGCAGGCGCGCGAACAGGAATTCAACGCCTGGTACGACGAAGAGCACATGGAAATCCTGCAACGCTGTCCGTACTGGCCCATGTGCCGGCGCTATCGCATTCGCAATCCGGGCGAGGGCTTCACGCACGTCGCGCTGCACTACCTCACGGACTTGCGCGCGCTGGAGTCGGCCGAACGCGATCAAGCGCGTGCGACGCCCTGGCGGGATCGGCTCGCGGCCGAGCCCTGGTTCAAGGGCGAGTACCGGGTCTATTACCGCTGGGAGCGCACGCTTGCCCTTGGCGGCGGATAGGCCGCGGCTAGAATCCACTTTAGCAGCACCCGCGAGACATCGCAGCGGGTTGCGCCGGCAGAACGCGAAATCGCGCCCATCGATCATGGCCAAGGAGGTACGTCAATGCGGCTCGCATTCCTGGCAGGCGCCCTGATTGCATACGTGCCGTTTGCAGCACAGGCCGCGGGCTATCCGGAACGGCCGATTCGCATCGTGACGCCTTTTCCGGCTGGTAGCGTCACCGATCTCGTCGCGCGGCCGCTCGCGGCGAAGCTGACCGATGCCTGGGGTATCAACGTGATCGTCGACAACCGGCCCGGCGCCGGCGGCAACGTCGCCGGCGACATCGTGGCGAAGTCGGCCCCCGACGGCTATACGCTCATGATCGGCTCGACCGGGCCGAACGCCGTCAACGTAAGCCTGATGAAGACGATGCCGTACGATACCTTGCGCGCGTTCGCACCGATCAGCCTGGTTGCCACGACCTATCTCATGCTCGTGGTTCATCCCGGCACGCCGGCGAAGAGCGTAGGCGATCTCATCGCGCTGGCGAAAGCACGGCCCGGCCAGTTGACCTACGGCTCGTCGGGAAACGGCGCCACCCCGCACCTCGCCGGCGAGCTGTTCTCGTCGATGGCAGGCGTGCGCATGATTCATGTCCCCTACAAGGGCGGCAGCCCCGCCTACACCATCGACCTCATCAGCGGGCGCATCGACCTCGCGTTCGCGAGCATCCTGCCGTCGATTCCGCACATCAAGTCCGGCAAGCTGCGCCTGCTGGCTGTGAGCGGTACGAAGCGGGGCAGCGAGTTTCCCGATGTGCCGACGATCAGCGAAAGCGGCGTGCCGGGCTACGACATGCGCTCGTGGTATGGCGTGCTCGCATCCGCGGGCACCCCGCAGCCGACCATCGCCAAGCTGAATACCGAGCTGGGCCGCGCCCTGGCCCAACCGGATGTAAGAAGCCAGTACGCGAGCGGCGGGCTGGTGGCGACCAGCAGCACGCCGGCCGCGTTCGACCAGTTCATTCGCGCCGAGCACGAGAAGTGGGCGAAGCTCATCAAGAGCGCGGGCATTGAAGCGCACTGAAAAAGAAGCCGCCTCAAACGTGATAAACACGACCCTGCTTAATCTTGCAGGCAGCGGGCGGCTTGCGCACGCGTCTACCCGCAAAGCCGCGCCAGCCAACGCGCAGATTCGTGCGTCGAGACGCCTTCGCCCACAACCGAACGGCTGCCGGTTGCGCGCATGCCGAGCGTCTGCCAGTCGTCGATGATTTCGTAGTCGCCGCGGGGCAAGCGGCATCAATCGCTTGCTGCGCGCGTATGGCCCACGGCGCGCAGGCGATTGAGCAACGCTGTCGGTGGCCGGTGGGCCGTCACGAATTCCACTGTAATCCGATCGACCCCCTCCTGCACGGCACACGCTTCGAGCAGCGTTCTTACCCGGTCTCGGACAAAAGCAGGAATGTGCAGCAGGCGTGCTTGTGCGTCGGGTTCCCAGTGCACGTGCCGAAGCTGCGCCGCCGGCGCGGCCTCGGGCCGGTGATCCGGCGGCCTGGTGTAGCCACACTTGGGGTCCTCGGCGAGCAGGTCGCCGTGCTGCGCGAGCGCCCGCGCGCGGCAGCCGCCACAGCTGTAGCGGTAGTCGCACTCCCCGCATTTGCCTTTCGGCAGTTCTCGGCGCAGGCGCTCCAGCACGGGGCTGCGGTTCCAGATTTCCGCGAGCGGGGTGTGGCGCATGTCGCCGGCCACCTCGCGAATGTACGGGCAGGGGGTCACCTCGCCCTGCGGGGTGATACGCAGGTAGCGCCGGCCGGCGAGGCACGCGCTCGACCAGTCGGCGTGATCGGCATTGCCTTCGCCCGCGTGCAGACCCTGGATGCGGCGCATGTAAGGGGCGCACCGGGCCCGGACCTTCATTCCAGGATGCTGCTCCTGCAGGCGAACGATCTCGCGCAGCGTTGCCTCGTAGCTCGCGGAGGTGAGATCGCTCTGCGTCACGCCGCGCCCGGTACACACCAGGAAGAACACGTTGAACGCCAGGGCGCCCGCCTGCGCGGCGGTTCGCGCCAGCGCGGCCAGATCGCCGCGGTTTTCCTCGAATATCGTCGTCTGCACGACGAGCGCTAGGCCCGCGTCACGCGCGGCAGCGATCCCGCGGCGCGCGCCCGCCCACGCGCCGGGTACACCTCGCAGCCGGTCGTGGAAATGCGGCGCGGCCGAATCGAGGCTGATTCCCGCGCCCGCGGTCCCCGCCACGGCGAGCGCGCGCGCGCGCTGCGTATCAAGCAGGGTACCGTTGGTGCCGACCACAGGCATCAGGCCGCCGTCGCGCGCCGCCGCGACCAGTTGCTCGAGATCGTCGCGCAGCAGCGGCTCCCCGCCCGTCAGCACCAGCATCGCGCCGCGCGCGACGCGCGCAAGCTGCGCGATCGCCAGCAGGCACTGCGCCGTAGCTTGTTCTCCGCGTGCTTCGGATTTCCGCTGTACGGCGTCGAGATAGCAATGCCCGCAGGCGAGATTGCAGCGGCGCGTGAGGTTCCAGGAGACGAGGTAAGGGGTTGGCGCGTGCGCGGAGCTCGACATCGATGGCGACCTCGCAGGCAGCGCTCTGACCATCCCGGCCCGAGGTTCAGCCTCTGGTGCGCCTTCGCAGCGCCGCCCGGAAGGCCGCAGCCCAACTGCGCCGGGCTGCGTCGAGCGGCGGCTGCGACGCGCCTGGCGTCCGAGGCCCGCGCAGCGAACGCAGAGCGATCAGCTGGACCGCGGCGGCGCCGGCGGCCGCGAGCAGCGGCACGGCATAGGTCGCCGCGCCGACCGGCTGTTCCAGACTCAGGAAATACCACGTCGAGACCGACTTCTCCCCGCCGCGTTCCTGCTTGGCCCCGTTCCATGCGGCGAACGCGATCGGGAAGGTCTTGCCGCGCTCGAAGCTGAACGCGTCCTGCGCGCGTGGAATCGTCACCACCGCCTTCCAGACGCCGTCGCGCCACAGCGCATTCGATTCGGCATCCTGCTGCTCCGCTGCGACCGGATCGAGTGTCCCGAAACCCCGCGCAACCAGTTTTTCTACCGCACGCTTCGCCTGCAAGGCGGGATCCACGAGCGGATTGCCGACCCACCAGCTCGGCACGAACGCCTTGTCGCCACCCTGCTTGCCGTAATCCGAGGCCTCGGCGATCTCGTTCGCCGCCCGGGTGGAGAACGGATACCAGTCCACGGCCATCTGCGGGTACCGTTCGTCCACGTCCGGCGGCGCGGCGGCCGCCCAGTCCGCCTTCCACTGGTAGATCACTACCGGGCGCTCGCGCTCGCCCATGCCGAAAAACGGAATGCCTTTCGCCGGATCGTATGGAAACTCGACCGCAATTGCATCCCGAAAGGCCTGCGCTCCGCCCTCCATCGCATTGCGCTCGGCATCGCGCCACTCGAGCCTCAGGCCGAGGCGCTCCGCGCTGTATAGCGCGCGCACTTCGAGCGCTGTCACGCCCGGCTCATAGCGCCGGGGCTTGACCACCGCCTGCGGGGCGAGCGGCACATCGAGCGCGTCGGACTCGCGCCAAGCCTGCGCATCCGGGTCATCAGGGATCGCGTCGACCGGGCGTGCGAGCAGGCTTGCCTTTTCCGCCGCGCGCGCGCCTCGCGGCCGGAGCGCGAGCCACCCGCCGAGCGCGGCGATCGGGGCCGCGAGCCAGGAGCGGCGGGTGCGGCTGACTTCAGATACGTTCATGGACCACCTCGATTCGCGCGGCCGCCGCCGGCGCGCCGCACGGCGCCGCGCAGGTGTCTTCCGGCACATCCGGTGCTTCATTCAGCCTGCCGCCCGTTGCGGGCCGAACGCGCAGCCGCTTCGCCTCGGCGGTGAGAAACGCCTCCAGCAGCCGGGCGAGCGCCGCGTACAGCCCCGTGCCCGCCACCGCGCGCAAGCGGCGGGCAAAGCCCGGCGCCCACGTGCCGAGGTGCCGCTCGACGAATCTTGCCTGCGCCGCACGGCACTGCGCAATCCGCGCACACGACTCGCCGCGCTCGACGGCATGCGCCTCCTTGAGACAGAGGAAATGCATGAACTCGAGCTCGACGCTTGCGTGGTCGGCGCGCTCGTGCAGCACGGGGGCGGTTTCGAGGCCGAAAGCGCGATAGAAACCCGCGATGTCGGCGAGCGTCTGCGTTTTCTGGAACAGATTCGCCTGGTCGTACTCGGCCTCATACGGCGGGCATTCCTTGGAAATCGCGTAGCCGAAGCATTTCACGTGCGCCGCGCGCCATCGCGCCAGCGAGAGCCGTGAAAGCACCGCGCGCAGCGCTCGCGCCTCGGACTGGTACGCATCGAGCTGCGGCGCGCGCCGCCTGAGCTCACGCAGCACCGCGCGATCGGGATCGGCGAAGGCTAGTGACAGGGTGCCGTATAGGTGGCTGCTGCGCAGCGCGACGGAGGGCTTCATATCGAGTTGTAGTGCTTGTCCGGGCGCACGAACTTCGGCTCTTCCACCGTCACCCGCGCAACCTCCTTGCCGCTCTTGCTGTAGCCGATGACGGTGTCGTTGAACATCTCCCACTTGCTCCCGGCAATGGTGGCCTCGAACGCCTTCGGCCCCGGAATGATCTTGTAGCGGTACAGCATCGTCTGGCTGGCGCGAAAGAGCTGCAGCACGGCGAGCAACTCGCGCGACGGGCGCGTATAGCGCTCGATAGCCTCGTCCACGCCGGGGCCGAACATCTGGCGCAGATACGGGCGCGGCACCCAGCGCGGCGGGATGTAGTAACCGTTCGGCTCGGTGCCGAACTGGGGATAGAGCGGCAGCGCCACCTTCTCCGACTTGATGAGAAAGTAGAGCGGGTTGTCGCGCTGCTCCGCCCAGGCGCCGTCCGCGCCGATCTGTACCAGGCCCTGCAAGCGGATCTTGCCCACGCACGCCGCCATGCAGCGCGTTTCCATCGGCTCGGTCTGGGTGAGCGCATCCTTGCCTTCGATGCGCGGGTAGCAGGCGATGCACTTCTCGGAAACGCGCGTGGTGGCGCGGAACATCGGCTTCTTGTAAGGGCAGGCGGCGACGCACTTGCGGTAGCCGCGGCAGCGCTTCTGGTCGATCAGCACGATGCCGTCTTCCTCGCGCTTGTAGATCGCGCGTCGCGGGCATGCGGCAAGGCACGCCGGGTAGGTGCAGTGGTTGCACAGCCGCTGCAGGTAGAAGAACCAGGTCTCGTGCTCGGGCAACATCGCGGGCTTCAGGTTGAGGGAGGCGCGCTGGTCCTTCGATCCGGTGGCGGTGTCCTCGTAGATGTTCGGGAAGCGCCATTCGAGATCGGTCGGCTCGTAGCCGAGCGCGACCGCGTCGCGCCGGTCGGCGGCGCGCGCCGCCTCGAAGACCGTCATCCCCTCGAATACGCCGTACGGCCGGCTCTTCGCCTCACGCTTCGCAGCGTCCCACGCGGCCTCGCGTCCCGCTTTTTGATGCGCGCCGTCGAGCAATTCCAGCAGTCTTGCGTCCCAGAACTGCGGGTAGCCGCCGTAGGGCTTGGTCTCGACGTTGTTCCACCACATGTATTCCTGGCCCTTGGAGAAGGTCCAGGTCGACTTGCACGCCATGGTGCAGGTCTGGCACGCGATGCAGCGGTTGATGTTGAAGACGAACGCGAACTGCTCCCGCGGGTGTGCCTCGCGGTAGGGGTATTCCATCGGCCGCCCGAGCTGCCAGTTGAAGACCTTAGGCATTCCCGCGTACCTCCCCGATCAGGGCCTGGATCCGCTGCTCGCCCAGCGCGCGGTAAAGCGCGTGCGTCGCGCGATAGCACGGGCGAGCGAACAGCAGTGCGACGCGCCGCTCATCCCAGCCGAGCAGCAGGAATTCCTCGATCAGGCAGCGCGCCATTGCCTCCGGGTCGCCCGCGGGCAGGCTCACGCCCACGAGCGCCATCGGATCTGTGCGTTCCGCAGGTTTCATCAGCCCTTGCCTTTCACCTTGATGGCTTCGCCCTTGAGATAACGCGCCGCGAACGGGCTCTCGCGCGCCGGCGAGTAGCCGCTCGTCGCCGGCTCCCAGACGCCCTTGCCGCCGAGGCCGCCGGGCTCGGCTTTCTGGATGCGCACCAGCGTTTCCTTCGGCACCGTGTTGACCGCGTGGTTGTCGACATCGAAGCCGAACACAAAGCCCATGCTGCCCACCTTCTTGTGGAACAGGCTATCGGTCTGGTGCATAGGCGGGGCCCAGCCGCGCGTTACGCTCTGGTGCGAGCCGTAACGGAAGTTGGACTGGTAGCCGGTGTCGGCCGCGAGCGCCCGCTTGTCCTTGCGGGTTTCGTGCGCCTTGACCGTGCGCTCGCTCGCGATCCAGGCGCTGTGCTTGGTCATGACGACGTGGTAGGGGTAGGCCGGGTTGTACTTCACCCGGGTGAGGAGGCGAAATGCCTTGTAGCGCGCATCGGAATCCTTCCAGCCGGCGTACGGCCGGTCCACGGGATTGGCGTCGACGTAGATGTAGTCGCCGTCGTCGATGCCGAGATCCTTCGCCGCCTGCGGATTCATGTGCACCTGCCAGTCGCCGACGCCGGGCTGGCGCGAGTCCATGCGGTACGGGTCGCCGAAATTGGTGCTCCAGATCCAGTTCCAGTCCACCGTCGCCCACGACGAGTGGGTCGTGTGCCGGCTCTTCGGCGTCATGCAGTAGAAGCGGTAGCCCTGATCCCATAGCGGGTTCTTGGTCTTCTTCACTTCCTTCCACGCGAGCTTGTTGTTGGCCACCGCGCGCAGATCCGCATCCAGCGTCTTCGCCTGCAACATCTGTGGCGTAACGCCGAAATTGTTCGGCCGCACGAACAGGCTCGAGGACACGATCACGCCCGGCAGGTAGGGCGTCGCCTCCGGGGCCTCGCGGTGCACCACCAGGTTCTCGCCGTATTCGATCGCCTCGGGAATGTCGGTGTAGGCGTTGAGCCGCCCGGTATCGGTGTAGAAGGGCAGGCTGTCGTAGATCTGCTCGTAGAACGCCACCCGCGGGTAGGTGCGGAACAGCATCAGCGCCGCGCCCGGCTCGCCGTATTTGCCGGCGAGGATATCGTTCACCTGGTAGCCCTGGGTGGTGCACGAGGCGTCGAGCACGCGCTGAATGTAGACCTCGGGCCTGCCCTCCAGCATGAACTTCCAGTAGTCGTGGAAACGCTGATCGCCGGTGAGCTTGGCGAGCTTCTGCGCCACCAGCGCGAAGATCATTCCGTCGTCTTTGGAGTCGTAGAGCGGCTTGATGCCGTCGCCGCCCCAGATCTGGAGGAACGGATTCGAGCACGAGCCGCCGCACTCGCGGGTCTGGAATTCGAGCCAGGTGTTGGCCGGCAGGACAACGTCGGAGTATTCGGCGGAGCCGGTCCATTCCACCTGCTGATCGATGATGAGATCGATCTTCGGATTGACGTTCACCAGGAGGTGGTAGATCCACTTCGCCTGGTTCAGCAGGTTCGCATTGTTGTACCACATGAGCTTGGTCGGGCTCGGCAAGTGGGTCTTGCCGGTGAAGTTCTTGCGGCCAGCGGGCGTATCGACGATGAACGGCCGCTCGCCGAAGCCCCAGTAGCTCATCTCCTCGCCGTGCAGGTACTCGCGCACGTTGTGCTCGGTAATCTTCGCCTTCGGATCGAGCACCGGCTTGAACGGGTCTTCCTTGACGTACGCACCGCCGACGCCCGGGCCCGACCACGCGGAGCCCTGGAACAGCGCACCTTTGTAATTGCCGGCCCAGGTGTGCGCGCCCGAGCCCGGGATGCCGATGCTGCCCACCAGCATCAGCGGCAGGCACACCGCGCGGTTGTGCAGCGTGGCGTGAAAGTAGTGATTGATGCCCTCGCCATAGTGGATCGCGATCGGATAGGCCTCGCGCGGCTTGCCCTTGTAGTCCGGGTCCCAGAAACGGCGCCCGAAGTCATTCGCCAGGCGCTCGATCAGCTCCTTGGACGCCCCGCTGATGTCACTCACCGTGTCGAGGTCGTAATCGCGCAGGTGGGCGCGATACATCTCCCACACCGTCATCGCCTCGACGTCCTTGCCGTCCGCGAGGCGCACGGCGCCCTTCCAGTCGAGTTGCGGATCGATGCTCTGCTCGGCGACGTGCTTGCCGACGTCGTCGCGGGTGATCGGCTTGACAGCGCCGGACTTGCGGTCATAGACCATGAAGTCGCCGATACGGTCGCGCTGCTCGGCGGTCAAGCCGTGGCGGGTGAATCCGGGCCCTTTGGAGATGTCCTTGTTGCGATAGCCGGCGATGACCTCCTGGGGCTTCAGACGCTTCAACGTGTCGGTGCGCACGAGCAGGGGAAAGTCCGTGAACTGCTTGACGTAGCTCTCGTCGTACCAGCCTTTGTCCATCAGGTAGCGCGTGACGAACAGGAAGATCGCGGTGTCGGACAGCCCCGGGCGCACCGAGATCCAGTAATCGGCTTTGCTCGCCGAGGGGTTGTATTCGGGCGCGATCACCGCGATGCGCCCGCCGCGCTCCATGATCTCGTTCAGCCAGTGCGCCTCGGGCATCTTGTTTTCGATCAAGTTCTTGCCCACCTGCACGGTGAACTTGCTGAAGCGCAGGTCGTTGAGATCGATGTCGGAGGTCTGCAATCCGTGGACGAATGGCTGGCCCGGCGCCTGGTCGCCGCGCCAGGTGTATTCCGACCACTCGCGCGCGCCCTTCGCCTTGTCCGGCCCGACCTTGCGCACGTGCGCATCCAGTAGCCCGAGCATATTGGCCATGCGGAAGATGCCGAACTTGCCGATAACGCCGTGCAGCGGCAGGGAGCTTCCGAGCTTCATCACGCGCGTGCCCGCCTGCTCCCAGTGCTCGAGCATCTCGGGTGCGTAGCCATCGTTCTTGACGAGGCGACGCTTGCCCTCCTCGCCGCTGTAGGTGCGCGCGATCGCGATCATCGCCTTGGCGACGTAATCGGCCGCCTCGTCCCACGACACGCGCGCGAACGTGTCGCTGCCACGCGCGTCGAATCGGTACTGGCTGCGCAGCTTCGGATTGTCCGAGAGGGAGGGGAAGCCGGCGTCGGCCCATTCCTTCCAGCCGCTGCGGATCATCGGTCCCTTGGCGCGGTAGGGCCCGTAGACGCGCCGGTGCATGGTGAATCCCTTCAGGCACATCCGTGGGTTCCAGGCCGCGGTGGCCTGGTTGCCGTAGAGATCCTTGTAGCGCTGGTGGTCGTAGTTCTGCTCGATGCGGGTGACGACCCCGTTGCGCACGAAGGCGCGCACGCGGCACATGTGGGTGTCGTTGGGCGCGCAGATGTAGGTGAAGCTGCGCTCGTAGGCGTACTGGTTGCGGTAGACCTCTTCCCAGTCGCGCTCGGGATAGTGCTCCAGGGGATTGTCGATCCCCGGCGCGGGGACCAGCGTGCGCGCTGCAAAGACGCGCTCGCTCGCCGTCAACTCGGCGAGCACTCCGCCGCCAAGGGCGCCGCCCGCCTTGAGAAACCGCCTGCGTGTGATCCGGCTCTGCGTCATGAGGGTTCGCTTTCTAGTGCTTGGCGTGTTCCGCCGCAGGCGCCTCGCTCGTGCGCGGCTCGAAACCGGTGGCGCGGTACAAGTAGAGGATCACCCGCCAGGCCTCATCGGGCGCGAGATCGTTGGTGTGCAGGCTGGAGGCGTCGGGCTCGTCCGCCGTGGCCACCCATTTCGGCATGGCGCTGTTGAACTGGTTCTGGAGGCCGCCCACGTTCAGACGCCAGTACACGTAGGGCAGGGTGAGTTGCGCGATCGTGCCCGCGTCGGTGAAGTTGGCCGGACGGATGGGATAGCGGAAGGCCTCGGCGGCCAGTCCCTGGCCGTCGAGCTTCTCGCCGTGGCAGACCGCGCAGTTCGCCTCGTACAGGCGCTTCCCGGTTGCGACGTCCTCGGGACGCCACGCCTTCGGCTCGGCAGCCCATGCCGGCACCACGATGCGCTTGAGCACCTCTTCTCCCACGGTGGGATGGCGCTGGAAGATCTCCACCGGTGGCGCGTAACTCGGGCGCAGCGCGTCGTACACCCACCAGCCGAGCAGCAGGGGAATGACCGCGAGCAGCGCCCAGCGCTGCGCCCGGATCGCGCCCGGATCGCGCGCGGAGGCGTCGATGAAGAAATCGGCAAAGCGGCGGATGCGCCCGTCGTCGAGCGTGACGTGGATCACCGCACCCGCGATCACGAAGCCCATGTAGAGCAGGATCACGCTCCCGGGGATCACCGGGCGCACGAGTTTCAGCGCCAGATAGACACCCGCCACGATCAGCACTACGCTTGTCGGCAGCGGCACGCGCGCGCGCCAGGCCTCACGCAGCCGCATCACGGCTTCCTCCCGGTGAGATAATCGATCAACGCCACGAGCTGCGCGGCGGTGAGCTTGGTGCCGAAGTCCTGGGGCATGACGCCGGTCGGGAACTCCTTCGACTCGTACGCCTTCGGATCGACGATCGCTTCGCCCAGGAACGCTTCGAGGCTCATTTTGCGCGCGGCGGCGGCTTGTCTGATGCCAGCCGCATCGAGGCTGGGACCGAGCACCTTCTTGCCCGCCTCGAGGCTGTGGCAGCCCGCGCAGCCGAGCGAATTGAACAGCGCCTTCGGATCGGCCGCCGAGGCGGCGAGCGGCGCCGGCGCGGCGGCTGCGATGCCCGCCGGGCGCGGAATGTCGCCGATCTTGACCGAAGGCCTCCCGCCAAGCGACTGGAGGTAGTTCACCACCGCCACGACCTCCTCGTAGTTGAGCTTCGCGGGCGCGGCAGTGGACGCCGGCATGATGTTGGAGAAGCCCTCGACCAAATACGCGCTGGGCTCGTATAGCGACTGCGTCAGGTACTCCATCAGGCTAGCGGGCCCGCCCGTAGCACCTTTCGCGCGGCGCACGGCGATGTCGGCGAGGTTCGGGCCGCGGCCGCCTCCCTTGATCCCCGCGCCCGGCTCGATCGTGTGGCAGGTCATGCAGCCGCGCTGGCGAACGAGCGTGGCGCCGAGGGTGGCGAGCTCGGTGGGGGTCATCGCTTCGCTGATCGTGAGCTTCTGCGGTGGCTGCCAGCGCGTCTGCGGGATCCAGTTGGCAAACCAGACGAAGAACCCGACGACGATCGCCGCCGGCAGCGCCGGCACGGCATAGGCCGCGACGCTCCTCATCGCGTGTCTCCCCGCAATCCCGCCTCGGGCGAGATCTCGGCGAGCGTGCGCTCGTCGGTGCCGTGCGCCAGGCCAGCGATCGCGAACGCGACACCGAGCAGGGCGAAGAACACTGCCGTGATCAACGTGATGACGAGCGCCGCCTCGCCGAGGGAGGGCAGCCCCGCCTCGGCCGAGGTGTCTTCGAGGATTCCGAACACGTGCCAGTTCAGTCGGGCGCCGCTGCGCGCGTAGCCCATGAGGCCCATCAGCCAGACGATCACCGCTGCGAGCAGCACCAGCACATACTGGCCGCGCCGCGGCATCGTTCCCCAGCGCACCGCGGCGATCGTCCTCGCGCCGCGCAGCAGCGCCTGGTCGAGGGCGAAGGTCACGGCGATTCCGCCGATCAACACGTAGATCTGCCAGATCGAGGTCTTGATGCGGATGTGCGCCGGCGCGAAATAGCCGTAGACGCCGAGCGACGCGATGGTGAGCGCCATCAGGCCGACGAGCCCCCACTCCACGCGGGTCCCGGTGCTCGCCCAGGCGACGACGGGGACGCGCCCGGCCCGGCGGTAGAGGAGATAGCTCGAGTAGAGCACCACGAGCACCAGCGTCACCGCGATCATCTTCGGCGCCATCACTCCGAGCGCGCCGAGCACCGGGTGGAATCCGCCGGTCGATTCCTCGATGCTCGCCGCCATGGTGTGCGGGGTCGCCCACACGGCAAAGCCCGCAATCAGCAGGACGTTGAACACGGGGCTCCAGCGCTGCTGCGCCTCCGATCCGGGAATACGCAGCAGCCCGAGCCACGAGTAGTACGCCGCGCCGACGAACAGCACTGCGATCACGATCGCCTGGATGATGAACAGCCACGACAGCACTCCGCCCATCAGCGTGACGCCGTAGGTGGCGGAGAACGCGAACAGCTCGAAGCCGAAGTAGTAGCCGGCGAAAGGCAGAAAGAGCATCGTGAACAGCGCGATCAGGTTCCCGGTGTAGCCCATCCAGTCGTACAGGGCGCGCTCGCGTGCGTTATCGCTCAACAGCAGCCGGTAGGCCGCGTACGCCGAGCACAGCAGCGCGCCGAAGGTGACGTTGGCGACCAGCCGATGGACGTTCAGTGGCATCCAGCCCGGGTTCCACACCGCGTCGTAGAGGCGCACCAGCGCACCGCTTTCGTTCACTCCGGCGGGCGTCATCATGTAGGTGGCCCATGCGTCGGCGATGAACATCACGATCGTGCCGAAAATGTTGAGCAGCAGCCCGAGCACGATATGGAACCACTTCGCGTCGCCCTGCCAGCGGCGCCAGCCGTAGTACCAGAAGTACAGGCACAGCGTCTCGGCGATGAAGAACAGGGGATAGACGACGAACGTCGGACCGAACACGCCGGTGAGGTGGCGCATGACCTTCGGGTACGCGGCGAACAGCAGGAACCCGAGTAGCGCCCCGGTGATCGCCGTGAGCGAGTAGGCTACCGGCAGCAGGCTCGCCATCTCGTGCGCGAGCCAGTCGTAACGGCGCGCCTCGACTCGGTCGGTCCGTTCGGCACGCCAACCGAGATACTCGATGAACAGCGCGAACATCGGCACGGCCAGCACGAAAGCGGCGAACATGAGGTGCAGCTGTGCGGCGATCCACACCGCCAGCCGGCTGTCGATGCCCGCCACCGCTGCGTAGTCCGCGCCGGCCACGGAATCCTGAGCGAAAGCGTTCCCGGCGGCGAGCAACGCCGCCGCCAGCACGGCTGCGAAGCTCCCAAACCGCGCTGGCGAGTGTTTCACTCCTGCGTCCCCCCCGGTTTCGATTTGTGGATTACCCGCTTGCTGGCTCGTCAGCAACAATTGGACCAAGCGCGCGTGGCTCCGCAGCGGGAAGGAATTCACCCGCAAAAACCGCGCTATACCGAGGAGTTCGTGCGTTTGCTCTGGAAACCTCCCTGGAGTCGCAAGTGAATGATTCATTCCATCACAGCTCGATTCGCAGCCAACGATGGAACGCAGTGTTCACTTCGACCGCGTTGTTCGCGCCGAGGCGAATCCGGCTCCGGCGTCAATTGTTTGATCTTGCGAGCGATCTGCTGTGTGCGCGGGCGCTGGCATGCATTCTGCGGGCATGGTTCGAAGAGCTGCTCTGCCCGCGACTAAGACATGTGCGCCAGCAGCGATGCAACGCAATTGCCCAGGAGAGCAGAAATGGCGGATGGAAGCGTGGCTGGCGCGGGCGCGCCGCAGGTCGCGGCATCTTGCGCGACGCAGGAACTCCGTTCGCTGCCGTACCGGCGGATCCTCGCGGCGGTGGACTGCTCCGACCACTCCAGCCGAGCGCTGGCAGAGGCGGTCGCACTCGCGCGCGGCGCGAGCGCCGAGGTCACCGGCATCCACGCCTACGCGGCACGGCTGCATGATCTACGGTTTCGCCAGATGGAAGGTGGGCTGCCGGAGCGATACCGGCAGCAGGATGCGCTTGAGCAGCAGCGAGAGATCCACAACGATCTCGTCACTCGCGGGCTCACGCTCATCGCCGATTCCTATCTGGATCAGGCGGCGCGCGCCTGCCGGGACGCCTCGGTGCCGTTCGCGCACTGCGCCGTCGAGGGCAAGAACTATCGCGCGCTCACCGAGGAGGCCAACAGCGGGCGCCACGATCTGCTCGTGATCGGAGCCCAGGGGCTGGGCGCCGTTCCCGGAGCCGAGTTGGGAACGGTGTGCGAGCGTGTCGCGCGCCGCGCCGCGATCGATGTGCTGGTGATCAAGGATGCCGGGCGCAGCCTCGTCGACGGACCGGTCGTCGCCGCTGTCGACGGCTCGGAGCTCGCTTTTGGCGCTCTCATAACGGCGATCGCGCTGGCGCAAAGCTGGGATGTCCCGCTGCAGGTGGTGGCCGCCTACGATCCCCATTTCCATTACGTTGCGTTCAATCGCATCAGCCGCGTGCTCTCAGAGGAGGCAAGCCGCACGTTCCGCTTCAAGGAGCAGGAAAAGCTGCACGAGGAAGTCATCGACTCCGGTCTCGCGCGGATCTATCAGGGCCATCTGCGCATTGCGCAGTCGATCGCGGCGGAACGTGGCGTGGCGATTGAAACCGTGCTGCTGGCCGGCAAGCCGCACGCCGCGATCGAAAAGCATGTGCACGAGGCACGGCCCTCGCTGCTCGCGATCGGCAAGCTCGGGATTCACGCCGATGCCGGGCTCGACATCGGCGGCAACGCCGAACGGCTGCTGCGCAACGTGGAGTGCGCCGTCCTTCTGAGTCAGCGCTCCCACCGGCCGTGTGTCGATGCGCTGGCTGCGGTGACCACCGCCTGGACGACCGAGGCGCAGAGCCGTATGGAGTGCGTACCGGAGTTCGCGCGGAAGATGGCGCGCATGGCAATCCTGCAGTACGCGCAGGAGCGCGGGCACACGGTCATCACCGAGAAGATCGTCGCCGAGGCGACAGCGCTGCTGTGTCCCGGCCATGGCCGAAGTGCGCGGGCGGACATGGATCGATGAGTGACCGCGATGCCATCGTAATCGGCGGCGGCGTGTCGGGGCTGTCGGTGGCCTGGTGGCTCGGGCAAGCCGGCGTTGCCTCCGAGGTGTGGGAGCAGGACGGGCGACTCGGAGGGAAGATCGCGACGCGCGAGGCCGATGGCTATGTCACGGAGCGCGCGGCATCTCTGATGCTGAACTTTCGCCCCGAGGTGAGCCGCATGCTGACGGCGAGCGGACTCGATGCAAGCAGAGTCATGTGTCCGGGCCCGCCGGCGAATCAGCGTTATCTGGTGCAGCGCGGAAAGCTGGTGCCTGTCCCGTCGCGTCTGGGCGGGCTGATTCGTTCGCCGTTATGGAGTCTTGGTGGAAAGCTTCGCCTGCTTGCCGAGCCGTTCGCGCCAAGAGGCGGGCGTCCCGATGAAAGCGTGAGCGAGTTTGTCTCGCGGCGCCTCGGCCGCGAGCTGCTAGAAAAAGCGATGGAACCCTACATCGGCGGGCCGCTCGCATCGGATCCGGACCTCGCGAGCGCGCAGGCCGTGCTCCCGCGGCTGGTGGCGCTGGAGCGCCGCTACGGCAGCCTTGCCTTCGGCGTGTTCGCGCACAAGGTGCTCAATCGACGCACGGCACCGGTTCATGAGGTGTTCTCTTTCAGGCGTGGAATGGCCGATCTCATCGATGCACTCGCCAGCGCGCCGGGCGTGAGTTTTCGCACCCGACACACGGTGACACAGCTCGAGCCGGCACGATCGGGCTGGCGCGTGACGGCGCGCACGCCCGAGGGTGAACGCACGTTTCGCGCAAGCCACATTGTGCTGAGCGTGCCGGCTCCGCGTGCGGCGACATTGCTTCATTCATTGGACCACGAGCTCGCGCAGCTCTTGCGCGGGATCGAGTATGCGCCGGTCACGGTAGTGCATCTTGCGTTTGACCGCGCCGCCGTGCGCCATCCGCTCATAGGCACGGGGTTCCTCGTGCCGCGCACCGAGAATGCGCAATTGACAGGGTGCCAGTGGGTGAGTAACGTGTTTCCGAACCGGGCGCCCCTCGGCAAGACATTGCTCGCCTGTTACCTGGGTGGCGCGCGCGCGCCGGAGACGAGGGAGTGGAATGACAATCGGTGCATTGACGCCGCGATCGCGGGCCTTGCCCCTCTGCTGGGGATCGATGCCGCGCCAGAGCAGGTATGGGTCGATCGCCACGACTGCGCCCTGCCGCTTTATCACGGTGCGTACTCGGGCCGCTTGCGAGCGATCATGGAGCGTCTGAAACGCTGGCCCGGACTGCAGCTCGCCGCCAACTATCGCGGCGGGATTTCCATTCGAGACCGCATCGGTGAAGCATACGCGCTGGCGCAAAGCATGCATGTGGGTCTTGCGCCCCGGGGCGCCCGGTGGCCGGTGGCGGGATTGCCCTCCCTGCCGATATGCGCCGCGCATCGGAGCTCGAGCTAGCCACTGGCACCCACGCCGTGGCCGCGGAGCGTCCGCAGTCCACAACGCTCGGCCGGACAGGATTCCTGGCGGCGAGCTGGCTTGCACTCTTCGTCGGCCTGATTGTGGTCGCGGCAACCCTTGGGTTGTGGCGGGCGTTGATCGCCGAGGAGCGTGCCGATACGGAACGCGCGGTCGCGCTGAACCTCGACAGCGTCAGGAACGAGATCAGCTCGCGCATGGAATCCCGCATCTTCGCCCTGGTGCGCATGGCACGCCGGTGGGAGATGCGCGGAGGGCCGCCGCGGGAGGAGTGGGAATCCGATGCGAAGCTTTATCTCAGCCACTATACCGGTTACCTGGCGATCGCCCGCATAGGACCCGAGTTCGAGCTGGGCTGGCTGGTCGCCCAGGACGCGTCGCGCTCGATGCCGGGCGAGGATTTCGTCGGCGGCCGGCAGCGCGAGGCATTGCAGGCGGCGCGCCTGCGGCGCGAGGTGGTGCTCTCTCACGGCGCCGGCTCGACGGCGGGCGAGCGCCTGCTGCTGATCAATGTTCCCGTGTTTCAGGGGGAGGCTTTCAACGGATTCATCGTCGGCATGGTCAAGGTGCAGCCCATGATCGCGGCGATCCTGACGCCCTCCATTGCCTCGGGCTATGCGATCGCCGTGTCCAATGACGGAACGGAAATCTACCGGCGCGACTCAGAGGCGACGCAAGCCGCTCGGGAATCGGGCCAGGAGACGAGCATCGGCCTGTACGGCGTCACCTGGCGTGTGAACGTGTGGCCGCGCGAGGAACTCACCGAATCGCGTTCGCCGCTCGCGCGCGCGGTATTGCTCGGCGGCCTTTCGCTCGCGTTCCTGGTTGCGCTAACCGTGCACTTCGCGCAGGTGGCGCGCCTGCGCGCGCGCGAGGCCGAGTCCGCCAACCGGGAACTGAAGCACGTCATCGTTGAGCACGAGCAGACGAACGAACGGCTGCGCAAGCTTTCACGCGCGGTCGAGCAGAGCCCGAGCATGGTGCTCATCACCGATCGCCACGGCGCGATCGAGTATGTCAATCCCAAGTTCACCCAGGTTACGGGTTACACGGTCGACCAGGTCGCGGGCGAAAACCCGCGTCTGCTGAAGTCCGGCGAGACGGATACCGCGGCATACGACCAGTTGTGGCAGACGATCACCGCGGGCGGCGAGTGGCGAGGCGTTCTGCACGACAGGAAGAAGAACGGGGAGCTCTTCTGGGTGCATTCGGCCATCTCTCCGATCCGCGACAGCCGCGACAGAATCACGCATTACCTCGCCGAGATGGAGGACATCACCGAGCGCAAGCACCTGGAGCAGCAGGTGGTCGAGCGCAACCGGGAAATTGCGAAGAGCCAGGCGTTCGCCGCCATGGGGCGGGCATCCAGCATGATCGCGCACGACTTACGCAATCCGCTGTCCAGCATCAAGATGGGGTTGCAGATGCTGAGCAAGAAGCCGCCGCCCGACTGGGCCGAGGCCGAACGGGAACTGCTGCAGATTGCCCAGGAGCAGGTGCATTACATGGAGGAAGTGCTATCGGACCTTCTCAGCTATTCGCTGCCCGATGCGCTGAAGCCCGAGTGGCTGAACGTGGACAAGCTGCTCGACAGCGCGGTGATGCTCGCGCAGCGGGAGATCGAGGAACACAAGGTCCGTGTCACGACGCACTACCAGCCGGGCCTGCCCGTGCTCTACGGCGATGCGAACAAGCTGCGCCAGGCCTTCATCAATCTCATCGGAAATGGGGCGCAGGCGACCGCGGGAGTGGAGAAGGTCCGCCCCGCGCTCGTCATCGACGCCCGGCTGCGCCTGCCGGCCGAGGATCGGCCCTCGATCCAGGTCGAGATCTGCGACAACGGCTGCGGCGTCGCGCCGGAGTATCTGGACAAGGTATTCGAGCCTTTCTTCACCACCCGTGCGCAGGGCACTGGCCTCGGTCTGCCGATCGCCAAGCGGATCATCGACCAGCACGAGGGCAGCATCAGCTTGCAACCGGAGCCGCCGGGAGGAACGCGCGTCACGGTGGTGTTGCCGCTTGCACCAGCTGCGGGTCGGGCCTAGATGAGCACCTTTCTGATCGTGGACGACGATCACGCGAGCTGCCGCACCCTGCGGCTGCACTTTCACGCCCAGGGCTACGAGGCGCACATCGCCCACAGCGCTGCGCAGGCGCTCGCCGAGCAGGGCAGGCTGGCGCCGGACGTGATCGTTCTCGATATTCGCATGCCCGGGAAAAGCGGCCTCGACACGCTGCCGGACTTCAAGCGGGCGTTTCCTGGCGCCCACGTCATCATGATCACCGCTTTCCACGACATGGAAAGCACGATCCAGGCGATGCAGCGCGGGGCCGACGATTACATCCAGAAGCCCATCGACCTGGACGAGCTCGATGCCGCGGTGACCAAGGCGCTGCGTTACGCGCACAGCGAGGCGCAGGGCGTGCTGGTGGGGGACGCCGGGGCCGACCGCGGCAGCATGGTCGGGCGCAGCCGGGTCATGAAGGAGGTCTTCAAGACCATCGGGCTCGCGGCGTCCATCCGGGCGACGATACTTATCACCGGCGAGTCGGGCACCGGCAAGGAGCTGGTCGCGCGCGCCATTCATCGCGCCGGGCCCAACCCGTCGGGGCCGTTCGTCGCCATCAACTGCGCCGCGCTGGTCGAGACGCTGATTGAATCCGACATGTTCGGCCACGAGAAAGGCGCGTTCACCGGCGCGGTGGAGCGCCAGGCCGGCAAGTTCGCCCTCGCCCATCGCGGCACCATCTTTCTCGACGAGGTGAGCGAGCTCTCGCACGCGATCCAGGCGAAACTCCTGCGCGTGCTGCAGGAGAAGGAATTCCTGCCGCTCGGCGCCAAGGCACCGCAGGCGACGGACGCGCGCGTGATCGCGGCGACGAACGTCGACCTGGCCGGGCGGGTGCAGGACGGCAGCTTCCGAGAGGACCTCTATTACCGCCTCCAGGTCGTCAACGTCAACCTGCCGCCGCTGCGTGCCCGCAAGGAGGACATCCCCGACCTGGTGCATGCGCTGCTCGCGCGGATCGACCGCGAGATGAGGCGGCACGTGCGGCGCGTGGACCCCGAAGTGCTGCGCTGTTTCGGCGCCTACGACTGGCCGGGGAACGTGCGCGAGCTGGAAAACGCGCTGATGAAGGCGGTTGTCCTCTCGCCGGGGGACATCATCACCCTCGACGCGCTGCCGGCCCACATCGCGCAGCGCACTGCCAGCGCCTGCGCGACCGCCGAACCGCCGGCGCAGGGTAGCCTGCGCGAGATCGAAAAGGCGCACGTGCAGCGCGTGCTCGAAACGACCGGCTGGCACCGAGGCCGAGCCTGCGCGGTCCTCGGCGTGTCGCGGCCGCGGCTGCGGCGCATGATCAGACAGTTTGCGCTGATCCCGCCACCGGGAGCACCCACTGATGAGGACGACACGCACGCCGACGGAGGTGGTCTGCACCGCTAGTGCGGCTTCCCGGCCGGCTGCGCGCCGGAACAAGCGTCCGAGCGGCGCTGCAAGCGCACCCGGCTTGGTCCAGGCAGGCGCGCGTGCCGCCTTGCTCGAGCTGCGTGACTTCGCCGGCTACCGCGGGACCTCGCCCATGCCTCGTTCCCGGTAGCCGCTTGCCCGCTGTGCTTGGCGAGCGTCAGCTACTCGCGTCGTGCCGGTTGCCTTACCTGTGGCGTTCGCGCTCGGCCGCGTCGGCCGCGGCGATCGCCCTCCCCAAGGCGGCTGCGAGCGCCTTGGCCGAATCGAGCGTCAGCTCCACGGCGACCCGCGTGCCAGGGTCGAGCCGCGAGTTGACGAAGTCGATGGTGATGGCCTCTTCAAGCAAGGCGTGGTGTGGATGGTCGTAGGACACAACCGAAGTAGTGAGATCGAACCACTCGCACGCGCCCTTGCCCGCGCCACGGGCCTCGGCGATCTCGACGATCGATGTGCACACGCCGCGGCCTACTTCGAGAGACGCTTGTCGAAGAATGCGAACACCTTCTTCCAGCCGTCGAGCGCCTGCTCGACGCGGTACATCGGCCGGTCGTAGTAGAAGAAACCGTGGCCGGCGCCGTCGTAGCGATGGAATTCGTAATCCTTGCCGTGCTTCTTCAACTCTTCCTCGTGCTGATCGACCTGCTCAGGCGTCGGCGCCCGGTCTTCGTTTCCGAACAGACCGAGCAGGGGACACGACAGGTTCCTCGTGAACTCGATCGGAGCGCTCGGTTGCTTCGCCGTCAACTCCTCCTTGCTCATCACGACGCGGCCGCCCCAGAGATCGGCCGCGGCATCGATGTTGTTCGTGTGACAAGCGTAGAGGAAGGTGTGACGCCCGCCGGAGCAGGTGCCGATGACGCCGACCTTGCCATTGAGCCAGGGCTGGGCGCGCAGCCACATCACCGCGCCCTCGGTATCCCCGATCGCTTGCGCATCGGGCACGCCGCCTTCGGCGCGGACCTTGGCGGCGACATCGTCCGCCCGGCCTGCGCCGGCGCGGTGGTAGAGGTTATGGCTGATGGCGGCATAGCCATGATGCGCGAAACGCCGCGTGGCTTCGCGGTACCATTCGTCCCAGCCGGGCGCATGGTGCATCAGCACCATGCCGGGATAGGGGCCGGCGCCGAGGGGGCGCGCCACATAAGCCGATATCGGCTCGCCGTTGTGACCGTTGATCGAAATCGTCTCCGCAATCATGCCTTCGTAGGCCATGGCCAGCTCCTCGTGTAGTCACGGGGTAAGGGTGCACGAATGGCAAACGCGCCCGAAGTATCCCTGTCGTACGACACCACAGTCAATTGCCTGGCTGGGGGGACGCCGCCCGCAGCCCTGTAGCCGCGGCGCGGTAGTCGCCGTGCACGGCATCGGCGCACTCCCGGCATCGGCGCAGTCGAGACCGGCGAGAGCTCAGTTCGCCTTGATTCCGGCCGCCTTCACCACCTTGGTCCAGCGCGCGATCTCGGCCTCGATATGGGCGATCGCCTGCTGCGGGCCGCCGGCGACCACGATCGCCGCTTCGGCCGAAAGCCGCTCCTTCACGTCGGCCGATAGCGTCGCCTTGACGATTTCGCTGCTCAGACGGTTGACCACCGGCGCCGGCATGTTGGCCGGGCCCAGCACGGCGTAGAACGTGGCCGCCTGAAAGCCGGGGTAGCCCGACTCGGCGAAGGTCGGCAGCTCGGGCATGGCGCTCGAACGCTGAGCGCTCGCCCAGGCGATCGGCCGCAGCTTGCCGCTGCGCACATGCGGAATGGTGGGCACGGGGCTCGCGAACATCATGTCGACCTGGCCGCCCAGCAGGTCGTTGAGCGCGGGGCCCGAACCCTTGTACGGGATGTGGACCATCTTGACACCGGCGCTCACGCTGAACAACTCGCCCGCCAGGTGAACGATACTCGCCGTGCCGCTGGAGGCGTAGTTGAGCTTGCCCGGGTTCGCCTTGGCGACAACGACCAGATCCTTGACGGTCTTGGCGGGGACGTTGGGATGCACCGTGAGCATCATCGGCGAGGTCGCTATGAACGCGATGCCGCTGAAGTCCTTCACGGGGTCGAAGGGCAGCTTGTGCAGGCTGGGATTGATCACGTGGCTGCTGGTCGCCGTGACCAGCGTGTAGCCATCGGGTTGCGCGCGCGCGGCGAGCTCGGTGCCGATGATGGTCGAGGCGCCGGGCCGGTTGTCCACCAGCACGGGCTGGCCGAGCGGCTCGGAGATCTTCTGCGCGATCAGGCGCGATACCAGGTCGCCGCCGCCGCCGGGCGCGAGTGGCACGATCAACCGCACGGGTTTGACGGGGTAGGCTTGCGCCAGCGCGGCGGGGCTGCCCGCGGCAGCGAGAGCGGCGCACGCCAGCATGGCGGCAACACGATGCGTCATTTCGATTCCTCTGAAAAGAACTGGAGTCCTATTTGTTTACCCGCGCCAGGGCGCTCCTCGCAGCCGCTGCGAGCTGCGGCAAGCCAGCCGCGACGTGCACACCCGCCGCGCGCAAGGTCTGTACCTTGGCCGCCTGGCTGTCGGCCTGCGATCCGACCAATGCAGCGGCGTGGCCCATCTTCTTGCCGGGCGGTGCGGCGGCGCCGACTACCAGCGCTGCCGTCGGCTTGGCATCGGGACGCGCGGCATAGCGTGCTACCGCGTCTTCGTCGCTGCCGCCGATTTCTCCCAGGTAGACGATGGCGGCAGTCGTCGCGTCGGCGTGCAACAGCTCAAGCGCCTCGGCGGCGTTCAACCCCTTCACGGGATCGCCGCCGATGCCGATCACGGTCGTTTGACCGAGGCCCTCGCCACTCAAGCGCCAGCAGGCCTCGTAGGAGAGCGAGCCACTGCGCGAGATCACGCCCAGCGTGCCGGGCGTATAGCAAAACGAAGGCATGAAGCCGAGCTTCGCCTCGCCCGGCGATATCACCCCGGGCGTATTTGGGCCGACGAGAACCGTGCCGTGCTCGCGTGCCGCGGCCCTCATGTCGATGGCGTCTTGCACCGGCAGTCCATCCCCGGGATAGACGATGACCTTGCAGCCGGCGTCGATCACTTCGAGCACCGCATCGAGCGCCATCGGCGCCGGCACATACACCAGCGCGGCATTGGCGCCATGCTCGCGGCAAGCGGCCGCTGCGCTGGCGTAGACCGGCACGCCGTCCACATCGCGGATGGCGCGGCCAGGAGCCAGGCCAGCGACCGGTTTCGTCCCATAGGCCGCCAGATCACGCACGGAGAAGCGCCCGAAGTTACCCGCGATGCCGTAGATGAGCACGCGCGAGGCGCGATCGACCAGGACGCTCATGCGCGTGTCCCGAGCGCGTGCACCGCGGCGACTGCGTCTTCCAGGCGCTGATGGTTGCACAGGCCGGCTTGCGTCATGATCGCGTCGGCCGCGTCGCGGCCGTTACCGTTCATGCGGAACACGACCGGCTTGGCGCAGCGCCGCTCGCGCATGATTTCGCTCATGGTCCTGGCCACCCGATCGATGTGCGTGCCGCCGCCGAAAATGCTGACGAGTATCGCCTTGATCGCGGGGTCCTCGTCGAGCAGCGCGAACGCCAGCCGATAGCCGGCCGGCGTCGGATTGGAGCTGCAATCGAGAAAGCATGCCGGGCGCATGCCGGCCGCGGCGATCATATCCATCACGGCCATCGTCATGCCGGCGCCGCCGGAGATCAAGCCGATCTCGCCTTCGAGCGCGACCATCATGAGGTTGTTGTCTAGCGCCCGCGCGACCCGGGCGGCTTCGTGCGTGCGCCGATGGGCGCACTCCTGGGCGATGTCGGCGTGGCGAAAAGCCGCTGCTTCGTCGCGGGCGATCTTGGCATCGAGGGCGAGCAGCTTGCCGTCGATGACCGCAAGCGGGTTGATCTCGACCGTGAGCGCGTCGCTTACCGTGGCAACCCGGAGCAGGCGCCGGGCCATGGCGACGATTCGTTCGACCAGGGCGGTATCGCGCTCCGCCCTGCTCAGTAGCGCGCGCAACGCGTGGGCTCTGAAGTTATGCGCCGGGCCGACTTCGTATACCGAGGGCTGTTGCGCCTCGATGTCCACACCGCCGTTGGGCGAATACAGCACCGCGTAACCGCCGTAGCCTCCATCGACAACGATCGAGAGGTACAGCTCGCGCTCGTGTCCGAGCCACGGTTCGATGAGCAGGGCAGACGGTCGCTCGCCTTGAAACTCGCTGTCGAAGAGCCGCAGCGCCGCCGCGCGGGCCTCATCGGGCGTCTCGACGCGCGCCACACCGCCGGCCTTGCCGCGTCCGCCCGAGCTGACCTGTGCTTTCAGCGCGGCGGGATAGGGCCCGCGCCACTGCTCGATATCGGCCGTCTCGCGAACGAGCTGTCCGTGCGGTACCGCGACGCCGTGGCTGCGAAGCAGCGCCTTGCCGGCGTGCTCGATCATCAACATGGGGTTGCCTCCTGGATATATAGTGCATTATATTTTCCATTCCGCCAAGAACGGCGCGCGCAATTCCATCATCTGGTCGCGCCGCGCTTGCCGCCACGAACAAATCAGGAGCCATAACCCAATGGGATCTACCGACGAAACCGCCAAGATGCGCGACGCCCCGACGCAGGGAAAGATCACCGATGAAGCGATCGCCGCCGCCAAAGCGATGGTCGGCATGCGGCTGCGTCCCGAAGGACCGTATCTGCAGGACGTCAGCGTCGACACGATACGCAATTTCTGCAACGGCGTCGGCGACCTCAACCCGCTTTATCGCGACGCCGAGTACGGGCGCAACGGCCGTTATGCGAGCGTCATCGCGCCGCCGATGTTCCCGATGGCCTACGGCTGGCTCGGCCGCACGCGCTGGGGCCTGCCCGGCGTGCACGGCTTCTACGCCGGCAACGACTGGGAGCTGTTCCGCAATCTGCGCCCTGGGGACCGCATCAGCGCGGAGGAGCGCGTGGTTGCCGTCGACGAGCGGCGCAGCGAGTTCTCCGGGCGCCTGGTGATCCAGTACGTCGAGGCGCATTTCGTCAACCAGCACGATCACCTGGTCGCGCGCGTGCTCGGCTGGTGCACGCGCCACGAGCGCCAGGCCGCCCGCGACAAGGGCAAGTACAAGGACATCGCCAAGCACGAGTATTCGGCCGATGAGTTGAACGCCATCGACAAGGCGGTGATCGAGGAAGACAAGAACATCTGCGGGCGCAATATCCGCTACTGGGAAGACGTGCAGGAGGGGCAGGATCTCACCCCGATCGTGCGCGGTCCGCTATCGATGATGGACACCATGGGCTTCCTGGTCGGCTGCGGCCGCGGCCATACCCACGGCGTGCTGCTCAAGGGGGCGATGCGCCATCCCGGCCACTTCTTCCGCAATCCCGAGGCGGGCGGCGGCGTCGAATACACCGGCATCGGCCACCATCGCGAATCGGTGGCGAAGGAAGTCGGCGTGCCCGGCGTCTACGACTATGGCCCGCAGCGTTCCGCCTGGGTGGCCACGCTGGTGACCAACTGGATGGGAGACGCCGGTTTCCTCAAGCGCATCAAGACGGAGCTGCGCCGCTTCAACACCATGGGCGATAGTACCTGGTGCAAAGGCAAGGTGGTGCGCAAGTACAAGCAGGACGGCTACCCGCTGGTCGATATCGACGTGTGGGCCGAGAACCAGCGCGGCGAGAAGACGGTGACCAACGGCGCCGCGACGGTCATGCTGCCGTCGAAGGACATCAAGACCGGCATGTTCCGCGACGGCTCGGCCATCGACCTGGGTCATGCAATCTACGGCTAAGCGGGAGGCACCCGCGGCGCGGCACACCGGCGCCGCATCGAGCGCGAGCGAGGCTGCCCGGCCGCTCGCCGGCTTCACCATCGTCGAGCGCGCGGCAGGGGTGGCTGCGAGCTATGCCGGGCGCATGCTCGCCGTCATGGGCGCGACCGTCATCAAGCTCGAGCCCGCGGGCGAAGGGAGCGACTTGCGTAGAGCCGAGCCGCTACTGAGCGACTCGCCGCGCGTGAGCGCTTTGTTCCAATACCTGAACGCAGGCAAGCGATTCGTCACCTGCGACTTGCACCAGGGCGAAGGCCGGCGGCTGCTCGACGAGCTGCTCCTTCGCAGCCAGCTCCTGCTCGACGACACGCCGGTGGCCGTGCGCCCCGCGCTCGATCTCGATCCCGCTGCGGTTGCCCGGCGCCATCCCGAGCTGGTGTACGTGTCGTTGCTGCCTTTCGGCGCGGCCGGCGCCCACGCGCATTACAAGGGCTACGAGCTCAACGTTCTGCATTCGGGAGGCGAGGGCTATCTCATGCCGAACGGGCTGACGCTGGAGCGCTTCCCCGAGCGGCCGCCGTTGAAGATCTACGGTCACTTCGCCGAGATGATCGGCGGCACCTCGGCGGTGTGCGCGGCCGTATCCGCGCTCATCGCCCGCGATGCCGTCGGCGGCCAGTTCGTCGACGTATCGAGCCAGGATGCGAATGTCGCGGTCGGCTGTTTCGCCGTTCAGCGCCTCGGCGACGGCGTGCTGGAGAATCGGCACGAACGCTCGTTCAAGTACGGCGGCGTGCTCGAATGCAGCGACGGTTACGTCGGCATACTCACGCTCGAACAGCGCCAATGGGAGGGGCTGGTCAAGCTGCTCGGCGAGCCCGCCTGGGCGCTCGATCCAGCGATCAAGGATCCGCTCGAACGCAGCCGCCGTGGCGGGGAGATCAATCGCCATCTGCGCGAGTGGGCCCGCACGCAACGCGTAGACGACCTGGTGCACCGCGGCCAGGCGCTAAATGTACCACTCGCCAAGTACAACGAACCGCGGGACATCCTGGAGGCGGAGCAAACCAAGGCGCGGGGGCTGTTCGCCCCGGTGGAGCTAGCCGGACTCGGTTCGGTGCCTGAGTTCGTCGCGCCGTTCCAACTGGCCGGCGCGGTGCCGCCGCTGGCGCATGCCGCGAAGCCCGCCGGCGCCGATAACGCCGCCATCTGGGGCGATTGGCTCGGGCACGATGCGTCTCGCCGCGAGCAGTGGAAGCGCGATGGCATCATCTGACGCGCGTGGCACCGCCAAGGGCCGCGGCCCGCTCGAGGGCGTGCGGGTCGCCGATTTCACTTTGCATGCGGCGGGGCCCTTTTGCGCGCACATGCTCTCGCTGCTCGGCGCGCAGGTGATCAAGATCGAAACGGCCGAGCGTCCCGATATCTTTCGCAAGCCCCATCCGGTGTATGGCCGTATGGGCGCCGCCAGCTTCGACCAGGTGGCATCGAACAAGCTCTCGGTGCGGCTCAACTTGAAGCAGCCGCGCGGCGTGGCCTTGGCGAAGCGCCTGGTCGCGGTGAGCGAGATCGTGGCCGAGAGCTTCCGTCCCGGCGTCATGGAGCGCCTGGGCTTGAGCTACCAGAGCCTGCGCGAAACGAAGCACGACATCGTCATGGTGTCGATCTCGGCCTGCGGTCAAACCGGGCCGGAACGCGGCTATGCCGGCTATGCGCCGCTATTCGGCGCCGCCGGCGGGCTCGGCACGCTGACGGGCTACGCCGACGGTCCGCCCACCGAGATTCGGCACGTCATGGATCACAGCACGGGCCTCACCGCGGCCATGGCGGTGCTCGCGGCGTACTTGCACAAGCGGCGCACGGGCGAAGGCCAGCATGTCGATATCGCGGCCCGTGATGTCGCCTGTAGCTTCATCGGCGATGCAATGCTGCAATTCGCGGCCACGGGGACGTCGCCCCAACGCGCCGGCAACGACGCGCCCGGGCTCGCTCCGCACAATGTATACCGATGCGCCGGCGACGATCGCTGGGTCTCGATCGTCGTAGCGAACGATAGCGAATGGGCGGCGTTCGCGCGCGCGGCGGATCGCCCCGATTGGCTCGCCGACGAACGCTTTCGCACCGCCTCCGAGCGCTGGCGGCATCGCGCCGCGCTCGACGCCGAGATCACACGCTGGACGCGCGAGCGCACGGCCGAGGAGATTGCGCGCAGGCTCCAAAGCGCGGGGGTAGCAGCGTTTCCGTCGTACAGCGCGCAGGACATCGCCGAGGATCCGCATCTCGCCGAGCGCGGCATTATCACGCCCCTGGCGAGCGCGGAAGGCGAGCAACGCAAGGTCGTCGGCGCGCCGTGGCGCTTCCAGCGCACGCCCGCTCGGATCGAGCGCTGGACCCCGAAGTTGGGCGAGCACAACGACCACGTCTTCGGCGACCTGCTGGGACTCGCATCGAACGAGATTCGCGAGCTGATCGAAGCGAAAGTGATCTATTGATGGCGCCGCCGCTGGCCGGCGTGCGCGTCGTCGAGTACGGCGCCGATCTCGCGCTGGCGTATGCCGGGCGCCTGCTCGCGGAGCTTGGAGCAGATGTCACGCGTGTCGTCCCGGCCGCTGTGGCGGGAGTATCGGCGGCCGGCAGCGAGGTCTTTGCCGCCTATCTTCACGCCGGCAAACGAAACGAGGATATCGATCCCGCGAGCGACGCGATCCCTGCCGGCTTGCACCAGTTGCTCAACCAGGCGACGATCGTTCTCTACGGCGGGATCGAGCAGCCGAGCGCGGCGCCCGATGTGCCGGTCATGCGCTATTGCGAGGGCTGCCCGGATCTCATCGCCGTGTCGGTGAGCCCGTTCGGCCGCAACGGCGCCGCAAGCGCGTGGCCTGCGGACGATCTTGTATTGCAGGCGATCGGCGGCATATCGCTGGGCATCGGTTCTCCCGCACGAGCGCCGCTCAAGCTGCCCGGAGATCAGAGTGCGTTTCAGGCCGGCGTTTGCGCGACCATCGCCGCGCTCGCGGCATTGCACGCGGGACGCGGCACGGTGATCGATCTTTCCGCTGCCGACGTGTGGGCATCGTTCTACAGCGGCGTCGACGTGGCGTTGGCGCACTTCGGCCGCTCGCGCAAGCAGCGCGCCGGCCAGCGTGTCCGCGGCCAACCGTATCCGCGCACGATCTTTCGCTGCAAGGACGGCTATTTCGCCGTTCAATGCGGCGAAAGCAGGCACTGGCAAGCCTTCCTCGCCATGATCGGCAAGAGCGAGCTTGCCGCCGATCCGCTGTTCGCCAACCGTTTCCAAGCGAACGACTTGCACGCCGACCGCTGCGATGCGCTGATCGAGCCTTGGTTTCTCGAACGCAGCAAGGCTCAAGTGCTGGAGAGCTGCCTGACGCACAAGATTCCGGGCGCGCCGGTGTACGACATCGGTGAAGTGGCCGTGCATCCGCACTTGCGCCAGCGCGGTTATTTCGTGCCGGGCGTGGTAGCGATGCCGACCCATGTCTTCAGCGGCCTCGCGCCGGGTTGTAGCGATTCGGCGATGACCCAAGGTGAAGAAGCTTCGTCCGCGCCACCACCCATCCGGTCGATACCAGGGAAGCAGCGAGACAGCGCCCGGCGTGTGCCGCTCGAAGGCATTCGGGTCGTGGATTTTGGTTGGGTATGGGCAGGCGCCGTGCCGGGCCATATCCTGGCCGATCTGGGCGCCGAAGTGATCAAGGTCGAGAGCGCGAGCCCGCTCGACTACATGCGCCAGGGGCGGCCGATCGTCGGCAAGGCGAAGGACCCCGAGCAGAATCCGATGTTCCAGAACGTCAATCGCGGCAAGCTGAGCCTGCGCATCAAGCTCGACCATCCCGGCGCGCGCGCCGTGCTGCTCGATCTCGTCGCGCGCAGCGATGTAGTGATCGAGAACTTTTCGCCCGGCGTCATGGCGAAATTCGGGCTCGACTATGGCGCGATCGCCCGCGCTCGGCCCGATGCGGTCATGTGCTCGATGTCCGCAGTCGGCCAGCATGGTCCGCTCAGCGGCATCCGCACGTATGCGACGATGATCGCGTCCCTCGCCGGTCTGGACAGCCTCGTAGCTTATCCGGGCGAACGCGTCCTGGGCTCGCAATCGTCCTACGCGGATCCGAACGCGAGCCTGCACGCGACCGTCGCGATCTTGGCAGCGCTCTGGCGTCGCAGGCAAACGCGCGAGGGCGCATACCTCGACTTGTCGCAGTGGGAAGCCGCCGTGAACGTGATGAGCGCGCACCTGGCCGAGTACGTCGCCCACGGGGCGATCGCAACGCCAAGCGGCGCTCGCCATCCGACCAAGGCACCGCACGGCAACTTCCCCGCGGCAGGCGCCGATCGCTGGATCGCGATCTCTGTTTGGAATGATAGCCAATGGCAGGCGTTGCGCCGCGCACTAGGCGGCCCCGCGTGGATGGCCGAGCGCTCGTATGCTTCAGCGTCCTCGCGCTTGGCCAACGTTGCGCAGCTCGAAGCCGCGCTCGGCGCGGAGACGGCGAAGCATTGCGCCGAGGACCTCGCCGCCCAATTGCGCGCGGCAGGCGTAGCGGCGATGGCGTTGCACGGGGCTGAGGCGATCGCGCGTCACGCCTTGTTTCGTGCGCGCGAGCTATTCCAGATGCTCGAGCACCCCGTGCTCGGCGCGCTACCGCTCTATCGACTGCCGTGGCATGTCGACGGTGCGCCGGTGCCGATCGCTCGCCGCGCGCCCCTGCTCGGCGAGCACAATGCTTACGTGCTCGAGACCGTGCTCGGCTATTCGAAGCAACGCACGGATGCGCTCGCGACCGCGGGGCTCTTTACCTGATGCTCGCCCGGTAGCGCGACCGGGATGGTGCCGGCTAGCGCGCGCCGTTTGAGCTGCCGGCTTTCGCCGCCCCCTGGATGATCTGGCGGTAGCGCGCCACCTCGTGCTTGGTGAATTCGGCATATTCCGCGGGGTCGGCGAGGTCGGCATCGTATCCTACGCCGCTCAGACTGGCCGCGACTTTAGGATCGAGCAAGGCGTTGCGCGTCGCGTTATACAACACCTGCACACGGTCTTTCGGCGTACCGGCCGGCGCGTTGAAGGCGAGCCACGCCGAGATGTTGTAGTCGGCCACGCCTTGTTCAACCATCGTGGGAAAGTCGGGCAGGGAGGGTGAGCGCTTCGCACCTGTCGTAGCGAGAGCGCGCATCTTGCCTGATTGAATCACGGGGAGCAGTCCCTGATAAGGATAGAAGATCATGTGGGTGGTGCCGGAGGAGAGGTCCGCCAAGTTTCGTTGCTCTCCGATTTGAGGAAATACGGTAGCACGTCGCGGTATGACCAGCCGGCATTGCCTGCGCTCGCCCAGTCGTCGTAGTCGGTGGGATGGCCGCGCTGGTAGACCATCCCGTTGAGGGCGCTCGTGCCGCCCAATACCTTGCCGCGAGGCACGTAGATGCTACGGTTACCCGCGAAGGGCTGCGGCACCGTGCGCATGCGCCAGTTCAGTCTGGGATGATTGAACAGTGCCGGCATCCCGAGCGGCACGTGTATCAGCGGGTTGCGATCTCGCGGGCCCGCCTCGAGCAGGCAAACCGATAGCGCAGGATCTTGCGACAGACGATTCGCGAGCACGCAGCCGGCGGAGCCGGCGCCGATGACGACAAAGTCGAAGTCAAGATCGTCGCTTGGGGTCATCATGCTTGTCCGCGGCTGAACATCGTTCCTCGGATCCGAGCGCACAGAGAAATACTTTCACTGTGCCTCGCGCTGCGCGCATTGCAGTGGCACTCACGCATCATCGGTACTTGCATGGGAGGGATCATATAATCCGCTGCATGGGTCGCATAAAACAAAATCCCTATGCGCGCCATCGGCAAATCGTATTGCCTGCATGTCGCCGCGTTGGTAGCATGCGCAGTCGCGCCGCTCGGCGTCGAGGTGCTGGCATTCCCACTGCCAGTGGCCACGGTTCGACGCGCTAGCGATGTGGATCCACGGATTGCGATCGCCGCGTCGATTCCCAGGCCGTGACCATGGCCGAGTGTCGTTCGGCCGGCTTTCTGGCGGGTGCTTCGTCGGACCGGAACCCTGACATAGCCTGCTTAGCGACTTTCTTGTCGCGCGGGATGCTTTCTTGCCAACCAACCTAGGTCAAGCCATGGCGATCGAATCGAATGACTATGCAAACATCCGCGAAGGCGTACGCGCCTTGTGCAGGAACTTCCCCGGCGAATATTGGCGCAAGGTCGACGACGAACGCGGCTATCCCGAGGAGTTCGTCAAGGCGCTCACGGAGGCAGGCTGGCTCGCCGCGCTGATTCCCGAGCAGTATGGCGGTTCGGGGCTGTCGATCGCGGAGGCTTCCGTGATCATGGAGGAAATCAATCGTTCCGGCGCCAACGCGGGGTCCTGTCACGGACAGATGTACAACATGGGGACGGTCCTGCGCCATGGCTCGGAAGAACAAAAGCGCAAGTACCTGCCGAAGATCGCCGCCGGACAGTTACGCATGCAGTCGATGGCCGTGACGGAACCGACGGCGGGCACGGATACGACCAAGATTTCGACCTTCGCCGTACGACAAGGCGACCGTTATGTCGTCAATGGCCAGAAGGTCTGGACGTCACGCCTGCAACACTCCGATCTGATGGTCTTGCTCGCGCGCACCACGGCCGTGGAGAATTCGGCCAAGAAGTCGGAGGGAATGTCGATCTTCATCGTCGACGTGCGCGCCTCGGTCGGCAAGGGCATGACAGTGCGGCCGATACGCAACATGGTCAACCACGAGACCAACGAAGTGTTCCTCGACAATCTCGAGATTCCCGTCGAAAACTTGATCGGCGAGGAAGGCAAGGGATTCAAGTATCTCCTCGACGGACTGAACGCGGAGCGCATACTCATCGCGGCGGAATGCGTCGGCGATGGCTATTGGTTCATCGAGAAGGCGAGCTCCTATGCCAAGGAGCGCATCATCTTCGATCGGCCGATCGGACAGAATCAAGGCATCCAGTTTCCGATCGCGCGTGCCTACGTGAACGTCGAAGCGGCCAATCTCATGCGCTTCAAGGCCGCCTCGCTCTACGACCAGCACAAGCCGTGCGGAGCCGAAGCGAACATGGCGAAGCTGCTCGCCGCCGATGCCTCGTGGGAAGCCGCGAATGTGTGCCTGCAAACCCACGGCGGCTTCGGTTTCGCGGCCGAGTACGACGTGGAGCGCAAGTTCCGCGAGACGCGCCTGCATTCGGTGGCGCCGGTGTCGCCGAACATGATTCTCTCGTTCATCGGCCAGCGCGTGCTCGGTATGCCGAGATCGTTCTAAGCCGGCTAATTCGCGGCGAGGCGATTTTGCCGAATGAGATCGCGCCACTTCACGACCTCGGCCTCGATGAAGCGGCGGAAATCGGCAGGGCTGCCGCCGCCGGGCTGCGCGCCAATCGCGCTCATGCGGCTGCGCACGTCCGCGCGGGCGAGAATGGCATTGACGTCGCGATTGAGCTTGTCGATGACCGCGGCCGGCGCGTCGTCGGGCGCGACCAGGCCGAACCACGAGGCCGCCTGAAAGCCCGGATATCCCAGCTCCGCGACCGTCGGCAATTCGGCGAGCTGCTCGGGTCGCTTCAAGCTCGTGGCCGCGAGCGGACGCAGCCTGCCGCTTCGCACGTGCGGCAGCACGGCCTGGATGTTGTCGAGCATCAGGTGCACGTGACCTCCCAGCAGATCGGCAGTCGCCGGCGCGGTGCCCTTGTAGGGAACGTGCATCATGTCGATCTTGGCGCGCGCTTTCAGAAGCTCCGCGGCCAGGTGCGTCGATGAGCCGGCCGAAGCGAAGTTGAGCTTTCCGGGATGCGCTTTGGCGAGCTGCACGAGATCCGCCAGCGACTTGACCGGCAGGCTCGGATGGACCACCACGACCAGCGGGGTGAGGGCCACGAACACGATCGGGGCGAAATCCTTCAGCGGATCGAACCCGGTCTTCGGATCGAGCGAAGGGTTGATGGCGAACCCGGGCGAGGCCATGAGCAGCGTGTAGCCGTCGGCGGGCGAACGCGCGACCAGCTCGGTTCCCAGGTTCGATGCGGCCCCGGGACGATTGTCGATGAGCATGGGCTGCGGCCAACTCTCGGCCAGCCGCTCGGTGACGAGCCGCGAAAAAATGTCGGTCGTCCCTCCCGGGGCGAAGGGCACCACCAGGCGAACCGGCTTGGCAGGGTACACCTGGGCGAATACGATGCCGGGCGTTGCCGCCATCAGCAGCAGCACCCCTGTGCGCGCCCAGCCGCGGACCGTTGCCTTGAACGTCATCCTGTTTCTCCTCGAGTGGATCGCGGCCGCCGGCGAAGCGCCTGCTCGACGAGGGCCGCTAGCGGCGCAGCAGCTCGACCCGTGGCGGGCGTTATCGGCGACCGGTAATTGCGATCGAACTCGGTGATAATGCATCATATGTTTGCGGCTGCCAAGTCGCTCGAAGACACGATCACGCTGCGGCAGTCGCTGGCGGCGTCCGCTCTCGGTGGCGCGGGACTTAGGAGCGGCCGCCGGGCGATCCGATGCGCTGCGCGAGCCAGTATTCACGCGCGGCCCCGATTGCGACGCCGGCTCGCTCCCCGCGCATCGCCTCGTTTGTCTTCCGTGGCGGTTTCGCGTAGCGTCTACGGATTTGCGGGACACCGCTCGCCCGGTAGATCCCCTCACAACAAGGCGCACAGGAGGAAGCATTGAGGCATGCGGATCTCAAGGTGCAGGCGTTCCTCGCCAATCTGCCGCTGTTCAGCGATTTCGGCGAGGAGGATCTCGAGCGCATCGCCGCCGGCTCCAGCGTGCTGTATGTCGAGAAGGGCCGTGTCGTCGTGCAGCGGGGCGATCCTTGTGTCGGCTTTCACGCCGTCGTCTATGGGCAGGTGAAGCTCGGCTTCACCTCGGCACAGGGCGCCGAAAAGGTGGTCGACATCATCGGGCCCAGGCAGACCTTCGGCGAAGCGCTGATGTTCCTGGAGCGCCCCTACATCGTGTCGGCAACGGCGCTTGCCGACAGCATGTTGATTCACGTCGGCAAGAATGCCGTGTTCGCCGAGATCGAAGGCGATCCTGGATTCGCGCGCCGCATGCTGGCGGGATTGAGCCGGCGCCTGCACGGCCTGGTTAACGATGTCGAAGCTTATTCGCTGCGCTCGGGGGCGCAACGCGTGATCGGCTACCTGCTGCGCGAAAACGGCGACGAGCCGGCCGGCGGCAATACGCTGAGCGTCACGCTGCCGACCAACAAGAACATCATCGCATCGCGCCTCAACCTTACGCCCGAGCACTTCTCGCGCATCCTGCACGAATTGGCGAGCGCCGCGCTGATCGAAGTCGAAGGGCGCAACGTGCGCATCCTCGACGTCGAACGCTTGCGCAACTACGAGTAAAGGCGGCGACGCGCGCAGCCAGGCGGCCGCTGGCGCCTTGCGCGCGCGCAGTGCCGTGCACGCCGGCTTTACGAGCGTCCGGCAAGGGCGACCGAGCGTATCGAGGTGTCGGCGTTTGCGACGTGCAGTGCAGGCTATCCGGGCAGCGGTAATCGCGCGCGCTCAGTGACTGGTGCCTTCCGAGCGCGTGATCTTGTTGTGAACGTTGTACTTGCCGACCGGCTTTCGCATCGGCAGGCGTTTCACTTCGGCGAGCGTGGCCGCATCGTAGACCACGATCGCGCCGTCCATCTCCAGCACGCTCACCAGCGCGTAGCGCCCGTCGCGCGTGAATTCCACGTGAGCTGCGGTCTTGCCCGCGACCGGCGTCACCTGGCCGGTGACCTCCAGCGTGCGCTTGTCGATGACCTGCAACGTGTCCTTGCGCGGGCTCATCATCGCATCGACCCAGGCGTAGGGCGTGCGTTCGTGGCTGCGCAGGAAGAAGCCCGGACCGGCGGTGGCAACCTGCTTGACCGTGCGCCAGGTCTTGGTATCCACCACCGTGACCACACCTTGCTTCAGATTCGGGCTCGCCATCAGCGTGCGCCCCTGGTGCTCCCAGGTAATACCCGAGCCGAGGTGCGGCATGCCTTCGAGCTCGAGCGAGGCGATGCGCCGGCGCACGTCGAGGTGCACCACCTGGCCCTGGCGGCCATCGCGCGAGGCGCCGATGAGCTGGTTGTATTGTTGCGTGAAGAAGAAGTCGTCCAGGTAGTCGTCGAGCTGGGTGCGGCGGGGATTCAGAAAGGCGGGCACGAAGCTGCCTTCCCGGTAGCGATAGTCGTGCACCAGTCCCTGCGCGATATCGCCCGCCTGCGGATCGTACGCGATCTCCCACAGCTCCTTCACGTCCTTCAACGCTGCGACGAAGCTCTTGCGCGGCGCTGCATCGTAGACGGCCGACACCCGCGAGGTGGCGGTGCCGGCGGCGTCGGCGACGGGGATCACCTTAACCAGCTCGAGGTCGGAATTGAGGATCACCAGGGTATGCGGCAGGTAATTTGCGACGGCGACGAACTTGCCGTCGCTCGAGACCGCGGCGTTGCGCGTATTGAGACCGGCGCGCACCTCCGCGATCATGCGCAGTCCCCACAGGTCGTACTTCGAAATCCAGCCGTCGCGCGAAGCGAAATAGACGAAGCGGCCGTCGGGCGAGAACTTCGGCCCGCCGTGCAGGGCATAGCGCGTCTGGAAACGGGTGACGGGCGTGAACCGGTCGCCATCGAGGATGGTGGCATGATGGTCGCCGCTTTCGACCACGACGAACAGATTGAGCGGATCGGCCCGGTAGGCCGGGCGGGCGAGCGGCTCGATTTTCGAGTGCACCACGCGCGATGCCTCGATCTCGCGCGCGCTCCACACGGGCTTGGGCGATACGTCGCCATAGACGAGGTCGCGCAAGGCGGCCAGCTCGGCGGCCGAGAGCGTGTCGGCGAAGCCCGGCATCTGCGTGGCCTGGCGCCCCTTGGCGATCACCTCGAGCGCCTCCTGCTTGCGCAAGCGCACCAGGTTCTCGGGCAGCAGCGCCGGACCGATGCCGCCGAGACGGTCGTTGCCGTGGCACAGCGCGCAATGCTGGCGATAATTGGCAGGGGCGTCCGCTGCCATGGCGCCGGCCGAGGCGACGGCGATCGCCGCGGCAAGACCATAAAGCCAGCGCCCGACGATCCGCATCACGTTGCCGCCTCGGACGCTCGCTCGTTGGTGCTATCGACCGCGGGGCACTGTCTCAGCGCGGGCGTGTCGGAACATTCGTCCGCGCGCTCCAGGCTGATTTCCGCATCGCTCAGGTAACATCCCGGGTCCTCGGCCCATGGATCGCCGCTTAGCTGTTGCGCGCGCACGCGGGTGTTGCCGCCGCAGACATCGAAATAGGCGCAAGCGGCGCAGCGGCCCTTGACGCTCCGCGGCCGAGCCTTCAGGCCGGCGAGCAGCGGATCGGACAGATCGTTCCAGATCGCCGAAAAGGCCCGCTCGCGCACGTTGCCGAGCGTGTGATGCCACCACATCGTGTCCGGGTGCACGTTGCCGACATTGTCGATGTTGGCGATGTTGACTCCGGACGCATTGCCGCCCCATTGCGCCAGCTTGGCGCGCAGGTGCCCGAGCCGATCCGGAAAGCGCGCTCTCGCCCAGTGCAACAAGTAGACGCCGTCGGCATCGTTGTTCCCCGTCACGACCTCCTTCTCAGCGCCCGCGCACACGTGCGTCCAAGTCCATTCGAACAGCAGGTCCATCGCCGCGCGGGTCGTGCGGTGCAAAGCATCATGCTTGCGGTTGACGTTGCCGCGCCCGGCGTAGTTGAGGTGCGAGAGATAGAACTTGTCGATACGCTCGGCGTCGACGATCGCGAGCAGGGCGGGCAGATCGGCCGCATTGTCCTGGGTCAAGGTGAAGCGCAGCCCGACCTTGATGCCGGCGTCGCGCGCGAGCCGCGCCGCTTGCAAGGAGGCATCGAAGGCGCCGCTGCGGCGGCGAAAGACGTCGTGGGTTGCACGCAAGCCATCGATACTGATGCCGAGGTAGTCGAAACCGAGACCGGCGAGCGCGCCTATGTTATCCGCGTCGATCAGCGTGCCGTTGGTGGAAAGCCCTACGTAGAAGCCCATGGCTTTCGCCCGCGCGGCGATGGTGCCGAGGTCGGGTCGCAACAGCGGCTCGCCGCCGGAGAGAATCAGCACGCGCACGCCGCAGCCATGCAGATCGTCCATGACCCGCAGCACTTCCTCGGTGGTCAGCTCACCCGGAAAGTCGATGTCGGTCGAAATCGAGTAGCAATGCCGGCACGTCAGATTGCAGCGCCGGATGAGGTTCCAGATCACCACCGGGCCCGGCAGGTCGCGGCGCGCTCCGACCGGCGTGGGGGCGAGCAGCTCTCGCATGTATTGGCTTACTCGGAACATGGGCGATCGCTTTCGATGTTGGGACGCGCGGCGAGACGCACGCCCGTCTTCTTCAATATCCGTTTGGAATAGAGCACATCCGAGTCGCGGCACGCGGACCCGATCAGCTCCGCCAGGGTACGCACCTTCTGTTCGACTTCGGCGCGGCTCTTGCCGTGCACCATGGCAAACAGGTTGTAAGGCCAATGCGGCAGCCGGCGCGGGCGGCGATAACAATGGGTGACGAACGCCTGCGAGCCGACCAGGGCGCCGAGCCGATCGACCTCGGCGTCGTCGACGTCCCACACCGTCATGCCGTTGGCACGATAGCCCAGCCGGTAGTGGTTCGGCACCGCACCGATGCGCCGGATGGCGCCCTGCGCGAGCATGGCGGCGAGCCGCGAGCGTACCTCCTCGCCCGAAATCCCGAGCGCCTCGCCGATGGCATCGTACGGCCGCGGCACCAGCGGCAGGCCCGCCTGGGTGGCGAGCACGAGCGCGCGGTCCATAGGATCGATGCAAGCACTGGTGCTCATGTCACGCCGCCAATACCATCTCGACGAAATACTCCCTCTCCTTCGGAAAGGAGAGCACCGGATAGCCGCTCGCCCGTTCGATCTCGTCGCTGGTCGCTTGCACCGCCGCCGCATCCTCGGCAGCGATCACGAACCAGAGATTGAAGCGATGCTCGCGCTCGTAATTGTGAGCGACTTCGCGGCGGCCATTGACGATGGCTGCGACGCGCTCGAGCTCGCTCGCCGGTACGGCCATCGCGGCGAGCACGAAGCAGCCTCCCAGGCGCTCGATCTGGAACAGCGGGCCGAAGCGCGTCAAGGTCCCGTTCGCCAACATGGCGCGAATGCGCTCGATCAGCGCTGCTTCGGACAGGCCGAGCGCCGCGCCGGCCGCGGTGAAAGGCCGTTCGGTCAGCGGAAAGCCCCCTTGCAACGCATTGACGATGGCGCGATCGACCTCATCCATGCGCGGCCTCGGGATAGACATAACGCGCGCCCGACTGCTTGAAACGCCTGCGGCTGAACAATACGGCATGGGGAAGGCGATCGAGCCCGCAGTCGCGCGCGATCTCCTCGATGCGAGCACGCACGGGGTCGCGTTGCTTGCCGTGCACCATGCAGAACAGGTTGTAGCGCCAGTCGGGGAGGGCGCGGCGGCGCCGGTAGGCCAGCGTCACGCCGGCTTCGGCCGCGAGGCGCTTGCCCAAGCCACTCGCCGCTGCATCGGGGACATCCCAAACCGCCATCGCATTCGCCCGGTAGCCCAGCTCGTGATGGCGCACGACCACGCCGAACCGGCGCACGACGCCGCTCGCCAGCCACCGGGTAAGCGTGTCCAGCACATCGCTTTCGCTCGTGCTGGCACGCGCGGCCAGGGCGCGATACGGCATCGGCACCAACGCCAAACCTTCCTGCAGAGCGGCGACCAGGCGGCGTTCGCGTTCGCTCAGCGTGTGCGCCGCGCCATTGAGCGGCGCTGCAACGTCGCTACGCTCGGCGCCGTCGAGGTCGAAGCCGAGATCGATGCGATACTCCTCCAGCAGCGGCAGATCGAGCAGCGGCACGCCGGTGTCGGCACGAATCCTGTCGAGCAAGGCTTGCAATGCAGCAGGCCGGGGCGCGGTTGCCACCGCCCACAGGTTGAATGCGTGCTCGCGCTCGTAGTTGTGGTTGATGCCGTCGAAGGCATCGAGCATGGCGGCGACCGCCTCCAGGCGAGGCCGCGGCACGGCGAGAGCGAACAAGGTGCTCGCGCCGATGCGTCCCGGCGCGAACACCGCACCCACTCGGCTCACGCTACCGCCAGCGCTCAAGGCGCGCAGGCGCTCGAGCACCTGCGCTTCGGCGACACCGCATTGCGTCGCGATCGATTGGAACGGTCGAGGGTGCAGGGGAAAGCCCCGCTGAAAGCCGTTGAGCAGCCTGAATTCGAGCTCGTTCATCTTTGGCGCGGCGAGCTTCGGCATGAGGGCGTTAGAACCCGATGCGCAGGGCACGCGAGGTGAAGAAAATGCCGCTCGGGCTGTCCGCTTCGACCTTGGCGAGCGCCTCGAAGGTCTTGGTGTCGTACACCACCACGCGATGATCGTCCCGCGCCGAAACCCAGACGGCTTCGCCGCGCGGCGTGAACTCGAGGTGCAGCACCGCGCGGCCTGGCTCGAGCGCTTTCACGACCTGGTTGCGCAAGGTGTCGATGACCTGCACCGCGCTGTTGTTGGGGAAGGCGAAATTCACCCAGACCTGGCGCCCGTCGGGACGCGCCATCACGAACACCGGCTGGCCGTGAACCGAGATGCGCGCGCGCTCGGTCCAGGTGGCGAGATCGACCACCAGCACCTCGTTGCGTCCGATGGCCGGCAGGTAGGCGTGGCCGTTGGCCACCGCCCAGCCGCGCAAATGCGGCATCTTGTACACCGGCAGCTTTTCGCTGCCGCGGCCGTAATCGCGCAGCACCTTGCGCGCACCTTTCTCCGGCTGCCACAGGTCGATCAGCGCGACGCCGTCTTCGCCGAAGAGACCGGCGAGATAGTAGCGGCCATCGGGCGTCACCAGGCCGTCGTAAGGCGCGCGGCCGATGTCGGTGAACTTCTGCAGCTTCGGCGCGCGCGGCTCGGTCAGGTCCGCGATCCAGATCTCGTCGGTGTCGAACAGCGAGTACACGAAGCGCTGGCCCGGGGCGTCGGCGAGGCCGACGACCTTGGACATGCGGCCCGAGGCCGACACCGCGGGAATGTCTGCAAGCAGCTCGAGCGTCTGCGCATCGAACACGCGCACGCCCCCGGGCTCGTAATTGGCGGCGACCACCAGGCGCCCGTCCTGCGAAATCGCGCCGCCGATGCTGTTGCCCGACTGCATGATGCGCTTGTCGATGCGCGCGAGCAGCAGGTCGATCTTGGTCAGGCCGCCGTCGCGGCCGAACACGTAACCGTAACGCCCGTCGCGCGAGTACACGACCGAAGCGTGCGACAGATCGCCCAGCCCGGCAATGACCGCGATGGCGCTGCGGGTCGTGGTGTTGACGAGCTGAACCCGGCCGGCGGCGCGTTCGATGACGAGGCCGAGATCGCCCGTGCCGCGCGGCTGCGGCGATGCGCAGCCCGCGAGCCACCCGAGGGCTGCAAGCGCAAGCGCGTAGCGAAAGCGGAGCATCATCGTTTGTCCTCGTGAGGAAAGCCCGTGCGCAGCCGCTGCAGGATCCAGTCGACTTCGGCTTCGGACAGGATCGACTTCCACGGCGGCATGGCGGTGCCGGGGCGGCCGAGCAAAATAGTGTAGCGCAAGCTTTCTTCCGGCTTGTCGCGCAAGCTGTCCGGCAGCAACGCGGGGCCCAGTCCGCCGCGCAAGGTCAGCCCGTGACACGAGCCGCAGTCCTGGCGCACCAGGCGCACCAGCTCTTTCGCCCGCAGCGGGCCGACAGTTTCGGGATTGGTCGAGGCGGGCGTGGCCGCGAGCACACCGGCGCTCAACACGCCGGCACGGCAAAGTGCAACGAGCTTCATGGCAGCAAGCTTCTCGCGGTTGCGTTCGATTCGCGTTGATTTTCCTCAATCGAGTATCACACGCGGGAAGCGAGCAGGCAAAAAAAAAAAGGGTGCCGGCGAGACCGACACCCCGAGACGACCGAGGAAGCGCGGCGTTGACCGCTCCCCCCGGTTGCGTGCTTCAGTAAACGTCGCGCGTGGTGTTGTTCACGTTGAACTTGCCCGTGGGCGTGATCAGCCGCTTGTCCTTGATCACGGCCTTGAGCTTGCGCGTCTTGTCGTCGACCACCACGATGGCGGATTCCTGGTTCTTCGCGCTCCAAACCGAGAACCATACCTCGTCGCCCGCCTGGTTGTACTCGGGCTGTACGACCCGCCTCGCGCCTTCACCGACCTTGGCCCATTCGGCAATCGGCAGCACCACCGCGGGCTTCTCTAACGCCTTGATGTCGTACACGGCGATCGATTGGTTTACCTTGGGATCGGGATGCAGGGGTGTGTCGATCCACAGGTTGTTGGACTTCGGATGAGTCTTGATGAACAGCGACCCGCCGCCTTGACCCTTCAGCGTGCGCACTACCTTCCACGCGTTGGCCTTGTTCTTTTCCGGATCGGTGCCGATCAGGCTGATGGTCTCGTCGCCGAGATGGCTGGTCGCCCACACCGGCCCGAACTTCGGATCGTTGAAGTTCGCGCCGCGCCCGGGGTGCGGTGTCTTGCCCACGTCGATCAGCTTGGCGAGCTTGTTGTCCTTGGTATCGATGACCGCGATCTTGTTGGACGCATTGGCCGCGACCATGAAATAGCGGCCGCTGCGATCGAAGCCACCGTCATGCAGGAAGCGGGCCGCGTCGATGGTGGTGGTCTTGAGGTTGTTCAGATCGCTGTAGTTGACGATGATGACCTTACCGGTCTCTTTGGCGGTAACGACGAACTCGGGGTTGTAATGCGACGCGACGATCGCCGCTACCCGAGGCTCGGGGTGATACTCCTGCGGGGCTACCGTGAGGCCGCGCGTCGATTCGATCTTCAGCGGCTTGAGCGTCGGCCCGTCCATGATCACGTACTGCGGCGGCCAGTAGGTGCCGGCGATCGCGAGCTTGTCCTCGTAGCCCTTGAACTTCGAAGTCTCGACCGAGCGCGCCTCGAGGCCGACTTTGATCTCGGCGACCGTGTCGGGCTTCTCCATCCACAGGTCGATCAGGTTGATCTTGGCATCGCGCCCGATCACGTAGAGATAACGGCCCGACTTCGACATGCGCGAAATGTGGACCGCGTAGCCGGTCTTGACGATGCTGACGATCTTCTTGCTGTCGCCGTCGATCAAGGCGATTTCACCGGCGTCGCGCAGCGTGACCGAGAACAGGTTCTCGATGTTGAGCGCGTTCATCTTCTTGGTTGGACGCTTGTCGACCGGAACGACGACCTTCCAGGTCGCCTCCATCTCCTTGATGCCGTACTCAGGCGGCGAGGGCGGCTCCTGCTGGATGTAGCGCGCCATCAGATCCACTTCCTTCTCGGTCAACTCGCCCGAGCTGCCCCAGTTCGGCATGCCGGCCGGCGAGCCGTAGCCGATGAACACCTTGAGGTAATCGCTGCCGCGCGGCAGCGTCACGTCGGGCGTGAGCGGCTTGCCGGTCGCGCCCTTGCGTAGCACCCCGTGGCAGCCAGCGCAACGCTCGAAGTAAATCTGCTTGCCGCGATCGAACTCCGCCTTGGTCATCGGCGGCGCCTTGGGGTTGATGTTGTGGTGCATCTCCTCCTTCACCATCGCCTGCGGGCCGGCTTGATAGCGGCCTTCCACGGCCGGTGCGTGCTTCTCGTCGACTGCCTTTCGATCGATGGCCTTTTTTGCGGGTGCCTCTTGCGCCTTCTTGGCCGGTGGCTGTTGCTGTTCGGCGGCCGGCGCGGCGAAGCCGAACGAGATCAGCGACGCCGCCACAAGCGCTTGAATCAAGGTGCGGTGCTTCATCGGTGGTTTCCTCTCGGGGCGATTTCGGCGCGTACTGTCGCGCAGGCGCTGATGCGCCTCATTGATGAAGATCAAGCCGAACGCGAGCGGACGTACGCGCACCGGCCGGCGGGAGTGTACCTGAATCCCGCCACGGGTCGACCGGCGGACGCTACGGCAAGACCACGACCACACCCTTCATTTCAGGATGTGGACCACAGACATAAGGGTAGCGCCCCGCACTATCGAACGTCCGCGACCACGACTCGCCCGGAAACAGTCGAGCGGTTTCGGGCAGGTGCTTCTCTTCCGGGAAGATCAGAGAATGGCTGGTGCGCTTCTCGGCGTTGAGCCAGCGCACGGTCGCGCCGGCTTTGACTTGGATCTCGGCCGGCACGAAGCGCTCGCCCTGCATGCGTACATCGACGCTTTGTGCTCCCGCGGCGGCGAGCGCGTAGCCGCCCAAGAGCACGGCGGCAAGCACGCGGGTCGTGCTGGCGCGCTTCGCTCGCGTCTCGGCAGCACGGCGCCGGCCGCGGCCGGCGCCTGCGCTCACTGCTTCACCGCGTTGATATCGGCCTTCGCGTCATCGAGCGCCAGCCGATAACCGAGCGATACATGGTGGTAGCGCGCCTCGACGTGCTCGTCGTGGATGGCGAAGCCCACGTAGTAGCTCTTGCCCGCCGCGATGGTGTGCGCGCCGCTGCCCCCGGCGAGCTTGCGGGTGAAGGTCACCGTCCAGTTGCCGCTCTCGTTGCGGCCTTCGGCGAGCCCCGGCGCGGCCTTGAGGTGGCGTGCATCGAGCACGTAACCCGAACGCGGCGGCTCGGCGCTGCGAAACTGCCACATCTCGAGGAACTTGCCTTCCTTGAGCAGCGCGGCGAAGTCCGCCTCCGACTTGAGCTTGTCCCAGCCGCCGAGCGGCTTGTTGCGTCCCTCGATCGCCGTGCGGCTCTCGGCGAGATACTTGGTAGGCCCGTTGGGGAGGATCTCGAGCGCCTTCGCGCGCGCATGCTTGGACGCGTTCGGATCCGCATCCGGCATGCTGCGCAGGTCGTGGTGACAGCTCGCCCAGCACCCGCCGATGCGCGCATGCTCGACCTTGCCGCCGTCTTCGAGCATGACGGCGAGCTTGACCGCGTTCTTCGGATCGTTCTTCGGCCCGGGGGCGCCTCCCGGCTGCTTCCACTGGAAGCGCAGATACACGTTGCTCGCATCGTAGGCCGCCTGCACGGTGACAGGGATCGACCCCGCCTTGCCCTTTACCGAGGCGGCGTCGGGCTCGATCTTCTGGCCCGAGACGATCTTCTTGCCCATGTCGGCCGCCTCGTCGTTGTGGCAGCTCGCGCAGGTCTCGCCCTTGCGCATCGCACGCGCGCCGCCGTGCTCGGTGCCGATGAGGGTCCATTCCATCGACCCGGTGCCGGGATAGAACAGTGTGAAGGTCTTGCGCGGCACCTTGTTCCAGTCAGGCGCTGCCGCGGCTGCACCCGCCGCCGTGCCGAGCACTCCGGCCACCAGCATTGCTATCGTCGTTTTCATCGCTCGTCGTCTCCGCGTGTCTTGTATCCGGTGAGGTGGGGTCAGTCGTCTTCTTTCATGCCCTCGGGCTTGCTGTGGGCGATGCCCTTGTGGCAGTCGATGCACGTCTGGCCGTCCTTCTGCGCCAGCTCGTGCTGGCGCCGCGCGCGTTGCCGCTGTTTTTCCGTATCCATGAAGGACAAGCCGTGGCAGTTGCGGCACTCGAGCGAATCGTTCGCCTTCATGCGCCGCCACTCGTTCTCGGCGAGCCGCAGGCGGTTGGCCACGAACTTCTCGCGTGTGTCGATGCTGCCGGTCATCTTGCCCCACAGCTCGGCGGTCGCGCGGATCTTGCGCAGCATCTTCGGGCCCCACTCCCTCGGCACGTGACAGTCCGGGCAGGTGGCACGCACGCCCGTGCGGTTGTTGTAGTGGATCGTCTTGCGGTACTCGGCGTAGACGTTGTCGCGCATCTCGTGGCAGGAGATGCAAAAGGTCTCGGTATTGGTCCATTCCACGGCGGTATTGAAGCCGCCCCAAAGGATGACGCCCGCGCCGATCCCGCTCGCGAGCAACGCCGCGGTGGCGAAGCCGCGGATGCGCCGGCGCGATGCGCTCCCTGCTTTGTGTTCGGTCATGATCGTGCTTCTGGTGATGGTGCAAAAAAGAGCGGCGCCCGCAGGCGCCGCGCATGTGCCGCTAGTAGATGTCGTGTTGGGTGTTCCAGACGTTGAACTTGCCGGTCGGGGTGATGAGCTTCGGATCCTTGATGACCGTCTTCACCTTGCGGGTCTTGTCGTCGAGCACCACGATCGCGGACGGCTCGGTCTTGCCCGCCCACAGCGAGATCCAGACCTCGTCGCCCTTCTCGCTGTACTCCGGATGCACCGCGCGCTTGATCGCCTTGCTCTCGGGCAGGCCCGCGAGCTTGGCGATGTTGATGATCTCCGGCGCCTTCTCCAGATTCTTGAGGTCGTACACCGCCACCGATTCGGCCACGTCACGCTCCGGATTCTGCGGCGCGTCGGCCCACAGGTTGGCCGACTTCGGATGCGTCTTCACGAACAGATTGCCCGCGCCGTGCATCTTCAGCTCCTGCACCACTTTCCACGCGTGCTGCGGGTTCTTCTGCGGGTCGGTGCCGATCAGCGTGACCACGTCCGCGCCGAGATGGCCGGTCGCCCAGACCGGACCGAACTTCGGGTGCGTGAAGTTCGCGCCCCGGCCGGGGTGCGGGATCTTCTTGGTGTCGACCAGCGCGGCGAGCTTGCCGTCCTTGGTGTCGACCACGGCGATCTTGTTCGAAGCGTTCGCCGCCACCAGGAAGTAGCGCTTGGAAGCATCCCAGCCGCCGTCGTGCAAGAACTTCGCCGACTCGATGGTCGTCTCTTTCAGGTTCTTGATGTCGGAGTAGTCGACCAGCCGGATCTGGCCGGTCTCCTTGATGTTCACGACCCACTCGGGCTTGATGTGCGAGGAGACGATGGAGGCGACGCGCGGCTCGGGATGGTATTCGCCGTCGACGGTGATGCCGCGGGTGGAGACCAGCTTCAACGGCTTCAGCGTGTTGCCTTCCATGATCACGTACTGCGGCGGCCAGTAGGAGCCGGCGATCGCGTACTTGTCCTCGAAGCCTTTGAACTTGGAGGTATCGACCGAGCGCGCGTCGCTGCCGATCTTGATGGTGGCGACCACCGCGGGCTGCTCCATCCACAGATCGATTAAGTCGAGCTTGCCGTCGCGGCCGATGACATAGACGTAGCGCCCCGAGTACGACAGGCGCGAGATGTGCACCGCGTAGCCCGTCTTCACGATCGACACGATCTTCTTCGTGTCGCCGTCGATCAGCGCCACCTCGCCGGTGTCGCGCAGCGTCACCGAGAAGACGTTTTTCAGGTTGACTTTGTTCATCTGCTTGGTCGGCCGCTTCTCCGGCGGCACGATCATCTTCCAGCTCGCCATCATGTCCTTCATCCCGAACTCCGGCGGAACGTCCGGTTGGTTCTGGATGTACTTCGCCATGGTGGTGATTTCTTCCTTGCTCATGATGTCGTCGAAGTTCACCATGCCGCCGTCGGTGCCGAGCGAAATGATGGTTTCGAGCCGATTCTGGCCGAGCTTCAACATGTTCACCGGCTCGAGGTTCTTGCCGGTGGCGCCTTTACGCAGCACGCCGTGGCAGCCCGCGCAGCGCTCGAAGTAAATGCGTTTTCCGGTTTCCTTCTCCGCTGCCGTCATGCTCGGCGCGCTCGCCTGCGCCGCGACTGCCAGTGGAAACGCCGCCAACACGGCAGCGCTCAGCACCTTACCCGCTCTTCTCATGGCCATCTCCTCTGTGACGCTATCAACGAAACTTTCATCGGCGCTTAGGATGCTGCAGCGCATGCCGTATCCCATTGACCTTCGTCAAATTCCGTACGCGCGTCGTGGGTTCAAATACGCGCGAGCTCGGAGCCGATTCCGATCGGAGGTGGAATGGAAGACGAGTATCGCGGTGAGCGCGGCGCCGCCCGGCGCTCCGAACGTCTTGGTGAGGAAGGTGCTCTCGGCTCCCGTAGCCGGCGGCATGCGCCGGGACGAGTGCTACTGGTCGGCGCCGGGCCGGGCGACCCGGAGCTGCTGACGCTGCGTGCGCTGCGTGCGATCCGCGAGGCCGATGTCATCGTCTACGACCATTTGGTCACGCCGGCGGTGCTCGACTTCGCCGCGGCGCGCACGGCCAAGCTCTACGTCGGCAAGGAGCGCGACAACCACACCTTGCCGCAGGACGATATCAACGACTTGCTGGTGGCGCTCGCGCGCGCGGGCAAGGAAGTGGTGCGCCTGAAAGGCGGCGATCCCTTCGTCTTCGGCCGCGGCGGCGAGGAGATGCAGGCGTTACGACGCCACGGCATCGCCTGCGAGGTCGTGCCGGGTATCACGGCCGCCTGCGGCATCGCGGCCGCGACCGGTGTGCCGCTCACGCATCGCGATCACGCCCATGCATGCGTGTTCGTGACCGGGCACTTGCGCGACGGCAGCGTGAACCTGGACTGGGAGGCGCTTGCGCGCCCGCTGCAGACAGTCGTGGTGTACATGGGGCTGAAAGGTCTTGCCATATTCGCCCGCGAGCTCATCGCGCACGGCCTGGCGGCGGATACGCCGGCGATGGTGGTCGAGAACGGCACCACGCCCGAGCAACGCGTCGTCACCGCAACACTGGCGACGTTGCCCGCGGCCGCGGTGGCGCAGCGGCTTTGCTCACCGACGCTGGTCGTCGTCGGCGCGGTGGTGCGCCTGCGCGAAGCGTCCCCGACCATATGCCTGGCGGGAGCGGATGAATCCGCCCCCTCGCTGCTCGCCGGCTGATGCGCATCAGGGCGATTCGATCACGCCGAATCGAACCCTGCCCGGGCCGAAGCCATCGAGCTCGCGGGATTGCACCCCGGCGCTCGCAGCGCCCCACCGACTGGCTTCGCGTTGCCGGCGCTACTGCTCCCAGATCGTGATCTCGAAGGTGCCGTCGTCCTGCTTGGCCACCTTCCAACCGTAGTTGTTCTTTTCGAGCATGCGGTACAGCGGATAGGGCTCGCGGTGGATCTTGAATAGCAGGCGCTGGCCGGGAGTGAGCGCCGATAGCGCCGCGAGCACTTTTTCCATGGGCTCGGGATGCTGCAGCCAGCGAGCGTCGACCACCACAACTTCGCTTCCGTTCACGGGCACCTGCCTATCGCCCGCGGGGCCGAAGGCTCGCGGGCTGTTATCGGGGCCGCGGCGGTTTGAGCTCCGATGCGGCGCATTGACCGAGGCATCGAGCACGCGGCTCGACGACGTGCGAGCCATTTTGCTGGCCTCGAACGCGCCCGATCCTTGATGTCGATCAATCGCCGCGGCTGCGGCGCAGCGCGAGGAAAGCAAGCAGGAGCAGCAGAACCGCTGCGAGCGCATTGTGCGCGAGCGCCGCGGACAACGGCAGAGGGCCCGACACCATCGCCAGGCCGAGCAGCAGCTCGGCGGCGGCCGCCGCAACGAGCGCCACGGCGAGCGCGCGCAACCGCTTCACCCACAGCAGCCACGCGCCGAGAGCGATGAGGATCGCGCCAAGCGCGAGACCCGAATAACGGTGCAGCAGTTGCAGCTCGGCTGCACCCTTGGGTGCAATCACGCGCTCGTCCTCGACCTGGAGCGGCACGCTCGGGGTCAGGCTGCGCAACGCCTCCAAGCTACCCTGCGAATCGGTCGCGCACGTCAACGGAGCGCTACAGGTCGTGACGCCATACGTGACGCTGGACAATGCGCCCGCGGCGACTTGCGCGAGCAAGGCCGCGAGCAGAGCGAAGGCCGCGAGCCGCACCTGCACAGGGGCCGGCGTCGAGCCGCTCGCACTGGCGTTCGTAGACCAGAGCAGCCAGAACAGCAGCAGCATCGTGAAGCCGCCGACGAGATTGACGACACCGATCAAGGGCACGAGCGTCCCGGCGCTGCTGCGTCCGATCGCCGCCAGCAGAATCGTCGCCAGACACAAGGCGAGCGCGGCGCCGAAGTTGGCACGCGTACGCCCGGCGCGCGTGATGGAGACGATGAGCATGAACAGCACGAGCACCCCTGTCAGCATCGCGGCGAACCGATGCAACAGGCGCGCGACTCGTACCGCGGCCGGGGGCAGGGGGTCGGCGGCCGCGCTCGCGCTCGCGAGGCGGCCATAGCATTGCGGCCAATCCGCGCAACCGATGCCGATGCTGGTCAGGCGCAGGAATGCGCTCGAGATGACGATGACGGCCATGAGAACGCAGCCGAGCAACGCCGCGCGCGCGAGCAACCGGCGCGGGGCCGAGGTGGCGTGCATCGATCTAATGCTCCGGACGGCGCAGCTCGTGCGCGAACCAAAGGAGCGCCGCCAGCACCAGCACGGCGCCGCCCTGGTGCGCAGCGCCGAGCGGCACCGGCACGCGCAGCAACAGGGCCGCCACGCCGAGTGAGAACTGCAACGCGATGGCGAGCAGCAGGAAATGCGCTGCGAAACGCGCGCGCGCGGGAAGCGCGGGCGAGCGGCTCGCGATCCACATCCCCGCGATGAGCACGAGCAGGATCCAGGCGAGCGTCCGATGATCGAACTGGACCGTCGCCATATTGTTGAAGAAGTTGAGGTACCACGGCTCGATCAGCAGGATCTCGGGCGGGATCCAATGGCCGTTCATGAGCGGAAAGGTGTTGTACGCGTAGCCCGCGCGAATGCCGGCGACCAGGCCGCCGCTCAGGATCATGACGAACACGAGTAGCGCCGTGGTGAGGGCGACGCGCCCGAGCCGCCGTGCGGGTTCGGAGACCGGTACGAGCCTGGGCTTCAGCATGTCGAGAGCGATCCAGAACATGGCCGCGAAGATCGCGAAGGCGAGGCCGAGATGCGCGCTGAGCCGATAGTGACTCACGCGCGGATCGTCGACCAGGCCACTCTTGACCATGTACCAGCCCATCGCCCCTTGGATCGCGCCGAGAACGAACACCAGGCCGAGCTTCCAGGCGCTGTCGCGGTCGAGCCGCTTGCGCAGCAGGAACCAGGCGTAGGGAATGAAAAAGACCAGGCCGATGAGACGCCCGAGCAGGCGATGGATGTATTCCCACCAGAAGATGCCTTTGAACTCGGCGAGGCTCATGCCGAAGTTGACCTGCTTGTACTCGGGGGTCTGCCGGTACTTCTCGAAGGTCTCGAGCCACTGCGCTTCGTTCAAAGGCGGCAGCGCACCGGCGATCGGCTGCCATTCGACGATGGAAAGTCCGGAGCGGGTGAGACGCGTGATGCCACCGATCACGATCATCGTGAATAGCAGCACGCAGCACGCGAACAGCCATGCCGCCACTCGTATACGTGTGCTTCGATCCATCGGTCCTGCTTCCCTGGTTGGAACGCAACTATACCGCCTCGAACGGCGCGCTACAGCTCGCTGCAAGCGCGATCGACCCAGCGCGGCGAAAGCTTGATTAAAGTCAAGTTCCGCGCCGCCGTCCGAGGGTAACTTTCGCGGCAGTTCCACATAGACCCGCCGGCCGGTAGCGGCCGGCAGACAGCCTCGGAGGGAGCCATGACGACTGAGACCCGTGTAGACCCGATGAACGACCTGCCGCCCGAGGAGCCGGTGCCTGTGATGCAGCAGCTTCTCGACAATCCCTTCCTGTTGCTGTTTCTCGGGGTCGCCCTGCCCACGGTGCTTTATGTGATCTGGGGCGTGATGGAAATCGTCAACATCCCGGTCGCCAAGTAAACCGCCGAACAAACCGTCGAAGGAGAGGGGAGCATGAGCGCCATACTACCGCCCGAGGATCGCGTCTGGTGGAAGCAACCGCTGGATCGCGTGGAGGGCACCTGGGTCGTCATCGCGCTGATCTGGTGCCTGATCATGTTCTTCATGATGCCGTACTGGCATGTGTTCGGAAAACAGAACCTGGCCAACGAGGCGTACCGCACCACGCCCGAGGTCTACATGAAGAAGGCGCAGGATATGGTGGACAAGTTCACCGTGCGCACCGAGACCGACCAGAAGATTCCCGTGGTGGCGCCGCCCGCCGGCAGCGACGTGTACCTGGTAGCGCGCCTGTGGTCGTGGTGGCCGATCCTCGAGCTCGAGGCCGGCAAGAGCTACCGCATCCATCTCATGTCGATGGATTGGCTGCACGGATTCTCGCTGCAGCCCGAGAACATCAACATCCAGGTGCATCCGGGCTACGACCACGTCCTTACCGTGCAACCCACTCGCGCCGGGACCTATTCGATCATCTGTAACGAGTACTGCGGCATCAATCATCACACGATGTCGAGCAAGCTCTACGTAAAGTAGAACAAGGGGGGATAAGTCATGGCAGTCAATCGAATGTTCCGGACCTGTCCCAGCACGGGACTGCTGTTCCACGAGCCGGCGGAGAAGCTGATGAAGGCGCACGCGGTCGCGGCCGTGGTGTCGCTGCTCGTCGGCGGCATCCTGGCCCTCGGCGTGACCCTCACCCGCTGGCAAGCCGTCCACCTGCTCTCGCCCGATTGGTTCTATCTCTTCCTCACGGCGCACGGCGTCGACATGCTGGTGCTGTGGATCATCTTCTTCGAGATCGCGATCCTGTACTTCGCCTCCAGCACCCTGCTGCGCTGCCGGCTTGCAACGCCGGGGCTCGCCTGGGTCGGCTTCTGGCTCATGATCCTGGGCGCGATCATGAACAACTACGCGATCTTCAGCGGCACGTCCAGCGTGATGTTCACCTCCTACGCGCCGATGGGCGCCCATCCGGCGTTCTATCTCGGGCTCATCCTGTTCGCGGTCGGTGCGCTCATCGGCTGCTTCGTCTTCCTCGGTACCCTGGTGGTGGCAAAGGCCGAGCGCACCTACAACGGTTCCATACCGCTGGTCACCTTCGGCGCCGTGACGGCGTGCATCATCGCGGTGTTCACGATCGCCTCGGGGGCCATCATCCTGATCCCGACCTTCCTCTGGTCGGTCGGCCTGGTCGAACACATCGATTCGCTGATGTATCGCACCGTGTGGTGGGGCTTCGGTCACTCCTCGCAACAGATCAACGTCGCGGCCCACGTCTCGGTCTGGTATGCGATCGCCGCGATCGTGTTCGGCGCGAAGCCCATGAGCGAGAAGGTGAGCCGCGGCGCGTTCCTGCTCTACATCCTGTTCTTGCAGCTCGCCTCCGCCCACCATCTGCTCGCTGATCCGGGTCTGACCTCGAACTGGAAGATCTTCAACACCAGCTACGCGATGTACCTGGCGGTGCTGGCGAGCATGGTGCACGGGCTCACCGTGCCGGGCGCCATCGAGGTCGCACAACGGGAAAAGGGCTACAACCGCGGCCTGTTCGAGTGGCTGCGCAAGGCGCCGTGGGGCAATCCCGTGTTCGCCGGCATGTTCATCTCCCTCATCGGCTTCGGCTTCCTCGGCGGGATTTCCGGCGTGATGATGGGCACCGAGCAGCTCAACCTCATCATCCACAACACCATCTACGTGCCGGGGCACTTCCACGCGACGGTGGTGGTCGGCACCACCCTTGCCTTCATGTCGCTCACGTATTTCCTCATACCGGTGCTGTTCCGGCGCAAGATGCTGTTTCCCAAGCTCGCGCAATGGCAACCTTATCTGTTCGGCTTGGGGATGAGCGCTTTCGCCCTGTTCATGATGGGCGCCGGCACCCTGGGCGTACCGCGCCGGCACTGGGACATCAGCTTCGCCGGTAACGCGATGCCCTACGAGTTCCCCGGTGCGGCCTGGCTGATGATGGCGTTGACGGCGCTGGCCGGCTTGGCGGCGGTAGTGGGCGGAGCGATCTATCTCTTGATCACCGTGGGATCGGTGTTCTTCGCGCCGCGCGTCGATGTGCCGGACTTCAAGCACGTGCGCGCCGCGGAAGGCATAGCACCGGCACCGGCGCCGGTGGCGGCGGCGATCGCCGCGCATCATCCCAACGTGGGCATGGCCGGCTTCGTGGCGCCGGGAACGCTGGTGCTCGCGATGGTGTTCCTGATCTCCTTCATCCTGTACTACTTCGTCAACTGGAAGTACCTGTCGACGGTCTGGCCGCTGAGTTAATCAGGGAGCGTGCGTACCTCTCTCCGGGCCGAATGGAGCAGCGGACCCGGGGAGAGGCGGCACCAAGCCGAACCGAGGCGCAATCGACATGAAGACCTTTCTGAATCTCTTCAAGCTGCGGATCGGGATCGTCATCGCGCTCACCGCCGTTACCGGCATCGCGGTCACCCCCGGACCGCGTCCTACGATTTGGCAAAGCCTGGTCCTCGCCTTGTCCGTGCTGGTGGCATCGGCGGCCGCGGGCGCGTTCAACCAATACGCCGAGCGCGACCTCGACGCGCGCATGCGCCGTACTCGCGCGCGGCCTTTCGTGAGCGGCAGCCTGCGCCACGGCAGACACTGGCTCGCGCTGATTGTCCTCATGATCGTCGCTGCCGTCGGCAGCGCCGCCCTCGCGGTGAATCCGCTGGCGGCACTGTACGTTTTCCTCGGCGCATTCTTCTACGCCGTGGTCTACACCGTGTGGCTGAAACGGCGCACCTGGCTCAATATCGTCATCGGCGGCCTGGCGGGGAGCTTCGCGGTGTTGGCCGGTGCGGCGAGCGTGAGCGTCGAGCTGACGGCCGAAGCGCTCGCGTTCGCCTTCGTGTTGTTCCTCTGGACGCCGCCGCACTTCTGGAGCCTCGCCATCGCCTTTCAGGACGATTACCGGGCGGCCGGCGTGCCCATGCTGCCCGTGTTGGTGGGCGAGAGCCGCAGCGCTCGGGTGATATTCTGGAATAGCGTGCTGCTGGTGGCGGCCTCGCTGCTGCCGGCGTTCTATAGTCTGGGTGCGGTTTATCTCGTGGGCGCGGTTGCCGGCGGCGCCTATCTGCTGGTGAAGAGCGTGGCGCTGGTGCGCGCGCCGAACCGCGCGACCGCCATGGCGAATTTTCATGCGACCCTGGTCCAGCTTTCCCTGCTGCTGTTCGCGGCGCTGATCGACGCCGGAGTGCGCGATTGACGCTCCGCGGTGGCAAGCGCGCCGGCCTCGCCACCCGCATCGGCATCGCGGTGGGGCTCGTCGTGACCCTGGTCCTGCTGGCCGAAACCACCCGCGCTCAATCCAGCGCAGCGCTCGACCAGAAGGCAGCCCTGGCGCTGAGCCAGGGTGTCGTCGGAACCGCGCCGGCCGATTACGAATTCACCGAAGCCCAAGGCAAACGCGTTCGACTGAGCCAATACCGCGGCAAGCCGCTGGTGGTGAGCTTCGTCTATACCGGCTGCTACGAAGTCTGCCCCGCGACTACGCAATTCCTCGTCAAGGCATTGCGTTCGGCACAGCAGACGCTTGGCGCCGACAGCTTCCACAGCATCACGATCGGCTTCAATCTTCCCCACGATAACCCGGTCGCAATGAAGGATTTCGCCCGGCGCCACGGGGCGGATCTGCCGGGATGGTCGTTTCTGAGCCCGGACGCCGGGCGCGTCGATGCGCTGTTGCGTGATTTCGGCTTCAGCTACGCGCAGACGGCAAAGGGCTTCGACCACGTGCTCCAGCTCACGGTCGTGGATCCGGAGGGGCGCATCTATCGTCAGCTCTATGGTGATTCGTTCGATCTGCCCTTGCTGGTCGGTCCGCTGAAGGAGCTCGTCACCGGGCAGCGCAGCGCGTCTCCGGCGCTCGCCGACTGGCTCGAACGTGTCCGGCTGCTCTGCACGGTGTATGATCCGAGCGCGGGCAGGTATCGCTTGAACTACGCCGTCGTGATCGAGCTGCTGGTCGGCGCGAGCATCGTGCTTGCCGGAACGGGCAGTCTCATCTACGAATGGCGGCGCCAGCGCCGCCGCTCCCGCGGCTGAGCTTCCGAACCTCGGCGGCTCCCGTCAGGGCGTCGCCGGCCCGCTGATCGTCGTCGACCTGGTCGCTTCCCTATCGTGTTGAAACTCGTGCATCGTGCCGGACGCTGGGCTTTCCTGCGGGTGGAGAGCTTCTTCAACCTCGCTTTCGGCGACCGCCTCAATCCGCTCTATTACCTCGGTCCGATCAGCTACTTCCTGTTCTGGATCGTGCTGGGAAGCGGGCTCTACCTTTACATCTTCTTCGATACCGGAGTGGAAGAAGCCTACGCCTCGGTCGAGCAGCTCACCCACGGGCAATGGTATTTCGGCGGCATCTTGCGCAGCCTGCACCGCTATGCCTCCGACGGCATGGTATTGACCATGCTCTTGCACCTGGCGCGGCATTTCGTGTTCGACCGTTACCGCGCCTTCCGTTGGTTCTCCTGGGTGAGCGGGGTCGTCCTGCTCTGGCTCATCTACTCCGCGGGGATCAACGGTTACATGCTGCCGTGGGACCGCCTGGCGCAGTTCGTGGTGATCGCCACGGCCGAATGGTTCGACTGGATCCCGGTCTTCGGCGGTACGCTGGTGCGCAACTTCATTTTTCCGGAGAACGTGAACGACCGGCTGTTCTCGCTGCTCTCGTTCATCCATATCGGCATCCCGCTCGCCGCGCTGGCGCTGCTGATGGTGCATACCCAGCGCGTGCCGCAGGCGCGCACCTCGCCGCCTTGGCCGATTGCCGCCACGTTGAGCGCCGCGCTGGTGGTGCTGTCGCTGCTCAAGCCCGCGCTGAGCCAGGCGCCGGCGGATCTCGCATCCGCCGTGACGGTGATCGATTTCGACTGGTTCTACCTGCCCGTGTATGCCCTGCTGTATCGCTGGAGCCCGGGTGAGGTGTGGGCGCTGGTCGGCGGTGCGACCGCGCTGTTCCTGTTGGCGCCGTGGTTGCCGCCGAAGCGCCGGCGCGTCTCCAAGGAGGGCTTCCATCTGCTGGTGCGCCCGGACAACCACATCATCAGCGTGCGCGAAGGCGAAAGCATCCTCGACGCGGGCTTGCGCGAGGGTATCGCGTTCCCCTTCGAGTGCCGCAACGGCGGCTGCGGCAAATGCAAAGCGACCCTCACTTACGGCGAAATCGATCCGGGCAACTACCAGAAGGACGCGCTCAGCGAGGCCGAGCGCGCCGCCGGCAAGCTGCTGCTGTGCTGCGCGACGGCGTTGAGCGACATCGAGGTCGAGTACGAGCCGACCGAGCCGCTCGGCGGGCGGCCGATACGGACCTACAACGCCCGCGTCACGCGCATGAACCGCCTCGCCCCCGATGTGATGCAGGTCTTTCTCGCCCTCGGGCCCGGCGAGCAGCTCGACTACTACGCCGGGCAGTACATCAACGTGCTGCTGCCGAACGGCGAGCATCGCAGCTTTTCCTTCGCGACCGCTCCGCACGTGCAAGGCGAGATCGAATTGCAGATTCGCCTGGTGCCGGGCGGCAAGTTCACGCCCTGGGTGTTCGACCATATGCAGGTGGGCGATACCATCCGATTCGAAGCGCCGTTGGGCTCGTTCTTCCTGCGCGAAGACAGCGACAAGCCGATCATCTTCGTCGCCGGATCGACTGGCTTCGCGCCCGTGAAAAGCATGGTCGAGCACGCTCTGCATATCGGCCTCAAACGCAACATGCTGCTGTACTGGGGCGTGCGCCGCCCGCAGGATCTGTACCTTGGCGAGCTGCCGCGCCAGTGGGAGCGCGAGCACGCAAATTTCAAGTTCATTCCGGTGATGTCGGACCCGGCGCCGGAGGACCATTGGACCGGCCGCATCGGGTTGGTCCATGAGGCGATCCTGGCCGACTTTCCGGATCTTGCCGGCCATCAGATCTATGCCTGCGGATCGGTCGACATGGTGGCCGCGGCGCATCCCGCGTTTCTTGCCCGCGGGCTCGCGCAAGAGGATTGCTTCTCCGATACCTTCCTGCTGCCCGCGCACAAGCCGGGGGGAGCGGCAGAAATCATGAAGCCCGGGGGCGGGCGATGATCGGGGTGCTGCGCTTTCTGGCGCAATTGGCGCTCTACGTGCCCTTGATGGTGATCCTCGGCTACTTCTCGTCGGCACCGCGATTTGCGCACCTGCCGCAGGACCGCGCGCTCATGCGCGTATCGTTCTCGCATGCCGGCGAGCGCCTGCGCGAATGCCACCAGCGCACGCCCGAGGAGCTCGCCAAGCTCCCACCCAATATGCGCTCGCAGCTCGATTGCCCGCGCGAGCGCTCGCCGTTGAAGGTCGAAGTGGAGCTCGACGGCAGGCTCTTGCTGAGCCTCGACGTGCCGCCCTCGGGATTGCACCACGACGGCGCCGCCACGGTCTACCGGCGCATCGAGCTGCCCACGGGGCGCCACGAGATCGCGGTGCGCATGCGCGATCGCCCGCACGGCGATTTCAACCATCGCGCCACGACCACCCTCGACCTGCCCCCGGGGGGCAGCGTGCTGATCGACTTCGACAACGCCCGCGGCGGCTTCCGCTTCAGGAGCTGACGGCGGATTGACCCGCGTCAATGCGATCTCGGCGGCGCGTGTCAGCATTGGCGCCATGTCGGGGTTCAGGACAACGGGCGTGGCGAGCAACGCGGCAGCGCGACCGTGGGTTCGTATCGCGGCCGCGATCGGTCGCGGCCTCGAGCGTGCGTTCGCGCCCGAGCACAACCCCTGGCACCAGCTCGGCGCCCTCGGGTTCTATCTGTTCTGGATCGTGACCGCGACCGGGATCTATCTCTACGCGTTCTTCGATACCAGCGCAGCCGGCGCCTATGCCTCGGTCGAGCAGCTGAGCAGCGAGCAATGGTATCTCGGCGGAATCATGCGCAGCCTGCACCGCTATGCCTCCGATGCTTTCGCGGCGATCATGCTGCTGCACATCGGGCGCGAGCTCTTGCGCGGGCACTTCGCGAGCTTTCGCTGGTTCTCCTGGCTGAGCGGGGTACCGCTCATCTGGCTCGCGTATGCCTCGGGGATCGGCGGCTACTGGCTGGTCTGGGACCAGCTCGCTCTGTTCTCGATCACCGCGACCGCGGAGTGGCTCGACTGGCTGCCCTTGGGCGGCGATGCGATCGTACGCAATTTCATCCAGCCGATCGACGACCGCTTCTTCTCCCTGCTCATCTTCCTGCACATCGGCATTCCCTTGCTGCTGCTGGCCGGCATGTGGATACACATCCAGCGCATCAGTCACGTGCACACGCTGCCGCCGCGCTCGCTGGCGTGGGGCGTGCTGCTCACCTTGCTCGCGCTCGCCGTGGCGGCGCCGGCAGCCAGTCATGCGCCGGCCGATCCCACGCTGCTGCAAACCGGCTTGGCGCTCGACTGGTTCTACCTCTTCATTCATCCGCTCCAGTATGAAACATCGCCTGGAATCGCGTGGAGTTTCGCCGCCGGCGCGACCTTGCTGTTGTGTGCGATGCCGGCATTGGCTGCTAGACCGGCGCCGCGCGAGCACGCGCGGGTCGATCTCGACAACTGCAACGGCTGCGCGCGCTGCGCCGATGACTGTCCATATGCGGCGATCGCGATGAAGCCGCGCCCGGGTGCGAGAGCCGGCCAACGTTTTCCCGTGGTGATCGCGGACGCGTGCGCCGGCTGCGGTATCTGCGCGGGCGCTTGTCCCTCATCCACACCTTTTCGCAGCACGGACGCGCTGCTGAGCGGCATCGACATGCCGCGGCGAACCGTCGACGATCTGCGCCGGGAGCTGGAGCGTGCGCTCGCAGGCGAGCGCGGTCCGGCGATCGTCGTGTTCGGCTGCGAGCGTGCGGCAGCGCTCGACAGCGTACGCGCCGAGGGCGTGCTCGCGCTGCCGCTGCTATGCATCGCCATGCTGCCGCCGGCGTTCGTCGAATATGCATTGCGCGCCGGTGCAGCCGGGGTCGTGGTCAACGCCTGCCATCCGGGAGAGTGCGAATTCCGCCTCGGGCCGCAATGGATCGAGCGGCGCTTGTCGGGCGAGAGGGAGCCGCACCTGCGAACGAGCGTCGATCCCTCGCGCTGGGCTTTGAGCTTCGCGGGCGCGGGCGAGGAGCGCGATCTGGCGCAGGCGGTGGCGAGTCTGCGCGCCAAGACGAGCGCCGTCGAGGCGCGCGGCGATCGGCCGCGGCTGCGGAGACTGGGCAATGCTTGATCGGCGCATGCTCGGGCGCTTGCTCTGTTACGGCGTGTGCGGGATCGCGCTCGCGTATTGCTCGGTCGCGCCGAGCTACCAGCAACTGCCTCCGGATACCGCGTTGCTTCGCCTCAGCATGACGCTCGACGGTGCGCGCCTCAAGCCGTGCCGCCGCCTGTCGGCGGAGGAGCTGGCGCGCCTGCCGGCCAACATGCGTCATGCCGAATCCTGTCCGCGGGAACGTGCCGATGTGCGCGTGCGGCTGATCGTGGACGGCGAATTGATGGTGGACGAAACCCTGCCGCCGCGCGGCTTGGCGCGCGACGGTGCGGCCACCCTCTACCGGCGCTTGCCCCTCGCCGCCGGAACGCATCGGATCGAGGCGAGCGTCGCCGACGATGCGCGCCGGAACACGAGCCCGCAGGTCGTGGCGCGCACCGTAAGCTTGCGCGCCGGGCAGGTATTGACCATAGATTTCGACCGCGAGGTCGAAGGAGTGCTGTTCCGATGAATATGATCGCGGCCCTGTCGCGGCGCGCTGCGAGCCGCGGCGCGCGCGCCTATGCCTACCGGCTCGACGTGTCGGACACGGCGCGGCGTCCGCTCGCGGTCGGCTGGCTCTCGCTCGCCGTCGTCTCGCTGCTCGTATCGGGCCTGTTCTCCGTGCTCCTCGTGCTTTCGCGCGCGCCGTACGTGAAGGATTTCTTCCCCCTGGTGGACTTCTTCCACGTCGCGCTGGTGGTGCACGTCGACTTGTCGGTGCTGGTGTGGTTCGTGGCTTTCGGCGGCGTGCTGTGGAGTCTCAACAGCGGGCCGCGCTGGCGTCGCGCTGGCTGGTGCGCCTTGGCGTTGTCCGCGTGCGGTGCGGCGATCATGGCCGCCGCACCCTTCGCGGGCAGCGGCAATCCGATCATGGCCAACTACATACCCGTGCTCGACGAGCCGGTGTTCCTGAGCGGGCTGATCGTGTTCGGCATCGGTACCTTGTGCCTGGTCCTGCGCAGCATGACGGCGGCCCCGGCCGTCGGTATCCGACCCGATGGCGCCGGGGCGCTACGCTTCGGGCTCAACAGCGCGGCCGTTTCGCTCGCGGTCGCGCTGATCGCTTTCGCCTGGTCGTGGCTCGTGCTGCCGCGGGGATTGGACGGGCGCGCGCTCTACGAGCTGCTCTTCTGGGGTGGCGGTCACGTCATGCAATTCACCTACACGCTGCTCATGCTGGTCGCGTGGCTGTGGCTCGCCGAGGAGGCGGGCGCACGCGTCCCGCTCACGCCGCGAGTAGCGATCCTGCTGTTCGCGATCGCCCTGGTCTCGGTGTTCCTGACCCCGGTGATCTACCTGGCCTACGACATCGCCTCGGTGGAGCACCATCGGCTGCTCACCTGGCTGATGCGCTTCGGCGGAGGGCTCGCGATCGTTCCTTTCACGCTTGCCGTGTTCGCGGCGCTGCTGCGCGCCCCCGCACCGGGCCGGGATACGCGCCCCATGCGGGCGGCGCTGGTGGCCTCGCTCATCTTGTTCGGCGCCGGCGGCATCATCGGCTTCATGATCCAAGGCAGCAACGTCAAGATTCCGGCCCATTACCACGGTTGCATCGTCGGGGTGACACTGGCGCTCATGGGCCTGACGTACGCGCTCTTGCCGCGGCTGGGGTTTCGATCCGTCAATGCGCGGCTCGCGCATGTCCAGCCCTGGGTATACGGGGGCGGGCAATTGCTGCATATCGTCGGCCTGGTATGGTCCGGAGGCTACGGCGTGCAGCGCAAGGTCGCGGGCGCGGATCAGGCGCTGCGTACGACCGAACAGATCGTCGCGATGGGCGTGATGGGCGCGGGCGGGTTGATCGCGGTCATCGGCGGCGTGCTGTTTCTCATTGTCGTGGTGAGCGCCATGATGCGCCGGCACCGCAGCGTGCGCCTTACCGCCGCCGACGCGGCATAGCGCGAGGAAAACATCGCATGGAGATGCTCTATTTCACCGTCATTGCCGTCGGTCTGTACGCGATCGCCGATGCGGTCCTCAACTACCTCGAACGCACCCGCGGCGCCCGCTTCGAGCACCGTCAGATCGTCTTTTTCGTCATCATCCTGGTGCTGGCCGTGGTGACCTTCCAGACCATGAGCTTGCTCATGAAACCGAGCGCCTGAGGGGCCCGCGCGTCAGCAGTAGACGAGCAGCTCGCCGGCGACGACCTTGCTCTCTAATCGCCGCAGCGGGCGATCGCCCCCCTGGGTACAGCGGCCGCTTTGAACGTCGAATTTCCAGGCGTGCTTGGGGCAGGTGAGACGCGTGCCCTTCAACGCTTGTTCCGGGATCGGCGTGCCCTGGTGCGGGCAGCGTGCATCGTAGACACGAAACTCTTCAGCGCTGCGATGCACGAACAGCGGCTGCCCGGCGAGCTCGATTCGCGCCGTCTCGCCGACATCGAATGCGTCCGTGTCGCCGACCCGATGCCAGTCGGACACGCCGGTCAGTGCGGCGGCCCGAAACTCGGGCAGATCCATCTGGATCAACACATCGATCGCCCACACGATCCGGGTCAGCCCGAGCGCGGGAAACGCCATCAGCAGCGCATCGATCACTTCCATCGGGCGCACGCCGTCCTTGAGCGCGCGCCTCAGGTATTGCCTGAATCCTGCCTCGGTCTGGGCGTGTACCTTGGTGATCACCGAGATCAATGCTCGCGTCTTCGGATCGAGATGGCGGCCGGCTTCGGCCATGAAGCGAAAGTAATGGCCCATGGCCTCGGGTCTGACCTTGAGCAGATAGTCGAGCGCTTCGCTCATCGGGGGATCCTGCGAACGTGACGTGGGGCGCAAAGCGCGGGTTCGCATTCGGCGGGCGCGCCGCGCGGGGCAATGATAGCAATCCTCGCTCGAGCCGCGCGCAGCGGCGAGTGCAGCGCAGGCGCGTGCTATGCTCGCAAGCCGCGCCCGGGTGGTGGAATCGGTAGACACAAGGGACTTAAAATCCCTCGCCCTCACACGGCGTGCCGGTTCGAGTCCGGCCCCGGGCACCACGGAAGAAGAAGAGATACCGCCCGAGCGGCTGTTGCGTCCCGAAGTGCCGCATTCAAACCGCTTGACGCGACGTAATCGATCGATTACAGCGCTGCCATGCGCGACGGACGATTCGTTTTTCTCCGGCAGCAGGCGCGAGGCATCGATCCCCGATTGTCGAGATCCCTTACACCGCTCCGAGGCATCACCGCTAAGACATTGAAAATCCATCGCCCTTGAAAAAGGCGCGGATATTGCTTCGCGCTGCAAGCGCAGGTCGTTTTCACGCTGACCAGGATCAATGTGGCGGTCGGGCATTGGCGGGCGGCAACGTCAGGAGCGTATTTCATGAAGAAGGATTTTCGCTGGTTCAGGGCCGATGTCTCCGCCATTGCGCTGTTCGGGGCGCTGGGGTTCGTGAGCGGGGCGAGCGAAGCCGCCATCATCGGCTGTACTGGAACTACCGCAGAGGAACGAACCTCCGCGGTCCAGGATGACGTCACCGGTAGTGGTAGCGGCTTTCGGTACAGGTACCTCGTGTGCAATACCTCGGATTCTTACAACCAACCCATCAGCCTGCTGCGGGACTGGGAGCTCCCGTTCGACGGCGTCGGGGACGGCCAGAACATAACCTCCAATGCGGCGGGGATCTCGAATATCGTTACGCCGGAGGGCTGGGACTGGGCGATCGAACGGCGCGGCGTATCCAACGGCTTCACAGGCTGGGACGGCCAGATAACTTGGCAGAATCCGACCGATCCGTTCTATAACCCGGTGTACGCGAATCACGAGTACGTCCTGCATTTCTACACGAGATGTTTCGAAGGCGAAGGGTGCTTCTTTGGCATAGGCGAAGGCGGCTCCAAGGATAACTTCGGGTTCGATTCTCCGATCGGGCCGGCGCCGGCGCCTTACCAGGCCTCCTGGTTCGAGCAGCCGCCGCGTACAGGTGACCCGGCGTTCCCGCTCCAGGGCGGCATACCCGCCACGTTCCAAGTGCTGCAAGCGGTACCGGAGCCGGGGAGCCTGGGTTTGCTCGCCGGAGGTCTAGGTGCGCTGCTGCTCGCCGCAGGCCGGCGGCGATCACGGCGCGACGAGCAAGAAAGCTGACGCGCATCGGCTTGCGGTAACATCGGGGGCGCCGTGGCGCCCCCGATCGTTTTCTAGCGCACCTCGTACGCAACCCTGCCGATCCCGTGCCGGCCGCTGCCTTGGACACCCCGGTCCTCGATACCAACGTACCGGCCTGCGCGATTCCGGGACTCGCGTTTCCCGCCATACCCGGCACGACGGACGCGCTGGTCTTGAGCATGCTGCGGGAATTCGCGCGCGATGAACGGTTGCAGCCCTCGCAGCTGCTCGCGCTGCAACTGCAACAGGTCGAAGCGCTCGTCGAGCATGCGATGCGCACCGTGCCCTGGTACCGGCGCCACTATCGCCAGGCCGCGAGCCGCTGGAAGAAGGCGCCGGCGATGGAATCGTTTCAACGCCTGCCGATACTCACGCGTCGCAGCCTCCAGAACGCGGCGCGCGAGCTGCGCAGCGACGCAATTCCACGCGAACATGGCCGCCTGGGCGTCGCGGCTTCATCGGGTTCGACCGGACGTCCCGTTCAGGTGCTGCAGCCCGAGCTCTTGGCGCTCCCGCAAAAGGCGCACTACCTCGCCCAGTATCTGCGTCACGGGATCGATCTTTCCGCCAAGGTCGCCGCGATCAGGAAACAGCCGCCGGGTTACGCCACGCCGCCCGAGGGCGCGCGCGAGGCGCTCTGGGCAGCCGGCTATCCGTGCGGTCCGGCAGTTCAACTGAGTATCGAGGCCACCGTCGGTGAGCAGATCGAGTGGCTCGCCCGCGAGCGACCGGCTTATCTGTTGAGCTACCCGAGCAACCTGGCGGCGCTCGCCCGCCGGTTGCGCGAGACGGCGACCGCCATACCGTCATTGCGCGCGCTGCGCAGCTTCGCCGAAGTGCTCGATCCCTCGGTGCGCGCGCTGTGCGGCCAGGTCTTCGGCGTTGCCGTTATCGACGAATACAGCGCCGTGGAAACCGGGCCCATCGCGATGCAATGTGCTGCGCATGAGCACCTGCATGTGTGCAGCGAATCCGTGCTGGTGGAAGTCCTCGACCAGCGCGATCGGCCGTGTCCGCCGGGCGCGATCGGACGCGTCGTAGTGACGGTGTTGCACAACTTCGCCATGCCCCTCATCCGTTACGAATTGGGTGATTACGCGCAGCTCGACGCACCCTGCCCCCGTGGCGGTCCTCATGCGGTCCTGAAGCGAGTGCTGGGGCGTGCGCGCAACATGTTGCGCCTGCCCTCTGGGGAAACGCGCTGGCCGTTGTTCCGCTGCTTGCATGACGCGGAAGTGGTACGCGTCGAGCAATGCCAGGTCATTCAACGCAGCCTGACCGACATCCTGGTTCTGATCGTGACCTCGAGCCCGATCGGAGCGTCACAGCGCGACGCACTGGTCGAGGGAATGCAGCGCGACCTCGGCTATGCCTTCGACGTGGAGCTGCGACGGGTCGATGCCATCGAGCGTGCCGCCGGCGGCAAGTTCGAGGATTTCCGCTGCGAGCTCCAGGCGTGAGCGTCGAGGAGATGGCGAGCGATCCTGCAGTGCCCTTGGGCCATCGCTTATCCCTAAGCGCGGACTGGAGCCTGTGGCGGGAAGCGGCGTTGCGCAGCGCCGGTTTCCCCTATGGATACCTCGCCCGCGTGGTCGCCGCGGACGTGGCAGCCGCGGCATCGCGACTGGATGCAGCGCTGGGCGCTTACCGGCTGCGCTGCTCGCAGCTCGCGCAGCAGTGCGGGGTGATCTCCCGTGGCTTGGAGGGCAGGGAGGAGCGCCGGCTCAAGAAAGCGATCAATCGCCTGCGCCACGGCCAGCTCGCGCCTGCGCTGGCGGAACGCCCGCAGCTACAGCCGCTGCTGGACGCCGCGCGGGCGGCGTTCGATCAGTACACCCGCGCTCTGGAAGAATTCACCTCGATCTACGACCGCGGCGCGCAGCGTAGCAGGTCGGTGCTGCTCGCCGCCGCCGCTGATCCGCTGTTTCGCGAGGCCCTTGTCTGGCAGAACCGTGCGTTGTTGGATACGGCGCTGGCGCCACTGCTGCGCCACGCAGCCGACGCTACCGGCGCTGCTGCGCGCCAACACGCTCGGCTCGTCGCGGAGTATCTCCAGCGTTACGCGTCGAAGAACGAGACCATCGGCTTCTTCGGTCCCCTGGCTTGGATACAGCTCGATCCCGCGACCGCCAACCTGCGGATGCAGGTCGGGCCGCGCCTGCTCGCCGAGCGCATGCTTCACTTCGAGCACTGGGCGATCCGTGCGCTCGCGGAAGGGTGCGCGCGCGACCCGGCGCTGCGGGCGTGGCTTTGCCCAAGGCTCGCTCCGACGTGCCGGGTCGAGGCGCTCGAGCTATACCGCGGCGACGATCAGACGATCGCGCTCAGCGAGAGCCAGGCGCGCGTGCTTTCGCTGTTGAGCGGCGACGTGCAGGCGCGCGAGCTGCCGGCACTGCTCGGAGCCGATGACAGCTCGTATCCGGAGATCGCATTCTTCCTCGAGTCCCTCGCCGCGGCGCGCCTGGTCGTCTGGGCTCCGAGCATACCGATCGTCCCGCATCCCGAGGCTTGGTTGCGAAAGCTGCTCGAGCGCGTAGGCGACCCGCACGTCCGGGGCCGTTTGATCGCGCCGCTGGATTCGCTCGAACAGGCGCGCTTGTCGGTAGCGCGCTGCGCAGGCGACTCACGCGCGCTCGACGCGGCGATGGCGGACCTGGAGCATCGCTTCACCTCGATCACGGGCAAAGCGTCCCGGCGCGCCGCGGGCTCGGTTTCCGCCGGGCGCGGCCTACTGTACGAGGATTGCATCCGCGACGTCGCACTGACCCTGGGTAAGTCCGTCATCGATCGTCTGGCCGCCCCGCTGTCGCTGGTGCTGACGAGCGCGCGTTGGTTCACCTGGCAGCTCGCGGGGCAATACATGGATTGGGTGCGCGGCGCTTGGGAACTGTGCCGCTCCCGAGCGGGCGATACCGCGGTGGCGTTGACCACGCTTTGGCGTGCGCTACAAGACAACGAGGAAACGCTGCGGCTGCTCGTCGACGATGTCGTCGAGCAGCTCGAAGAGCGCTGGGCGCCGCTGCTGCTCGGCGCTGAGCCGGAGAATTGCCGTCGGGTGTCGCTGCGCGCCGAAGCGCTCCGGGACGCCGTGGATGCCGCGTTCGATGCTCCCGGCCCCGGTTGGCCGGGCGCGCGTTTTCACTCCCCGGATGTCTTGATCGCGGCGCAGAGCGTCGATGCGATCCGCGCCGGGCAATTCACGCTCGTCCTGGGAGAGCTGCACGCCTCGGGCAATACCCTGTTGCAGGCGACGTTTCTCGCGCTGCACCCGCAGGCAACGCAATTCCTTGCGCAGGCGCAGCGCGATCAACCCGAAGCGGAGTTGAGCGCCGTGGTGAATCACGCCATGCTGGGCGAGCGCGGCGTGTACGACCCGGCGCTGGTCCACGGCGTACACGTCGAGTTCGACGATGTGCCGTCATGGCGAGCGCGCGAGCAGGTCATCCCCATAGCCCAGCTCGTGGTCGACGAGGATGCGCAAGGTCTGAGGATACGCACGCGCGACCACAGCCGCTCGTTTCCCGCGATCAGCTTCTTCGGCCCGCAGTTGAGGGGTTTCTGCGCCCGTCGCTTCCGGCTGCTCGGCCCAAGGCCGCATACGCCGCGCATCGCCATCGACGACCTCGTGGTGAGCAGGGAAAGCTGGCGTTTCCCGGCGCGGGAGCTGGCGTTTGCGCGTGGCGCGAATCCGGCCGAGCGCTTCCGCGGCGCCTGGGAATTGCGCTCCACGCACGCGCTTCCGCGCTGGGTGTTCGTGAGAACCAGCAGCGAGCACAAGCCCGTCCACGTCGACTTCGACAGTCCGCCGCTGGTGGAATTGATGGCTAAGCTGGTACGCGCGGCGACCGCGGCCGAGGAGGGCTGGGTGAGCCTGGTCGAAATGCTGCCCAGTCCGGAGCAGCTCTGGCTCCCGGATGCGAACGGCGAGCGCTACACCAGCGAGCTGCGGCTGGTCGCGCTCGATAAACGCCTCTGGCCGGGCGATGCCGATCGCTTCCAGCAGCCAAGCTCATAGCTCCGAGAGAAACTCCTCGAACTTCCCGCCGCGACTGCGGGGAATCGTCTCGCAGTATTGGAACGCAACGTCGAAGCGATGACCCAGTGCCTGACACAAGAGCCGTGCGACGCGTTGCTCTTGTTCCGGCGTCAGCCGCGCGCACACCAGCCGGATCTCGATTTGCTGCAATGATTTCTGCACGATCTGGATCTGCTCGATCGGCGCCTGGGCGACCTCCGCGAAGAACTGATTGCGAAGCCGTGGCCAAAGCTGCTGCCCATCCGGCAGGGTCAACATGTTGCGCACGCGGCCGAGGATGCGCGTCAGCACGGGCAGGCCCCGCCCACAGCGGCACGCCTCGCCCACCTCCGCCAAGTCGCCGATCTCGTAGCGGATGAGCGGGGTGGCGAAGTTGTGCAGATCCGTAACCACCACGCGACCAACCTCGCCCGGCCGGCAAGCTGCGCCATTGGGGCGCAACACTTCGACCAAGGCCGCTTCCGCATGGACGTGATACGCAGCGCAAGTCGGACACTGCGAGGCGATCAGGCCGACCTCCTGGGAGCTGTAGCTGTCGACCACATCGATGCCCAGCACCTCGCGGCAGCGCGCCCGCAGATCGGGGTCGAACGCTTCGCTGATCGTCTGCACCGCCCTCAGGCGGGGCAGGGGAGCCTGGTCCGCGCTTAGACACTCGAGCAAGGCGGCCAGGTTGGTCGGATACGTCAGCAGGTAATCGGGATTCTCGCGCTGGAGCCATTGCACTTGCTCGCGCACCGGCGTATCGATGGCGAGCAGCGCGCACGGTCCGGTTTCGTAGAGCACATGGCTGATCGTGTCCCAACCGGATTGGTGCAAGCCTTCCGGCGCTCGCGCGCGAGCGGGATCCTCGACGAAGCGGATCACTGCCATCTTGGCCGCGAGATCCCGACCGTGCCAGGCGTGCTCGCGAAGAATGAGCGCATGCCAAATCAGCGAAGTGAGCTGCGTCTTGTTAATCGTGACTGGACGGCCGGTCGAGCCCGCGGTGGAGAGCGTGGCGAGCGCGCCATGCTGCAGCGGGACCTGGATGCTGTTCAGCCGCTCGCCGGCACGCTGCACGGCGGCGCGCGTCAACAAGGGGACCGCTTGCAGCCGCTCGAGCATGCTCTCGGCGCGAAGCTCGGCCGTCACCTGGTCGTGCAGGTCTTCACGATAGTAGGGGACGCTGCCGAAGGCGTGGTCGAGCAACGCTTGGAGCTGCTTCGACTGCCATCGGCGCAACTCGGCGGCAGGCCACCATTGGCTGCGATCGAGTTGTTGCAGCAGCGCCAGCACGCGCGCGGCCATCACGCCGGGGATCGGCGGCCATACGATTCCGGGGATGGCGGATCGAGGCAGAAGCGAAGCGAAGGACATCTGTCGTTTCGGCACGCTGTTCGGGGAAATCCGCGACGATGCTATCCTGCATGCTCGTGCGCGAGGACGATGACATTCTATGCGAGCTTTGCGGCCGCGCGGCTTGGCGCGCCTGGACCGAGTCATGGTAGCGGCTTCGTGGTTCAGCGGCCAGCGTTGCCGCGTTCCTGTCACGAACAGCCGTAGCCGTGCCGGGCGCACGGCCGAGGCGCTCGCGTTATCGGTCCGGAGCCGCGCGGCTTCGGGGGACGAGCCGGCTTGAGCCGCATCCTGATCGCATGGGAACTCGGCAGCGGCTACGGCCATCTGGATGGCTTCGCGACCATCGCCCGAGCCCTGCGCGAACGCGGTCACGAGGTCGTGTTCGCATTGCGGGACCTTTCGCGCGCCGAGAAACGGCTCGGCTGCCACGGTTATCGCTTGCTGCAGGCGCCGGTGTGGCTCCCGCCAGCGGACGGCTTTCCGCCCGCCGCGAACTTCGCCGAGCTGCTGTTCCGCTTCGGCTACCTGGATACCGCTGCGCTCACGGCTATGCTGAAGGCATGGCGCGAGATCTTCACGGCGCTCGCCCCTGAGCGCCTGTTGCTCAATTTCGCACCGACGGCGTTGCTCGCCGCGCGCGGCTTAGGCATCGCCTCCACGATGTTCGGCACGGGCTACGAATGTCCTCCCGCGATCGACGACATGCCGACGCTCGCGCCCTGGGCGAAGCCATCTCTGGCGCGCATGCGCCAGGCGCAAGCCCACATCACGCGCGTCATCAATAGCGCGCTAATCCGCCTGGACACTGCGCCGTTGGCTTCCTTCGCGGCGCTGTTTCGTGACAGCGCGACGATACTGTGCACCACACCGGAGTTGGACCCGTTCGCGGCGGCGCGTGTGAATGCAGCCTATGTCGGTCCGGTGCTGGAGAGCGAGAACGCGGCCGGTGCGAGCTGGCCGCCGGGCGATCCGAGAGTCTTTTGCTATCTCAAGCCGCAGGACCCGCGCACCGTACCCGCGCTGAAGACCCTGACCGAGCTTGGTGCGAGCGTGGTGGCGCACGTCCCCGACCTCGGCCAGCGCGAGCTCGCCGAGCTGCGCGCGATGGGCGTCGGCTTTTCGCCGGATCCGATCGACTTGCAGGCCGTCGCGCGAGAGTGCCGTTGCATCGTCTGCCACGCAGGGCACGGCAGCGTGGCGACAGCGCTCACCTCGGGCTGCCCCGTGCTGCTGCTGCCGATGCAAGGCGAGCAGCTTCTGACCTCACAACGCGTCGCCGCATTCGGCGCGGGCCTCTACGTCGACTTGTTTGACCGATCGCCGCCGCTGCGCAAGCTGCTGCTGCGCTTATTCTCGGAGCCGAGCTTCGCGGACAAGGCGCGGCAATTCGCCGCGCGCTACACGCGCGAAGACCGCGCGACGCGGCTCGCGGCGTTCGTCGACGCAGTCGAATCGACCACCGCTGCGCCGCGAGCGGGCGACGCCGGCGGCTGATCGTTCGTGCCTACCAGCTTGACGGCAGAGCAGTCGGAGCAATCGCGTTGGCGCTTGCGCGCACACGTGCGCCATGGCCAGTATTACGACGCCTTGGTCCGCAACGAGTTTGCGGCGAGCACCGAGCAACACGCGCGGCTCGCGACCAATCTCGAACGCGTGCTCGGATTCGCCGCCGCCTGCGTTCCGTACTACCGCGCACAATGGCGCAGCTCAGGCATTTCTTGGCCACGGATGGCAGCGAGCGGCGACTTGAGCGCTCTGCCGGTGCTGACCAAGTCCGAATTGCGAGCAGCGGGCGATGCGCTGGCCGCCCGCGTTCTTCCGGCCGGGGAACATTGGGCCGGGCAGACGAGCACTTCGGGAACCACCGGCCAGCCTGTACATGTACGTCAAAGCCGACGCAGCCTGCGCATGTTCAGCATACTCAAGCAACGCGAGCTGCGGTGGTTTCGCTACGACCCCTTGCTCACGCTTGGCGCCATGCGCCGTGCGCGGGAGTTGCCGCCCGATCCGACCGGCGCGCCTGTGGCTCCGGGTATCGGTTGCCGGGTAGACGTCTGGCCCCTGATCGGGAGCGATTTCGAGACCGGCGGTTTTGTCGGCTTCGATTATCTAAGCAGCATCGAGCAGCAAATCGACTGGCTGACTACGGCCCGGCCGGCATACCTGGTGGCCAAGGCCGCCACGCTGGAGCATCTCGCGCTCGCCTGGGAGAGCCGGCCGGCGCCGAGTTTCTTGCGCGGTGTCGAGTCGATCACCTCGCAGCTCTGGCCGGATGCAAGGCGGCGCATCCGATCCGTGCTCGGCGTCGATGCCGACGAGAATTACGGACTGAACGAAGTCGGCATCGTCGCTTCCCGCTGCCCTGAAGGCGGGCGGTTTCACGTGCACGCCGAGCATTGCCTGATCGAGATCGTCGATGCAGACGGTCATGCTGTCGAGCCAGGAAAATCGGGGCGGGTGCTCGTCACCGCACTGAGCAACCTCGCCATGCCGCTGATTCGCTACGACACGGGCGATCTCGCGCTGCGTGTCGAGGCCGCCTGTCCCTGCGGCCGCACGCTGCCATCGTTCACCGACCTGGTCGGGCGGTACAGGAATTTCTCTGCGCTGCCCGAGGGTACGCTGCGCTGTGTGATGGCCGTTCGGGAAGCGCTGGAGCACGCCCCGATCGAGGTCGCGCGAGGCATGCGGCAATACCAGCTCCATCAGGCGAGGAACGGCGTCATCGAGCTGCGCGTCGTCGCGCGGGAGTGCCTGACGGCCAGGTTCCGGGAGTATGTCGGCGCCGCTTTCGACTCGGCAGCGCTCGGGCTGCCGTTCACTTTTCGAATCGAACGCTGGCCAGAAATCGCGCCCGGGCCCGGTGGCAAGTTTCAGGATTTCGTTTCGGACTATTTCCCCCCGCATGGCGCAGCGTAGAGGCGAGACCGCATTGCACCGGTGCGCGGTCGTGCTCGTCATAGATCCACAACGAGGCCGATCCAGTGATCTCGATCCGCACGGCCGAAGGGCGCCACCTTGGGGGTGGTGTTGCCCGTCACGCGATAGCCGAAGTGACGCAGGTACCAATCGACGACCCTCGGGTCATCGGTGTTGGTGTGCAGGGTCTTGATGCCGAGGCCGCGCAGATGGTCCATGCGTTCGCGCTGAAGCGCCTCGCCAATGCCCCTCGATCGGCATTCCGGCGCCACCGCGAGCAGCGTGGTCTTGGCGGTGGACGGATCGAGAATCCGATAGCCCGCGACCCCGACGATGCGACCATCGACGACGGCGACGAAACAATCGGCCAAGGGGAAGGCCGGCATTTCCGGACCGCCGATATGGTGGAAATTGGCGTGCCGCAGGATGTCGACGATGCGTCCCCAGTCCTCGGACCCGGGGCGCTCGATATGTATATCGGTTCGGTGCGCAGCCATGCCAGATTCAGCGCCTCCATCGAGCATCCGTTCGCCGGCCGGCCCGGCGCCGCCCCAAGGCAGGGGATCAGGCTCCGGATTCTTCGCGACGCACGGCGATCCGGGCTCGCCGCATTTTCGCCCGGCGCACGGCTGGCGGCCAAGCACTCAGTCCCATCGACGAGCAGGCGGCGCGATTCGCTGATGGGATCATCGTCCGGAGCAGGTCGAGCGATCCATGCGAGCACGACGGAAGCATCGTGCAAGCTCCATCGTCCGCACCGCCCGGCGTTCGATCCGCGCTGCCTCGATGCGCGCGCGGCACGCGGCAGACGAGATCTTTGGACGCTTACGGCACCGACGCCATGACCATACTCCATGTCCTCGCTCCGGGCGTGCGCGTCTTCTACCGCGGTGATGCCTGCATCGAAATCCACGCCCCGGCCCAAGGCTTTCCGCAGCGCCCGTTGGTCACGCACACACGGGTCCTGCGCGTGCTCGAACAGCTCGCCAAACCGTCGAGCGATGACCAGGTCCAACAAGCGCTCGCAGGCGCAGCGTCCATCGAGGCGGCGCGCGAGCTGCTCGAGGAACTGATCCGGTTCGGAATCGTGCGCCGCCACCACGTCCCGGGATCGACCGGGCAGGCATCACCGGGCACACGCGGGTTCCTGATCTTCGCGCTGGGCGACCAGCGCTATGGTCAGCTCGCGTACAACGCCGCGCGCTCCATCAAGCATTCCCATCCTGAGGCGACGGTGGCCGTTTGCCATCACGGCGCGGCCCTGGCGAAGCTTTCCCGAGAGCGGCTCGCGGCCTTCGACCGGCTGATCGAGTGTCCACCGCCCCGAGCCTTCCTCGGCGAGCGCTTTGCGCCCCTATGGGCCAAGCTGCACGCCGACCTGATCAGCCCTTTCGATTTCACCGTGGTCGTGGACGCCGACACGGTGTTCTTTCCGGGCGCACCCCTCGCCGAGGAGCTGGTTCGCTACCAAGGATGCGACTTCGCGCCCACTTGCACGTTCACGCACGTGCCTGGCAAGACCATGCCGGGGGACCGGGTCATCGTCTGGGCTGACGCCGAGGAATGCATCGGCCGCTTCGGACTGTCGCGGCCGATCCACCAGGTGCATCTGTTCTACTTCGCGTTTCATCGTACCGTGCCCACGCAGGATCTGTTCCGGAGCGCGCGCGAGGTCTATCTCGCGCTCGGGAGGGAACCGCTGAAGTCCATGCGCACGTGGTACGCGGGTCGGGTCTCCGCGGAGCTGGCGATGTCCATCGCGACCGCGAAGTGCGACTTTGCGCTCTACTCGGCGTCGCACGTCCCGGTCATGAACAACGCGATGCTGCCGCTCGAGGCCATGACGACCTGCTGTCTCGGCTTGACGTTCTGCGGCGCGCCGCCCGATGCCGCTTGGCAGGCGCGCTATGACGCGATCGTGCGCGTGGTCACCCCGCCCGGCATCGAGCCCTTGCTCTGGAGCCGTATCGCCGCTTCGAGCTAGCCGGGTGTTTCGCCAGCTCAACGCTTTTGCGGGTTTTCAGCAGCTCGTCCGCCGAAAGGATTACGGATGCGCAGCGTCTCTTCGATTCGCAATCCATCGTCCATGTCTTCCGAGTAGAGCGTCGTGCAGCCAGCCGCCAGCGCTAAGGAGACGATAAGCGCGTCGTACCAAGCCAGCCGATACCTTTCGGCAAGCCGTCGCGATACCCTCATCGCTGCCGAAAGCGCCAATCAGGCGCGCGGCTTCTCCTTGGCGGCGTTGCGCCCGGCGATTCGCCCGTAGGCGAGCGCGTTCGACAAGTGCCAGCCGCTGCGGTAACCCGCTTCGTTGGTATAGCCGCCGATGGTGCCGCCGGCGCCGTACAGACGCGGAATCGGCCGCCGGTCGGGATCGAGTATCCGCGCCTCCGGATCCATCCTGAGACCGCCGCGCGTGGTGGTAACGCCTATGGTGCCGCGCCAGCCGTAATACGGGGGCGTGTTCATCGCAAGCAGGAACTTCGGGTTGCGGTTGAATTCGGCATCCTTGCCGGCGGCGACGGCCGCGGTGTAGGCCGTGAGCGTCTGCGCCAGCCCGGACGCATCGATCCCGAGCTTGCGCGCCAGCTCCTCGATGCTGTCCGCCTTCTTGACCACGTAGCCGTCCCCGTTGAGACCCTTGATGAACATCTCCGTGTGGCCGCGAAACGTGGTCTCGAAGCGGGAATCGGCGGCGATGCGCTGCGCGGCGGCGGCATCGAAGACACATGAGTAATGGCCATTCTGCTTCTGCACTTCGGGAAAGAGCGGCACGTAGTACCCCTTGACTGGCTCGTCGCAGAACCGCTTGCCCGCGCCGTTGACGAGGATCGCCCCCGACTGCGCCAGGAACTCGTAGCGGCACCACAGCAACGCCCGCCCGGGCTCCACCTCGACGCAGTGCGGGTGGCCTTGCGGGTTGTAGCCGGTGATGTCTGCGCCGAGCTTCTGCGCCATGCGTATGCCGTCGCCGGTGTTGCCGGCATTGCCCACGAACTTCGTGCTCTTGAGCGCCGGAAAATGGCTCTCGATGTACGCCGGATTCGCCGAGTAGTCGCCCGTGCACAGCACGATGGCTCTTCGGGCCTTGACGTTGGTCGCTCGTCCTTTTGCATCCATGCATTCCGCGCCGACCACCTCGCTGCCGCTGCGGCCCCACTGATCCATGTACAGCCGAACCACCCGCGTCTCCAGCACCAGCTTGATGCCCGAGCGTTTCTGCACTTCGGCCGTGAGGACCTTCATCATCTTGGCGCCGCCGCCGGCTTCGCGATAACCGCGCGGCACGCTGTAGCCCGGCAGCGGATCGATGAACGACCAGCGCATTCCGGCGGCATGGAGGAAATCGAACGCCTCGGTCGAGCCTTCGATCAGCCGGCGCGCGATCTCGGGTTCGACGCCGCCCTCGGAAGTCTCCATGGCTTCGCGCAGCCACAGCGCCGTGGAATCCTGGATTTTCCGCTCCTTCTGCATGCTGGTGCCGGCAGCGAGTATGGTCCCGGAAGAAAACCATCCCGAGCCCCCGGCGCGGGTCGTCTTTTCGACCAGCAGAACGTTCGGCACGCCTGCATCGCTCGCTGCGATGGCAGCCGAGCAGCCGGAAACGCCGGCACCGGCGACCAACACGTCGACTTCCATGTCCCACTTCGGCGGCGGCGGTGCCGCCTCGGCCGGCTGCGATCCGCCGAGCAGCGTCCATGCCCCCGTGCTCGCCGCGCCCATGATGAACTCGCGCCTCCCTGCGTGTGTCGTTTGCCGCTGCTCTGACATTGCTCTCCCCTCGGTGCAAGAACCTTCCCGCTGCCGGTCGTGCGCGTTGCGCATAGCGCAGGCAAACTCGAGCCAGCTTGCTCTCCCTGCGAGCACTCTATCGCCGGCCGCTGCCAGCGGTCAATCGCGCGCTGGCCGGGGCAGCTTCGCTCTATCGATCGTCATGTGAAGGCGACATCGCCAGGCGGTGCATTTCAACCCAGCCGAGTCAGGTCAAGCGAAATGACACGCAATCGTGTGCCCGTAGAGAGCCCTGGGCAGCGGCGCCTCGTACCGGCATTGGTCCTGCGCCAGCGGGCAGCGCGGGTGGAAGCGACAGCCCGCAGGTGGTGCGAAGGCGCTCGGCGGCTCGCCTTTCGGGGCGACGCCGACAGCGGCGACGGAGGAGGGCATGTCGGCGGTCGTCGCGGCGAACAGCATCCGGGTGTAGGGATGGCGCGGAGCGGCTGCGACCTGATCGGCCGGGCCGGTCTCGACGATCTCACCGAGATACATCACGGCGATGCGGTCCGACAGCGCCGCGACCGCGTGCAGATCATGCGCGATGAACAGATAGGCGACGCCGTAATCGGCCTTGAGCGCGGCGAGCAGGTTGAGAATCTGAGCGCGAATCGAGACATCGAGCGCCGAGATCGGTTCATCGAGCACCACCAGGCGCGGGCGCAGCACCAGCGCGCGCGCGATCGCGATCCGCTGTCGCTGGCCGCCGGAGAACTGATGGGCGAAGCGCTTGGGCGAGTCCGCCGGCAGGCCGACCTTCTCCAGCACCGAAGTGACCTCGGAGTCGATTTCGCGCCTGCTGCGCCCGCCACGGATGACCAGCGGCTCGGCGACGATCTCGCCGCAGCGCATGCGCGGATTGAGCGAGGAGAACGGATCCTGGAACACCGCCTGCACGCTGCGCCGATAGGCGTTGAGCGCGGCGGCATCGGCTAGCGCGAGATCCGCGCCTTCGAACAGCACGCGTCCCGCGCTCGGCGCCTCCAGCTTGAGCGCGAGGCGCGCCAGGGTCGACTTGCCGCAGCCCGATTCCCCGACCAGCCCGAGCGTCTCGCCGGCGTCGATCGCCAAACCCACGCCATCGACTGCGCGTGCGATCCGCACCCCGGACAAGCCCTGGCGCTGGCGGTAATGCTTCACTACCGCATCGAAACGGATCAGCGCCTGCGATGAATCGGTCGAGCTCATCGTGCCCGTGCCATCCGCGGGTTGATCACTGCCGTGCGCTTCCGACACGCATGCACGCAGCCATCGCGTTCAGCCCAGCGGCACGTAGTTCGGGAACCTGCGCGCGGCACGCCTCGGTTGCCAGCGAACAGCGAGGATGGAACGCACAGCCCGCTGGCAGCGCGCGTGGATCGGGTGGCTGCCCGCCGATCGCTTCCAAAGCGCCGGCGCGCCGTCCGGGAATCGGGCGCGATCCGAGCAACGCCCGGGTGTACGGGTGCACGGGTGAATGAAACACCTGCTCGACCGGCCCGGTCTCGACGAAGCGTCCGGCATACATGACAGCGATCCGATCGCAGGTGCGTGCGACCACGCCGAGATCGTGTGTGATCAGGATGAGGGCGAAGCACCGCTCGGCCTGGAGATCCTTGAGCAAGCCCAGATACTGCGCCTGCACGGTCGGGTCGAGTGCCGTGGTCGGCTCGTCGGCGATCAGCAGGCTCGGGCTCGATGCCAGCGCAATCGCGCCCGCTACCCGCTGGCGCATGCCGCCGGAGATCTGATGCGGATACTCCTTGAGGCGCTGCTGCGGATCGGCGATGCGCACCGCCGCGAGCAATGCCCGCGCGCGCTCGGTGGCCTCGCGCGCACCGAGCCCCTCGTGCATGCGCGGCCCTTCCGCGATCTGCATTCCGTGCGTGAGCAGCGGATTGAGCGAATTGAGCGGGTCCTGCAGGATCATGGCGATGCGCCTGCCGCGCAGCGCGCGCATGTCGCGCTCGGGGAGTGTTGCGACATCATGACCTTCGAAGCGAACGGCGCCGGCAGTGATGCGTGCCTCGGCGCCGGGCAGGCGCAACAACGCGTGCGCCAGCGTGCTCTTGCCGCTGCCCGACTCGCCGACGATGCCGAGGGATTCGCCGGGAGCGAGCGTGAACGATACCTCCTGCACGGCGAGCACGGGACGTGCATAGCCGCCATAGGCCACGCTGAGCTTCGCTACTTCGAGCATCGCCGCCCGTGCGCGCGCGCCATTACGACACGCCGCCCAACTTCGGGTCGAGCCGGTCGCGCAGCCAATCGCCGGCGAGGCTCGCGGCCAGCACCACCAGCATGATGGCGAGCCCCGGGAACACGGTGAGCCACCAGTAGCCGGTGAGCAGGCCCTTCTTGCCCTCGGACAGCATGAGTCCCCACGCCGGCTGCGGCGGCGGCACGCCGACACCGAGGAACGACAGCGATGCTTCCGTGACGACCACGACCCCGAGCATCAGCGTTGCCAGCACCACGGCGGTATTGAGCACGTTCGGCAGCAGGTGACGCACGATGATCCGCAAGGGCGAGGCCCCGGCGACGATGGCCAAGCGCACGAAATCGCGCTCGCGCAAGCTCAGCACCTCGCCGCGCACCACGCGGGTGTAGCGCGTCCAATACACCGCGGCGAGGATGAACACGATATTGCGCGCGCTCGGCCCGGTGAGCGCGGCCAGGAAGATCGCGAACACCAGCGAGGGCAGGGCGAGCCAGGCATCGACGATGCGCGAGATCACCTGGTCGACCCAGCCGCGGAAATAACCCGCGATCAAGCCCAGCGCCGTGCCGAAGATGCCCGCGATCACGACCGCCGCCAGCCCGACCGCGAGCGACACGCGCGCGCCGTAGATCAGCCGCGATAGGACGTCGCGCCCCAGGTGATCGGTGCCGAGCAGGAACTGCATCGATCCGCCCCCGACCCAGGCCGGCGGGCGGAAACGCAGGCCGAGCTTGCCGAGCTCCGGATCGTGCGGCGCCAGCACCCCGGCGAACAACGCCACCAGCACGAACAGCGCGAGGATCGCGATCGCGGTTACGGGCGCTCGGCTAGCGCGCATGGCCTAGCTCGCGGAGCTCTCGGACGCGCAGCGCGCGCGTGTCCAGGCGCGGATCGTCCAGGAGTTCCGAGGTCTCACGCATGACGAATGCGCGGGTCGATCCAGGCGTACAGCAGGTCGACTGCGAGATTGACGGCGATGATCATGACACCGGCGAGCAGCACGGTGGTTTGGATCACCGGGAAGTCGCGAAAGGCGATGCCCTCGTAGAGCAGCCGGCCGATGCCGGGCCAGGCGAACACGGTTTCGACCACCACCGCGGCGTTCACCATCGAAACCAAGTTGATGGCCGCGAGCGTCAGCACCGGGATCAAAGCGTTCTTGAGCGCGTGGCGCAGAATCACCATCCATTCCGGCAGCCCCTTGATGCGCGCGAGCTTGACGTAATCGGCGCCGAGCACTTCCAGCATCGAGGAGCGCGTGAGGCGCATGTGCGCGGCGGCGAAGTACCAGCCCAGCGTGAGCGCGGGCATCACGAGGTGGGCGGGGCTACCGTCGCCCGAGGACGGCAGCCAGCCGAGCGTCACCGAGAACACGAGGATCAGCAGCATGCCGAGCCAGAACGAAGGGATCGACAGGCCGCCGAGGGCGAGCACCTGCACGACGCGGTCCCACCAGCGGTTGGCGTAAACCGCGGCGAGCACCCCGCAGCCCACGCCGAGCAGGATCGACCACGCGAAGGCGACTGCGGCCAGCAGCAGAGAGTTGGGCAAGCGATCGAAATAGAGCTGCGCGACCGAGGTACGGTAATAAAGCGAGACGCCGAAGTCTCCGCTCACGGCCGAGGCGATGAACTGCCAGAACTGTACCGGCAGCGGCTGGTCGAGTCCGAAGCGCTTGCGCGCGGCCTCGATGTCGGCAGCGCTCGCGCCGGGCTCGGTCAGGAGCAGCGCCGGGTCGCCGGAGAGCCGGGTCAGCACGAACAGCGTCAGCGAGAGCAGCAGCAGCGAGACGACTGCGTACCCAACCCGCTGTACGAGGAAGCGTTTCACTATGCTACTCTCGGCGTGCTTCCCATACCGACAGGTCGATCATGACTCCAGAGCGCCCAACCCGTTTCGCCCGCCGCGTTCTCACGGGCTTCGTCTTGCTCGCAGGACTCCTCGCGCCGCCGGCGCAGGCCGCCGCGGCTCCCGAAGGCAACCTGACCTGGGGTGTTCACGTCTCCCTTGCGCCGACCTTCTTCGATCCGGCGGAGGCCACCGGCACCGCGCTGCCGCTCATGGTGTACTACGCGATGCACGATGCGCTGGTACGGCCGGTGACGGGGCAGGCGATGGGAACGAGTCTAGCGGAGGCATGGAGCGCCAGCAAGGACGGTCTCAGCTACGAGTTCACCCTGCGCAAGGGCGTGAAATTCCACAATGGCGATCCGGTGACGAGCGATGACGTCAAGTTCTCGTTCGAGCGCTACAAGGGCGCGTCTGCCAAGCTGCTGAAGTCGAAAGTCGCCGCGGTGGAAATCATCGATGCGCAGCGCATCCGCTTTCGCCTGAAGGAAGTCTGGCCCGATTTCATGACCTTCTACGGCACGCCAGCGACCGGAGCCGGCTGGGTGGTACCGAAGAAGTACGTCGAGAAGGTAGGCGACGAAGGCTTCAAGAAGGCTCCGATCGGCGCGGGCCCGTATCGCTTCGTGTCCTTCAAACCGGGCGTGGAGCTGGTGATGGAAGCGTTTGACGGCTACTGGCGCAAGGCCCCGAACGTGAAGACGCTGGTGTTCAAGGTGATCCCCGACGACGGCACGCGGCTCGCCGCCTTGAAGCGCGGCGAAATCGACATCGCCTACGGCCTGGTCAGCTCGCTCGCCGAGGAAGTGCAGCGCACGCCCGGAATGCAGCTCAAGGCCTCGGCCATCCCCGTGACGCAGTGGCTGCAATTCGCCGATCAGAGCGACCCCAAGTCGCCCTGGGCCGACCCGCGCGTGCGCCTCGCGGCGAGCCTCGCGATCGATCGCAAAGCCATCAACGATGCCTCCTACCTCGGCCGGGGCAAGCTCTCCGCCAACATCATTCCGCGGGCGCACGAGTTCTACTGGGATCCGCCGGCCTACCCGCATGATCCGGGGCGCGCGAAAAGGCTGCTGGCCGAAGCGGGCTACCCGAACGGCTTCGACGCCGGCGAGCTCTCGGCCGAGGCATTCGCGGCGAGTGGCATCGGCGAGCCTGTGGTGAACGACCTCGCCGCGGTCGGCATTCGCGTCAAGTTGCGGCCGATGGAACGCGCCGCGTTCCTGAAGACCCACGCCGAGAAGAAGCTGAAGAACGTCATCCTCACCGGCAGCGGTGCCCCGGGCAATGCCGCGACGCGCATCGAGCAGTACGTGGTCTCGTCCGGCCAGTACGCCTACATGGCGATCCCCGAAGTGGACAAGCTGTTCGCTTCGCAGGTCGCCGAAACCAATCGCGATGCTCGCGCCAAGACGCTGGAAGGCATCCAACGCCTGCTGCACGAGCGCACCATTTTCGCGCCGATCATCGAGTATGCCTACCTGGTATCGATCGGCCCCAAGGTCGAATTCGACGCGATCAATGCCATCCCCGCCAACCCGTACACCGCCCCGTATGAAGACCTGAGGATCAAGAAGCGATGAGCATGAACAAGCGCGAGCGCGTCATGGCCGCGATCCGCGGCGAGCCGGTAGACCGCGTGCCGGTAAGCTTTTGGCTGCACAATTTCGCCTCCGAGCATTCGGCGCGGGCGCTCACCGATGCGACGGTGCGCTTGTACCGCAACTACGACTGGGATTTCTTGAAGCCGCAGTCGCGTGCGAGCTGTTTCGGCGAGATGTGGGGCACCAGGATCGTCTCCTCCACCGAACCGACCGTGATGTCGACGGTGCGCGAGTACGCGTTGAAGCACGCGCGCGAGCTCGGATCACTGGAGCCCGCGGACGCATCGCGGGGCGCGCTTGCCGAGCAGCTCGATGCCTATCTCGCCATCCGCGCCGAGGTCGGTCCCGAGGTGCCGATCGTCGCGACCATCTTCGCACCGCTGATGGTGGCCCCGTTCATGCTCGCGGGCGGGCGCGACGCGGTGCTGAAGCTCATGCGCGAAGACCCGGCCGCGCTGGAACACGGATTGGCCGCGATCGGGCAGACGCTCGCACAGCATGCGCGCCGCTGTGTCGCCGCCGGCATCGACGGCATCTTCTACGCGACCACGCTCTCCACCCGCCAGCTCATGTCGGTAGAGGAGTGCCGCCGCTTCCAGCGCCCGTTCGACCTGCCGATTCTGCAGGCCGCGGCCGGCGCGCCGTTCAACATCATGCACGTGTGCGGCGACAACACCCTGTTCGACGAATTCGTCGACTACCCGGTGTCGGTGTTCAGTTGGGCGACCACGCCCGGCAACCCGAGCTTGACCGCGGTGCGCGATCGCACCGGCCGAGCCGTGTTGGGCGGGCTTCCAGGGAAACCTCAAGTCGGCGGCATGAAGGCCGAGGCTCTGGTCGAGCGCGCGCACCAATCGATCGCTGCGACCGGTGGGCGCCATCACCTACTCGGACCCGACTGCTCGATCAATCCCGGCACTCCAGAGGGACTGATGCGGGCGGTGGGCGTGGCGATCAAGGCCACTTCGCACTGACACGATACGGTCGCTCGTCGGTGATGTAACCCTGCTCGAGATCGTTTTCGATGCGCGTGCGGCTGCGCCGCGCTGGGTCTCCCAAACCGCCGCCGCCCGGGACCGCGAGCAGGATCGTATCGCCCTTGCGGATCACGTGCTGGCGTTTCGCATGCGCAGCTTGGCCGTTTATCTGCAGCACGCCGCACGCCCCGGGCTTGCCGCCCGCGATGCCTCGCGCCGGATAGACGATGTGCTCGGTAAGAAACGAGACCGCGATCGGCGACTCGGAGCGGTTCTCCAGCAGGATCTCCTGGCCGAGGCCGCCGCGGAATTCGCCGGCGCCGCCTGAATCGGGACGCAGCCGCTTGTACTTGATGCGGAAGGGAGCGATCCGCTCCGACAGCTCGACCGGCGTATAAGCCGTGTTGCCGGGCCAGCCGAGGCAGCTCACCCCGTCGCGCCGGCTGTTGGCGCCCAGGCCGCCGCTGAAGAAGAGCATGTTGGCGTAGGGCTTGCCGTTCCTGACACCGGACTGGTTGATGCCCCAGTGCGGCGAGCCAGGCGCCGCCATGACGCGATCGCGCACGACAGCGCCCAGCGCTTGCAGCACCATGCTGCCGAGAAAGTGCCCGGTCAGCATGCGCGAGCCGCCCGAGGCGGGAAACACCGGGTTGACGATCGAGCCTTCCGGCGCGCGCACCGTAATCGGCTTGAACGAGCCTTCGTTGTTCGGCAGGCTCGGCGCGAGCATGCACTTGACCCCGTACACCGTCTGCGCGAAGGTGAAGCACATGGCGGAGTTGATCGCGCGATCGACCTGCGGCGAGCTGCCCGCAAAATCGATGTCGAGCGTGTCGCCGGCGACCGTGACTGCCATCTCGAGATGCACCGGCTCGTCCAACTGGCCGTCGATGTCGAGTGCCGTGCGGTAGACGCCGTCGGGGAGGTTGCGAATCGCCGCGCGCATCACCGCTTCGCAGCGGCCGTGGATCTCCGCGGCAAGCTCGTGCAGGCTGGTCAGCCCCGCGTCCTTGAGCAGCGCGAGCGTGCGCGCCTCCATCACGTCGAGCGCGACCACCTGCGCCCACAGGTCGCCCAGCGTCTGCTCGGGGGTGCGAACGTTCTTCCTGATGATCGCGACCAGCGTGTCGTTCACCGTGCCTGCTTCGATCATCTTCATGATCGGGATCTGCAAGCCTTCCTCGAACACTTCGCGCGGCTCGGGCGAACGGATCTTGCCGCCGATGTCGGGCGCATGCGCGGTCGTCGCCGCGTAGCCGATCATGCGTCCGTCGTGGAACAGCGGCTTGCCGAGACTGATGTCGGGCAAGTGACCGGTGCCCTGGTACATGTCGTTGGTGATGAGCACGTCGCCCGGCTGTAATTTTGCGATCGGGTAGGCGCGCAGGAAGTGCTTGACCGTCGCCGGTAGTGTGCCGATGAACGACGGAATGCTCTGCGTCGCCTGCACCAGCGATTGTCCCGACGCGTCGGTGACGATGCACGAGAAGTCATACGACTCGCGCACCAGGGTCGAGAACGACGTGCGCACGAGCGCCGCCGCCGCCTCGTCGGTGGCCGAAATGAGCCGCGTCCAGAGCAGCTCCAGCGTGACCGGATCGAATGCCGCTTGCGCCATTTCAAGCCTCCGCCGCCGGCAGCGTCACGACCAGGCTGCCGCTGGCATGTACTTCGCACACCGCACCCGGGCCGAGCACGAGCGTGGATTCCCTTTCCTCGACCAGTGCCGGACCGTCGAGCCGCGCGCCGACGGGCAAGCGATAGCGATCGTAGACCGCGCTCTCGACAAAGCCGCCGGCGTCCGGGAAGTAGGCCTGCCGCGTGCCTTTGCGTGCGGCGGCCGTTGAACCGCGGCGGCTGCCGCGCAACACCATGCCGCCGCCGGGCACCGGTGCGCACACCGATACGCGCAAGTTCACGACCTGGATGGCGACGTGCGGCGGCGTGCGGACGAAAAGCTCGCGGTAGGTCTTCTCGAATGCGGCTGCGATCACAGCGTGCGAGTCCGCGCGGTACGGACCCGGCGGCAAGGCGACCACGATCTCCGCTTGTTGTCCGAAGTAGCGCATGTCGGCGAGCCGTTTCACCTGGAAGCCCGCCATGTCCGCGCCGCTTCGCGCGAGCACCGCCGCGGCCGCGGACTGGAGCTCGCGGTAGACATCCTCGCAACGCTCCCAGTCGAGCCGCTCGAGCAGGCTCACCATGCTCGCGGCGCGATCGATCCGCGCCGGCGCCATGAGTAGCCCCATCGCCGAGCCCACGCCCGCCGCGGGGGGGCAGATCGCCTGGCGTACGTTCACTTTGCGCGCGACGTGATAGGCGTGCACCGGGCCCGCGCCACCGGTTGCCATCAGCGTGTAATGACGCGGGTCGCGCCCGCGGGTCGCGATGTGTACGCGCGCGGCGGATGCCATGTTCTCGTTCACGATGTCGTGGATGCCCCACGCGAGCGCGGTCGTCGACATGCCGGTGTCACGCCTGAGCTGCGCGAACGCCGCCTCGGCCGCGGCTACGTCGATCTTGATCGTACCGCCGAGGAAGAAGTTTGGATCGAGATAACCCAGCAGCAGATCGGCGTCGGTCACCGTCGGCCGTGTTCCGCCCCGGCCGTAGCACGCGGCCCCGGGCATCGCTCCCGCGCTCTCGGGACCGACCTTGAGCAAGCCCAGCTCGTCGATGCGCGCGATCGAGCCGCCGCCGGCCCCGATCTCTATCAGCTCGATGGTCGAGGTCTTGATCGGCAGGCCACTGCCCTCGGTGAAGCGCTTTTCGCGTGCCGCCTCGAAACGGTAGGCGATCAGCGGTTCGCCGCCGTCGATGAGGCTCGCCTTGGCCGTGGTGCCGCCCATGTCGAACGCGAGCTGCCGCTCGATACCGCCGGCGGCGCCGAAATAGGTCGCGGCGAGCACGCCGGCGGCGGGGCCCGACTCCAGTAGCTGGATCGGCGCGCGCTTCGCTTCGGCGACATCGGTGAGACCGCCGTTCGAGAGCATGAGCAGGAAGGGCGCATCGATTCCCAGCCCGCGGATTTGGCCGGCCAGCCGGTCGAGATAGCGTTGCGCGAGCGGCTTGATGTAGGCATTCGCGACCGTGGTCGACACGCGTTCGTATTCGCGGATCTCGGGCGCGACTTCGAACGAGGCGCTGAGATGGAGCCGGGGGTGGTGCTGCGCGAGCGCCGCCAGCACCGCCTGTTCGTGCACCGGATTCGCATACGAATGCAGGAACATGATCGCGATCGACTCGACGCCGTGCGCGACCAGCATGTCGGCTTCCCGATACAGCGCATCGAGATCGAGCGGCGTTTCCACCTCGCCCAGCTCGCTCATGCGCTCGGGCACCTCGCGGCACAGCAGACGCGGGATGAGCGGGCGCGGCATCTCGATGAAGATGTCGTACAGCTCGTACTTGCGCTCGCTCTGTATCTCGAGCACGTCGCGAAAGCCTTCGGTCGTGATGAGACCGCACTTCGCGCCCTTGCGCTCGATCAGCGCGTTGGTGAAAAGCGTGGTCGCATGGACGACCCGCTTGATCGACGACGCGGCGATCCGATCGCGTTCGAGCAGCGCGCGCACGCCAGTGAGAACCCCGCGGGCGGGGTCGTCGGGCGTGGTGTACTCCTTGTGGATGTAGTGCCGAGAAGCGTCCGGATCGTAGACGACGATGTCGGTGAACGTGCCGCCGATATCGATTGCGAGCGAAAGTCCGGCCATCGATCAGTCGGCCCGGATGCCGGCGGTCTTGATGACCTTGGTCCAGGTCGCGGTCTCGATGGCGTTACGTTTCACCGCGGCTTCGGCCGAGCCGCCGAGCGGCGTGATGCCGAGCTCGCTCCAGCGCGTGGCAAGATCGGGATGGCGCACGATCGCGTCGATGTCGCCGTTCAACTTGCTCACGATCTCTTGCGGCACCTTGGCCGCGGTGGACATCGTGTAATAGGGTACCGCCTCGTACGCCGGCAGGCCCGACTGCGCGATCGTGGGCACCTCCGGCAGGTTGTGGTCGCGCTTGCGGCTGGTCACACCGAGCGCGCGCACCTTGCCGGCCTTGACGTGCGGCGCGGCCGTGGACACGTTCTCGACCATCGTTTCAACGTGACCGGACATGAGATCGATCATCGCGGGGCCGCTGCCCTTGTACGCGATGTGCGTCAGCTTGATATCGCCGACCATCTTCAGCAACTCCGCCATGAGATGGGTGGCCGAGCCGGGGCCGGCCGACGCGTAATTGAGCTCGCCAGGACGCGCGCGGGCGAGCGCGAGAAACTCCTTGACCGTCTTCACCGGCAGCGACGGGTGCACGAGCAGCACCCCCTGCGACTCGGCGAGCAACACGATCGGTTGCAGGTCTCTCGGCGGGCTGTAGGCGAGCTTCGAGTACATCGCGTAGGCCGCGTTGTGGGTCGTCGTGCCGAGCATGATGGTATAACCGTCGGGCGCCGACTTCGCAGTCAGCTCACCGCCGACGTGGCCGCCCGCGCCGGGGCGGTTGTCGATGACGATCTGCGCGCCGTACAACGGCCCCAGCCGCTGGCCCACGATCCGGCTCAAGAGATCCGCGACCCCGCCCGGTGCATACGGCACGATGATGCGTATGGCTTTGCCCTTGACCGGAAACGACTGTGCGAGTCCCGCAGGCGCGGCGGAAATCGCAACTCCGAGCAGCACACATCGCGCCAAGTTCTTCACGACCCCTCCCATTGAGCTTGCCGACAGGATTCAGAGCTTCTTCCACCCCGGTCCCGACCCCGGTCCCGTTTTTCTTACCGCACTGTATCGCCGGCCCGGACTATGGTCAATCGCGAGCTCCGCCGCAGCGAGCGAGCAACGCGGCGGGGGTCAGGCGATCCAGGGCGAGATCGGCGAGCAACGAATTCTCGCACCGGAAATCGCGCGCGTAGGCCGCGCCGGCGAACGTGATCGCCGCCGACATGACCGGCACCGCCACGCCGGCGAGCCGCGCCAAGGCCTCGTAGAACACCAGCCCATAGGGCATGTCCTCGAGCAGGTAGCGATGCTCGAGCGTTTTCGGTCCCGGCGGCGCGCCGTCACGGGCATGAATCGCCGCGGCGATCTCGGCGACCGAGCCGCGCGGCACGTGATAGGACAAGTGATAGTGCTCTTCGAGCGAACGCACCTCGAGTCCGTAAGCGCGTGCAATCGCGAGGCGCTCGCGATCGATCGCCTCCGCGATGCGGGCCGCGGCAGGGGTCAGGCAGTCGAACAGAAACCAATGCTCAGCGCGTTCCATGCGCGTGAGATTCGGCAGCGCTTCGGCCGCATGCGCCACCGGATTGATGTTCGAGAGCGCCGTCGTCAAGACGTTGGGCACCAGCCGAAAGCGCGCACCAAAGAGCGACTCGCACAGCCTGAGCGCGCTTTCCCCGCGGGCCGCGGGAATCGCCGCTAGCTCGAAGCTCGACCGCAGGGTGTTGATCTCCACGTCCGCGTCGTCGACGCGCCGCGCCGTGCCGAGCGTCGTGCCCCAGCTCACCACGGTAGGGCGCGCCGTGCCTGCGCCCGCACGTTCGTGGATCCACAACGCCAGCAGCGACAGCGCGCCGCTCGCGATCACGACGTGATCCGCGCCGACGTGCTCGAGGATGGCGGGCAGGACGCCGGCATAGGCATGGCCGGGCAGCGCGACGACGATCACCTCGTAATCGGCTACCGCCTCGGCCACATCCAGAACGGCAACCTCGGCGCGGCCGCGAAGCGCGCCCGTGTACTCGATGACGCCGCGCCCGCGGAGGTTGGAGCGCGCGGCAAGCGGCGCGCTGCCTTGGCCCGAAGGCGACCAGATGGCCGCCGCGTGGCCCTGGGACGCAAGAAAGGCCGCGGTCATACGCCCGATCGGGCCGGCACCGAGGACGGCGACCGTGGTCACGAACGCTCCCCGCCCGGGGTCGTCTTGGCTTTCGCCGGCGCCGCGCCGCCATAGGACTGCTGGATGAGCTCGGCGAGCGCCCGCGCCGCCTTGGTGCGATAACCGCCGCGGCGCCAGAACAGCGCAACGGTGCGCGTGATCGCCGGCGCGAGCTCGATGCAGTGCAGACCCGGTACGGCTTTGGCCATTCTTTCCGTCAGTATGGTGGCGAGCTGGGTGCAGCTCACGGTCGCGAGGATAGCTTGGATCGAGTTGATTTCCAGCACGATGCGTGGCTTAGCGCCGGCGCTCGCAAAGCGGGCTTCGAGCATGCGCCGTGACGGAAACTCGGTCGTGAGCAGCGTCAGCGGCTGGCCATCGAGCGCGGACAGGTTGATTCTACTTCTACGCGCGAACGGATGCTTGGGGCCGACCACCAGGGTGAGCCGCTCCTCGAACAGCTTCTCCGCGATGACGCCCTCGCTCGCCGGCGGCGCATAGGCGACACCGGCATCGAGGATTCCTTTTTCGAGCTCACCCTCCAGTTGGCCGGTTGGAAGCTGGCGCATCGCGATGTGGATGCCGGGGTAGCGCTCGGCGAACTGCGCGAGCAGCGGCGGCAGCAGCGAGCTGCTGAACGATTCGAATACGCCGATGGTGAGGCGTCCCTGCATCAATCCTTCGAGCTCGGAGATCGCGGTGGTCGCGGAGTGCACTTCCTTCAGCGCCCGCTGCGCGTAAGCGCGCAAAGTCTCGCCGGACTGGGTCAGGTGCACCCTGCGCCCGATGCGATCGAACAGCGTGCTGCCGATCTCCGCTTCGAGCTGCGCGATCTGGTGCGAGAGCGTCGGCTGGCTCACGTGCAGTTGGTTTGCCGCGCGCGTGAAGCTGAGCGTGTCAGCGACGGCGAGGAAATAGCGCAGATGGCGAAGTTCCATGGTGGCGGTATCCATCGATGGTGTCGATCAGTGTAATAAGAACAAAGCATTTGATCTATGGGTGGCCGCGGCGTAACGTGCACCAGAGAGTTGCGATCTGGGAGGAGGGGACATGACCCAACGTGTCATCGTCGCGGTGGCTATGCTGTTGTGCGCGGGTGCCGCGCTCGCGCAGACGTATCCGGCGAAGCCCATTCGCATCATCGTGCCCTTTCCCGCCGGTGGCGGCGCCGACCTGTGGGCACGGCTGATCGGGCAAAAGCTCGCGCAGGCGTGGGGCCACAACGTCATCGTCGACAACCGCAGCGGCGCCTCCGGAATCATCGGCACCGAAGCTTCGGCCAAGGCTGCAGCTGACGGCTACACGCTGCTCCTGGGCACGACCGGCACCCACACCACCAATCCCGTCGTGTTCGCTAAGCTGCCGTACGACCCGGTGAAGGACTTCGCGCCGCTCACGAACTTCGTCGACACGCCTTTCATGCTGGTGGTGCATCCCTCGCTGCCGGCCGTTTCGGTGAAAGACGTGGTCGCGCTGGCGAAGCGCAACCCGGCGCAGGCGACGTATGCCTCGTTCGGCAACGGCAGCTCCGCGCATCTCGCCGGCGAGCTGTTCAAGTCGGCGGCGGCGATCGACATCGTGCACGTCCCATACCGCGGCGGCGCGCCCGCCATGGCGGATCTCATGGGCGGGCAGGTCTCGATGATGTTCAACAGCCTGCCGGCGGTGATTCCGCAGGTGAAAGCTCATCGGCTGCGTCCGATCGCCATCGCCTCTTCGATTCGGACGAAGGGCTTGCCGGAGGTGCCGACGTTCGCCGAGGGAGGCTTGCCGGCGGTGGAGGCGGGCTCGTGGTACGGGGTGTTCGCGCCGGCGGGCACGCCGTCCGCCGTCATCGGCAAGCTGAACGCCGAGCTCGTTCGCATGCTGCAATCAGCGGAAATTCAACAACGGTTGGTGGTCGAAGGCGCGGATGCCATCGGCAACACGCCTGAGCAGTTCGCCGCTCAAGTGGAGCGCGACATCGCCAAGTGGTCCAAGGTCGCACGCGCCTCGGGCATTCGCCTGGATTAGCGTGACTCAACAACCCAGCAAGGAGTCAGCACGAGATGGATACCGCCGAGAGCACACCCAAGGTCATTCCGATGACGCCGAAGCTGTCGTTCGGCACCGGCGTCCGCGATTGGCAGGAAGGCATCAACGTCATACGGCTGCGCGAGGAGCGCGCCGCGCGCGCGCGCAAGATCATGCGCAAGCACGGCATTGCGGCATTGATCGCGAGCGAGCCGCCGAGCGTGCGCTACCTGACCGGCCTGCGGGTGGCGCCGCTGCACCAGACGACGTATGTGCTGTTCTTCGCCGAAGACCCCGATCCGGTGGTGTTCGCCCACGCCGGCTGGTATCAGCAAATGCCGGAAGACGCACCCTGGATCAAGCACTGGCGCTGTGCACGCGCGTGGTTCGCCGGCATTGCGGGACCCGGCGCGACTGCGGACGAGACGAAGAAGTTCGCAACCGAGATCAGGGCGGAGCTGGCCGAGCGCGGCCTCACGGATGAGAAGATCGCCACCATCGCGATCGACGGGCTGGGCCAGGAAGCGCTGAGGAAAGAAGGCCTGACGGTGGTCGAAGGCTGGCCCATCATGATGGAAATGCGCACCATCAAGACGCAGGACGAGATCACCTGCTTTCGGATGGTGGCGTCGATGTGCGGCGCCGCGTACCAGCGCCTGCACGAGAACCTGCGACCCGGCATCACCGACATCGACGCGAACCGCATCGCGATCAATGCGCTCTACGACCTCGGCGCCGACGCCATCTGGGTCGCGACCCGCAGTGGTCCGATGTCCTTCGAGCGCGCGTTCTACTCCACCGGGCGTATCATCGAGCACGGCGAGCTGCTCTACGTGAACATGTGCAGGACGCAGTTCCTCGGCTACTCCGCCTGTCTGTACCGAACGTTCGTCGTGGGCCGGCAGCCGAACGACAAGGAAGTCGGAATGTACAACCGCCTGCGCGATCGACTCGACAGCGTGGCCGATGCGATCCGCCCCGGCAACACGACCGCGGATGCCGCTAAGTATTTCCCGCCGGCCAGGACCTGGGGTTACGAAGACGAGGCGACCGTGTTCACGATCGAGTTCGCCCACGGCATCGGCTTGCACGAGCTGTACGATCCGCCGATCGTGAGCCGCCATTGCTCGTTCGACCACCCGCAGGTGTTCGAGCCGGGGATGGTGATCGCCCTCGAGAGCATGGACGGCGAGCATCGCGTGGGCGGTGTGCGGCTCGAGAACATGGTGGTCGTGACGGACAAGGGCTACGAGATGCTCGACTCGTTCCCGCGCGACCGGATTCTCGTGGCGGGTACTTGTTGAAAGCTTCATCGGGCTGGGGCCGCGTTCGAGCCCGGCCCGATGGCGCCTGGGAGGAGGCTATGTCGATGCGGGTGCGCAAGCTTGTGCGCTTCATCTCTTGCGTCGCGCTGCTGGCGCCCTGGTACGCGCCTGGCGCGTACGCGCAAACGCCGTATCCGAATCGGCCGATCCGGTTGTTGGTACCGTTTCCGGCCGGCGGCGCGGCCGATCTCGCAGCGCGCACCGTGGGTGAAAGACTCACGGCGCAGACGGGCCAGCCGGTGGTGATCGACAATCGCCCCGGCGCCGGCGGCAGGCTGGCGGCCGAAATGCTCGCGCGGGCCGAACCGGACGGCTACACGCTGTTCGCCGCCGTGTCGGGTGCGATCACCATCAGCCCGTCGCTGTACAAGAAGCTTCACTACGATGTCGAGCGCGACCTGATGGCGATCACGCGCTTCGCGGAGATCATCAACGTCGCGGTCGCGCACCCGTCGGCCAACGCCGGCAGCGTACGCGATCTCATCGCCTGGGCGAAGGCGCACGGCAAGGACATTCGATTCGGCAGCTCGGGCGTGGGCCAGCCGGACCATCTCTCGGGCGAGCTGTTCTCGCGCCTGACGGGCCTGCGCATGCTGCACGTGCCGTACAAGGGCGGCGGCCCCGCCTTGATCGATCTCATCGCCGGCGATCTGCAGATGATGTTTCCGACCTACATCGTCGCGCTGCCGCACTTCAAGTCCGGCCGCTTGCGCGTGCTCGCCGTGACCACGCCGCAGCGCCAGCCGCTGCTGCCGGATCTGCCGAGCGTGGCCGAAACCGTCCCCGGCTTCAACGTCAGCAACTGGACCGGCCTGTTCGCACCGGCAAGAACGCCCTCTGCCGTGGTCGCGAAGTTGCTGGCCGAAGTCAACCAGGCGATCCGGGATGCCGAAGCGGTCAAGCGTATGCGCGGGGGCGGCCTCGAGCCCGGCGCCAGCGAATCGACGAGTGAGTTCGCCAAGTTCATCCGCGACGAAACGCTGCGCTGGGCGAAGATCATCAAGGACGCGAACATCACCGTGGACTGACACGGCCTCGGTTTCTTCGCGGTGTTAACATCGAGCGCGTCTGTCGAACGCGATCGGAATCCAACTATGCGGACTCGAACCCTCGGTGGCTTGGCATTGCTTGCGCTCGCGCTGCCGGGCGGCGGCGCGTGGGCGCAGTCCTATCCTACCAGGCCCGTGCGCTTCATCGTGCCCTGGCCCGCCGGCGGTGTCGCCGACATCACGACACGGCTGTTCGGCCGCAAGCTCACCGAGCTGATGGGCCAGCAGTTCGTGGTCGAAAATCGCCCCGGAGCGACCGGCATGATCGGTTGCGAGCTGGTCGCGCGCGCCGCGCCCGACGGCTACACGCTGCTCATGGCCACGACCACGACCCACGCGACCAATCCGGTGATGTACAAGAAGCTGCCCTACGACCCGGTGCGGGATTTCGCGCCGATTTCGCTCGTCGCCGACGCGCCGTTCGTGCTGGTCGTGCATCCGTCGCTGCAAGTGAAAAGCGTGAAAGCGCTGATCGCGCTGGCGAAAGCGCGCCCGGGCCAGCTCACCTTCGGTTCTTCGGGCACTGGCGGCTCGGCGCACCTGGGGTTCGAGCTCTTCAACGCGATGGCCGGCATCACGGCCGTGCACGTGCCTTACAAAGGCCTCGCGCCGGCGACCGTGGATCTCCTTGCCGGCAACATCACCATGTCGTGGGAATCCACCGCGGCGGCGACACCGCATATCCGCAGCGGCCGGCTGCGCGGCCTGGGCATCGGATCGGCGAAACGCTCGCCGCTCATGCCGGATGTGGCTACCATCGCCGAGACGCTCCCCGGCTTCGAGCTGGGCTCGTGGTCGGCGATGTTCGCGCCCGCGGGCACACCCGCCGAAATCATCCGGCGGCTGCAGCGAGAAGTCTCCGCCGCCGTGAAGGATGTGGCGATGCGCGAGCAGCTCGCGGCGCTCGGCGCCGAGGGGGTCGCGGGCACGCCCGAAGAGCTCGCGGCGGTGCTCAAGAGCGACGTCGTGAAGTGGGCACGGATCGCGCGCCAGGCGAATCTGCGGCCGGAATGATGGCGCGGCGGCAATTCGGTCGCTGGCTCGCGAGCAGCATCGGCTGCGAGGCGCGCCGCGCAGCTAACCAGGTATGAGTGTGCCCGCGTCGCCGGGACGCGCCATGCGGCGTGTGATGCGCTTCATGGATACGACGCTGCGCGACGGCCACCAGTCGTTGTGGGCGACGCGCATGACGACGGCGATGATGCTGCCGATCGCGGAAAAGCTCGATCGCGCCGGTTTCGAAGTCATCGACCTCATGAGCGGCGTGCAGTTCGACGTCGCGATCCGCCACCTGAAGGAAGACCCCTGGGAGCGCATCCGGCTCATGCGCGCGCGGGTCACCAACACCCCGCTGCAGGCGAACCTGCGCAGCAAGAGCGTACTATCGTTCGACGTCCTGCCCGATGACATCAACGCGTTGTGGATCGAGCGGCTGATCGCGAACGGCATCCGCAGCGTGCGCGCGTTCGATGCGCTCAACGACATGGACAACATCGTCGAGAGCCTGCGGCTGGCCAAGCGGCTCGGCGCACGCGCGATCGGCGCGGTCGTGTTCAGCATCAGCCCCGTGCACACCGACGCGATGTACGTGGCGAAAACGCGCGAGCTCATCGCGCGCGCGGGCGTGGACGCCGTCATGCTCAAGGACGCGAGCGGGCTGCTCACGCTGGAGCGCGTGCGCACGTTAGTCCCGGCCCTGAAGGCGGTCTGCGGCGAGATCCCGCTCGAATTTCATTCGCACGCGCTCACCGGCCTCGCACCGCTGCTCTATCTCGAAGCGGCTCGGCTGGGCGCCGACCAGCTCCACACCTGCATCGCGCCGCTCGCCAACGGCGCCGCGCAACCGGCGGTGCAGACCATCGCGCGCAACTTGCGCGCGCAAGGCTACGAGATCGGGCTCGACCAGCGGCTGATCGGCGAGGTGAGCATGCATTTCGCGCGCGTCGCGGAGCAGGAACGCAAGCCGTGCGGCACGCCCGCCGAGTACGACGCGTTTCATTACCTGCACCAGATCCCCGGCGGGATGCTCTCCAACATGCGCGCGCAGCTCGACCAGGCGGGCTTGGGGCACAAGCTCCAGGACGTGCTGGCGGAGTGCGGCCGGGTGCGCGCGGAGCTGGGCTGGCCGGTCATGGTGACCCCTTTCTCGCAGCTCGTCGGCACCCAGGCGGTGCTGAACGTAGTGCAGGGCGAGCGCTACCGCAGCGTGCCGGATGAAGTCAAGAAATACGCGCTCGGCTACTACGGGAAGCTGCTCGCGCCGGTCGACCCCGATGTGCTCGATCGCATCGTGGCGGTGGGCTCATCCAAGATCGGGTTGACGCCGGCGCCGCGCGAGCCCGCCGTGGCGGCGCTGCGGCGAAGATATCCCGCTGCGGGCGACGACGAGCGCCTGCTGCGCTACATGTACGCCGGCAGCCAGGTCGACGACATGCTGGCCGCGGGTCCGACGCAGACCGCGTACGATTTCGGGCAGCCGGTCGTGGGCCTGCTGCGCGAGCTCATGCGCGCTCGCTCCTGGCACCACGTCCAGATCGAGCGCGGCGAGCTGAAGCTGCACCTCAGCCGGCACGCAGCGCAACAGCCCTCGATGGAGGAACAAGGTGGCGTTTGACGATCTATTGAACGAGCTGGAAGCCCGCAAGCAGAAAGCGCTGGCGATGGGCGGACCCAGGAAGCTCGCGGAGCGCAAGGCTCAAGGGCTGTTGAACGCGCGCGAGCGCGTCGACCGGCTGTTCGATCCGGGTAGCTTCATCGAATCCGGACGCTATGCCGTCTCGAACCGGCAGGAGGATCGCGACAGCACGCCGGCCGACGGCAAGGTCGCGGGCTTCGGCCGGATCGCGGGGCGCGAAGCGGCTGTGATCGCGAACGACTTCACGGTGAAAGGCGCCTCCAGCGCGACGATGAACATCAAGAAGCTGAAGCACATGAAGGGCGTCGCTCGCAAGCGCGGCATTCCGATCGTGTTCCTCGGCGAATCGACCGGCGCGCGCATGCCGGACGTGATGGGGGCGGAGTCGATCGGATCGAAGGACGATCCAGTGGAGTACCAGCGCATGCGCGAATCACCCTGGGCCGCCGCGGTCCTGGGCTATTGCTACGGGTCTTCCGCGTGGTACGCCTCGATGTCGGACTTCTGCGTGATGCGCAAGGGCAGCGTAATGGCCGTTTCCAGCCCGCGGCTGATCTCGATGGCGATCGGTCGCGCGGTCGATGGCGAGGAACTGGGCGGCTGGCGTGTGCATTCGGAAGTAAGCGGTCTCGCCGACCAGGTGGTCGATACCGACGAGCAGGCGATCGACGCGATCAAGCAGTTCCTGTCGTACCTGCCGTCGCATTGCAACGAGCCGCCGCCCGAGCATCCGGTGGCGGAGGGCTCGGGCGCGGACATGGATCGGATACTCACGCTGCTGCCGGAATCGAACAACCAGGTCTACGACGTGCGCAACATCGTCCGCTGCATCGTCGATCGGGATTCGATGTTCGAGCTGAAGTCGCGCTACGGGCGGGCGATCGTCACCGCGCTCGCGCGGCTCGACGGAAAGTCGATCGGCATCATCGCGAACAACCCGCTGCACCGCGGCGGGGCGATCGGCGCCGACGAATGCCAGAAGGTACAGAGCTTGTTCGTGCTGTGCGATTCATTCAACATCCCGGTGGTGCTGCTGGTCGACCAGCCCGGGTTTCTGATCGGCATCGAAGGCGAGCAGAAAGGTGTCACCGGCAAGGTGATGAACTGGTTGAATGCCATGACGCTCGCGACCGTGCCCAAGATTTCGGTCGTCACGCGCAAGACTTACGGCCTCGCGGTATCGAATATGGGTGGGGGCGGCAATGCCGACGAGCTCGCTTGCTGGGTCAGCGCGGAGATCAGTTTCATGCGCCCCGATTTCGGTGCGCGCGTCGTCTTCGGCGTGGACCCGGAAAAGGATCGTGCCGAGTACGACCAGGCCGTCGCTCGAATGTCCAAGGGGACCACGGCGTACGACATGGCAGCCGTGTATACCGCGCAGGACGTGATCGACCCGCGGGACACTCGCGCCTGGCTCATACGCATGCTGGAGATACACCGCATGCGCCTGACCCATGGCGTCGGCCAGCACCTGATGCGCACCTGGCCGACGAGCTATTGAACGACGAGGAATCGGCGCGGGGTCGTGATCCGCTGCGAGAACCCGCTACGGCACGCGCGCGCGATCCGGGCGTCGATGTGGAGAGACTGCGAATGACTGTCGATACCAGCGCATACCTGCGTTACCGTGACCTCACGGTGCAACGGCTGGAGCCGATTCCCGTCGCGATCCCGCTCCTGCGCCCCATCAAATGGGCGCGCGGCGAGATTGGAACGATCGACAACGTCGTCATCGTCGTGACGCTTTCCGACGGCACCCGCGGGATAGCGGACGCACCGCCGCGGCCGACCATTTACGGCGAGACGCAGGAATCCATCCTCGCCGCGATCGGCAAGCATTTCGCGCCCCGCGTCGAAGGTCTCAACGCCTTCGACATCGACGCGCTGTGGCAGGTGTTCGATGCGATCGCCTGGAATCCGACGGTCAAAGCTGGTATCGACATGGCGTTGCACGACGCGCAGGCGAAAGCGCTCGGCATCTCGTGCGCGCAGCTCATGGGCGGGAGCTTGAGACCGCTGCCCGTGAACTGGCGGCTCAGCCTCGCCGACGAGCACGGCATGCTGGCGGAAGCCGAGAGCCAGATGGCGCGCTACGGCTTTCGCGCATTCAAGGTGAAGTGCGGCGTCGATCGGCGCAAGGATGTGCGCATCTTGCGCGCGCTGCGCAAGCTGGTCGGCGCGGAGGTCGAAATATCGATCGACTGCAACCAGGGCTACAGCGCGCAGGATCTGATCGAGGCCGCGCCGCACTTCGAGGAGCTCGGCATCGCGCTGGTCGAGGAGCCGGTGCCGGCACGTGACGCGGCGGGCAAGCGTTTCGCGGCCGAGCGCATGCGCGTGCCGATCTCCGGCGACGACTCCTGCATGACGCCGGACGACGTGCTGGACCAGCTCAAGCTCGGCGCGATTCGTGCGGTCGTGATCAAGTGCGCGCGCACCGGGTATACGCAGTCGCGCCGGATCCTGGAGCTCGCCCGAGCTTTCTACACGCCGGCGCACAACGGCACGCAGGCCGACATGCACATCGGCACGGCGTCAGGCGGTCATTTCGCGTGCACGTATTGCGCTCTTCACGCCCACGAGATCAGCACCTTCCTCGACGCGCAGGACCGCGTCTGCGAACAGGATATCGCCATCCGCGACGGCTTGCTCCACCTGCCCGAAGGTCCGGGAATCGGGCTCACGCTGGATGCGGCAAAGCTCGCTCGCTATCGCGTCGATCGATAGACGGCGATCACCGCCCGAATGCTCGCGCCCCATGCGCAGCGTAAGGCGAAGAAATGTTCGCGGCGGGAGTCTAACCGGCACGGGGACAATCGCGCGGGCCCGTTCTCGCCATGTACGTGGTAGCGACGATGAATTGGCAAGCGCCGCAAACGAGGTCGGTGGCGGCTTCGAATTCGCCGCCATCACCCGGTTGGGGCTCGTCGACCACGAGCGGCTGTATGGACTTGCAGACGTGGCAATAGATGTGCGCGTTCGGATCGTAATCGATCGGCGCGGATGCGCTCGCCATGGGCGGCCTCCAGGGTTGCGAAAGGATCGCCGGCTGCGGCGAACGAAGACTTAAGCCGGCGATGCCGGAAACACTCTGGCGTACATCCCGGCAACTTCCGGGTCGGTCCGCTCGCGCCGCGGCCGCCACGACTCGCGTTCGATCCGCGCGGCGCGGCACGAGCGGAGGCGTCGCCTATTTCACTCGAACATCGTTCCTTATCATGCGCACGCCGTCGACGCCGTTGGCCGCGGCGAGCGCGCGGCTCGCTTGTTCGGCGCTCGCGACGAAGCCGCTCAGCTGCACTTCGCCGCGATAGCTTTGCACGTTGATGTTCGCAGCCGTCGGTGCGCCGACGTCGCTCGCGATCGCGGTCTTTACCTTGGCGGTCAAGGCCGCGTCGCTGGCGAACTCACCGGCACTGCGGCGCGACTCGGCTTGATCGGTGGCGCAGGCCGAAAGGCCAAGTGCGAGCGCTGCGCATAGAGTCATCAGTAGCTTGCTGAAACGTGTCTGTGCCATGGGTCGTCTCCGTCCGTTGACATCCGGTGCGTGAGCCACGCAACGGTTGTGCCTCTGGAGGGCTGTTCGCATCTCGCCGCAGCCCTGCGGGCTGCCTTGATCGAGCGCGGACGGCGCCGAAGCGGACCAGCCCGCTGCGTGCCGAAGCCCAGTCCAGTGCGCGCCAAAGCCGACCAGTCCGGTCCGTACCGAAGCTGATACGCCCCGCGGCACGAGCACGCGACGCTGTCGCTCCTGGCCGACAGGCGCGCGGTAGTCTGGGCCGATGGCGGCCATTGGCCATTGGCCATTGGCTATTGGCGCTTCGATGGCGCGCCGGTGTTCCCCGAGGGCGCCTCGCGGCGCAGCCGCGTCAGGTGCGCAGCCCCTGTTGTGCGCGCAGCTTCGCGATCAACTCGCCAACGCTGCCCTCCAGGCGCCCGGCTTCGCTGAGCACCTTGGCGGATGCTTGTTCGAGCGCCGCTTCCCCCGGGAACATGACGAGCGCCATCCGGGCGGTTTGCCTGACTTGCGTCAAACCGTCGCCGGGCGATGCGCTCAGCAGGCGCGTGACTGCCGCGAGGCGCTGGTCCGCGACACCGAGCGCCTCGGCGGTTTGACGCTGCTCGGTGATGTCCTCGATGGCACCGACGAAACGTGTGTCGGCGCCGCCGGGGGAGGCGAGGGGCAGAGCGGTGATATGGACCCGGCGGAATTCGCCGTCGTATCGGCGCAAGCGAAAATCGCCGTGGAAGGGCGTCCCCTCCCGCTGGTGCTGCGCGCGCCGTTGCAACCACCCCTCGCGCTCTTCCGGATGCAAGCAGGTGCGCAAGTCGAGCGCAACGTCTTCCTCGGTCTTGCCACCGAGCCAGGCGAGGCAGGCTCGGTTGAAGTAGCCGCGATCGCTCGCATCCGCGACCCACACGAGTGCCGGGCATCGATCGAGGATCGCGGCGAGATCATCGCGCTGCGCCCGCTCGGCGCGCAAGCGCGCATTCCTTGCACTGGCATCCTGCACGACGAACTGGACCGCACGCTCGGTGGCGGTTTCATAGCTTGCGGCGCTGACCTCGGCGTCGAGCTCGCGCCCATCGCGAGCTTTGAGTCGGGTCACGAAACGGCGAGCTCCCGCTTCCTCGGCGGTAAGGGTCTTGGCGTGCTCCGCCAGACCCGTCCCGAGCTGCGCTAGCGCTGTGCCTGCAAGCGCCTCGCCGTCGGTTGTCCCCAGCAGTCGGGCGGCGGCGGCGTTCGCGTACACGAGCTTGTTTTCGCGCGCGATCAGCAGTGGCTCGGGCAAGGCGGCGCAGATCGCACGGTAACGGCTTTCGGCCGCGCGCAGCGCATCGTCGCCGCGGCGCCGCTCGGTGATATCGATCGCGATGCCGCACAGCGCCCCGGACGCCGTGTCCGCGGGCCGCGCCGGGAACTTGAGCGCGATGTAATGGTGCAGGCCGTCGGCGAGCTGCAACGTCTCGTCGAATTGTTGCGCCGTCTTGGCGCTGCGCGCGCGTGCGTCGTTTTCATGCATGCGCTCGGCCAAGCCTCGCGGGAAGACCTGGAAATCCGTCATCCCGCGTAGCTGCTCGCCTGAAAGACCCGTCAGGCGCTCGTGCTCGCGATTGGCAAAGAGATAGCGTCCTTGCGCATCCTTCAACCACACCATCGCCGGAGCGCAATCGACCACGGTCTTGAGCGTGGCGAGGCTCGAGCGCATGAGGTCGTCGGCGTTGCGCCGCAGTGTGACATCGGCGGTGATGCCGGCGATATAGCGTAGCCGCTTCTGGGCGTCATGCACCGCGGTCCCGCGATCGTGCAGCCAGACGACGCCGCGGTCTTCGCGCACGACGCGATACTCCACGTCGTAGCGGCCTTCGACGGCGGCGCCGGCAAATGCCTGGCGCACCCGTTCCCGATCGTCCTCGTGCACCGCCGCCGTCCATTCGGAGAAATCCTCGAGCATGCGCGCGAGTGGCCGCAATCGCAGCTTGGCCGCCTGCGGGCCAGCGTAGATCAAGCGCGGCACGCGCGGATCGGCAAGCCAAAGACTGTCTTCGAACTGTTCGGCAAAGTGGAGAAAGCGCTCGGCATCCTCGGTCGGCGGCACGACACGGCGCTGCCGCTGATCCTGCGCTAAGGCTGCGGAAGCGTGCGCGACGTCGGCCTCCCGCGCTGGCAGCTCGGCCAGTTGGGCTTGCTGCGCGCTCAAGCGTTCGTTCAGCACGCGCATCTGCGCCGTGAGTCCCTGGCATTCCTGGTCGCGTCGCGCCAGTTGTGCCGCAAGCTCTGTTTCGCGCGCCGATGCAGCCGGCGCCGGCGCCTGGACGCCAGCGCGGCGCTCGGCGTCGGCGACCGCGAGGCGCAGGCAAGCCGCTTCCTCGCGAGCGGTCCGCACGGCGTCGGTCTGCTCGGTCACGTCGGTCGCGCGCGCGACCAGGAGCAGCGCGTCACCTTCCAGCGGCCACACTTCGAGGGGTTGGCATAGCCAGGTCCGTGCCTCGCCGCCGCGAGCCCATACCGTTTGGGTCTCGATGTCGCCGCCGTGTACCTTGCCGCGAAACGATTCCAGCGCGGCGTCGAGCTCGCTGTCGGGGATTCGCAACGCCTTGGTAAGCCAACTCTTGACGTCGGGGATATCGATGCGGGTATAGCCGGTGAGCCGGGTGACGGCCTCGCTCACTTCGAGCACGCGGGCATCGAGATCGTAGGCGATCGCGGGCGCGGCACTGGCGCGGACCATCATCAACGCCGTTTCCTGCCAAGGCGGCGCCGGACGGCCGGGCGAGGACGCGTCGGCCGCGCGAGCATGGTCGAGCTCCTGCGCGAGGCGGTCGCGTTCCAACAGAACACGCCCTTTCTGCTTCGCCAAGCGGTACGTGCTGCCCCCCAATCCAAGCGCCGTGAGCGCCGTCAACAAGAGAGCCGTGGAAAGCAGGGGCGACTCGGGGACCTGGGAGAAACTCGGACCGCCGCTCGCCTGGGGCGATCCTTGCGCCATGCGTGGGCGAGCGTCGCCGGCGAGCGCGGCCGGCCCTGAGTGCTCGGTGCGCGCTTGCGCTGCCGCGTGTGCTTCCCCGGCGGCTGTCGCTTGCGCCGCCTTTTCCTGCTCGAAATACTTCTGTGCCGCTTGCTGCAGCACGTGTTGCTTCTTCGCTTCCTCGACTCTGTGGAAATACCACGCGACCGTGGCGAGCACTCCGAGCACGATCGCCACGCTGATCAGGAGATAACCTTTGTTCAGTCGCATGGCGGCTCCCGGGAGATGAACGTTGCGGGTCGCGACCGGCTCCGCGGATGGGACAGCGCAAGCAGGCATCATGCCCGTGGACGGCAGGGTCGTGCGCGAGCAATGAATCGACCGATGCATGATGCCGCGAGCTCTGTCGCGATTCAACGCCCATCATTCCCATAGCAGCAGGCGACTGGTGTTCGAGGGAGGTGCCCGGCGGCCGCCAAGTAGCGCCTTGACCTATGTCAACGAGCCTCGCACCGCGCCCCCATAGCATTGGCGTCGGCAAGGCAAAACGCAACGGCAGGAGACTGGCCGCATGACGACTCGGATGAAATACCCCGCGCCCGCGGCCGACGTGATCGCAAGCGATCTCATCGTCGAAATCACGCCGAGAGAGGGCGTCGAATGGATAGGCACGCAGGCGCAGTTGCGCGCCGAGGGACTCGTTCCCGACCAGGTTCACTGGCCCGACCGCGACCGCTGGGTCGGCTGGCAAGCGAGTGGATTCGAGTACTGGCTGCGCCGCACCCGCCCGCCCGGCACGCGGGGCCCGAAGCGCGCGTGGCTCGAGACCGATTGGTGGGCGTTGCGACGCACGTTGCTGGCCGACAGGGGCAAGGGCCACTGGCCAGCCGCGATCCACGAGAAACGCCAGGAACTGGAGACACTGCTCTGGAAGCAGAGCGAAGAAGGTCAGCGCTTCTCGCAACGGTGGTTGCGGGCTCGTGACGACGGCGCATTCCAATCGTTCAAGCGCCGGGTGATCTTCGGCTAGGGCGTTGTTCGTGACTGCTCAGCGCCGGCCCGGAGCCGGCGTTTTTTTTGCCGATCGCCGCCGCGGCACTTCGCGCGCCTGATCCATCAGGAAGTTCGTTGCTGCCCCCTCGCCCGACCCGGTTGCGTTCAAACCGCAGGCTTGCCTGTTAGAATCCATTCAGCATCCATCTTCCCGACGGGTGCGATAGTTGCCGGCACAGCGCACGAAGACCCAGGCCCATGAGCGACGCCAGCAAATTTTTCGATCTGTATCGCCAGGGCTTCGTCCGCACCGCGGTCGCGGTGCCCGAGGTGCGCGTGGCCGATCCCGAGTTCAACGCCGCTGAAACGGCGCGCTTGATGGGCGCGGCGTCCGAAAAGGGCGCCTGCGTGGTCGCGTTTCCCGAGCTGGGGCTCACCGGCTATTCCTGCGACGACCTGTTCCACCAGCAGGCATTGCTCGGCAAGGCAGTCGAGGCTTTGCGCGCGCTGCTCGCAGTCAGCCAGGACCATGCCATGCTTGCGGTGGTCGGCATGCCCATCGAGATCGAAGGCAGCCTGTTGAATTGCGCGGTCGCCCTGTGCCGCGGCCGGATCCTGGGCGTCGTGCCGAAAACCTACCTGCCCAATTACCGCGAGTTCTACGAGCTGCGTCATTTCGCCTCCGGCGATGCTTGTCGCCGCAGCAGTATCGACTTGTGCGAACAGCGCGATGTGCCGTTCGGCAGCACGCTCATCTTTGCCGCGGCCGACGTCGCTCGACTGAAGCTCCACGTCGAGATTTGCGAGGATCTGTGGGCACCGATCGCGCCCTCCACGTTCGGTGCGCTGGCGGGTGCGTTCGTGTTGCTCAATCTGTCGGCGTCCAACGTCGTGGTCGGCAAGGACGATTACCGCAGGCTGCTCGGCGCGAGCCAATCCGCACGCTGCTTGGCGGCGTACTTGTACTGCGCCTCAGGCTTCGGCGAGTCGACCACCGATCTCGCCTGGGATGGCCACGGCTTCATCTATGAAAACGGTTCGCTGTTGGCCGAAACCGAGCGTTTCCGCTATCGGTCGCAGCTTGCGTTCGCCGACCTCGATCTCGACCGCCTGGTCCAGGATCGCATCCGCCAGAACACATTCGCCCAGGCCGCGCAGCGGCACCGCGATGCGATCGATTCGTTTCGCACGATCGACTTCACCCTCGATCGACCCGCCCGCTCGGTGGTGAAGCTCGAGCGCTGCTACGACCGTTTTCCCTACGTGCCCGCCGACCTGCGCAGTCGCGATTTGCGCTGCGAAGAGATCTACGAGATCCAGGTGCAAGGGCTGGTCAAGCGCCTGCGCTCCATGCAGGCACGCAAGCTCGTGATCGGCGTCTCGGGCGGCCTCGACTCCACCCACGCCCTGCTGGTATGCGCCCGCGCCATGGACGTGCTCGAGCTGCCGCGCAGCGATATCCTGGCGTACACGATGCCGGGTTTCGCGACCAGCCGGCGGACGCTCGACCAGGCGCACCGGCTCATGCGCGCCGTGGGCGCGACGGCTCGGGAAATCGATATCCGGCCCTCGTGCCTGCAAATGCTGAAGGACCTCGATCATCCCTACAGCCGCGGCGAGCGCGTGTTCGACGTCACGTTCGAAAACGTACAGGCCGGCGAGCGCACCAGTCATCTGTTCCGGCTCGCCAATCAGCATAATGCGCCAGTCGTGGGCACCAGCGACTTGAGCGAGCTTGCGCTCGGCTGGTCGACCTATGGCGTGGGCGATCACATGGCGCACTATCACGTGAACGCCAGCATTCCCAAGACGCTGATCCAGTACCTCGTGCGTTGGGTGGCGGCGCGCGGCGAGCTCGGCGCCGACGCCTCGGCGGTGTTGAACGACATCGTCGATACGGAGATCAGCCCGGAGCTCGTCCCGGGCGATGCGGCGAACCAGCCGGCGCAGCGCTCCGAATCGGTCGTCGGGCCTTACGAGCTGCAGGATTTCATCCTCTACTACGTCTTGCGCTTCGGCTACGCGCCGCCGAAAGTGGCCTATCTCGCCTACAGCGCGTGGAGCGACCGCGACCGCGGCCGTTGGCCCGACGTGCCCGAGGGCAAACGCAATCAGTATTCGCTCGATCAGATCAGGCATTGGCTCGACGTGTTCCTGTTGCGCTTTTTCCAGTTGAGCCAATACAAGCGCAGTTGCATCGCCAATGCGCCCAAGGTCGGCTCGGGAGGGTCGTTGTCGCCGCGCGGCGATTGGCGTGCGCCGAGCGACGGCGAGGCCGCCGCATGGCGCTCTACGCTGGCACAGATCCCGAGTGAAACGAACTAGCATGGAGGTGATCGCCCATGTTCGTCGAGAAGCGCCTGGCACGATTCGCGCAGCGGCTGCTCGATAGCACGCCCGTTCCGCTGCGGCTGCAACTCTGGAATGGCCTCGCCTACGACCTCGGACCGGCGCCCGCGGTCACGGTACGATTGAAGGGTCCGGCCGCCGCTCGAGCGCTTATTGAACCGGACTTCTCCAACCTGGGTGAAGCCTTCATCCATGAGCAGATCGACGTGGAGGGTCGCATCGCCGATGCGCTGCGCGCGGCCGATGCCCTGGTGCACGGCGCGCGGCGCAATGCCGCGACGTGGGCCAAGCTGCGCCGCGCCGTGCGCCATACGCGCAAGCAGGATGCGCAGGCGATCGAGCACCATTACGACGTGTCGAACGAGTTCTATCAACTCTGGCTCGATCGCACCATGGCGTACTCGTGCGCCTACTTCCGCGCTCCCGACGACAGCCTCGATCAGGCCCAGGAGCAGAAGTTCGAGCACATTTGCCGCAAGTTGATGCTGCGCCCGGGCGAGCGCTTCCTGGACATCGGCTGCGGCTGGGGCGGGCTCGTCATCCACGCGGCGCGCCACCACGGCGTACAGGCGCTGGGCATCACCTTATCGCGCAACCAATACGATCTGGCGCGCGCGCGCGCCTCCCGCGAGGGTTTGGCCGATCGTTGCAGGATCGAGCTCATCGATTATCGCGACCTGCCCGAGGACGAGAGATTCGACAAGATCGCGAGCGTCGGCATGTTCGAGCATGTCGGCCTGGCGAACCTGCCGCTGTACTTCGGCAAGATCGAGCGCCTGTTGAACGAGCATGGCCTGGTCATGAACCACGGCATCACGACCATGGACGCCAAGAGCCGGGCCGTCGGCATGGGTGCGGGCGAATTCATCGACCGGTATATCTTCCCGCATGGCGAGCTGCCGCACGTGAGTCTCGCCATCCGTGCGATGAGCGAGCAGAAGCTCGAAGTCGTAGACGTCGAGTCGCTGCGCTTCCACTATGCCAAGACGCTCGACTTCTGGGCGACGCGGCTCGAGGCGGCACAGGAGCGCGCACGCAGTCTCGTCGGCGAGCGCCGCTACCGCACGTGGCTCGTTTACCTCGCCGGCTGCGCGCACGCGTTTTCGCGCGGCTGGATTTCGCTGCACCAGATACTGGCAGCGAAGGCGCAACGCGCGAGCATGGCGCCGGTGCCGTGGACGCGCCAGCATCAATACGAGGCGCGCAGCGTGCGCCCGATCGTGGCGAGCCGCGCTCGCGCCGGCTGTTAATCGCTCCCGCAGGCGGCTAGCGTCTGGAGTTCCGCGGCAAGGCATGAACGCCACCTTGCAACACCTGCTTTCGCCGCGCTCGATCGCCATCGTCGGCGCCTCCGCCGATTTCAACCGCATCAACGGCCGAGCGCTGAAGTTCCTGCTCGACAAGGGCTATGGCGGCAGGATCTACCCGATCAATCCGAAGTATGCGTCCATCGCGGGGCTGACATGCTACCCCGATGCGGCGGCGCTGCCCGAGGCGGCCGACCTGGCCATCGTCGCCGTGCCCGCCGCGCGCGTGTGCGCTGCGATCACCGATCTCGGCGAGCGCGGTATCGATGCCGCGATCGTCTTCAGCTCCGGTTTCGCCGAAATGGGCGAGCAGGGCGCGCGCCTGCAAAGCGATCTACAGGAGACTGCGCGCGCCGCGGGTGTGCGCATCTGCGGACCCAACTGCCTGGGTCTGATCAATGCATTCGACCGCGTAATGGCGACCTTCGGCCAGTTCGCCGACGGTCCCGTACCGCCGGGGCCGGTCGCCTTCGTCACGCAATCGGGCGCATTCGGTACGGCGATCGCCGCGCTTGCCCGCCGGCGCCATCTCGGACTGGGATATTTCGTCAACACGGGCAACGAGTCCGATTTTGGCTTCGCGGAAGTGATGGAGCACGTGTTGGCGGATGAGCGCATCCGGGTGGGCGCCGGCTACATCGAGGGACTCAAGGACGGCGAAGCGCTGGTGCGCGCCGCTCGCCGTGCGCTGCGGCTGGGCAAGCCTCTGGTCGTGACCAAGGTCGGCCGAACGCCATCCGGCGCGCGCGCGGCGATCTCACATACCGGTTCGCTTGCCGGCGAGGACAAGGTGTTCTCCGGTATCGCGCGTCAATTCGGCATCGTGCGCGCGCGCAACGAAGAACACCTGCTCGACCTGGCGGAAGCCTTTACGTACTGCGGCCTGCCGCGAGGCAAAGGCGTCGGTGTCGTCACCCAGTCGGGCGGCGCCGGCGTGCTGATGGTCGACCGTGCCGTGGAGCTTGGGCTGGACGTGCCGCTGCTCGCGGCTGCAACGATCGATGCATTGCGCGCAGCGATCCCCGGCTTTGGCATTGCCGCCAATCCGGTGGATATCACCGGGCAGTTCGTCGCCGAACCGCAGCTTCTGGAGCGCAGCGTCACGGCGCTGCTGTCGGATCCGGCCATCGATATCGCGCTGGTCTGGATCCAGCTCATGGATGCGCACGTGGATGTCCTGCTCGAAATCTTTCGCGGCATCAAGGCGCGTGCCCACAAGCCTTTCATCGTGAGCTGGGTGGCGGCGCCGGAACGCGCGATCCAAGGCTTGCATGCAGCCGGCATTGCCGTGCTCCGAGGCGCTGAGCCCGCGATCGACGCCGTAGCGGGACTGGTCGAATACGCCGCTAGCCGCAGCGCGTGGCTCGAACAAGCGGCAGCGCAAACCGAGCCCGCGCCGACGCTGCCGCCGCTGCCGCCTGCCCCGGGCCAGGTGTCGAGCCTGGTCGCAGCTTCGCTGCTGGCCGCGGTCGGCGTACCGCTCGTGCCGGTCACGCTCGCCAGCTCCGCGGAGGAGGCGGCGCGGGTAGCGCGTTCGTTCGAGCGCCCGGCGGCGCTGAAGATCGAGTCGCCCGACATCGCGCACAAGACCGACGCCGGCGGCGTAAGACTCGGCCTCGACAGCGACAGCGCGATTCGCGCGGCATTCGAGGACATCCTGAGCGCGGTGGCGCAGCGTCATCCGCACGCACGCATCGACGGCGTTGCCGTCCAGCCGATGGCGCCGGCGGGAACGGAGCTTGTGATCGGATTGAAGCGCGATCCGGTGTTCGGCGCGGTCGTCATGGTCGGCTTGGGCGGCCTGCTGATCGAGGTGCTGCAGGACGCCGTGTTTCGCAAGTGTCCGCTGAGCCCGCTCCAGGCCGCGGCGATGCTGGAAGAATTGCGCGGCCGGATGGTGCTCGACGGCGTGCGCGGGAGGCCGCCCCTCAGCAGGGCACAATTAGCCGACCTGATCGCACGCGTCGCCGGCTTCGGTGCGGCCCTCGGGCCGCGCTTGCGCGAGCTCGATCTGAACCCGGTCATCGGCGCAGGCGCGGCGCTGTTCGCCGTCGATTGGCTGCTGGTGCTGGATTAAATCGCAGGAGCTTCGGTGCGCTGGGGCTGTGCCCAAGGCGTCTCGGCGCGTGGTGCATAGAAAGCGCACAGAGCGCCGTATCGAAACGCGCGCGGCCATCATCGTTAGCTTTTCGAACCCGCTTACTCGCCCGGAAACGCACATCATGACCAACGCCCTGCGTGCGCTGCTCTCGCCTTCCTCCATCGCCATCCTGGGCGCCTCGAACGACTATCAGAAGATCAACGGCCGCCCGCTGAAAGCGCTGCTGGACAAGGGCTATGCCGGTGCGATCTACCCGGTCAATCCGAAGTACCAGGCGATCGCGCACTTGCGCTGTTACCCGAGCGTGGATTCGATCGACGCTACGGTGGATCTCGCCATCGTGGCCGTGCCGGCCAAGCGCGTGGCCGAGTCGATCCGCGCGCTCGGCCGCAAGGGCGTTGCGGCGGCGGTGGTGTTCAGCTCGGGCTTCGGTGAAATGGGTGCTGCGGGCGCAGCGCTCGACGCGGATCTCAAGCAAGCGATCCGCGACAGCGGCGTACGCGTGCTGGGTCCCAATTGCCTGGGACTCATCAACGCATTCGACGGCGTGGCGGCCACCTTCACCCAATACTCGCTCGGACCGACCTTGCCTGGCCCGGTCGCATTCGTGACCCAATCGGGCGCGCTCGGCACCGCGACGGCGGGTCTCGCCCGAAAACGCGGCTTGAACTTCGGTTACTTCGTGAACACGGGCAACGAGGCCGATATCCGCTTCGTCGACGCGATGCGCGAGATCCTGCACGATCCGCGCATTCGAGCCGGTGCGGGATATATCGAAGGGCTGAAAGACGGACCGGGGCTGTACGCCCTCGGCGCGACGGCATTGGACGCCGCCAAACCGCTCGTCATCACCAAGGTCGGGCGCACCCTGGCAGGTGCGCGCGCCATCGCTTCGCACACCGGGTCGCTGGCCGGCGAAGACGCCGTGTTCGACGGCGTGCTGCGGCAAGTCGGCATCGTGCGCGCGCGCAGCGACGAGCACCTGCTCGACCTGCTGGAGGCGCTCGTCAACTGCCCCGTACCGCGCGGTCGCGGCGTGGGCATCGTGACGCGTTCGGGCGGCGCGGGCGCACTGCTGGCGGACCGTTGCGAAGAGCTTGGGCTCGACGTCGCCCGGCTCTCGGACGAGACACGCGCGAAGCTGCGCCGGGTGGTGCCGGAATTCGGCTCGCTCGCCAATCCGGTGGACATCACGGCGCAGGGGCTGGTCGATCCGAGCATCATGCGCGAGAGCATCAAGATCGTCCTGGCAGATCCGGCGGTCGACGCCGCCATCGTCTGGCTCGCGTTCACCGAAAAGTACGCCGACATGACGGTCGACATCTTCGATGCCGTGAAGCGCTCGACCGACAAGCCGTTCGTGGTGGCCTGGCCCGGCATTGCGGATGCCGCCCAGGAGAAAATGCGCGCCAAAGGCATCGCGCTGCTGCGCGGTGCGGAACCCGCGGCCGAGGCACTCGCCGCGCTCATTCGCTACGGCGAAAGCCGTCGGCGTTGGCAGCAGGATGCAGCGGCACGCGCGGCGATCGAGCTGCCCGCGCTCGCGCTGCCGGCGGGTGAGGGTGTCATCGACACGCTTGCGGCAGCGCGTTTGCTCGCAGCAGCCGGAGTGAGCCTTGTGCCGGCGCAGGCCGCACGGACGCCGGAGGAGGCGCTCGCCTGCGCTCGCGCCCTCGGTTATCCGGTGGCGCTCAAGATCGAATCGCCCGATATCGCGCACAAGACCGACATCGGCGGGGTGCGGCTCGATTTGGCGGACGAGGATGCGCTACGCGCGGCATTCACCGAGATCACCGCAAGCGCGCGCGCTGCGCTGCCGCAAGCACGCCTCGACGGCGTTACGGTGCAGCCCATGGCGCGGGCCGCGCTCGAGCTCGTCATCGGTCTACAAAACGATGCGGTGTTCGGCCCGGTGGTCATGGTGGGATTGGGCGGTGTGTTGGTCGAAGTCTTGAAGGACGTGGTGTTTCGGCGTTGTCCGGTCAGCGAAGACGAAGCCGCCCGAATGTTGAACGAGCTTCGGGGCCGCGCCCTGCTCGATGCGGTGCGAGGAAGGCCGGCCGTCGACCGCAGCGCCGTTGCACGCCAGATTGCGGCCGTGTCGCGCTTCGGCGCCGCCGCCGGGAAGCGGCTGCGCGAGCTCGATTTGAACCCGGTATTCGCCTCGGCGCAAGGGTGCGTGGCGGTCGACTGGCTGCTGGCGCTGAACGAATAGCGGCGCCGGATCGCTCACGCCTTCAGTGCGGCCTCGACCGCTTGACCGATGGCGAAGATACGGCAGTCCTCGCCGTGCAAGCCGCATAGCATCAGCCCGGTCGGGGCCGAACCCGGGCGCTGCATCGGTATCGACAATGCGCAGCCGTCGAGAAAGTTGATCAGGTTGGTGTTGCGCAATACCCGCGCGTTGGTACGCCGATACACGGTGTCGTCGGCCAGCAGCGGCGCAAGCGGCGGCGCGATGCATGCCACCGTCGGCATGACGAAGGCATCGAAGCCTTGCAGCGTGACGCCAACCCTTGCAATCCAGTCGCGGCGCCGCTCCAGGGTCCAGAGATAATCCACGGCGCTGGCCTTGGCGCCGCCTTCGATCCGCGACCGCACGCGCGGATCGTAGCGATCGGCCGCGCGCTCGAGCAGCGGCTTGTGCACGTGATAGGCCTCCATGGGCGAGAGCCCGCCGGGCCGGTTGATTTCGTTCATCTCGCCAAAGGGCGGCATGGCGAGCTCGCTCAACTTGACACCCGCGCCCGACAAGCAAGCCAGCGCGCGTTGCCAGTCGCGCGCGACGTGCTCATCCAGCTCGTCGAGCACGAGCGTGGCCGGCACGGCGATTCGCAAGCCGGCGAGCGCGGCAGGCTGCGGAACAACCGCGGGTCGAGCGGCGAGGATCGCATCGCAGAGCGCGCAGCAGGCGACGCTCGCGCCCATGGGCCCGATCGAATCGAGCGAATACGACAGGGGAAAGACGCCGTCGGTCGGAATGCGCGACTTGGTCGGCTTGTAGCCCACTATGCCGCACAATGCAGCCGGAATGCGGGTCGATCCGCCGGTGTCGGTAGCGAGCCCGATGACTGCCATTTCGTCCGTGACCGACACGGCGCCGCCGCTGCTCGATCCTCCCGGAATGCGGCCGGTGGCGCGGTCGAACGGATTGCGCGGGGTGTCGTAGTGCGGATTGATGCCGATGCCGGAATAGGCGAACTCGGTGAGATTGGTGCGCCCGACGATCACCGCGCCGGCCGCGCGCAATCGTTGCACGACCGGCGCGTCGGCCCTCGCGGGCGGCGCATCGCGCAAGGCGATCGATCCCGCCGAGGTGGTCTCGCCGGCGACATCGAACAGATCCTTGATCGAAACCGGCAACCCCGCGAGCGGCGAAGGCACGATTCCGGCCTTTCGCAGCAAGTCGCTCGCGCGCGCCTGCGCTCGGACCTTGTCAGGGTCGAGAGCGATAAAGACGCGCCTGCCCTCGCCGCCGGGGCGGCTCGCCCGGTTGAGCGCCTGTTCGGCCAGGGCTTCGCTGCTCGTCGTGCCTTGGGCCAATGCGTGCGCGAGCTCCGAGATCGTCTGCATGTCTGCTTGCTTCTCCCTCGCAGTGGCGGCTGGAGCGCACGCGTCTTTGGGCGCACTGACGAGTGCCTCAGCCACGCGAACGCTGTAAAATGGCCCGCATTTCCGCCGCCTCGCAGGCGTCCGCCCAGCAGCGGGCCGCTCGAGCATGCGGACGGTCACCCAAACATAGCTCAATCGTGCAGGAGATACCACCGTGGGATTCGATGCGAACCGTCCTGACCTCTTGATCGGAGTGATCGGCGCCGGCGCCATGGGGCGGGGAATTGCGCAAGTCGCGGCCGCGGGCGGCATCCGTGTTCGTCTCACCGACGCCAAGCCGGGTGCGGCACAGGAGGCGGTGAAGTTCATCGACAACATGCTCAAGCGCGCCGCCGAAAAAGGCAGCATCAAGCCCGAGGACGCCAAGGCCGCCGTGGAGCGCATCCAGGTGATCGACAGCCCGGCCGACATGAAACCCTGTCATGCGGTGATCGAAGCCATCATCGAGAATCCGGAAATCAAGCAGAAGCTTTTTTCCGAGATCGAGTCGATCGTCGGCGACGACTGCATCATCGCCTCCAACACCTCCTCGCTTTCCGTCACCTTGCTCGCGAACAAGCTGAAGAGGCCGGGGCGCTTCGCCGGCTTCCATTTCTTCAATCCCGTGCCGCTCATGCGGCTGGTCGAAGTGATCGACGGCGTTCTGACTGAACCGTGGGTGGGCGAGGCGCTGATGGCGCTTGGCAAGCGCATGACGCGCGAGCCGGTGCGGGTCAAGGACGCTCCTGGATTCCTGGTGAACCAGGTCGGACGCGGATATTCGCTCGAGGCATCGCACCTGGTCGCCGAGGGCGTGGCGAGCTTCGTCGAGGTGGATCGGGTGATGCGCGACGTCGGCGGTTTCCGCATGGGCCCGTTCGAGCTCATGGACCTCACGGCGCTCGACGTCACGCAGCCGGCTTCGGAGCTGCTGTACGGACAGTTCTTCCACGAGGCGCGCTATCGCCCCTCGCTCGTCATGCGTAGCCGGCTTGACGCCGGCATATTCGGCCGCAAGACCAAGCGCGGCTTCTACGATTATTCGAGCGGCGAGCAGGTCGTTCCAGCCGAAGCGCCCGCGCCCGACGCGCGGCCGCGCAGCGTGTGGGTGAGCAGCGCCGAGGCAAGCGGCCACGCGAGCCTCGCGCAATTGCTGGACAAGCTCGGCGCGCCGATGGAAAGCGGCGCGAAGCCAAGCGCCGACGCACTCATCCTGGTGACGCCGCTGGGCGAGGACACGACCACCTGCGCGCTCGAGCAAGGGCTCGATCCCAAGCGCACGGTCGCCGTCGATACGCTGTTTCCCATGGTCAAGCGGCGCACCATCATGACCTGCCCGATCACCGATCCCGCCTACCGGGATGCCGCCCACGGCCTGCTAGCGTCCGACGGCGTACCGGTGGTCGCCACCCGTGACAGCCCCGGCCTCATCGCGCAGCGCATCATCGCCATGATCGTCAACATCGGCTGCTCAGTGGCGCAAAATCGCACGGCGAGCCCGGCCGATATCGACAAGGCAGTCACCCTGGGATTGAACTACCCTCACGGCCCGCTCGCGTTCGGCGACCGCCTGGGGCCTGGACGGATACTGAAAGTTCTGACCAACATGCAGCGTATCCACGGCGATCAGCGCTATCGCCCGACGCTATGGCTGTCGCGCCGCGCCCGTCTCGGCGTATCCCTACTCACCCCGGACAACTAAGGAGATTCGCCATGCTGGACGCCTATATCTACGACGGAACACGCACCCCCATCGGCCGCTACGGTGGCAAGCTCGCGGCGGTGCGTCCGGACGACATGCTGGCCGGGGTGCTGCGCGCGCTGGTCGACAAGAATCCCTTCAAGGCCGAGGATCTCGAAGACATGGTGATCGGCTGCGCCAACCAGGGCGGCGAGGACAGCCGCTGCATCGCGCGCCATGCCGGGCTGCTCGCGGGGCTGCCGATCGAGTTGGGTGGCTCCGTGGTTCAGCGCAACTGTGCGAGCGGCCTCAATGCGATGGTGAACGCGGCGCATGCGCTCACGGCGGGCGAGGGCGAGCTGTTTCTTGTCGGCGGCGTCGAGAGCATGAGCCGCGCGCCGTGGGTGATGGCGAAGAACGAATCGCCGTACTCGCGCGAAATGCGGATCTTCGATTCGACCATCGGCTCGCGCTTCCCCAATCCGCGCATCATCAAGCAGTACGGCGACGACACCATGCCGCAGACCGCCGACAATCTCGCCAAGGACTTCTCGATCCCGCGCGAGGCGGCCGACAAGTTCGCCTACGCTTCGCAGCAGAAGTACGCGAACGCCAAGGGCGAAGGCTTCTTTGCCGGCGAGATCACGCCTGTTTCCATAGACAAGGGCAAGAAGGCGCCGCCCGAGGTGATCGCCGAAGACGAGCATCCGCGCCCGCAAACCGATTTGGCGGCGCTCACGAAGCTGCGCGCGCTGTTCGAAGGCGGCGTGACGACCGCGGGCAACGCCTCCGGGGTCAATGACGGCGCCGCGGCGCTGCTCGTGGGCAGCCTGCGGGCGGGCGAAAAAGCCGGCAAGAAGCCGATCGCGCGCATCGTCGCGAGCGGTGCCGCCGGGGTACCGCCCCGAATCATGGGCTTCGGTCCGGTACCGGCCTCGAAGAAGGCGCTGGCGCGCGCGGGGCTGGGCATCAAGGACATGGACATCATCGAGATCAACGAGGCCTTCGCCGCGCAGGTGCTCGCATGCCTGAAGGGGCTCGAAGTCGACTTCGACGATAGCCGCGTCAATCCCAACGGCGGCGCCATTGCCGTCGGCCATCCGCTCGGCGCCTCCGGCGCGCGCATCGCGCTCAGCGCTGCCCGCCAGCTCCAGCGCAGCGGCGGCCGCTATGCCCTGGTTTCGCTGTGCATCGGCGTGGGGCAGGGGATGGCGGTGATCATCGAGCGGGTCTGACCACGGCGATGCGCCCCCCGCGGCGAGCCCGCGAGGGTGCAGTGCCCCATCGAGATCACCCCCGTGGAATCCAGGATGGCGCCGGCGCCCGGCGATGTGGCGGCGGTGACGCTCACCGGCGGCGCGTTCGCCTGGGACGATCCTCTTGATCTCGATTCGCTCCTGAGCGACGAGGAGCGGCTCGTACGCGACAGCGCCCGCGCGTTCGCGCAGGAGCGCCTCATGCCGCGCATCCTGGCGGCGAATCGCAACGAGACTTTCGACCTGGCGGTCATGCGCGAGCTGGGCGAGATGGGATTTCTCGGCGCCACCTTGAAGGGTTACGGTTGCGCCGGCATCGGCTACGTCGCCTTCGGCCTGGTGGCGCGCGAGCTGGAACGCGTCGACACGAGCTTCCGCTCGGCGTGTGCCGCCCAGTCCTCGCTTGCGATGACGCCGATCTACGCCTACGGTACCGAAGCGCAGCGCAGCCGCTACCTGCCGAAGATGGCCAAGGGCGAATTGCTCGGCTGCTTCGGCTTGACCGAGCCCGATCACGGCTCCGATCCCGGCAGCATGGCGAGCCGAGCGCGCAAGGTCGAGGGCGGATGGCGGCTCTCAGGCACCAAGATCTGGATCACCCATGCCCCGATCGCCGACATCATGGTGGTATGGGCCAAGGATGACGACGGCGTAATCCGAGGCTTCATCCTCGAGCGCGGGATGAAGGGCCTGCACACGCGCAAGATCGAAGGCAAGTTCTCCGTGCGCGCCTCGCCGACCGGCGAGATCGCCATGGACGAGGTGTTCGTCGCCGACGAGAATCTGCTGCCCGGCGCGCGCGGGCTCAAGGGCCCGTTCGGCTGTCTCAACAATGCCCGTTTCGCGATCTGCTGGGGCGCGCTGGGTGCGGCCGAATTCTGCTGGCATGCCGCGCGCGACTACGTCATGGCGCGCAAGCAGTTCGGCCGTCCGCTCGCAGCCAACCAGCTCATCCAGAAGAAGCTCGCCGACATGCAGACCGAGATCGGCATCGGGCTGCTCGCCTGCCTGCACGTGAGCCGGCGGCGCGAGCAGGGGCGGGCGACGCCGGAGATGATGTCGCTGCTGAAGCGCAATTCAGCCGGCAAGGCGCTCGAGATCGCCCGCGCGGCTCGCGACATGCACGGCGGCAACGGCATTTCGGACGAATACCACGTCATCCGCCACCTATTGAATCTCGAAACGGTGAACACCCTCGAGGGCACTCACGACGTGCACGCGCTCGTGCTCGGCCGCAGCCAGACCGGCATTTCGGCGTTCCAAGGCTGATCGCCGTTTGCTTCCGATCCGGCTCGTTGCGCTCGCGCCTGAGGTCGAGCGCGCTGCCTAGCCGGTGCCTGCGGCGCGATGCGTTTCGCGCCGAGCCGGATCTCGCTTTCAGTCCCGATCCAGCGCCTGCGACCAGCGATCCAACGCCGGCGTTTCCCCATCGAGATGGCGCAATTGGCGCAAGGCGATCCGCGTAAGCTCGGTGGAAGCGGTAGCCAGCAGCGCGGTGGGTGTGGATTGTGGATCCAGGCCCGAGCGAACCGCGGCCATGACGGCGTCCTTATGCGCCCGCTGTGCCGGATCGCCGTACAGGGCGAGCCAAGCATCGAAGGCATCGTACAGGGCGCGATCGAAGGGCTTCGTGTGTCCCGAGAGATCCATCAGCGGATGTGCCGGGTAGGCGACGACCTGCGCGACCCAGCCCGCCGGCGCATGACCCCCCGTCGGTTCGGTGTTTGCCAGCAAATGCGGCAGCACGTGGGTATGCGGTCCTTCCGGCGAAGCAGCGCCGGCGGACGCGATCGGCTGGCGCACCTCGATCCTAGCCAGGCGCGATTCGAATACCCGATCGGGGCTCGCCGCGACCAAAGCACGCATGACCGCCGGACTGGCCAGGAGGTTTTGGCCCTGCGCTTGGCGCAGGATGCTGGCGCATTCGCCGGCAGCTGCCCGCACGCATAGCGAGTAGTAGCGGCCGCCGATCCCCAGGTCGAAGGTGCTCGAGCCGCCGGCACCCGACCCAGGGCGGTCCGCAGGCGGCGCGATCTCGGTGATGACCTGGTGTCCGCGCATTGCCGCCTGCTCGGCAGGCAGGCAGAACGCGAGCGTTGCGCTCCAGCCGTGCCAATCGTGCGCGAGCTGCTCGCGTGCGAAAACCCGCCAAGCCGCATCGGCAGTCAGTGCGATGGCACCGCGCTCGGACACGATCCCGTGCTCGTCGTGTCGATGCGGCTCGTCGGCACGCCAGTAGAACTCCGCTATGGCACCGTCGAGGCCGATGCTCCAGCCAACGTTGGGGTCCGCGAGAAGCCGCGAGGCCAGCTCAGCGGGATCGATGGGAGTCATTGCGCTGATTTAACATAATACACATTATATGAACTAATCATTGCTCGGCCCCGGCGCGCAGCAACGCCGTGGCGACGCTCTTTCTCCCGCCCTCCATGGCCATGCGCAATGCGGTTGCGCCGGCCAGGTTGCGCAGATTGAGCGCGGCGCCGTGTTCGAGCAGCAGCAACACCGTTTCGAGGTTGCCTTCCTTGGCTGCCAGCATGAGCGCCGTGGTCCCGTTCTCCGAAGATGCGTTCACGTTGGCGCCCTTGGCGAGAAGCAGGCGTGCGATTTCGGTATGGCCCTTGACCGCGGCGAACATGAGCGGCGACCAACCCGTTGCGTCCACCTCGGCGCCATGGCCCAGCAAGTACTCGACGCTCGATCGGTGGCCCCGGATGGCGGCCAGCATGAGCGCCGTTTCGCCGTACTGGTTGCGTGCATTGACCTTTGCCTTGCCGGAGACCAGCGCTTTGACGGCCTCGAGCTTGCCTTCGCTGGCCGCCGCCATGAGCAGCGATGTGCCCGTACGGTCGGTCGAATCGACATCGACCCCTTTGGCGAGCAAAGCGTTGATCGCCGGGACGCTCTCGGTCTTGATCGCGTGCAGCATCTCGTCGTAGGAGTCGGCGTAAACCGGAACCCACATGCCCAGCAGCGCCCCGAGCGAGGCGACTACAAACAACATTTTTCTATTAGCCACTCACGTGCCCAATGCAGCAAATACTTGAAAGAAGTTGCGGGTCGTCGCCGCGGCGACATCAACCAGCGGCAGTTGCCGCAAGGCCGCGATCGCCTCGGCGACGTGGCGCACGAATGCGGGCTCGTTGGTCTTGCCGCGATGCGGTACCGGTGCGAGATAGGGTGAATCGGTTTCGACCAGCATACGCTCCATGGGCACCCGCAGCGCCACGTCGCGTAACGCCGCGGCGCTGCGAAAGGTGACGATGCCAGAAAAGGAGATCAGGAAGTTCATCTCCATCGCCTGCGCCGCCACCTCCCAGGTTTCGGTGAAGCAGTGCATGACACCGCCGACCTCGTGCGCCCGCTCCTCACGCAGAATCTGCAGCAGGTCGGCGGCCGACTCGCGGCAATGAATGATGAGCGGTTTGCCGATTTCCCGCGCGGCGCGGATGTGGACGCGAAAGCGCTGCCGTTGCCATTCCAGATCGCCGGACGCCCGGTAGTAGTCGAGGCCGGTCTCGCCGATCGCCACGATCTTGCGCGCTTGGGCCTCCCGAACGAGGCATTCGACTTTCGGCTCGGCGCCAGCGGTCGAATCGGGATGCACGCCGACGCTCGCGAAAACGTTCGGATACGCGCGCGCGAGCCCGAGCACGCGTGGAAAATCTTCCAGGTTGACGCTGACGCAGAGCGCATGGCGGACGTCGTTCGCGGCCATGCGCTCGAGCACAGCCGGGATATTGCCGGCCAGCTCGGGAAAATCGATGTGGCAATGCGAGTCGACCAGCTCGATTGCCGGCGTGGGTGCGTTCATGCGGGCTCTGCGTGTTGCCGCAATGCCTGGCTGTAGGTGATCACCATGTGCTCCAGGAAAAGGCGTGCATTGAGCGGATGGTTCACATGCCGCTGCATCGCCAGCAATGCGCGATGCAATCGCGTGACCCGGATAGGATCGAGCCGCGGCGAGGCGCGGCGAAGCTCGTCGAGCATATCGACGTGATAGCGAGCGCGCCCGCAGAGGCGCATGCTGACGAGATCGAAGGTCCACTTCTGCAGCCAGGACAGGATCAGTGCGGGTTGCAGCTCGCGGAAGGTCTCGACGACACGTACAGGGTCTGCGCGCTCGGCGCTCAGCGCCTGCAGAAAGCTGCGCCGGCGCTGCCAGGCGGCATCCTGAGCAATGGCCGCGGCTTCCAGCGGCGCCCCGCCGCTCAGCGCAAGACCCAGTGCGGGCTCGGCGATCCCTTGCTGCGCAAGCCACGCCGCCGCCGAAGACCCATCGGCCAGCGGCACCGGTATGAGCTGGCAGCGACTGCGGATGGTCGGCAAGAGCAGCGCCGGCCGGTCCGCTACCAGCAGAAAGACCACCCCAGACGGCGGCTCTTCGAGACTCTTGAGCAGCGCATTGGCGGCGGCCCGATGCAGCATCTCCGCGGGCCTGATCACCACCGCCTTACCGGCGTCACGGTGCGCGCTGACCGCCAGCAAGTCGTTCAACGCGCGTATCTGATCCACGCCGATCGGCTTCCCTCGCGTCGCGGCGCCCGCCCCTTGTCCCGGGCTAAGCTCGGCATCGGGCGCCGGCGGCTCGACCAGGGCGAAGTCGGGATGGGTTCCGGCGGCGAGCCAGTGGCAGCTCTCGCAGATTCCGCACGCATAGCCGTGCTCGGCCGGTGATGCGCATAGGTAGCCCGCCGCCAGCTCGAGCGCGAGCTCGCTCTTGCCCAAGCCACGCGCTCCGGCGATCAGCAGCGCATGGCCGCCGCGCTTCAACGCCGCCTGAGCGAGCTGCCGAGGTGCTGCGTGCCAGGCGTAGTCGCGATTGCTCATCGCAGGAAATCGAGCGCGGCAAGCTGCGCTTCGACGCCGTCGGGCGTGCGGCTCGCATCGATGACGCTTACGCGCTTCGGATCGCTTGCCGCTCGCCGCAGGTAACCCGCACGCACTCGCGTGAAAAAATCCGCCTGCTCAGACTCGAAGCGATCGGGACGGCGCACGAGCGCGCTGCGCGCGCGCGCGACCTCGACCGGCAGATCGAACAGGATCGTGTGATCGGGCTGCAGCCCGCGTTGTATCCAGTGCTCGAGCGCAGCCAGGCGGCGCTCGTCGACCCCTCGGCCCGCGCCCTGGTAGGCAAAGGTCGCGTCGGTGAAGCGGTCGCACAGCACCCAGGTGCCAGCAGCAAGCGCTGGCAATATCACGGCGTCGATGTGCTCCTTGCGCGCCGCGAACATCAGCAAGGCTTCTGCATCGGCACTCAGCGCCCCGTGCAGGAGAATGTCGCGCAGCCGCTCCCCGACGGCCGTGCCGCCCGGCTCGCGCGTCAGGACGACTTCGCGGCCGCCCGCGCGCAAGCGGTGCTCGATCCACGGCAAGAAGCTGCTCTTGCCTGCGCCGTCGATGCCTTCCACGGTGATGAACGTGCCCTTCATCGATCGCTCGTCGTGCCCTGCCGCTGGTATTTTGTCACCGCGCGATTGTGCTCGGCGAGCGAGTCGGAGAAATGGCTCGATCCGTCGCCGCGCGCGACGAAGTACAACGCCGGGGATGATGCCGGTTGCAGCGCCGCGCTGAGCGAGGCAAGTCCCGGCATGGCGATGGGTGTGGGCGGCAGGCCCGCGCGCACGTAAGTGTTGTAGGGACCATCGAGCTCGAGGTCGCGCCGGCGCAGATTGCCGTCGAATTGCTCGCCCAGTCCGTAGATGACCGCCGGATCGACCTGCAAGCGCATCCCCTTGCGCAACCGGTTCACGAGGACCGCGGCCACCAGCGGCCGATCGACCTCCTGGCCGGTTTCCTTCTCCACGATGGAGGCCAGAATGAGCGCCTGGTACGGATCGGACAGCGGCAGGCCATCCTGGCGTTGCTCCCATTGCCGCGCGAGGATCTGCTGCATGCGAGCCGCGGCACGCCGCAGCACCGAGAGATCGCTGGTCCCCTTGGCGAAGTAATACGTGTCCGGAAAGAACAATCCCTCGGCATGATCGTATGCCAGCCCCATGTGGCGCACGATCTCCCCGTCGCTGAGCCGCGCGCTATCGTGCTTGAGCGCCTCGTGCCGGTCGAGCGCCGAGCGCGCTTGCCGAAAAGTCCATCCCTCCACGAGCACGACCTTGTCGAGGCGAAACGCGGTCGTGCCGGTGATGGCATCGAGCAGCCGCAGCGGCGACCAACGCGCGTCGAACTGGTAGCTGCCCGCCTTGAGCGCGCTCTCGCGTTTGAGCGCGCGGCCCAGCAGCTCGAACCGCCATGCGTCGGGCAGGATGCCCGCCGCGCGCAGATCACGCGCGACGCTGCGCAGACTGGCGCCGCGTTCGATCTCGAACTCGCGCGCTTGGCCGGAAGAATCCAGAGGTGTCCAGACATAATACGCGAGCCAGCCGCCCACCGCGCCGAGACCCGCGACCAGGACCAGTAGCGCGATCGCGAGCCGCCTAATCATCGGGCCGCTCCAGCAGGCGGATCAACTCCGGCGTAAGCGCATGTCGCTCCCACCGGCGCTCGCCGAGCGCGCTGACCCACCATAGCCCGATCACGCTGTTGACGAGATAGAGCTGCCGGGCGGCGAGCACGCGCTCGGGTGTCAGCGCAACGATCGCGCACGCGATCCCCAACCGGGGCGCCAATGCGAGCAAGCGGTCCCGCTGCACCCCGGCGACACCGCACTTATCGAGCGAGGGCGTGATCAATGCGTCGTCCTCGAGCGCGAACAAGTTCGTGATCGTGCCTTCCACTGCCTGGCCGGCCTGGTCGAGCATCAGCCCTTCCACGATGTCCGTATCCGCCCATTCCCGGCGCGCGAGCACGTTTTCCAGCCGGTTCAAATGCTTGATGCCGGCAAGCCGCGGCTGCGCGGCAAGCCGCGTCTCGCACCAGCGCACACGCACGCCGCGCACCTGTGCATCGATCGGTGCGACGGGCAGCAGAAACGACATCACCAGCCGGGTTGGCGAGGCGTTCTCCGGGCACGCGTAGCCGCGGCCGCCCTCGCCTCGCGTCACGATGATCTTGACCACACAATCGGGCATGGCGCGCAGCAGCCGGGCAATGTCGTTTTCGAGCTCGACCTTGCTCGGACAATCGATGCCTATGCGGGAGCAATCGCCGGCCAGCTTGAGGTAGTGGCGCGGCCAGTACCAGAGCGTGCCGGCGCACGCGCGCATGGTTCGAAACACGCCGTCGCCATAGGCGAGGCCGCGGTCGAGCGCACCGATGCGCCCCTGCGCCTTGCCATTGACGAGAATCACGGCCTGCTTCGACCGAAATGGCCCAGCCCCGGCGCGAGCTCGTCAGAGACGGCGAAACACCAGCGTGCCGTTCGTGCCGCCGAAGCCGAAGGAATTGGACAGCGCGACATCGAGGCGCATTTCGCGCGCGTTATTGGGCACGTAGTCGAGGTCGCACTGCGGATCCTGGTCGACCAGGTTGATCGTAGGCGGCGCCACCTGGTCGCGCAGCGCGAGCACGCTGAAAATCGCTTCCACGCCCCCCGCCGCACCGAGCAAGTGGCCCGTCATCGACTTGGTGGAGCTCACGGCAAGCTTGCTCGCGGCAGCGCCGAAACAGCGCTTGATCGCCACGGTCTCGGCGATGTCGCCGAGTTCGGTCGAGGTGCCGTGGGCGTTGATGTAATCGACCTGCTCGGCATTGATCCCGGCATTGCGCAGCGCGTTCGCCATGCAGCGCGCCGCGCCTTCGCCGTCTTCACAAGGGGCGGTCATATGGTGCGCATCCGCGCTCATCCCATAACCGGCGAGCTCGCAGTAGATCTTGGCGCCGCGCGCCTTGGCAGCCTCGTACTCCTCGAGCACCACGACGCCCGCGCCTTCGCCGAGGACGAAACCGTCCCGGCCCTTGTCCCAGGGCCGGCTTGCGCCGGCTGGATCGTCGTTGCGCGTCGACAACGCGCGGGCCGCGCTGAATCCGCCCACCCCGAGCGGCGACACGGTCGCTTCCGTGCCGCCTGCAATCATGACATCGGCATCGCCGTATTCGATCAGCCGGCCAGCTTCGCCGATGCAATGCGCCGCGGTCGTGCACGCCGTGACCACGGCGAGGTTCGGCCCCTTGAACCCGTACATGATGGAGAGATTCCCAGACACCATGTTGATGATCGTGCCTGGGACGAAAAACGGGGAAATGCGCCTGGGACCGGACTTGATGTATTCGTTATGGGTATCTTCTATCATCGGCAGGCCGCCGATGCCCGAGCCGATGATCACGCCGATACGCTCGGCGTTGGCTGGGGTGACCTCGATCCCGCAGTCACCGATTGCCTCGATCGCCGCCGCCAAGCCCAGGTGGATGAACCGGTCCATGCGCCGCGCGTCCTTGGCAGGGAGGAACTTCGCGACATCGAAATCCTTGACCTCGCCGGCGATCTGGGATGCCATCGCCGAGGCATCGAACTGGCTGATGCGCGAAATTCCGGAACGGCCGGCGAGGACGCTGGCCCACGCGTTTGCAATACCGGTTCCGACGGGGGAAACGATGCCCAGTCCGGTGACGACGACCCTGCGGCGAGACAAGTGGGCTCCAGAGATGACGCTGGCCGGCAGTCGCGGCCTAGCCGCCGGCGTGGGCCTTGATGTAGTCGACCGCCTGCTGGACTGTGGTGATCTTTTCGGCTTCCTCGTCCGGAATCTCGGTCTCGAACTCCTCCTCGAGTGCCATCACCAGCTCGACGGTATCGAGAGAATCGGCGCCCAGATCGTTGACGAACGACGATTCGTTCTTGACGTCGGCTTCGTTGACACCGAGTTGCTCGGCAACGATCTTCCTGACACGTTGTTCTACATTCTCCATCGGTTCCCCCTTCCGTTTGCTGGTGCATCGACTCGAGGTGCGGCGCGAATGGCTCGCCGTCACCAAATCGAATGATTCTATCAAATCCGCTCCGACCCGCCACTCGACAGGGCGCGCACGCGGCCGTCAATCCATGTGCATCCCGCCGTTGACGTGAATCGTAGAGCCCGTGATGTAGCCGGCGCCGGCGGAGGCCAGAAAAGCCACGCAAGCCGCGACCTCACTTACGTCACCCAAACGTGCGAGCGGGATATGCGAGAGCAGCGCGTTGCGCTGCTGCTCGCCGAGCGCGCGCGTCATGTCGGTGTCGATGAACCCCGGCGCGACGCAATTCACCGTGATGCCGCGGCTGCCGACTTCGCGCGCCAGCGCCTTGGTGAAACCGAACAAACCCGCCTTGGCGGCCGAATAGTTGACCTGTCCCGCATTGCCCATGGCGCCAACGACCGAGGAGATGTTGATGATGCGCCCGCCGCGCGCCTTCATCATCGAACGCAGCACCAGCTTCGAGAGCCGATAGGCCGACTTGAGATCGGTATCGAGCACCGCGTCCCAGTCCTCGTCGCGCATGCGCAAGAGCAGGTTGTCGCGCGTGATGCCGGCGTTGTTGACCAGTACGTCGACCTCGCCCAACTCTTCCTGGATTCGAGCGAGAACGACCTGCGCCTGCGCCGCGTCGGTGACATCGAGGACGTAACCCCGTCCGGTGATGCCGGCTTCGCGCAGGACCTCATCGATGCGTGCCGCTCCGTCCGCCGAAGTCGCCGTGCCGGCGATCGCCGCGCCTTGCTGTCCGAGCGACAGGGCAATCGCGCGGCCGATGCCGCGGCTCGCTCCGGTTACCCAGGCCACGCGATTGCGCGCCTTCGCGTCAGTCATGGCGCAGCGCCTCCAGCGTGGCTGCGAGCCCCGCGCTATCGGCCAACGCCAGCGATTCGAGCCGCGTGTCGATGCGCTTGGTGAGACCGGCAAGCACCTTGCCCGGACCACACTCCACCACTCGCGTGACACCCGCGTACGCCATGCGCTGGATCACTTCGACCCAGCGCACCGGACGGCAAGCTTGCCGCGCGAGGACGCTGCGAATGGCATCGGGCTCGCTGACGATGTCGGCGTCGACATTGTTGATGACCGCAATCGACGGCGGATTGATTTCGATGCCTACGAGCCGGCTCGCCAGGCGCTCGGCCGCCGCAGCGAGCAGCGAGGAATGAAACGGCGCGCTCACGGGGAGCAGCATGGCGCGCTTGGCGCCCTTGGCCTTCGCGGCGGCGGCAGCCCGCTCGACCGCGGCTTTGTGGCCGGCGATCACGACCTGATTGGGCGCGTTGAAATTCACCGCCTCGACCACCTGGCCGCCAGCGGCCTCGGCGCAGGCGACGCGTACGGCATCGTCGTCGAGCCCGAGAATCGCCGCCATCGCCCCTTCGCCCACCGGCACCGCCTGCTGCATGGCTTCCGCCCGCAGGCGCACCAAGGGCAAGGCATCCTGGAATCGCAGCGCTCCGGAGGCGACCCAGGCGCAATACTCGCCGAGACTATGTCCCGCGACGAAGGCCGGAACGCCGCCGCCCGCCTCGCGCCAAGCCCGATATACGGCGACGCCCGCGGTCAACATCAACGGCTGGGTGTTGACGGTGAGATTTTGCGCCTCGAGCGGCCCCGACTGCGCGAGCCCCCACATGTCCTGGCCGAGCACGTCGCTTGCTTCGGCGAAAGCCGCGCGCACTGCGGCACTCGCCTCGAAGCCGTGCATCATTCCGACCGATTGCGATCCTTGACCGGGAAAAACCAATGCGAACGTCATAGCCTCCACCGCCTACAGTCGCGCGAGCACTGCCCCCCAGGTGAAGCCGCCGCCCACACCCTGCATGAGTATCGATTGGCCGCGGCGGATACGGCCGTCGCGAACGGCCAGGTCGAGCGCGAGCGGAATCGATGCCGCCGATGTATTGGCGTGCCGGTCGACGGTGACGATGACTTTCTCCATGCTCATGCCCAGGCGCCTGGCCGTCGCCTGGATGATGCGGATATTGGCCTGGTGGGGAATCAGCCAGTCCAGCTCGCCGCGCGCCATCCCGTGGGCGGCCAGCGTCTCGTCGACCAGCTCGCCGAGCACCTTGACGGCCAGCTTGAACACGGCATTGCCGTCCATCTCCAGGAAAGGCGAGCCGCAGACCTTGCCGTTGCGCACGCTGCCGGGTACCGAGAGGATGCCCGTGTAGCGGCCGTCTGCGTGCAGCTTCGCGCCGAGGATGCCGGGACTGTCGCTGCGACTCAATACCAGCGCGCCGGCACCGTCGCCGAAGAGCACGCAAGTCGAACGATCCTGCCAATCGAGGATGCGCGAGTACACTTCCGCGCCGACCACGAGCGCGTGGCGATAGTCGCCGGTGCGCATCAGGGCATCGGCCGTGGTCAAGGCGTAGACGAAGCCGCTGCACACCGCCTGCACGTCGAAAGCAGCCGCGCCGGCGCGGGCACCGAGCTTCGCTTGCAAGATGCAAGCGGTGCTCGGAAAAATCATGTCGGGGGTAGTCGTAGCAACGACGATCAAGTCGAGCTGAGAGGCCTCGATACCGGCCGCCTGCAATGCCTGCCTGGCCGCGTTGAGCGCGAGATCGCTGGTGAGCTCGCCCTCGGCCGCGACGTGCCGCTGGCGAATGCCGGTGCGGCTGACGATCCACTCGTCCGAAGTGTCGACCGTTCGCGACAGCTCCTCGTTGCTCAATACCCGCGCGGGCAGGTAGCTGCCCGTGCCGGCGATGCGCGTGTGCGTCAAGCAACCCCCTGTTCGGCCACCGCGACTCGCTCGCTGATCTTGCGCAGCACCCCGGTTTGAACCGCATCGAGCGCCCGGTAGATCGCGTGCTCGAACGCGACCACGTCGGCGGCGCCGTGGCTCTTGATGACGATGCCGCGCAATCCCAGGAGGAAGGCGCCGTTATAGCGGCGATGATCGATCCGGCGCTTGAATGCCGCCAGTACCGGTCGGGCGATCAACGCGGACATCCTGGTGAGCACGTTGCGAGCAAATTCCTCGCGTAGAAAAACCGAGAGCATCTGCGCCAGCCCCTCGGAAGCCTTCAAGGCCACGTTGCCGACGAAACCGTCGCACACCACCACCTCGGTCGTACCCTTGTAGATGTCGTCGCCCTCGACATTGCCGTGGAAATTGAGCCCGCTCGCCCGCAACAACTCGCCCGCTCGCTTGACCAGCTCGTTGCCCTTGATGTCCTCTTCGCCGACATTCAACAGCCCAACGCTGGGACGCTCGGCGTGCTCGATGGCCGCGACCAGGGTCGCACCCATGATGCCGAACTGCAGCAAGTCGTGCGGCGAGCAATCCACGTTGGCGCCCAAATCGAGCACGGTGACGTGGCCTTTGACCGTCGGCAGTATGGTAGCGATCGGAGGCCGTTCGATCCCGGGCAGCATCTTGAGGACGAAGCGTGAAATGGCCATCAATGCGCCGGTGTTGCCCGCGCTCACGCATGCCTGCGCCTCGCCGCTCTTCACCAGGTTGATGGCCACGCGCATGGACGAATCGCGCTTGCCTCGCAGAGCCGATGCCACCGCCTCGTCCATCCCGACCACCTCGGAGGCGTGATGGATGCGAAGCCGTGGGCCGGTGCTCGCTTTGCGCGCGTGCAACTCGACTTCGATGGCGTCGCGCAACCCCACGAGTATGAAATTCGCATCCTGGCGCCGTGCCAGGCCGGCAAGAGCGGCCGGCACCGTTACGTGCGGACCATGATCACCGCCCATGCAATCGATCGCCACTGTGACATCCATCGACGCTCCAGCAGCCCGCGGCCGTGGGGATGTCACTCACTCTTCGTCTTCAAGACCTTCTTGCCGCGATAGTATCCGGTCGGGCTGATGTGGTGGCGCAAGTGGACTTCACCGGTGGTGGGCTCGACCGCAAGCCCGGGGACGGGCAAGGCATCGTGCGACCGATGCATACCGCGCTTGGAGGGAGACTTCTTGTTCTGCTGAACCGCCATGGATGACTCCTTGGATCAATCGTGCTCGCCGCGGCATCCAGCCGCACGCTTCTTCAATTTGCCGAGCACCGCGAACGGCGACGGCGTCGGCTCCGGGCTGGGCTCGCTGTTTGCGCGGCACCCGCCCGCGGCATGCATGGGGGCGATCGGCAAGGCGAGCAACACTTCTTGCTCGACCACGTCGGCCACGTCGCTCACGGCATCTACCGCCATGGTTTCGCTCGCCGGGTCTTCAGCGCCGACGTCGGGAAGCGCGTCGGCGGATGACACCAGCACGAATCGCGATCGGCGCCGCAAGTCGTAATCCAGGCGTTCGAGGCAACGCTGGCAGGTCAACGCGAGCGCTCCCTCGACCGCGACATCGAGCACGGGTTTACTCTGATCGTTCATCGATCCCGCGAGCGTATACACAATGACACCGCTACGCTCGGACACGACGTCTTCAAGCCTCGGCAATGCGGCGACGGCGATCTCGCCGTGCAGGCGCCCCCCTTCGCGCGCGAACTTCAGGCCATCGATTCGAGCCTGTCCGGACATAAGCGGGCGATGATATTATTTTCACCATTTCGTGTCAAAAATCATGATCTTTTCCGATGGCCCCAAGCTCGTGCTGGCGTCCGCTTCGCGCTATCGGCGGGCGCTGCTGGACCAGTTGCGGCTGGCCTACTCGGTCTGTCCTCCCGCCATCGACGAGACGCCACGAGAGGGCGAACGCCCGCGCGCCCTCGCCGAGCGCTTGGCGCGCGAGAAGGCCTGCGCGGTGGCGCGGCGCCATGCGGGCGCGCTCGTGATCGGTTCCGACCAGGTCGCGACCCTCGATGACCTGAGTGCCTTCAGCAAGCCGGCCGACCATGCCGACGCGCTGGCACAGCTCACCCGCATGAGCGGCCAAACGGTCGTCTTTCATACCGCGGTCTGCGTCTACAACACCCGAACGCAGCGCGAACGCCATGCGATCGTACCGACGGAGGTTCGATTCCGCGCCCTCGATCCGGAAATGATCGACGCGTACCTGCGGCTCGACCAGCCGTACGACTGCGCGGGCAGCGCCAAGATAGAAAGCCTCGGCATCGCGCTGGTGGAACGCGTGCGCAGCGACGATCCGAGCGCGCTGCTGGGCCTGCCCTTGATCGCATTGGTCGATCTGCTGGCAGCCGAAGGGCTGCCGGTACTCTAGCCCGGGCTTCGCATGCGCGGCACGCTGTATGTGATTCCATCCACCTTGGGCGAAGCGGCCTCGATCGAGACCATTCCGGCGGCGACGCTCGCGGTCTTGTGGCGGCTCGATCAATTGATCGTCGAAACGCCCAAGCAGGCGCGCCGATTTCTCCTGGCCGCGGGCGTGGCGCTGTCGCAGCGTCGAATTCGGTTCCACGTGCTCGACGAGCACAGCCCCGACACTCTCCTGCCGGAGATCCTCGCGCCCGCGCTGGCAGGAAGCGATATGGGCCTGCTGTCCGATGCGGGCTGCCCAGGTATCGCCGACCCGGGCGCGAGCCTGGTGCGCCACGCCCATGCCGCCGGCATCGCCGTGATGCCTCTGGTCGGGCCCTCATCCATCGTCTTGGCCTTGATGGGGTCCGGTCTCAACGGCCAGCGCTTCGCGTTCCACGGCTATTTGCCGATCGAAGTACGGGAGCGGACCCGCGCTTTGGCGGCGCTCGAACAGCGCTCGAGAGCGCGCGACGAGACGCAGATCTTTATCGAGACACCCTACCGCAACAACCGCATGCTGGCGGCCATAATTCACGCGTGCTCCGCATCCTGCCTTTTATGCCTCGCGGCCGACTTGACGCTGCCGAGTCAGCTCGTGGCCACGCGCACGATCGGGCAATGGCGCAGGCGGACGCTACCGGACCTGGATCGCAGGCCCGCGGTGTTTCTCTTGAGCGCGGGTGCAACCGGCGACGCGCTGGTCGAGAAGAATGCGCAAACGCCGCTCGGCCGATTGTTTGCTCTGGCGGATCTCAACGAAGAGTGATTCCGCCGGACGCCGCGCCCGCGCGCAGCAGCGTCTCGGCCATCGCGGCGCCGAAGCGCTTGGCGACGCGCTCCGCGATATTCTCGCGCGGGGTGTAATCCACCAGGTCTTCGGCCTTGATGATCTCGCGGGCGACGTACTCGACGCTGCCGAGCGCATCCGCGAGACCGAGATCGATGCTCTTCTGCCCGGTCCACATGAGACCGGTGAACAGCTCCGGCACGTCCTTCAACCGCTCGCCGCGTCCTTCCCTCACGACCTTGATGAATTGCGTGTGGATCGCATCGAGCATGTTCTGCGCATGCTGGCGCTGTTGCGGGTCGAGCGGCAGGAAGGGATCGAGGAAGCCCTTGTTCTCGCCGGCCGTCATGAGCCTGCGCTCGACCCCGAGCTTGTCGAGCACGGACGAGAAACCGAATCCATCCATGAGCACGCCGATCGAGCCGACGATGCTCGATTCGTTGACGAAGATCTTGTCGGTCGCTGCCGCAACGTAGTATCCGCCGGAGGCGCAGATATCCTCGACCACCGCATACAGCGGCGTGTTGGGGTACTTGGCGCGAAGACGCCGGATTTCGTCGTTGATCTGTCCCGCCTGCACCGGGCTGCCGCCCGGACTGTTGATCCTCAGCACCACGCCCTGGGTGTTCTTGTCCTTGAACGCTTCTTGCAGGCCGGTGGTGATGTTGTCCGCCGCCCCGGGATGATCGGGCGCGATCACGCCGCGGATTTCGACCACCGCCGTATGTTTGGCGGGTGAGACCCCGTCGCGCTTGCCGAGCCATCCGAGCGCGACGAACAGCAGCGCGAACAGATAGATGAATCCGAGCAGCTTGAAGAAAATCCCCCAGCGACGGGCGCGCCGCTGCTCTTGCAGCGAAGCCAGCGCGACTTTCTCCAACACGCTGCGCTCCCATCCCGGGGAGGCGGGAGCATCGTTACGCAAGGAATCCTGTGGCATGAGTGAAGACGGCGAGAGCGCGAAGCGGCTCGCACGTGACGGCCGAGAAGCCGTGCAGTATACCGCTTCGCCACATCCGTGCGATCGGCTGTGGCCTCAAGCGTTCTCGCGCAGCCAAGAGAATAGCTCGGCCGCGCTGTCGAAGCAGGCCTCGGGCTCGATGGACATGAGCTGCGGTTTCGGGTGCGCGCCGTAGGCGACGCCGACACAGCGCACGCCGGCATTGAACGCCATCTGCAGATCGTGGGTGGTATCGCCGATCATCAGCGTCTCGCTTGCCGGCATGGCAAGCTCGTCCATGACCGCCTGCAACATCCCCGGATGAGGCTTGGTGTGGCCTTCGTCGCCGCAGCGGCTGGCGGTAAAGAACCGCCGCAGGTGCATCTGGTCGAGCGCACGTTCGAGGCCGCGCCGGCTCTTCCCCGTGGCAATGGCCAACAGATGGCCTGCCTGGCACAGTGCCTCCAAACCCTCCACCACCCCGGGAAAGAGTCGCGTCCCGGGGTCGCGCAACAGGAAGTGCACGCGATAGCGTTCCACCAGCCTGGGGTAGTCGCTCTCCGCCGCCTCCGGCACCGCGTAGCGCAATGCGTCTTTGAGCCCGAGCCCGATGATATGCCGCGCGCGCTCGTCGCTCGGCCGGGGCAGGCCCACGTCCAGACAGGCGCCCTGGAGGGCCTCCGCGATAGCCTGTGCCGAATCCACCAGCGTGCCATCCCAGTCGAACACCAACAGCGGAAAGCGCTCGGGCATGTCAGGATACGCCGCCGCGCTCGGCTTCGAGTCGTTCGAGAAAGCTCGCCAGATCCGCTGCCAAGGGGCTGCGCAGGTCCAATCTCACTGCCGAGACTGGGTGCTCGAGAACAACGCGACCGGCGTGCAGGAAGAGCCGCTTGAGCCCTGATCGCGCCAAGGCCTTGTTCGCCGCGAAGTCGCCGTATTTGTCGTCGCCGGCGATCGGATGACCCAGGGACGCGCTGTGCACCCGAATCTGGTGGGTACGCCCGGTGAGCAGCTCGGCCTCGGCGAGGGTGAAGGTACCGATGTGCCGCAGCCCTGTGAAGATGGTGCGCGCGGCTAGGCCGTCGCGCGCAACCCTGACGCGCCGGTCGCCTCCGGGCAACAGGTATTTCGCGAGCGGCGCATCGACCTCATGGCTCCCCAGCTTGGCACGCCCGAGCATGAGCACGGTGTAGAGCTTCCGCACCCTGCCCGAGCGCATCGCCGCGTGCAACCCGACCAGGGCCGCGCGCTTCTTGGCGAGCAGCAGCACCCCCGAGGTGTCACGGTCTAGCCGATGCGCGAGCTCCAGGAAGCGCAGCTTGGGCCGCGAGTGGCGCATCGCCTCGATGATGCCGCGGGATATGCCGCTGCCGCCATGTACCGCCATTCCGGCGGGCTTGTCGAGCACGAGCATGCTTTCGTCCTCGAACAGTATGCGCGCTTCGAGGCGCTCCGAGGGTCCGTTCGGCGCCTCGGCATTGCGGCTCGCGGTACGTACGGGCGGAATGCGGATGCGATCCGCGGATCGGATGCGGTAAGTCGCGTCCACCCGCGCGCTATTGACCCGCACCTGTCCCGTTCGCAGCAAGCGGTAGATATGCCGGCGCGGTACACCCTTCAGCAGGCGGGCGAGCAGATTGTCTATGCGCTGCCCGGCGCAGTTGTCGTCGGCGTCCATCCAGGTGGCCGAATCTTTGCTTAAAGCCTTCATGTTGCATATACTGTCAGTGCCTCCAGCATGGCGCCGGTAGCGACCGGGCCTAGGCAGGCGGGCGGGCTCGGGGAAATCGGCCGCTGGAGAATCTTCCTCGGCGATCCCGCGTGATCAGTCGTGGCGTTGGGTGATCGTGAAGCCATGGAAACGCCATCGAGGAAACTGCTGTTCTCGCCCGCCCGTAACATCGGGTTAAGTCCGCTCACCCGGAAGTAGCGGCAGCCAAGAGTATAGAACGCGCCCTGACGCAAGGTATCCCGAATCCTGCCATCGATACGCGCAGGATTCCAATGGCAGACCGATCGAGTCCGATCTCCAGTAGAGATCCTCACGCCCGAAACCACGCTCACGCCGCCGATCCCCTGATTGTTCGTTTGCCGGCACTCGGCGGCACAAGGCGTTTTCGGTCTCCTCCCGGGCTGTGGGCGCGGGAGCCAGGTATCCCATGAAACGTATGCTGTTCAATGCGACTCAGCAGGAAGAACTGCGGGTCGCGATCGTCGATGGCCAGCGGCTCATCGACCTCGACATCGAATCATCCGCGAAGGAACAACGCAAGGGCAACATCTATAAAGGCATCATCACCCGCATCGAGCCCAGCCTCGAGGCGGCCTTCATCGATTACGGCGCCGAGCGCCACGGCTTCCTCCCCTTCAAGGAGGTGTCGCGCGGTTATTTCAGCACCGAAGTCGAACCCGGACGCGCCCGCATCCAAGATGCCTTGCGCGAGGGCCAGGAGCTCACGGTCCAGGTCGACAAGGACGAGCGCGGCACCAAGGGCGCCGCGCTCACGACCTTCATCAGCCTGGCCGGACGCTACCTCGTCCTCATGCCGAACAACCCCCGCGGGGGCGGCGTGTCGCGCCGCATCGAAGGCGACGACCGGACCGAGCTGCGCGACGCGCTCGAAAAGCTCGAGGTTCCCCAAGGCATGAGCATCATCGCGCGCACCGCCGCCATCGGGCGCAGCGCCGAGGAGCTCACCTGGGACCTCAACTACCTGCTCAAGCTGTGGCATGCGATCGAGGAAGCGGCGCGGCCGCACTACACCGACGAAACGGGGGACGCATCGCCGGACGCGCGCTCGCCCGAAGGCCAGGAACGTAAGCGGCACAATCCGGCGCCGTACCTGATCTTCCTCGAAAGCAGTCTCGTCATTCGCGCGATGCGCGACTACTTCAACCAGGAAATCGGCGAGATCCTGATCGATACCGAGGAGATCTACGAACAGGCGCGGGCGTTCATGTCCGCGGTCATGCCGGGAAACGTCAACCGGGTGAAGCTCTACCGCGACGACATCCCGCTGTTCTCGCGCTTCCAGATCGAGCACCAGATCGAGTCGGCGTATTCGCGCCAGGTCGCGCTGCCCTCGGGTGGCGCCATCGTCATCGATCACACCGAGGCGCTGGTGTCCGTCGACGTCAACTCGGCCCGCGCCACGCGCGGAACCGACATCGAGCAAACAGCGTTCAACACCAATGTCGAAGCCGCCGATGAGATCGCCCGCCAACTGCGCCTGCGCGACATGGGCGGACTCATCGTCATCGACTTCATCGACATGGAAAGCGGGCGCAACCAGCGCGAGGTCGAGAACCGGCTGCGAGACGCGTTGCACTACGACCGCGCGCGGGTGCAAATGGGCAAGATCTCGCGTTTCGGGCTCATGGAGCTCTCGCGCCAGCGCTTGCGCCCCTCGCTGGGCGAAACCGCCCACCAGCCCTGCCCGCGCTGCCACGGCACGGGACATATCCGCTCGATCGAATCGACCGCGCTACATGTCCTGCGCATCATCCAGGAAGAAGCAATGAAGGAGAACACCGCGGCGGTTCATGCCCAGGTGCCCGTGGATGTCGCCACCTTCCTCCTGAACGAGAAGCGCAATGACATCCACGTGGTCGAGGCGCGGCTCAAGGTCGCGATCATGCTGATTCCGAACGTCCACATTGAAACGCCGAATTACACCGTCGCGCGCGTACGCCACGACGAGGCGAACGAAATGGGTGAGGCGCCGCTGAGCTACACGATGGTGGAGATGCCCGAAGAAGAGGAAGCGGTGCGGGTTCCGGGTGCCGAGCCCAAGCCCGCTCGGCCGCAGGCCGCGGTCCAGGGCATCACCCCGGAGCGCCACGGCCCGATTCCGCAGCCGCAGCAGCCGAGCGCACACGTGCCCGTGACCACGCTGGAGGAAGATCGGCCTTCGATCATTCGCAAGATCTTCGGCTGGTTCAAGCGCGGGGATGAGCCGCAACCCCAAAGCACGGCCATCGCCGAAGTTGCGCAAACGCCGCCACAGCCGATCGCGCCGGTGGCGGCGCCCACCGCCGTTTCACGTGCTGGGAATCAGACGAGGTCTGAGCGCTCAGAGCGCCCCGAGCGCCCCCGGCGCGGCGAGCATGGGGAACGCCCGGAACGCGCGCGCGGCGAGGGCGCACGTGAGAGCGGACGCGAGAGCGGGCGACCTCGACGCGGCGAAGGCAGGCGCGGCCACGAGGAGCGGCGCCCGTCGCGACGGGACAAGGACGATGCCGTGGCACGGCCACAGCCGAGCGCGCGCTCTGAGCCGGCCGCGGAGGAGATGCGGCTGTCGGATGCAGCCGGCACCATGGCGGAAACGACGGCGGCAGCGGCAACCGAAGCCGGCCCGGGCGGCCGAGGCCGGCGCAGGCGCGGCCGGCGCGACCGGCAGGACCGCGGCGGCGAGCAGCGCGCGCCGGAAGGGCAACGTCCGGTCGCGGGACCTGCCGCGGAGGCTACCGAGGCCGCTCGCCCTGGCGAGCACGCCGACACGGAGCCGGCGGTTGCAAGCGTGACAGAAACGAACACGCCGGCGCAAGTGCCAACGCGAGCAGAACCGCAGGTCGCAGTTGCGAGCGTGACCGAAACGAGCACGCCGGCCCAAGCGCCAGCGCGAGTCGAGCCGCAGGCCGAAATGGCGCTGCACGCGGCACCCGCCCCGCAAGCCGCTGTCGATCTCGTCCCCACCCGCACCGGTGAGCCGCTCGAAATCGAGGGCGCCAAGCCGGCCAAGCGCGAGGAAGTGCCAGCCATGGATAGTGGATCGGGCGTATCGAGGCCGGTGCAGACCGGGGCGACACCCGCTCCCGCCCCTGCCGTACGCTACGAGCTGCCGCCCGAAATGGTGATGATCGAAACGGCACCGGAGAAGATCGCGCCCGTGATCCAAGTCCTCGCCGAAAGCGAAGCGCCACTCGCCCCACGGCGAGCGCGGCGGCACAGCGCGTCCGCGCCGGCGCCAGAGGAGTCGCTGGTCCAGATCGAGACTCGCAAGTAGCGGTTGCTCGACAGTCTCGCGTAACAGCATGCGCGCCGCTTCCGCGGCCGCATGCGCTCGGCGCTCGCCGAGCGCCGAATGCACGCCCGGCCGTTATACTATGGCCTTGTGCTGCACACTTCCGGAGGAAACCATGAGCTCGCTTGCGTCCTTGTCGCCCGCATTGCCAGCTTCACCGGGAAAGTTGCCTGCGCCCGAGCTCGATCGCTTCCTGCCGCGTAGCGCCAGCGGCATCGCCGAGTTTCCTCTTTATTACATGCGTGGCGGAACCTCGACCGGCATCGTGCTTTGGCACGAGCACCTGCCCGAAGACCAGGCCCTCAAGGAAGAGCTCATCCGCGCGATCATGGGCGTGCCGGCGTGCGGCGAGTCCCGCGGCAACAAGCAAACGACCGGACTGGGGCGAGGCGCACCTACCAGCAACAAGGTGTTCATCGTCTCGCGACCGACCTCGGGGGAAGCCGACATCGCGAGCACGCTCGCGCAACTCGCTGCCGACAAATCGGCGGTCGATTGGAGCGTGAACTGCGGCAACATGTCGGCCGCCTTGCCGCTGTACGCGCTCGATACCGGCCTGGTCAAGCCGAGCGCCGATCGCACCGTGGTCCGCATCTTCAATACCAACACCGGCGTGACCACCGATGCTTCGGTGCGAACGCCGGGGGGAACCGGATTCGTTCCGCCCGACACCGAGATTCCGGGCGTCATGGGCCGCTTTCCGGGTGTCGAGCTGACTTTGCGCCACCCGGTGGGTGCCAAGACCGGCAAGTTGCTGCCGACCGGCCACGCGGCCGACCAGATCTGCGGCGTGGAAGTCTCCTGCGTAGATGTCGCCGTACCGATGGTCATCCTGCGTGCCGAGGACATGGGCAAGAGCGGCACCGAATCGCCCGACGAGCTGTCCCGGGACAGCAAGCTCAAGGAGCGCCTGCGCGAGATCTGGGTGGCGGCCGGGCTCAAGATGGGACTTCGCCGCCGCGGCGGCGCGCTCATGAGCGCCAACGACCTGGCGCACAGCGAAACGGTGCCGAAGGTATGCCTCGTTTCCGGCTGCGACGGCGAAGCCAATATCAACGCGCGCTACTTCACGCCCCAGGCGCCGCATAGCTCGCTCGCGGTGACTGGCGGCTGCTGCCTCGCGGTGGCCTGCCTCGTGCCCGGAACGGTAGCGAATACGGCCGCACGTGGGCTGGAGCCGATCGGCGAGCTGAACGGCATTTGCACCGTGGCGATGCGAAATCCCGCCGGGGTGCTGCGGGCGAGAATCGGCGCGACGTCCACGAGCACGGGGATGCGCGTGACCTCGGTCGCCTACGAGCGCAGCGCGCAGTTGTTCCTGCGCGGGCACTTTCCGGTCTACGCTGCCTCGGCTGGCCTGCGCGAGTTCGTCGCGCGCTGGTGACGCGCTGGCGCCGTCTCATCGTTCATTCGCGGAGTCCCGATCCAACGCGCCCAGGTGCGTTGTGCGTATGTGCTCGAGCAGCGAGGCGCACGCATCTTCGATCATGTCGAGCACCAGCTCGAATCCGCGCGCGTTGCCGTAATACGGGTCTGGTACTTCGAGCACAGCGTGGCGGCGCGCGAACTCCATCAAGAGCCTGAGTTTGTTACGGTGCTCGGCCGGGCAGCGCTGGGTGAGGCTCGCCAGGTTGGCGCGATCCATGGCGAGAATCATGTGATGGCGCTCGAAATCCGCCTCGAGCACGTGACGCCCCTTGAGCCCGGAGAGGTCGTAGCCGCGCCGCAGCGCGACGGCGCGCGCGCGTCCATCGGGCGCGGCGCCGAGATTGAAATCATGGGTGCCCGCCGAGGCGCAATGCACGGCGCCGTGCAATCCCGCGAGCTCGATGTGACGCCTGAAGACCGCTTCCGCGGTGGGAGAGCGGCAGACATTGGCCGTGCAGATAAAAAGCACTCGCACTTTTGCCTTGCTCATCATGTAGTTGCGGATGAAATCACCCCCAATAAAGGAGGGCAGAAAACGGCAGTAGCGAGCAAAGCGAATCAAGGGCTTACGAAATCATTTTGATGGGGCATTCTGCCATGGATGGAGAGACGATTGTCGTGCTTGATGAGGCGGGAGACATGCTGCGGTGGGCGCGGGAACAGGCCGGGCTGACGCAACGCCAAGTCGCTACGGAGCTTGGGTTTCACGACAGCCAGCCGATCCTGCGATGGGAGAAGAAGCGTGGCGAGCCGCTCGCCAACAACCTCATCAAGATGTGCCAGGCATGCGGCTTCAACGTGGTGCTCGAACCGATGAGCGAGGAGGAGCTTGGGTTCGAGCGAGAGGCTGCCGCTATCCCAGTGGCAGCCCCTTGAAGGGCGCCTCGATCGCCTTGATGACATGATCCTTCTCGGCGATGTTGGTCAGCCAGGCGATCACGTGAGCCCAGCGCGGCGCACGCTCCGGCGCTTCGGTGAGCCAGCGCCCGGCGTGCGATGAGATCGTCTCCTTCGGGTGGCCGCCGAAGTATGTGGCGTTGACGAGCTGGTCGAGCGCCTTGCCCGGGATCTTGATGCTGCTCCGAAGATTGTCGCCACCCACGAATGCATAGGCCACCACGCGGAGCGGCAACACGACCAACAGCACGGGAAGCATTGGCACGATGAACGCGATCAGCATGAAGCCTGCTGCGAATGACTCTCCGAGTCGTTTCATGGAACCCTCCTTCGCGAATCTATGTCGCGTCATGCCGGGACTATCACCGCTCCCGGCCACGGGGCTTTGCCCGCCAACCACAGTTAGCCGATTGCCTCGGCCAGGCTACTTCTGCGTATCCGCGAGCAGCTTCGTCTTTTGATACGATCCGGAGGTCGAGCCGAAGAAGTAGTGCAGGCAGATCACGAGCGCGGCGTCGATCGTGCCCAGCACGCGGGCAATAACCTGCTCGCTGCCCTCCGGCATCTGATGGGTGACGAGATACCAGTTCATTACCCCCCACACGACAACGATGAGGTATGCCAGCACCCGGTTGGTCGGGTCTTTCAGGTTCACCTCGCGCTCGCGGGCGGACTTGCGATCGTCGATCTCCAGCTCGGCGAAGCGCACGCCCAGCTCGCGTTCGTGCTTGATGAGGTCCGCCTCCACCTGTTTGAGCGCAGCGATCTGCTCACCGGAGAGCTGGCCGGATTGCAGGGCTTCGACGACCTTCTCCTTCGTCGAGTCTTCCCATCCGAACGCAGAACCGATGGCCTGCACGGCGAGGCCAGCAAGCGGACCGCCCAGGGCCGTGGCGACAGTGGGCGCGATAGATTTCAACCAGTCCATAGCCGCTCCTTCAGATCATCTGCCATGCTTTGGCGAAATTTTCGGGCCACTTCTCCGGATGCGGCTTGCCTGGCCGCCAGGCATCGGCGTACTGGAGCCACCCCTCCTGCGCTTGGGTCGGCCCGGGCAGCCGTTGCGGGAGCCAATACAGGTTGAGCCTGGCGAACGCGCTTGCGAGCAGATCGTTGTGCTCCATGGCAGACCACACTGTCGCGGGATAGTCGTCATATCCCAGCCGCTTCACGATCGTCGTCGCGAAGCCCTTCGTCATGGGATGCGTGAGCACACCGCGGACGCCGCCGCCTTGCTCAAACTGCCAGAATCCGCGCGCTGGCCCATTGTCCATCTGGCGACGATGCTCGAATCCGGACTCCTGGAATCCGATCGCGAACACCAACGCTTTCGCCTCCTGAGAGTTCATTGCCGGCGGCAGAAGACTCATCGCCGCCTCGTAGATCGCATTGATTGGAAGGTCCATTAGAGCCACCCCATCGCCTTTGCCAACGTCGCCGCGCTCGCGGCTGCACCGAAGACACCGATGGCCACGTTCTTCAGGAACACGGCCACCTTGCAGATCGTGTCGAGGTGCTTATCGAGGCGATCTGCCGTGATGACGAGCCCCGGTCGATTGAACTCGTTGTCGCTATCCTTCGCGAACATCGCTGTGTCGAACCGATCGAGGCGCGAGTTCGTAGTTCTCAGGGCGTCTTCGATCTTGGTCATTCGGCCATGCACGTCACCGGGATCGCGCCGCTCCGGACCGCAGTAGTTGCTAGACACCAAAGATCCTCCTTGTGACAAGGTATCCGATGTAGAAAGACACGCCGCCAACGCTCGCGATGACGGCGCCATGGCACCAGAGCCGCGCAAGCATGAGAACGGGAAGGAAGCGTTTGAGGTCGCCTTGCGCAAAGGCAGCCATGTCGCGCGCGGCGTCACCCACCCCGGCGAGGATCTGCACAACGAGACTTACGAGGACGCCGGTCAGAAAGCCGTACGCCCAGGACTCGTCGCCTACAATCACCTGGCTAGCCGCTGGCCGTACTCTCGCTCGATGTCGCGACGACGTTGCACACTGCGATCGAGGCGAGCACCGAATTCTTCATCAGAGAGGCCGCGGCGTTGATGCTCGCGTCGAGCCGCCGAGAGCTTCTCGTTCAGTTCACGCAACTCGGCGTCACGCTGCCTCGTCAGATTGGTGACGGCCGCGTCGGCGGGATAGGAGCCGAGCTTGACCCCGAACGATGCAGCGAGCGCCTGCATGAGGTCACGCTCGCGACCGAAGGCATCGGTCTCCCCGGTGCCGGCCGCGCTGATCGACTTCCACGAATAGGTCTGGAAAAGGCCGCGATCCATGGCAACCGCATCGGCCATATAGCCAGCAGGGTTCGGCAGCGGCACGTTCGGCAACACGAATTTGGCGAGGTGATCCATGATCTTGAGCGTCGCCTCCTGCCAGGTATCGGTCTTGCCGACGATGTCCTTGCCGGTGAACTGCGAGCGGTTCGAGATCAGTTCCACCATCAATGCGATCGGCCCACCAACGCTCATCCATGGCGGCACCGGAATAGCGCTCTTCGAGCCGGTGAGATCCATGATGTCGCCGCCGGGAATCCAGCGGCGCACGTCCAGGAACACGGGGCTGCCGTGCTCATCGTTCCAGGGCATGCGCAGCATGCGCGGGAAGACGAACAACGTGCGCCCGGACTTCTCATCCGGCAATAGTCGGCGCTCCTTGTCCTCGTCGCCACTGCCGCCCAACATGCCGTACGCCAGCGCGTTCAGCGCGAAGCCGACGGAGAGGTACTTCACCATCTTCCACGGCTTGTGCGTGAAGGCGTCCATTAGCAGCGGCACGACCCGGTAGGTGAAGGCGATGAACGGCAGCGGGCCGCGACGCAGCGCCTGAATCCAGGGCGCGTTGATGTGGTAGTCGAGGAACGCCTTGCGGGCCGCTTGACCGGCGTCACGATCGCTCTGTCCGGCAGCAACGCCTTGGAGGAACTTCGCCAGGCGGAAGATCGAGTCCTCTTGGCGATACAGGTCGATCATCGCCTTGAACGGCGCGGTTGCAATGGGCTTTGCCTTTGCCAGCGACGTGCGCCCCAGTCCCGCCACGATCCTCTGAAGCGGATTGCCGTGCGCCATACCGATTGCCTGAATTAGCGTCAGGCTCTTCGCCACGTCGTCGCGCTCGGCGGCGAGCTGCTTGAGGATGGGCTCGATCACCTCCTGGCGCAGCTCGATCGCGGCGTAGCTACCGGACTCCGAGCCGCTGTCGTAGAAGCGCTCCATGAGCGCCTTGGCCGCCTCATCGCCGCGCTTGGACTCGATGACGATCGACAACGCCTTGCGCAGATCCTCCGGTCCGATGTCCGCGAGATCGGCCAGCACGAAGTTGGCCATGATATTGTTGGTGTGAACGGACGGGCTGAGCCCGGTCTTGCTGATCTTCCACATGCGCATCAGCTCGTCGTGCATCCGCCACACCGCCGAGGCGCTACGGAAGTTCACCGTCGCCCGGATGTCGTTCCAGATGTGACCAGGCAGGAAGCGGCCGGCAAGCGCGCCGTACTTGTTGATCTTGGTGCCGTAGGCATTGCTGTTCGGCACTTGCACCCATTCATTGTCGGCATACGCGCGAAGCGTCGTCTTCGAGTCAGACGCTTCGGCGATTGTGCCGCCCGCCTCGGCGACCGCCTCCACCTGTGGATGGCTACTAAGAACCGCGACTATTTGCCGCGGTTGTTGATTCGGCGCTTGCCGTGATGGTGAGGCGAGGTTCCGGAGGCCGAGGTGTTGGTCGACCGGGTCGAGGAGCTCACAGGGTCGGCTCGATGCGAGGTCGATGCCCCGAGGAGCGCATCTGGTGGAGCTGTTTTGCTTCGATAATGGGTGAGCCGAAGCGGGACAAACGCGGCGTCGATCCGAACCGGGAAGTTTGACCGACGCCGCCACACCGAGCGCCGAAGCATAGGTGCGGATGGCAGTATGTCATTCGCGGGGCTTGGCGTCTATGGCGCTTTGGCGTTTATGCCGCAGCGCCGATGTTCCCGACCGGACGGATGTTTCTGTGCGCGCGTTGCCGCGTGCAGGTGGTGGTGTGTGCGCGCTGCGATCGGGGGCAGATCTATTGCGCAGGCGGCTGTTCGTCCGCGGCGCGCCGGGAGGCGCAGCGTGCGGCCGGGGCGCGCTATCAGTCCAGCCGTGCGGGGCGATTTGCGCATGCCGAACGCTCGCGACGATATCGGGCGCGCTGCAAGATCGTGACGCATCAGGGTTCCCCCGGAGTGCGCGCCGATGCTCTACTGCTTGACGAGGCTGCCGTGGTGGCGCCCTCGGTTGCGATTGCCCCCGATTCGTCCTCGGCGCCGCGCTGTGCGTGGTGTGGGGGGCAGTGCGCGAGGCGATTGCGCTTCGGATTCATCCGCCATCACCGCCGCCCGAGATCCGATCGACCGATCGGTGTGTATCGGCTTGAGGGCATCGATGAGTATCCCCCCTGAACTGGAAGCACAGATCCTGCGCTATTACCACGTCGAGAAGTGGCGCATCAACACGATTGCCCAGCAGTTGCGTGTGCATCACAGCACGGTGCAGCGGGTGCTCGCGCAGGCGGGGTTGCCGCGCCTCGGGGCGCCCGCGCGTGTCTCGGCCGTCGATCCGTATGTGGTGTTCATCCGCGACACGCTCGAGCGCTTCCCGACGCTGACCGCGAGCCGTTTGTACGCGATGGTTCGCGAACGCGGTTACCGCGGCAGCACAAGTCACTTCCGCCACCGGGTGGCGCTGCTGCGCCCGCGCCCGGCGGCCGAGGCGTATCTGCGGCTTCGGAGCTTGCCCGCGGAACAGGCGCAAGTCGACTGGGCGCACTTCGGGCACCTGAGGATCGGGCGCGCGCGCCGGGCGCTGATGGGCTTCGTGATGGTGCTCTCGTACTCGCGGGCGATGTATCTGCGCTTCTTCCTCGATGCGCGCATGGCGAGTTTCCTGGAGGGGCACATCGGGGCATTCAGCGCCTTCGGCGGAGTCGCCAGAGTGCTGCTCTACGACAACCTGAAGAGTGCCGTGCTCGAGCGCCACGCCGATGCGATCCGCTTCCATCCGCGGCTGCTGGCCTTCGCTGGGCACTATCGCTACGAACCGCGACCGGTCGCCCCAGCGCGCGGCAATCAAAAGGGGCGCGTGGAGCGTGCGATCGGCTACGCACGCGAAGCCTTCTTCGCCGCACGAAGCTTCATCGACTTGGCGGACCTGAACGCGCAGGCGCAGGCGTGGTGCGCCGGCGCCGCCGCCGAGCGGGCGTGTCCGGAGGACTCAACGCTGAGCGTCGCGGCAGCCTTCGCGCAGGAGCAGCCGCTGTTGTTGCCGTTGCCCGCGGATGCGTTCGATCGCCACGAGCGCCTCGAGGTGCGCGTGGGCAAAACGCCCTACGCCCGCTTCGACCTGAACGACTACTCGGTCCCCCACACCCACGTGCGCCGCACGCTTAGCGTGCTCGCCGACACCGAGCGGGTGCGCATCGTCGAGGGCGTCACGGTGCTCGCCGAGCACGTGCGCAGCTACGATCGCGGCGCGCAGATCGAGGACCCCGCACACCTGCAGGCTCTCATCGAGCACAAGCGTGCCGCCCGCCAGCACCGCGTCACCGACGAACTGATCCGCGCCGTACCCCCGATCCAGGAGCTGCTCGTGCGCGCTGCCGCGCGCGGCTACAACCTCGGTTCGATCGTCGCCGCCCTGCAGCGAGTGCGCCAACGCTGCACCGTGACCGAGTTGCACGCGGCCGTCGGCGAAGCGCTCGAGCGCGATGTGCCTCACCCCAATGCCGTGCGCCTGGCGCTGGAGCGCCAGCGCGAGCAGCGCGGCCAGCCGCCCGCCACCGTGGTGAGCCTGCCCGAGCACGTGCAGCGCCGTGACGTCCTCGTCACCCCGCACCCGCTCGACACCTATGACCAGCTCACGGAGCACCCCGATGACGACCCCCAGCCCGACTGATCTGCGGGCGCGCGCCCAGGCGCTGCGCTTGAACGGCCTGCTCGCTCACTGGGCGCAGGTCCTCAATGCGCCCTGGGTGGCGCAACTGCTCGACTGGGAGGAGGCCGAGCGTGCCCGGCGCAGCATGGAGCGGCGTGTGCGCCGCGCCAGCATCGGCAACTTCAAGCCCCTGGTCGACTTCGACTGGACTTGGCCCACACGCTGCGACCGCCAGGCGATCGAGGAGCTCATGGGGCTGGAGTTTATGGCCGAAGCCGCCAACGTGATCCTCTTCGGCCCCAATGGCGTGGGCAAGTCCACGCTCGCGCGCAATCTCGCCTACCAGGCATTGATCGGCGGGCACACCGTCTTGTTCGCCAGCGCCGGCACTCTGCTCGGCGATCTGGCCGCCATCGACAGCGCCTCGGCACTGAGCCGGCGGCTTCGCCACTACGCCGGATTCGATCTGCTGTGCATCGATGAGGTCGGCTACCTCTCTTACTCCAACCGCCATGCCGATCTGCTGTTCGAACTGACCAATCGGCGCTACGAGAAGAAGAGCACGCTCATTACCACCAACCGCGCATTCGCCCAGTGGCACGAGGTCTTCCCCAATGCCGCCTGCGTCGTCTCCCTGGTCGATCGGCTCACCCACAACGCCGAGGTCATCGCCATCGAGGGCAAGTCCTATCGTCTGAAGGAGGCGCAGGCGCGCGCCGCGCAACGCGCACTTCGCCGCAAGCGTAAACCGTCGTGACCGCTGCCGATCCACGCGGCATCGACCTGCCTACGCACTGGACCCCAGCGCAGGCGCTGGCCGTCTTCGAGATCATCGAACTGCTGCGCGATCAGCTCTGGGCAGCCTACGGCCCGGCCATTCAGCACGCACTGCGCGAAGAGCTCCGATCCGAGCCGGCTTCCATCCGCGTAGCCAGTGACGACCCGCCGTTCTGATCCAAGGCACCACCACCGGACACACCCGCATATCACTCCGCGGCAAATATCCGCGGATTTACGCGACCACTAACAATACCACCTTGTCGAATGCCGTTCGGGCGATGCTGCCTGGGTTCGGGCACAAGTCAACGTCCAACGTCGTGAGTCTTCCGGCCAGAACGCAGAAGGATGGACCCGCAAAAGTAGTGCGTCAATGACGCATAATGTGCTTGACGTGGAGCGCGTCATTGACATACAATGCCACATGCTCTTTATCGAAACATCGCTCTTCACGTCCGAATTGCCGAAGTGGCTGTCCGATGAAGAGTATCGGGCTCTCCAAAGCTATCTGATTGAGCATCCCGATGCTGGCGTGCTCATTCGAGGTTCTGGCGGCATTCGGAAGGTACGATGGGCAGCGAAGGGCAAGGGGAAGTCGGGCGGCGTGCGAGTGATCTACTTTTGGGCCAAGGCGCCCGAGCATGTTTACCTGCTGACCATCTATGGGAAGAGCGAGCGGGGCAACATCGATGCTGAGACATTGAGACGCATCGCCAAGCAATTGGAGCAGATGATATGAAGCGAGACATTGGGAAAGAGATTCTGAGAGGTCTTGAAGAGATCGCCGAATGGAAGCAGGGGAAGAAGGCCCTTCGGACCACTGAATTGAACCTGCCGAAGGCGGCTGACGTGAAAGACATCCGCGACTCGCTCAACCTGTCGCAGGAAAGCTTCGCGGGCTTCCTTGGCGTTAGCCTTGGGACGCTTCGCGGCTGGGAGCAGCAGCGGCGTGAGCCGCAAGGACCGGCAAGAGCGCTGCTGTTGGTGGCGGCGAAGCAGCCGCGGGCCGTGCTGGCAGCGTTCAGCGCGGCCGCCCCATCGCGCGCTAGGTCTCGATCCGCACGATCATCTGAGCGCAGCGCGAGGAAGGCTGCCGCGTAACGAGTACCACCGTCGCCCGGTGCGGTTCACCGGGAACGGCGAGCAAGGTGCGCCAACACCAAGCCCGCCTAACCGCAACACAACCTGTAAGGAGGTTGCATCATGGCTACGGCCAATCGTAGGACGAAACCCGGATGCAAGTCCAGCGCGCGGACAATCATCACCCTATCCGATCTGCCGGGCGGCACGAGAGGCGAGATGCACCTACGACCCAAGTCAAGCCGAACACTGAGGCCGAACCAGAAGGCGGGCCGCCAAACGCGCCGAGCGCCTACCACACCGGGCGCATCTCGTTTCGCCAAAAGGTACCTTATGGCGAATTTGCCAAGGTGACAGATGGCCATCTGTCACCGGGCACCTACCATAGCCGATGGGGTCTGTGTTTACGTTCGCGCAAACGAGAATTCGAGCCGGAAAGTACGGGCGGGAGGCTTACCTCCCTGGTGGAGGGAACCGATCGTACCGCACCGAATGGTCCGGCAGTCCTGGGCATGACTACGGTTCAACCCGAAAACTGCCCGCCCCATTGGGATGCCGCTGTTGAAAGTTTTTGGATTCTTTTTGATACGGCGTCGCAGCAATTCCGTAGTGCCATGATTATTCGTAGAGAAAATGCATCCACTTGGGCTTGCCGTCTGCTGGCCGCGCAGACGAAAAAGCACGCTGCAGCGCGGCTCGGGATCACCCGCCCCGCTTGCCCGTGCCAGCACGTTACGGATGAACGAGCCGATCATGGCCCCTTGAACAGTCGGCTTTTCAACTGCGACAAGCGATTCCTCAGCTCGGCGGCGCGCTCGAACTCGAGCTGCCGGGCAGCCTCGAGCATCTCCTTCTCGACCTTCTTCACTTCGCGCGTCAGGTCCTTTTCGCCCATGGCGTCGTAGCTCTTGCCCGCTTGGGCCGCGCGCCACTGCGGTCCGTCGCCGGAGTCGTACACGCCCTCGATGATGTCCTTCACGCGCTTGCTGACGCCGCGCGGCACGATGCCGTGGGTGCGGTTGAATGCCGTCTGCTTGGCGCGGCGGCGCTCGGTTTCGTCGATGGCCTGGCGCATCGAGTCGGTCACCACGTCCGCGTACATGATGGTGGTGCCGTTGATGTGGCGGGCGGCGCGACCGATGGTCTGAATCAAGGAGCGCGTCGAGCGCAGGAACCCTTCCTTGTCGGCATCGAGGATCGCGACCAGCGATACCTCCGGTATGTCGAGCCCCTCGCGCAGCAGGTTGATTCCGACCAGCACGTCGAACTCGCCCAGGCGCAAGTCGCGGATGATCTCGACTCGCTCCACGGTGTCGATGTCGGAATGCAGGTACCTGACGCGAATGGCGTGATCCGACAAGTATTCCGTCAGGTCTTCGGCCATGCGCTTGGTGAGCGTGGTGACCAGCACCCGTTCCGAGCGTACGATGCGCAGCCGGATCTCGGACATGAGGTCGTCGACCTGGGTCGCGGCCGGGCGCACCTCGATCACCGGGTCGACCAAACCAGTGGGCCGCACCACCTGCTCCACGATGCGCCCCTGGCGCTGGCGCTCGTAATCGCCCGGGGTGGCGGAGACGAATATCGTGCGCAGCATCTTGTCCTCGAACTCGTCGAAACGCAGCGGCCGATTATCGACCGCGCTCGGCAGCCTGAAGCCGTACTCGACCAGCGTTTCCTTGCGCGAGCGGTCGCCGCGGTACATGCCGCCGAGCTGCGGTATGGTGACATGGCTCTCGTCGATGAACATCAGCGTCTCGGGGGGCAGATAATCGATCAGCGTCGGCGGCGGCTCCCCAGGCTGGCGTCCGCTCAGGTGGCGCGAGTAGTTTTCGATCCCTTTGCAGAATCCCATCTCGTTGAGCATCTCGAGATCGAACCGGGTGCGCTGCTCGAGGCGTTGCGCTTCCAGCAATCGTCCCTCACCCTGGTAGAACGCCAGCCTCTGCGCCAGCTCGGCCTTGATCGCCTCGATTGCGCGCAACGTGGTCGCGCGCGGCGTCACGTAGTGACTGGACGGATATACGGTGTAGCGTCCGACCCGGTGCAGGATCTGGCCGGTCAGCGGATCGAACAAGGTCAGCATCTCGACCTCGTCGTCGAACAGGCTGATCCGCAGCGCCTGCTCGGCGCTTTCCGCCGGATAGACGTCGATCACGTCGCCGCGCACGCGGAATGTGCCGCGACGGAAGTCGGCTTCGTTACGCTGGTATTGCATGTCGGCGAGACGCTTGATGATGGCGCGCTGCTCGACCTTCTCGCGCTCGCGCAAGTGCAGGATCATGCCGTGATAATCGACCGGATCGCCGATACCGTAGATCGCGGAGACCGTGGCCACGATGATGGCATCGGCCCGCTCCAGCAGCGACTTGGTCGCCGACAGGCGCATCTGCTCGATATGCTCGTTGATACTCGAGTCCTTCTCGATGTAGAGGTCGCGCGACGGTACGTATGCCTCAGGCTGGTAGTAGTCGTAGTAGGAGACGAAGTACTCGATCGCGTTTTGCGGGAAGAACTCGCGCATTTCGGAATAGAGCTGGGCCGCGAGCGTCTTGTTCGGCGCCATGATGATGGCCGGACACCCCAGGCGGGCGATCACGTTCGCCATCGTGTAGGTCTTGCCCGAGCCCGTCACCCCGAGCAGGGTCTGGAAGCGCAGGCCTTCGTGCACGCCGGCGGTGAGCTTCTCGATCGCCTCCGGCTGGTCGCCGGCCGGCTGGAACGACTGGTGCAGCCGATACGGACTGCCGGGGAAGGTTTGTACGATCGGCTCCGCCGCGGAGCCGATCGGGTTAGCTGCGGGTACGCCCATGCGAAGCCCTTGCCTGGTCGGGGTCGATTGTCTCATAGCATCGTTTCATCGCGACGTGATTTCCAGCGCCCGAGGCGGCAGGTAGAATTCGCGGCATCGGAAGTCCATCGACCTCCATCATCATCCGTGCGTTCCAAGGCCCCCTCATCATGAGCTCTTCCCTGCTAGCTGCCGTCGAACTGGCGCCGCGAGATCCCATTCTGGGCGTAACCGAGGCGTTCAATGCCGATACCAATCCGAACAAAGTCAATCTTGGCCAGGGAGTCTATGTCGACGACACCGGCAAAGTCCCCGTGCTCGAATGCGTGCGTCGTGCCGAGGCCACGCTTGCCGGGCAGAGCCGCCCGCGCGGTTATCTCCCGATCGACGGTATCGCCGCTTTCGACCACATCGCGCAGGAGCTGCTCCTCGGCGCCGGCCATGACGCGGTCAAGGGCAAGCGCGCGGTGACGATTCAAAGCCTGGGCGGCACCGGTGCACTCAAGGTCGGCGCGGATCTCCTGCGCCGGATCGACCCCGGCGCCGAAGTCTGGATCAGCGACCCGAGCTGGGAGAATCACCAGGCGCTGTTCGAATATGCGGGCTTCAAGGTCAATTCCTACCCCTATTACGATCCGCTCACCCACGGCTGCCGCTTCGATGCCATGCTGGCGGGCCTGAGCGCGCTGCGCGCCGGCTCCATCGTGGTCCTGCACGCCTGCTGCCACAATCCAACCGGCGCCGATCTCACCACCGAGCAATGGGAGCGCGTCATCGAAGTCGTCAACGCGCGCGCATTGGTACCCTTCCTCGACATCGCCTATCAAGGCTTCGGCGACGGTCTCGACCAGGATGCCTACGCGGTGCGTCGCTTCGCCGAGGCGTGTCCCGCGGTGTTCGTCGCCGGTTCGTTCTCGAAGTCGCTTTCGCTCTACGGCGAACGCATCGGTGCGCTTTCGGTGGTGACGAAGAACAGCGACGAGGCAGCGCGGGTGCTGAGCCAGTTGAAGCGGGTCATACGCACCAACTACTCGAATCCGCCCACGCACGGCGGCCAGATCGCGGCGGCCATATTGAGCGATCCCGAGCTGCGCGCCTTGTGGGAACGCGAGCTCGGCGATATGCGCGATCGCATCAAGCTCATGCGCCGCATGCTGGTGGAGAAGATCCGCGCGCAGCGCGCCGATTTCGATCTCGGCTACGTGCTGAAGCAACGCGGCATGTTCTCCTACTCCGGCCTTTCGAAGGCGCAGATGCAGGCATTGCGCGAGAAGTACGCGATCTATGCGGTCGAAAGCGGGCGCATTTGCATCGCCTCGCTCAGCACTCGTAACGTCGATTACGTCGCGCGCGCGATCGCCGAGGTGCTCGTGGCCGGTTGAGCCGCTACCCGCTCAGGCGCCGGCCGCGCTCAAGGACAGCGCGTTCGGCTGCGGACGCAGGCCCAGGCGGCGCAAACAGCGATCGATCCACTGCGCGGTCAGTTTCTCCTGCACCGAGTTCTGGCCGAGCCGTTCGCGCAGCGCATCGAAGTCGACCCGCTCGAGCGGCTGGTCCTGGTTGAAGCACGAGAACACGTAGCTCACCTGGCCCGATGCCGGATCGCGCTGCGGCTGGATACACTGGGCGCAGATCTCTTTCATCATGCATTGCATCGGCGAATTGATCGAGCCGATGGCGCGATGATCTGCCTTGAGATAAGGGGCGAGCACGCCGTGGCGGGCGGCGGCCACGGCAGCCATCATGCCATCCGACCCGATGGCGATGACGCGATCGACTTCGGCCAGCGCTATCGGCTGCGCCCGGAGCGCGCCGCGGGCGTAGGCGTGCATCGCCTCGACGATGTTGCCGACATAGGCTGCGTCCTGGGCTCGGCCGGGGACGAACTCGGGGCCGCGATCCGAACACCACACCACCGCATCGGCGGCAGCCTCGATCTCGGCGACCTTGTAGCGATCGCCCGGCTGGCGGTAGCCGGCGAAATACAGCACCCGGCTGCCCGCGCGGCGCAGCGCCTGGCCGATGGAGAAGAGCACGGCATTGCCCAGGCCGCCGCCGGCGAGGAGCACCGTCTCGCCGCCCACGATTTCGGTCGGCGTGCCGGTTGGGCCCATGAGCACGACCGGCTCGCCGGGGCGCAGCAATGCGCACAGATCCGACGAACCGCCCATCTCCAGCACGATGGTGGAGACCAGGCCTTTGCGTGCGTCGACCCAGGCGCCGGTCAGCGCCAAGCCTTCCATCGCGAGGCGCGTGCCCTGGACCTCCATGGCCAGGGTTTCGTAGTTCTGTAAGCGGTAGAACTGCCCTGGCTTGAACGCGCGCGCGGCAGCCGGCGCGTGCACGATCACTTCCACGATGTTGTGCGTGAGGCGCACGACCTTGTGCACGCGCGGGCGCAACGCGGCGTTCAAGGCGCCGAGGAAGCTCTCGTCGGTCGCTCGGCTCGCTGCTGCCCGTGCCAGCATGCCGCGGCTGACCGCGCTGAAGCCCTGGCGCGCGCTCGCCATCGCTTTCACGACGTTGCCGAAATACGAGGGGTGCATGTCGCCGAAGAAGCTCATCGAGCGGCCGTCGGCCTGGCGCTGCATGAGCACGTGCACCGCGCGCGGCTTGGCGGCGTTGCGCTCGGGGCTGACCGGCGCACCGGATTCGTCGCAAGCCTGGAAATAGCGGCCATCGAGCCGAATGCCGCTGGCATCTTCGCGCGCCAGCACCGTGTTCGGCTGAGTCCCGGCCGCGACCAGGATCGCCTTGGCAGGCAGAATCGCCTCGCTCACCTTTTCCCAGCGGCCTTCCTCGGTGCGCGCCTGCACCACCGTGCGCACGGCGGCGGCATGACCGTAGCGGTCCAGCTCGATGGCGAGCGGCGTCAAGCCTTCGGCAAAACGCACGCCTTCCTGTAGCGCCTTTTCCACTTCCTCGTGGTTGAGCGTGTACGACGGACTGTCGATCAAGCGGCGCCGATAGGCGATGGTGGCCCCGCCCCAAGCGTGCAACAGCTCGATGATGCGCGCCGGCCGGTATTCCTTGCGCGCCAGGGCACGCTCGGCCCGAATGGCACGGGCATGGGCGATGAATTCATCGGCGATCGCCTGCTCTTCGTCGTTCCACGGCGCCCTTACGGCTGCTTCGCCGCGCTCTTCGGCCAATGCCTCGTAGCGCGCCAGAAACTTCTCCACCTGCACCGGGTAGTAGGCGAGCGCTTCGGTCGCGGTGTCGATGGCGGTCAGTCCGCCGCCGATCACGACCACCGGCAGACGCAACTGCATGTTGGCGATGGATGCGTTCTTGGCGGCACCGGTGAGCTGCAACGCCATGAGAAAGTCCGATGCCGTGCGCACGCCACGCGCCATGCCGTTGGGCAGATCGAGCAATGTCGGCTTGCCGGCCCCGGCGCAAAGCGCGATATGGTCGAAGCCCAGCTCGAAAGCGCTCGCGACATCGAGCGTGCCGCCGAAGCGCACGCCGCCGTGGAGCGAAAAGCGCGAGCGTCGCTCGAGCAGCAGGCGCACGATCTTGAGGAAGTTCTTGTCCCAGCGCACGGTGATGCCGTATTCGGCCACGCCGCCGAACCCGGCCATGACGCGCTCGTCGAGCTTCTCGTAGACCTCGGCGATGTCGCGGATAGGCCGAAACGGCACCCGTTCGCCGTTCTCCCCGACCCCGGAGATCGCGCTCGCCAGCGGTTCGATCTTCAGCCCGTCGATACCGACCACGACATGGCCTTCGTTGAGCAAGTAATGCGCAAGGGTGAAGCCGGCCGGCCCCATCCCCACCACCAGCGCGCGCCGCCCGCTCGCTGGCTTGGCATACGGGGCACGCAGATTGAGCGGGTTCCAGCGCGTGAGCAGGCTGTAGATCTCGAAGCCCCACGGCAGCGCGAGCACGTCCTTCAGGGTGCGCGTCTCCGCTTGCGGGATATCGACCGGGTCCTGCTTCTGATAAATGCACGCTTTCATGCAATCGTTGCAGATGCGGTGACCGGTGGCGGCGGTCATCGGATTGTCGATGACGATCATGGCGAGCGCCGCGACGGGCTGCCCCTCGACCTTGAGCTTGTGGAACTCCGAGATGCGTTCCTCCAGCGGACAGCCCGCGAGCGTCACGCCGAATAGCGTCTTCTTGAACGCACCCGGGGTGCCATCGGTTGCCGGCTTCTCGCGCAGGCCTTGCGAGCAGGAATCCTTGCCCTGCTCGTGGCACCAGATGCAATAGTTGGCCTGGTCGAGCGCTCCCACGAGATCGGTGCCCGCATCGGTCAGCTCGAAGCCGCGCCGGCGCCTCAAGTGCTCGTGCTCCAGTCGAAACGTCTTGTAGCCGTCGCGGACCTCCTCGACCGCGGGCACCAGGCGGATCGGATCGAGCTTGCGCGGCATCTTGAACAGCACACCCGCGCGGTTGCGGCTGCGCCCCGCTTCGGTATGAAGCGCCCATCCGGCGTAGGTCAACGCGAGCTTCAAGTCGTCGACATGCTCGGCTTCGGCGCCTTGCCAATCGGTGACATGGCGGGCAAAGGCCAATTCGCTGAAGGGCTCGGCGAAGCGCGCCGCCAGCTCGCCCTCGAGCGCAACGCCGTCCAACGCGCTCACATCCTGGAGCTTCACGCGCGTTGCTGCCCGGCGCTGCACGAACTGGCGCTTGCACGTGTACAGGCAATCCAGGCGCAAGTGCTCCGACTTGAGCGCCGCCAGCGCTTGCTGAATGCCGAAGAGCTCGGCCACGAAGCTTTCGAGGAACGCAGAAAGCTCGATCAGCAACGCTGCTTCCGCCTTGCGCGAAAGGGTGTCCGGCTCGGCACGCGCGGCTGCCAAACGCGAATGAAGCTCGGGAGAAGCGGCGCAGAGGCTCGCCAGAAATGCCGCGTCGAGCCGGGCGAGCCCTTCGGGGGCGTGGAGGTCTTCGAAGCTCAAGGCGTGGGGCAAGGAAAGCATGATGTGCGTGCGGGCGAAGGAGCTGAATAAAGCCTTCGACTATACCAGCCCCGGTGCGTGCGGGCGAATCGACCCTCGGATCAGCTTCGGGGAACAAGCGCCTGGCAAGCGCGCGCCGCCTCGGGTATGGTTGCGGTACGCAATCATCGAAGGCTCCGACCCGTGCGTACGGGCATCGCGCAGAGAATCATCTGGGTGATCTTGATGGCGGGCTTGGCGGGGCTGCTTTACCTCGCCTTTCGCGGCTATCTTGCGCCGGCCATGCTGCTCGACTTCGCCAATACGCTATGGTGCTGAGCCGTTGGTGTCCTTGGCACGACGCTCGCCGCAGCAGCCGCAGCCGCCATGCAGGGCTTGGCCATATCAGCGACGAACCCCGAGCTCAGGACACTCGCTCGCGCCGGCCGCCGCGCATTCCGCCGCCTGAACCGTGTTCTCGATCAGCATCGCGACGGTCATCGGTCCGACCCCCCCCGGTACCGGCGTGACATGGCCAGCGCGCGTGCACATGTCGTCCCATACGGCATCGCCGGCCAGGCGCCCATCGGCCAGGCGATTGACGCCCACGTCCACCACCACCGCGCCCGGCTTGATCATGTCGCCCTTCAACATGCCCGGCCGGCCGACGGCAACCACCACGACCTCCGCCATCCGGGTAACAGCGGCGATGTCCGCCGTCTTGGAGTGGCACACCGTGACGGTGGCGTCGCGTTCGAGCAAGAGCAGCGCCATCGGCTTGCCGACGATCTCGCTGCGGCCCACGACCACCGCGTGCCTGCCGCGCAGACCGATTGAATAGTCATCGAGCAGCCGCAAGACGCCAGCCGGCGTACACGGCCGAAAGCGCGCATCGCCTTGCAGCAGGCGACCGAGATTGATGGCGTGCAACCCGTCGACATCCTTGTCGGGATCGATGTGGGCGGCGACGCGGTGCGGGTCGATTCCCTTGGGCATTGGCAGTTGGACGAGCACCCCGTGCACAGCGCTATCGGCGTTGAGCTCCTCCAGCCGAGCGAGCACATCGGCCTCGCGCGCACTGGCGGCAAGCTCGAGCTCCCCGCCCAGCACGCCGGCCTGCTCGCAGGCACGAATCTTCGCCCGGATATAGATCTGGGAGGCCGGATCGTCTCCGACCCGAACCACCGCGAGCCGCGGCTGAATGCCGCGAGCCTTCAGCGCTTCGACGCGCGGACGTAGCCCGGAGACGACGCGTTGCGCGACCAGCTTGCCGTCGAGGAGCGTGGCGGGCATGTGGCGCTCAGTCACCGGCTAGGGCCGTGGCCCGACACCCGGGTTGCTCTTGGCCGTGTGCTGTAGCACCTGGAAGAAGATCTCGTCATGCCGAATCATGCCCAGCTCATTGCGCGCGCGCTCTTCGATCGCGCCCAACCCTTCCTTGAGATCGCGCACCTCGGCATCGAGCGCGGCGTTGCGAGCGCTCAGCCGCTCGTTGGTGCGCTGCTGCTCGGCGATCTGGCGGTCGATATCCCACACCCGCAGCCAGCTCCCTTTGCCCAACCATAGCCCATACTGCAGGGCCGCGATCAGCCCGATCAGCAGCAAGGCAACGAGCCGCGCCGCCATCGAAACTGGAGCCTAGTCCCAATCGAGCTGGTAGAAGGCGCGTTTGCCCGCGTAGCTCGCCGCGTCGCCCAGGTCCTCCTCGATGCGCAGGAGCTGGTTGTACTTCGCCAGCCGATCGGAGCGGGCCAGTGAGCCCGTCTTGATCTGCAATGCATTGGTCGCCACTGCGATGTCGGCGATGGTCGTATCCTCGGTTTCGCCCGAACGATGCGACACTACCGCGGTGTAGCCCGCGGTCTTGGCCATTTCGATCGCTTCCAGGGTCTCGGTGAGCGTGCCGATCTGGTTGATCTTGATCAGCACCGAGTTGGCGATTCCCGCCCGGATCCCCTTGCGGATGATCCTGGTGTTGGTGCAGAAGACGTCGTCGCCCACGAGCTGCACCTGGCCGTCCAAGCGCTCGGTGAGGATTTTCCAGCCGTCCCAATCGCCTTCGGCCATGCCGTCCTCGATGCTGATGATCGGGTAGCGATCCACCAGCCCGGCGAGGTAGTCGGTGAACTGCTCGGCGCTCAGGCTGCGATCCTCGGATGCCAGGCGGTAGGCGCCGTTGTCGAAGAACTCCGATGCGGCACAGTCGAGCGCGATCGCGACCTGCTTTCCGGGCGTATACCCCGCCGACTCGATGGCTTCCATGATGAGCGCGAGCGCCGCTTCGTTGGTTTGCAGATTGGGAGCGAAGCCGCCTTCGTCGCCCACGGTGGTCGGCATGCCGCGGCCGTTGATGATGCGCTTGAGCGTCTGGAAGATTTCGGCCCCGCAGCGAAGGGCTTCGCGCAAGCTCTCGAGCCCGAGAGGAATGAGCATGAACTCCTGCAAGTCGAGGTTATTGTTGGCGTGCGCGCCGCCGTTGATGACGTTCATCATGGGCACCGGCAACGCCATGCGGCCCGCGCCGCCGATGTAACGGTAAAGGGGCAGGCCCGACTCTTCCGCCGCTGCCTTGGCGACCGCGAGTGAGACCGACAGAATCGCGTTCGCGCCGAGACGGGACTTGTTTTCCGTGTCGTCCAGGTCGATCAGGGTCTGGTCGATGAAGCTTTGCTCGCTCGCGTCCAGGCCGATGATGGCCTCGCAGATCTCGGTGTTGACGTGCTCCACGGCGCGCAGCACGCCCTTGCCGGCGTAGCGGGCGTCGTCGCCGTCGCGAAGCTCGATCGCTTCCAGCTCCCCCGTCGATGCGCCCGAGGGCACAGCCGCGCGTCCCATGACGCCGGATTCGAGCAGCACGTCGGCCTCGACCGTCGGCATACCGCGCGAATCCAGGATTTCGCGCGCGACCACATCAACAATCGAGCTCATGTCGTGTCCCTTGCAGTTTCTAGGATTGAATTCCAGCCGCAAGCTCGCGTTCCGCGAACCCGTGCGTCTTGACCAGATCGTCGAGCGCCTTTAGCGCGCGCAACAGCGGTTCCATGAGATCCAAGGGCCATGCGTTCGGGCCGTCCGACAACGCCCGCGCCGGGTCCGGATGCGTTTCCATGAACAATCCCGCGACGCCGGCGGCCACCGCGGAGCGCGCCAGCACCGGAACGAATTCCCGCTGGCCGCCGCTCGCACTGCCTTGCCCGCCGGGCAATTGCACCGAGTGGGTGGCATCGAACACCACCGGACAAAGCGTCTCGCGCATGATGGCGAGCGAGCGCATGTCGGAGACGAGATTGTTGTAGCCGAACGCATAACCGCGCTCGCACACCAGAATGTTGTCGCTCCCGCTCGCTTCCTTCGCCTTCGCGACCACGTTCTTCATCTCGCCGGGCGCGAGGAACTGGCCCTTCTTGATGTTCACCGGCCGTCCCGCCGCGGCCACGGCACGGATGAAGTCGGTCTGGCGGCAAAGAAAGGCGGGGGTCTGCAGGACATCGACCGCGGCGGCGACCGCGCCCGCCTGCTGCGCCTCGTGCACATCGGTGAGTACCGGCAGATCCAGCTCGCGCCGGACCTCGCCCAGTATCGCCAGTCCTTCGTCCATGCCGAGCCCACGGAAGGATGCTCCCGAGCTTCGATTGGCTTTGTCGAAGGACGCTTTGAAGATCAACGGCACGCCGACTCGCTGGCAGATCGCACGCAGCCGCTCGGCCATGCGCAGCACCAGCTCGCGCGACTCGATCACGCACGGCCCGGCGATCAAAAACAGCGGGCACTCCAGCCCGGCCTCGAAGCCGCATAGCCTCATCGGTCGATTACCGCGCCGGCGGCTCGCGCCCTAGTCAACGGTTTGCAGCGGGCGCGCGACATCGGACTGCCCCTCGGGCGCGCGCTCGGAGGCGGACCGCATCGCTGCCCGGATGAAGGCGTTGAATAGCGGGTGACCATTGCGCGGCGTGGAGGTGAACTCGGGATGGAACTGGCACGCCACGAACCACGGGTGTCCGGGCAGCTCGATCATTTCCGCCAGGTCGTCCTTGACCGACAGCGCGCAGAAGCGCATCCCGTGCTGCTCGAGCGTCGCGCGATAGCGGTTGTTGACCTCGTAGCGATGCCGGTGCCGCTCGGCGATGATGTCCTTGCCGTAAATCGTGCGCACCACGCTGCCGTCGATCAGCGTGCACTCCTGCCCGCCCAGGCGCATGGTGCCGCCCAGATCGGACTGCGCCGAACGCGTCTCGGTCTGGCCGTCACGCGTATGCCACTCGGTGATCAACGCGATCACCGGATGCGCCGTCTGCGGATTGAACTCCGTGCTGTGGGCATCGGTCAGCCCGACGACGTTGCGGGCGTATTCGATGATCGCGAGCTGCATCCCGAGGCAAATCCCGAGATACGGCGTGCGCCGCTCGCGGGCGCAGCGGATCGCCGCGATCTTGCCTTCGACGCCGCGCTTGCCGAACCCGCCGGGCACCAGGATCGCATCCATGCCTTCCAGGCAGGCGGTGCCATCGCGTTCGATATTCTCCGAATCGATGTAATGGATGACGGGCTTCGCGCCGGTGTGGATGCCGGCGTGGATCAACGCTTCCGACAGCGACTTGTACGACTCGGTGAGGTCCACGTACTTGCCCACTAGGGCGATGTTCACGCGCGTGTGCGGATGCTCGAGCTGGTGCACCAGCCGATCCCACACGCTCAGGTCAGCCGGCTTCGGATGCAGGTCCAGCACCCGGCAAACGATGTCGTCGAGGTGCTGGACATGCAGCATGGCGGGGATCTTGTAGATCGAATCGACATCGACCGCCGAAATCACCGCCTCCACGCTCACGTTGGTGAACAGGGCGATCTTGCGCCGTTCGTCCTCGGGCAGCGCGCGATCGCCCCGGCACAGCAGCACGTCGGGCTGAATGCCGATCCCGCGCAATTCCTTGACCGAATGTTGCGTCGGCTTGGTCTTCATCTCGCCCGCCGAGCCGATGAAAGGCACCAGCGTGAGATGGATATAGCAGACGTGGTTGCGCGGCAGCTCGATCCCCATCTGCCGGATCGCTTCGAGGAACGGCAGCGATTCGATGTCGCCCACGGTGCCGCCGATCTCGACGATGGCGACTTCGGCTTCACCCGCGCCCAGGCGGATGAAATTCTTGATTTCGTCCGTGATGTGCGGGATCACTTGGACGGTCCCGCCGAGATACTCGCCGCGGCGCTCCTTGCGAATCACGCTGTCGTAGATCTGGCCGGTGGTGAAGTTGTTGCGCTTGGTCATGCGTCGGTTGACGAAGCGCTCGTAATGGCCGAGATCGAGGTCGGTTTCGGCACCGTCCTCGGTCACGAAAACTTCGCCGTGCTGGAAGGGGCTCATCGTGCCTGGATCGACGTTGATATACGGATCCAGCTTGAGCATGGTGACGCGGATACCGCGCGTTTCGAGGATAGCGCCCAGCGAGGCGGCAGCGATGCCTTTGCCCAGGGAGGACACCACGCCACCTGTGACAAAAATGTATCGCGTCATCGGTCGGTTTCCGCTGGCGAATGATAGCCCAATTGATTCAGGCCAACAACGCTGCGCCGCTCGTGCTCGTCGGCTCGCAGCCTCATGCCGCCGCCTTGCCGGCGAGATAGAGCCAGGTTTCGATCACCGAGTCGGGATTGAGGGACAATGCTTCGATGCCCTCGTCCACCAGCCACTGCGCCAGGTCGGGATGGTCCGACGGTCCCTGCCCGCAGATGCCGACATACTTGTGCGCGCGCCGACAGGCCTGGATCGCCAAGTGCAGCATCTCCTTCACGGCCGGGTCGCGCTCGTCGAAATCACCGGCGACGATGCCGGAATCGCGATCCAATCCGAGCGTGAGCTGGGTCATGTCGTTCGAGCCGATGGAAAAGCCATCGAAATACTCGAGGAAGCGCTCGGCCAGCACCGCGTTGGACGGTATTTCGCACATCATGATGAGCCGCAGTCCGTTGCGGCCGCGTTCCAGCCCGTTCGCGGCGAGCAGTTCGACGACCTGGCGCGCCTCATCGAGCGTACGCACGAAAGGCACCATGATCTCGACGTTGTCGAGCCCCATCTCGTCGCGCACCTTGCGCATCGCGCGGCACTCGAGCTCGAAGCAGTCGCGAAACGATTCGGCGATGTAGCGCGAAGCGCCGCGAAATCCGAGCATCGGGTTCTCTTCCCTAGGCTCGTAGTTGGCCCCGCCCACCAAGCTGGAATACTCGTTCGACTTGAAATCCGACAAGCGCACGATCACGGGCTTCGGATAGAACGCCGCGCCGAGTGTCGCGACCCCCTCCGCGAGCTTCTCGACATAGAAGCTCACCGGGTCCGGATAGCCGGCACATTGCTTTTCCACCGCGCGCTTCAAATCGGGCGGCAAGTTGGGATGGTTCAGGATCGCCTTGGGGTGCACGCCGATCATCCGGGCGATGATGAATTCCAGCCGCGCCAAGCCCACGCCGGCGTTCGGCAGGCGCTGGAATTCGAACGCGAGCTCCGGGTTGCCGACGTTCATGGCGATCTTGACGGGCGCCTTGGGCATCGCGCTCAGCGCAAGGTCGATTTCCTCGACTTCGAGCAGACCCTCATAGACGTTCCCTGTATCGCCCTCGGCGCACGAGACCGTGACGGGGCTGCCCTCCTGCAGCACGCGTGTCGCCTCCACCGTGCCGACCACAGCCGGAATCCCCAGTTCGCGCGCGATGATGGCAGCATGGCAAGTGCGCCCGCCGCGGTTGGTAACGATGGCCGCGGCGCGCTTCATGACCGGCTCCCAGTCGGGGTCGGTCATGTCGGTCACCAGCACGTCGCCCGCACGCACCCGATTCATCTCCTCGGGATCGAGCACCAGGCGCACCGGCCCGGCGCCGACCTTTTGGCCGATCGCGCGCCCCGAGATGAGCACCCGCGAGCGTTTCTTCAAGCGAAAGCGCTTGAGCGAGTCGAGTGCGGCTTGTGCCTTCACCGTCTCCGGGCGTGCCTGCAGGATGTAAATCTGGCCATCGATGCCGTCCTTGCCCCACTCGATGTCCATCGGCCTGCCGTAGTGCGCTTCGATCGCCATCGCGTAGCGGCCAAGCTGTTCGACGTCCGCATCGGTCACGCAGAACTGCATGCGCTGGCGATCCGGTACCGGCTCGGTCACGACGGAGCGGCCGGGCTCGCGGCTGTCGGCGTATACCATCCGAACCGCCTTGGCGCCCAGGGAACGGCGCAGAACGGCCGAGCGCTTTTCATTGAGGCCGCGCTTGTAGACGTAGAACTCGTCGGGATTCACGGCTCCCTGAACGACCGCTTCGCCGAGCCCGTACGACGCGGTGATGAACACCACTTGATCGAAACCCGATTCGGTATCGAGCGTGAACATGACACCGCTCGAGGCGAGATCGCTGCGCACCATGCGCTGTATGCCCGCCGACAGCGCGACCTCGGCATGAACGAAGCCATGATGGACGCGGTAGGCGATCGCGCGATCGTTGTACAGCGAGGCGAAGACGCGTTTCACGGCATCCAGGACGTGATCGATGCCGTGCACGTTGAGAAACGTCTCCTGCTGCCCCGCGAAGCTCGCATCGGGGAGATCTTCCGCCGTGGCCGAGGAGCGCACCGCCACCGCCACGTCAGCACCCATCTCGGCCTGCATGCGCGCGTAGGCGTCGCGGACGGCGCCTACCAGTCGCGGCTGCAACGGCTGCGCTTCGATCCAGGCTCTCACTTCGGCGCCGCAACGTGCCAGCGCGCGCACATCCTCGATATCGAGCGTGCTCAACGTCTGCTCGATGCGCTGGTCCAGAGCGTTCGCCGACAGGAACTCCCGGTAGGCCTCGGCCGTGGTCGCAAACCCGCCTGGCACCCGCACCCCCAAGGGGGCGAGCTCGCCGATCATTTCGCCGAGCGATGCGTTCTTGCCGCCCACCCGCGCGATGTCGGCCATGCGAAGGTCCTGCAGCCACGCGAGATAGTCCCTGGACATGGGCCTCCGAGCAGGTTGTAAGCGACGGGAAAAATGGATATTTTACCCGTTCGATCCGCCGACGTGAGCGTTTATGCAACCGGGCAACGGAGTCACCAGGCGCACCGCGTTCTTCGTTTCCGACCGTACCGGTATCACCTGCGAGATGCTGGGTCACAGTCTGCTGACGCAGTTCGAAGGCGTCCAGTTCAACGAAGTCACCAAGCCGTTCATCGACTCCATCGACAAGGCCAAGGCGCTCGCGGGCGAGATCGATCTGGCGGCGGCCGAGGACGGCAGCCGCCCGCTGGTCTTCTGCACCTTGGTCAACGCAGACATCGAGCAGGCGCTGGTAGGTGCCAATGCGCTGGTGATCGATTGCTTCCAGTTCTTCATCGCGATCCTGGAGCAGGAGCTCGGCGTACGTTCGGCGCGCGTGGTCGGCCGCTCGCACAGCGCCGACAACCTGGGCGACTACCACCGCCGCATCGAGGCGGTCAATTTCGCGCTCAGCCATGATGACGGCATTTCGACCCGCGACCTGGGCGAGGCCGACATCGTGCTGGTCGGCGTATCGCGCTCCGGCAAGACCCCGACTTGCCTGTACATGGCGCTCCAGTACGGTATCCGCACCGCGAACTATCCCCTGGTCGCCGAGGACTTCAGCCGCAACGCGCTGCCGCCCCAGCTGCACCACCTGCGCCGCAAGCTCTATGGCCTGACGATCCAGCCCGAACGATTGCAGGTCGTGCGCAACGAGCGCCGCCCGGGCAGCCGTTACTCCACGCTCGCCAACTGCCAGTTCGAAGTGCGCGCCGCCGAAGCGCTGTTACGCCAGGAAGGCGTGCCGTACATCGACACGAGCCGCAAGTCGATCGAGGAGATCGCGGCGACCATCCTGCACGACACGAGGCTCGTGCGTCACGTCTATTGACGCCTGCTGTCCGTCATGCCGATGCGGTCGGCGGCAAGCGGATAGCGATAGACACCGCCTCGGTCAGTGCACTTGCCGCGTGTTCCCGACAGAGAGTTGACGGACCCGTTCGAACAACACGATCGCCGCGGCCGCGCCGACATTGAGCGACTCGATGCCGCGCGCCATCGGGATCGCGATGCGCTCATTTGCACGGCGCACAAGCCCTTCCTCCAGCCCGCTGCCCTCGTTGCCGAAGAGCAGGGCGATCTGACCCCGCAGGTCGAGCGCCTGGGGCGATATGCCTTGGCGTGCCACGGTTGCAATAACTTTCCCTGGGAAGCGCTCGGCCGCCGCCTGCAGATCCACGCCGGTGCGAACGTCGAGCGCGAAATGCGCACCCATCGCCGCGCGCAAGGTTCGCGGCGACCACGCGTCCGCGCACGCGGCGTCGATCTGGACCTCGTCGGCCCCGGCAGCGGCCGCGCTGCGGATGATCGTGCCGACGTTGCCCGGGTCCTGGACGCCGGCGAGCATGACGACGCATTGTCCGCAGCCGACACGCGGCGCGAGCCGCGGGATCGCGATCACCGCCAGGATCCCGCTGGGGGTCTCGACCGGCGCGAGTTGCGCAAACAGCGCGGGCGGCAACTCGAGCAGCTCGCAGTACCCGGCCCGTGCGATGAGCCCTTCGATTTCGCCATCGGCCCTCGCGCCTGCGCTGAGTGCGATCAGCAGCGGCGCACCGCGCCGCTCGATATAGCTTCCGACCAGGTGCGCGCCGTCGAGCACGGCGCGTTGCTGCGCACGCCGCTCCTTGACCGAATTAACGAGCTCGCGAATGGCCTTGAATTGCGGGTTCGCGCGCGAGACGATACGTTTCATGGCGCGGGGCGAGCGCTGCCGTGGCCGCCGGCGCCTGACCAGGTACGACGTCCTCGATCATGAGCCATATTTTCATTGTAACGCCGGCCGGCCGAGACGCTCGCAACGGCAACCGCAATACCGCGGTACGCTGGGCGGCGCTGCTGCGCTCGTTGCGCCACGAGGTTCATGTCGATACGCGCTGGGACGGCACGCGCGCCGATGTGCTCATCGCCCTGCACGCCCGGCGCAGTCACGACTCCATCCTGCGTTTCAAGACCGTGGCGCCCGGCCGCCCGCTCGTGCTCGCACTGACCGGCACGGACCTCTACCGCGACATCCGGGTCGACGAGAGCGCGCGTCGCTCGATGGCGCTGGCCGATCGCATGATTGTATTGCAGGACATGGGGCCGGCGGAATTGACCGCGTCTCTGAGAGCCAAGACCCGCGTCATCTACCAGTCCGCCCGCCCGCTCGCCCGCAAACCCTCGACGCAGCGCTGGTTCGACATCGTGGTCGTGGGACATCTGCGTGACGAGAAGGATCCCTTCCGCTGCGCGCTTGCGGCATTTCATCTACCGGCCGCATCGAGGATTCGCATCCTCCACCTCGGCCGTGCGCTCGAAGCGCAATACGAGCACGAGGCGCGGCACCTCATGCAAACTCAGGCTCGATACCGCTGGTTGGGCGAGCGGCCGCATGCACGCGTGCGTGCGTTGCTCGCGCGCGCGCGCGCGCTGGTCGTCAGCTCGCGCATGGAAGGCGGAGCAAACATCGTCTCGGAAGCCCTTGCGGCGGAGCTGCCGGTCCTGGCGAGCGACATCGGCGGCAACATCGGCATGCTGGGCAGCGACTACGCGGGCTACTACCCTCTCGGCGATGAGCGGGCGCTGGCACGCGTGCTCGGACGTTTCGAAGCCGATGCCGATTACCGCATGCTGCTGGAGGCGCAATGCCGCGCGCGCAAGCCGCTGGTCGCGTGCGAGCGCGAACGCGCTGCGCTCGCAGCCTTGCTGCGCGAGCTGGCATCAGGCGAGCAAGCCGCCGATGACGGCCACGACCAAGGTCGCGAAGCCGAGCAATAGATTGGTCGCCACCAGCCGCCGTATCGTGTTCAAGGCACGGCCCCCGGCTCGCCAGTCGCTTCCCCCGACCGCGGCCGACAAGGCCTTGAACGGAATGAAGTACACGTAGACGAAGATCAACGTCATCGCGCTCGCGATGGCCGCCATGGCGAGGACGTAAAGCGGTACGGCCTTGACGCCGTAAGCGTCGGCGAGCATGTGAAAGCCGGTCGTGAACAGCGCCGCGATCGACACCCAAACCCAGGTGAAAAAACGGCCCAAGGCCTCGCGCCATAGCGGCAAGCGCTGCGGCGGCTCGAGTAGGCGCGCGGCGGCGGGACGCAGCGCCACGTAGGCGAAGAACATGCCGCCGATCCAGATGATCGCGCCGAGCAGGTGAACGAGAAGGGCGATGCGCATGAGTCCTCTCAGAACAAAGAGTATACGACCTCGCGTACCGGCGCGAAGCTGTGCCGGTGCTCAGGCGTGGCGCCATGGCGGCGCAACGCGTCGATGTGATCCGGCGTGGCGTAGCCCTTGTTGTGTGCAAAACCATAGTGCGGGTACAGGGCATCGAGATCGAGCATGTGGCGGTCGCGCGCCGTCTTGGCGAGGATCGATGCCGCCGAAATCTCCGCGACCGTGGCGTCGCCGCGCACGATGGCGCGCGCCGGCATACCGAGCTGCGGGCAATGAAGACCGTCGATCAGCACGTGCCCGGGCGGGTGGGCAAGCCGTTCGACCGCCCGGCGCATGGCAAGCAGGGTCGCTTGCAGGATATTGACGGTATCTATCTCCATCACCGAAGCACTCGCGACCGCCCAGGCGAGCGCCTTCGATTCGATCTCGATCCGCAGTGCCTCGCGCGTAGCCGCGGTCAAGGTCTTCGAGTCCGCCAAGCCATCCAGCCGCACGCCTCGCTTCAATATGACGGCGGCAGCGTACACCGGCCCCGCCAGCGGGCCGCGCCCTGCTTCATCGACGCCGCAAACGATCGCTGCTCGCGTGCTCATGGCGCAGCCGGCAGCATGGGCGCCAGAACGCGCGCAGCATTCATCGCCGCATCGCGCCGCAAGCTCGTACGCATGGCCGCGAAGCGAGCTCGCAGCCGGCGCTGTACAAGGCTGTCGCCGAGCAGGTTGAGCAACGCTTGCGCCAGGTTGTCGGGCGTGGCATCGGCCTGCAGCAGCTCGGGCACGATGAACTCGCCGGCGAGAACGTTCGGCAAGCCGACATACGGCAGGCGGCGCTTGGGCCACATGATGCGGTAGGTCAGACTCGGCATGCGATAGGTGATCACCATGGGACAACCGAGCAGTGCCGCCTCCAACGTGGCCGTGCCGGAGGCGACCAGCGCGACGTTGGCCGCCATCATCGCGTTATGCGCATGACCGAATAGGAGCTGGAGGTTGAGCGGCTCGCCCCGGTCGCGGGCAAGGGCGGCCTCGAACAACTCCCGCGTCAGTCGATTCACCAGCGGCACGAGGAACATCACCTCGGGCCGGCGCTGCGCCATCAGGCGGGCCGTGGCGACGTAGAGATCGGCGAGCTGCACCAGCTCCGATTCCCGCGATCCGGGCAGGAGCGCCACGACCGGGCGTTCGCTCGGCAAGCGCAATTGCTCGCGGGCAAGTTCCCGGTCCGGGACGGCGGGCAGCATGTCGGCCAGCGGATGGCCGACGAAGGTGACGGGCACGCCGGCCGCCTCGTACAGCGGCGTCTCGAACGGGAACAGGGCCAGCATGTGCGAGACCGCGGCTCGGATCTTCCGCATCCGTTCTGGCCGCCACGCCCAGATCGATGGGCTGACGAAATGCACGGTCGGGACATCGTGCCGGCGCAGATCGCGTTCGAGCGCCAGGTTGAAGTCGGGCGCATCGACGCCGATGAATAGCGCCGGCGGCTCGGCCGACCAACGAGCGCGCAGCTTGCGCCGTATGCCGACGATGTCGAAATAATGGCGCAGGACTTCGACGTAGCCTCGAACCGCCAACCGCTCCACCGGGTAGAGACATTCGACGCCGGCGGCGTGCATGCGCGGCCCGCCGACGCCTTCGAAGCGGACATCGGGCCTCAGCTTCGACAGCGCCCCTACCAGCAGCGCGCCGAGCAGGTCGCCGGAATGCTCGCCGGCGACGATCGCTACCGCAGGCGCTCGCGTGCCGGAGGCCATGTCAGCGCACGATGCCTCGGGTCGACTCGGCGAGGAATTCGACCAGCAGGCTCACTTCAGGACGGCTGCGTGCCTGCTCGGCTAGCGCGTTCTTCGCCTGCTCCAGGGTCAGCCCGGAGCGGTACAGGGTCTTGTACGAGCGTCGCAGGGCGTCGATCGCCGCGGCCGAAAAACCGCGGCGGCGCAATCCTTCCGCATTGATGCCGTGCGCCGCTGCCGGATTGCCAGCGACCGTGATGTAAGGCGGCACGTCGTGCACCAGCACGCTGCTCAGGCCGCTGATGCAATGAGCGCCGATGCGGCAGAACTGGTGAACCGTCGTGAAGCCGCCGAGAATGGCGTAGTCGCCGACGTGCACATGGCCCGCGAGCTGAGCGTTGTTGGCGAACACCGTGTGGTTGCCCACCTGGCAATCGTGCGCGAGATGGACGTAGGCCATGATCCAATTGTCGTGACCGAGGCGAGTCACGCCGGCATCCTGTTGCGTGCCGCGGTTGAAGGTGCAGAATTCGCGGATGGTGTTGCGATCGCCGATTTCGAGCCGAGTCGGCTCGCCGCCATACTTCTTGTCCTGGGGCATTTCGCCCAGCGACACGAAATGGAAGATGCGGTTGTCGCACCCTATGGCCGTGCGTCCGGTGACGACGCAATGGTGGCCGATGCAGGTGCCCGCTCCGATCTCGACCTGCGCATCGATGATGCTGTAGGCGCCAATGGAGACTCCGGCGCCGAGACGCGCATTCGAATGGACGATCGCCGTAGGATGGATTGCGCTGCTCATCGAGACGCGAGACCTGCTTTCACAACGCCCGCAAGGTGCACAGCAGCTCGGCTTCGGCCGCGAGCGTGGAATCCACGTGCGCCTCGCCCTTGAATTTCCATAGACCGCGCATTTCCCGCGCGATGCTCACGTGCAGTTCCAGCCGATCGCCGGGAATCACCGGCCGCTTGAAGCGCGCGTGGTCTATGCCGACGAAATAGTAGATCGACTTGTCGTCGGGCAGATGGTTGCGGGTGCGAAAGGTGAGGATCGCCGCGGCCTGCGCCAGCGCTTCGATCACCAGCACCCCAGGCATGACGGGGTGATAGGGGAAATGGCCGACGAAGAACGGCTCGTTGATGGTGACGTTCTTCACCGCGACGATGCGTGCTCCGGGCTCGAGCGAGTCGACCCGATCGATCAGCAGGAAGGGATAGCGATGCGGCAGGTACTTCAGAATCTCGTCAATGCGCATTGTCGTCATCTTCTTGTCGTGTCCCTGAATCGCCGCGTGGCGGCGAACCCGCCTCCCCCAAGCGGCGCACGCGCGCTGCGCTCTTCAACCAGCGCCGGTGATCGCTCATCGGGTAGACCCCGCTGTAGCGGCCGGGCTTGTCGATCGAGCGCGTCACGAACGTACCCGCCGAAACGTGCACGCGCTCCGCCAGCTCCAAATGGCCGGTGAAGCGAGCGGCGCCACCTATTACGCAATGCGCGCCGATTCGCGTGCTGCCGGCGATTCCCGTGCAGCCGGCGATGGTCGTGTGCGCGCCGATGTAGACGTTATGACCTACCTGGATCTGATTGTCCAGCTTGACACCGTCGCAAATGACGGTATCGGCCATGGCGCCACGGTCGATCGTCGTATTGGCACCGATCTCGACATCGTCGCCGATCAGCACGCGGCCGATATGCGGCATCTTGATCCAGCGGCCGTGGTCGAGCGCACCGCCGAAGCCGTCCGAACCGACGATCGCGCCGGCGTTGATGACCGCCCGCATGCCGATCACGCAATGGGCATAAACACAAACGTTGGCATGCAGGCGGGAATCGTCCCCGATCGCCGCATGGGCGCCGATCCGGCAGCCCGCTCCAAGCCTCACGCGCTCGCCGATGCACGCGCCACGGTCGACCGATACGAAGGGCCCGATTTCGGCCGAAGCGGCGACCCGGGCCTCGGCATGGACGAACGCCGACGCGTGGACGGATCCTTCCGGCTCGGGGTCCGGATTGAGCAAGGCGGCAACGCGAATGAAGTAGGCGTACGGATTGGGGGCAACGATGTGCGCGCGCCCTTCGACGGCAGCGCCGGGGGCGACGATCACCGCGCCGGCGCGTGATGCGGACAGCGCATCACGCAAGGCTTCCCGCGCCAGAAACGAAATATGCTCGGGGCCTGCGCTCTCCAGCGGGGCGATCTGCACGATGCGCTGCTCGCGGCTGCCGCGCAGCTCGCCGCCCAGGCAGTCCACGAGCTCGCCGAGACTGAAACTCCGGGCCGTGCGCATGCGGGACGCTCTTGAGCAAGCCCGGCGAGGGCCGCGCCTCTATGCTCGCATCGAGACTATTTCTCGCCGCTCAGTGCCTTGAGCACCTTATCGGTGATGTCGATGCGCGGGCTGCGGTAGACCGCCTCCTGCAGGATGAGGTCGAACTTCTCCGCTTCGGCGATCTGCTGAATGACGCGATTCGCGCGCTGGAACAAGTCGGCGAGCTTTTCGTTGCGGCGCTGATTGAGGTCTTCCCGATACTCGCGCTGGGCGCGCTGAAACTCGCGGCTCAGCCGCCCCATATCCTGCTCGCGCCTGCCGCGCTCGCTTTCGCTCATGGTCAGCGCGTCCTTCTCCAGCGCGCCCTGGGCATCCTTGAGCTGCTTCTCCATTTTTTGCAGCTCCTGGATGCGGGGCGCGAACTCGCGCTCCAGCTCCTTGCTGGCCCGGATCGCGGGGGCCGATTCGCGATTGACACGCTCGGCGTCGAGAAAACCGATCTTCAGCTCTGCGGCCCAACCGAGCGCGGGCGCCATGATCAGGCCGGCGAACAAGATGCACATGCGAACGGCGTTCACGAGATTTCTCCTCACACAGGACGAGGCCACGCTCAGAACGTGGTGCCGAACTGGAACTGAAAGCGCTGTACCCGATCCTGCGGCTTGTCGTTCACCGGCTGCGCCACGCTGACCTTCAACGGCCCCAAGGGCGAGATCCACGACACGGCCAGGCCGACCGAGTTGCGCACCGCGTCGGAGTCGAACTTGTCGGCGATCATCCCGGTATCGACAAAGGCGCTCATGCGCACCGACTTATCGTTTGCCAGGCCCGGGAATGGAAACAGGAATTCAGCGTTGAGCACCAGGCGCCGGCTGCCGCCGATGGGATCTCCCAGCGTATCCTTGGGACCAAGCGAATTGGTTTCGTATCCTCGCACCGAGGTCACGCCGCCGGCATAGAGGTTCTTGAAGAAGGGCAGCGGCTTGCCGTTCAACCCGTCGCCCACGCCCAGCTCCCCGTTGAGCATGATCGTATAGAACCGAGACAGCGGGTAATACCACTGGTGCTGATAGGTCGCCTTGTAATAGCGCAGATCCCCGCCCGGCAGGCTCGCTTCGAGGTTGAGCCGTTGCAAACGCCCCGTGGTGGGATAGATGACGCTATCGCGCCCGTCGCGTGCCCAGCCGATCGTGGCGAGCAGCGAGGAGTTGGTCGAGCCGAAAGTGTTCACGAAGCCCAGAAAGCGCTGCGGGCTGTCTGGGAAGGTCGTCAACTCGGTGCGCTCGGCGCCGAGCCCATAGTGAATCGTATCGAGGTCGGTGATCGGAACGCCGAAGCGCAACTGTGCGCCGATGGTCGAGGTGCGGAATCGGCCCGAATCGATGCTGGTCGGATCGACATTGCGCTTGTAGATGTCGAAGCCGCGGCTCACACCGTCGACCGTGAAGTACGGCTCGGTGAGCGAGAGCGCATAGACGGTATTGACCTTGCTGCTGTTGAGTTGCAGCCCCAGGTGATTGCCTGAGCCGAAAATGTTGGACTGGGTGATGGCGCCGGATACGATCAGCCCTTCGCTGCTGGAAAAGCCGGCGCCGAGGAGCAAGTTGCCGGTGGGCTTCTCGGTGATCGTGACGTTGATGTCGACTTGATCCGTCGTGCCCGGAACACTCGGGGTTTCGACGCTCACGTCGGTGAAATAGCCCAGGCGGTCGATCCGGCTGCGCGAGTTGTTCACCTTCTCGGCCGAATACCACCCGCCTTCGACCTGGCGCATCTCGCGCCGGATCACCTCGTCGCGCGTCCGGGTGTTGCCGGCGACGTTGATACGTCGCACGTACACCCGGCGGCCCGGATCGATGAAGAACGTGAACGCCACCTGGCGCTTCGCCCGATCCACGTCTGGAGCCGCGTTGACGTTCGCGAAGGCGTAGCCGTCGTTGCCAAGGCGATCCGAGATCGCCTTGGTCGACTCGGTCAACACCTCGCGCGAGAACACGTCGCCCGCTTTCAGCTTGACCAGCTTGCGCAGCTCCGCTTCGGGCACCAGCATTTCGCCCGCCAGACGCACATCGGACACCGTGTATTTCTCGCCCTCGGTGATGCCGACGGTGATGTAGACGTCCTTCTTGTCCGGCGTGATCGAGACCTGGGTGGAATCGATGCTGAACTCGAGGTAGCCGCGGTTGAGGTAGAACGAGCGCAGCGTTTCCAGGTCCGCCTGCAGCTTCTGCCGCGAGTACTGGTCGTGCTTGGAGAACCACGTCATCAGGCCCGGGGTGCGCAGCACCATCTGATCAAGCAGGTCGCGCTCGCGAAAGGCCTTGGCCCCGATGATGCTGATCTGGCGGATCTTGGCGACGTCGCCTTCCTCGACGGTGAAGTTGACCGCCACTCGATTGCGTTCGAGCGGCGTCACCGTCGTCGTGACCGTGGCCGCGTACTTGCCGCGGCTCACGTACTGCCGTTTGAGCTCCTGCTCGGCGCGCTCGAGCAACGACCGATCGAAGATCCTGCCTTCCGCCAGGCCGACTTGCTTCAAGCCGCTCTTGAGCTGGTCGGGCTCGAACTCCTTCACGCCGGTGAACTCGAGCTGGGCGACGCTGGGACGCTCCAGGACGGTGACGATCAGCACGCCGTTGTCGGCTTCCAAGGTGACATCGCGGAAGAACCCGGTCGCGTACAGGGCGCGAATCGCGGCCGCGGCCTTTTCCTCGGTTAGAGTTTCACCGACCTTGACCGGCAGGTAGCTGAAGACCGTGCCGGCCTCGGTGCGCTGGATGCCTTCGACACGGATGTCCTTGACGACGAACGGCTCCAGGGCGAGCGCCCGGCCGCAGCCGACAAGCAACGCGCTTAACCACAGCAGACGCGATAATTGCATTCTTATCAGTTGCTGATCAGCCGGTTCACGTCGTTATAGAGGGCGAGGAGCATCAATGTGAAGAGCACCGCCATGCCGACATGCTGACCGATCTGCATGGCACGCTCGGAGACCGGCCTGCCCTTTAGAATTTCGATCATATAATACATGAGATGCCCGCCATCCAATAGCGGCACGGGCAGCAGGTTGAGCACGCCGAGACTGATGCTGATCAGCGCGACGAAGCTCAAGTAGGCGACCCAGCCCACCTGCGCCGACTGACCCGCATAATCCGCGATGGTGATCGGCCCCGACAGATTCTTGAGCGAGATGTGGCCGGTCAGCATCTTGCCCAGCATGCGCAGGCTGAACAGGGACGTTTCCCAGGTCTTGGCGATCGCCCGGCCGAGGCTTTCGCCGACGCCGTATCGGACCTCGGTTAGCACCGAGCGTAGCGCTTGCTGGTCGAGCCGCGGTGCCGCGCCGATACGCCCGATCGATTTCCCCGCTTCGAGCACCGAATCGGTGTTTAGCTTGATCGTCGAGCGCACGCCGCCCGCACGTTCTATGCTGAACTCGAGTCCCGCGGCAGGATGTTCCCTCACCTTGGCGACCACATCCTGCCACTGCTCCACCGGCACGCCGTCGATCGCCATGATGCGATCGCCGGGGCGCAAGCCGGCACGCTCCGCCGGCCCCCCTGGAACGACGTGGCCGAGCACCGGCGCCACGGGCGGATTGAAGCGCACCAGGCCGGCGGTACGCAGGAAATCCCCATCGAGATCCTCGGGCGTCATGCGCGACAGATCCAAGGTGCGCAGCTCGATGTAGCCGCGCCGGTCGCTGACTTCGATGCGCACCGAGCCGCGATTGACCGCGTGCTGCAACAGTATCCAGCGCGCATCCTGCCAGGTGGCGACCGGTTCGCTGCCGATCCTGAGCAGCGTATCGCCGGCCTGGAAGCCGGCCGCGTGCGCGGCCGTCGCCGCGGGCGGGGTGTCCACGATCGGGCGCAGTCCGGGCATCCCCGAGATGAACAGCACCCAATAGATGACGATGGCGAGCAGGAAGTTGGCGACCGGGCCCGCGGCGACGATGACGAAGCGCCGGTAGACCGACTGGCGGTTGAATGCACGCGCGAGATCGGCGGGCGCGACCTGGCCTTCGCGCTCGTCGACCATCTTCACGTAGCCGCCGAGCGGGAAGGCCGCGATCACCCACTCGGTCTTGTCCTTCCCGAATGTGCGGCTGACGAGCGCTCGGCCGAAGCCGATCGAGAAACGCAGGACTTTCACCCCGAGGGCGCGGGCCACCAAGTAATGGCCGAGCTCATGAAACAGAATGAGCGAGCCCAGCGCAAGAACGAAGGCGACGATCGTGGTCAACAGCGTCACTGCACGGACCCTCCAGTGTCCTGAGTCCGCGGTTCGTCGCTATATCGCCGAGCCCGACAACGACACCGTGAATGGCAAAAGTGGCGAAATCGGCGCCAGACGCGAAGCGAACCGCAGCCAGGTTGGACACCTGGCGAGGATTCGCGACAAAGTATGGCGTCGATTCTCGGCATCTCTTATGCGGCGAATTTCGGACTCAGGACATGCTGTTACGCAATCGAACCGGCGCCGGCGCGGCGAGCGCTACGCCGGCGCGCTGGCGCTCGATCCACGAGCGCGCACGCTCGCGCGCGAGCCGATCCGCATCGAGCGCGGCCTCGAGCGTGGCGGCCTCGCTGACCCCCACCTGTGCGAGCACCGCCTCGATCAACTCGCCGATGCGCGGGAACGCGATCTCGCCGGCGAGAAACGCCGCCACCGCCACTTCGTTCGCCGCGTTCAATACCGCGGGCGCCGTAGCGCCTCGGCGCAGCGCCGCGTAGGCAAGGCGTAAGCACGGGAAACGCTCCAAGTCGGGGGCGTGGAAATCCAGCCGGCCGACGCGGGTGAGATCGAGCGGCTCGACCCCCGACTCGATGCGCTCCGGATACGACAACGCATATGCGATCGGCGTACGCATGTCGGGTTGGCCAAGTTGCGCCACGGTCGAGCCGTCGCGGTACTCGACCATGGAATGGACGATGCTCTGCGGGTGTATCACCACGCCGATGCGCTCCTGCGGGGCACCGAACAACCAGTGGGCTTCGATCACTTCCAAGCCCTTGTTCATCATGGTGGCCGAATCGACCGAAATCTTGCGGCCCATCACCCAGTTCGGATGGGCGCACGCCTGCTCGGCCGTCACCGCCTCCAACTCGTGCGCCGCTGAGAGCCGAAACGGTCCACCGGAGGCAGTGAGGACGATGCGCCGGACCCCGACCGCATCCAGGTCGCCGCGAAACTCGCGCGGCAGCGCTTGGAGAATCGCGTTGTGCTCGCTGTCGATCGGCAGCAAGGTGGCGCCATGCTCGCGCACCGCGGACATGAAGACCTTGCCCGCCATCACCAGCGCTTCCTTGTTGGCCAGGAGTACTCGCTTGCCGGCTCTCACGGCGGCGAGGGTCGGATGCAGCCCGGCAGCGCCAACGATACCGGCGATCACCGTGTCGACCTCGGGCAGCGTCGCGACCCGCTCGAATCCCTCGCGTCCGTGCAAGACCGTGCAAGCACACCCGGCGCAACGCAGTCGGGCGCGCACGCGCTCCGCCTCGGCCGCATCGGATAGCACCGCGTAGCGCGGCTGGAATTGCAAGCACTGAGCGATCAATGCTTCCGCGCTGGCGTGCGCCGTCAAGGCAACGACACGGAAGCGCTCAGGCTCTCGTGCGATCACGGCGAGCGCGTTGGTGCCGATGCTACCGGTCGAACCAAGCAGGGTGATTCCGCGCGTCCCCATGCCGATCATCCTCGTCCTACGACCGATGCCAGCGCGGCCAAAGGCAACGCTGCAACGACGCCGTCGATACGATCGAGCACGCCGCCGTGGCCGGGAAGTATGCTGCCGCTATCCTTCACGCCGGCGCTGCGTTTGACCCACGATTCGAACAGATCGCCCTCGATGCTGAGCGCGGTCATTCCGGCGACCACGGCCAGGTCGAGCAAGCGGTTGCCGGCGAGGAACGACGGCGCCCACGCCAGCCACAAGAGGGCATAATACACGCCCACACCGATTGCCGCGCCCGCCACGCCTTCCCACGTCTTGCCGGGGCTGATCAGCGGGGCGAGCTTGTGCTGGCCGAATTTTCGGCCCACGAAGTACGCCGCCGTATCCGCCATCCAGACCACGCCGAGCAGCGCCAGCAGCCGCGCGGCCGAGGCTTGCAGCACGAAGGCGGCATACCAGGCCGAGATCAGGATCACGCTCCCGGCGAGCGCGAGCGCCCCAGCCGGCGCCGGAACGATCCGGCGCAGCCACAGCGGTGCAATGACGATCCAGAAGACGAGCGCGGCAGACAGCACGAATGCGCCTGCGCCGGTTCGATCGGCCCAGCCGGCGGCGAGACAGCCGAGAACGACGATCGCAACGAGCAGCGCGCGCGTGGGCGCCGAAAGCCGCGTGAGCCGTCCCCATTCGAGGCACCCAGCAACGACCACCGCGAGCATCGCGCCGCCCCAAAGCGGCTGCGGCAAGGCGAACAATGCCCCCAGAAACAGCGGTAGAACGACGAGAACGGTGAGTACGCGGACGCGAAGCACGGGCGCTCAGACGCTCATCCCGTGCCCGAGACGAGCGGACGCCCGGCCAGCTTCTCGTGTAGCTGCTCGCTGGTGCGGCCGAAGCGGCGCTCGCGCCGGCGATAGGATTGGATCGCGAGCTCGAGTGCGCCGGCATCGAAGTCCGGCCACAGCGTGTCGGTAAAGTACAGCTCGGTATACGCGAGCTGCCACAGCAGAAAATTGCTGATGCGCTGTTCGCCGCCGGTACGGATGAACAGGTCCGGCTCGGGCGCATCGTTCATAGCCAGGTAGCGCCCCAAGTCGTGCTCGGTGAAGCTCTGCGCGCTGCCGGGCCGTTCGGCCAGCATGCGCTTCACCGCCTGCATCAGGTCCCAGCGCCCGCCGTAATTGGCCGCGACGGTAAGGGTGAGGCGGGCGTTATCGCGCGTTAGGGCCTCGGCATCGCGTATCAATGCCTGGATCCTGGGCTCGAAGCGTTCGAGCGCGCCGATCACGCGAAAGCGGATGTCGTTCTCATGCAGCTTCGCGACTTCCTGCTCGAGCGCGTTGACGAACAGATCCATCAGAAAGGAGACTTCGTCTGCGGGTCTGCGCCAGTTCTCGCTCGAGAACGCGAACAAGGTGAGGTACTCGACACCGCGCTCGGCGCAACCGCGCACCGTCGCCCGAACCGCCTCGGCGCCCTTGCGATGCCCCGCTACGCGCGGCAAATGCCGTTTCCTCGCCCAACGCCCGTTGCCATCCATGATGATGGCAATGTGCCTGGGCACCGGTCCTACCTCTGGTATTGCCAGGGTCGAGCTCTTGAACAACGCTCCCTCCCGCGACTACACGGCGAGCAAGTCGGCTTCCTTCTGTTGAAGGATCTTGTCGATCTCGCCTATGTATCGATCGGTCAACTTCTGGATGTCCTCCTGCGCCCTGCGCTCCTGGTCCTCCGGCACTTCCTTCTTCTTCAACATGTCCTTCAAATGGTTGTTCGCATCGCGGCGGATGTTGCGCACCGCGACCCGTGCATTTTCGGCCTCATGGCGCACAACCTTGATCAAGTCGCGGCGCCGCTCTTCGGTCAGCGGCGGCATCGGCACGCGCACCCGCTCGCCGTCGGAGGCAGGATTCAGCCCCAGGTCGGAGTCGCGGATCGCCTTTTCGACGCTCTGCAACAGCTTCTTCTCCCAAGGGGTGACCGCCAGCGTGCGTGCATCGAGCAGGCTCACGCTGCCGATCTGCGGGATCGGCGTGGGATTGCCGTAGTAGTCGACCATGATGTGGTCGAGCAATCCGGTGTGAGCCCGGCCGGTCCGAACTTTACCGAGATCGAGCTTCAGCGCCTCGATGCTCTTCTGCATCTTGTGCTCCGCGCCTTTTCGTATGTCAGCAACGCTCATCGCGCACCTCCGGCTTCCAGGTAACCAGGGTTCCTTCGTCTTCGCCGGTGATCACGCGCCGCAATGCGCCCGGCTTGAAGATGCTGAAAACATTGATCGGCAGCTTCTGATCGCGGCACAGGGTGAGTGCCGTGGCATCCATCACCCTGAGATTGCGCTGGATCGCCTCGTCGAAGCTCAGGCGCTTGTAGCGCATGGCATCGGGATGGGTCTTCGGATCCTCCGTGTAGACGCCATCGACCTTGGTCGCTTTGAGCACGATGTCGACATTCATCTCCATGCCGCGAAGTGCCGCTGCCGTATCCGTGGTGAAAAAGGGATTGCCCGTGCCGGCCGCGAAAATGACAACCTTGCCTTCTTCGAGATAGCGCATGGCCTTGCCGCGGATGTAGGGCTCGACCACCTGCTCGATGTTGAGCGCCGACTGCACCCGGCTCGCGAGGCTCACCCGGCGCATGGCATCCTGCAAGGCGAGCGCGTTCATCACCGTGGCCAGCATGCCCATGTAGTCGGCCGTCGCCCGATCCATGCCCTCGGCCGCCGGTGCTACGCCGCGAAAGATGTTGCCTCCGCCGATCACCACCGCCGTCTCGACGCCGAGCCGCACGATCCCGGCGATCTCGTCGACGATACGCTCGATGACCTCGCGGTTGATCCCGTACGGATCGCCGCCCATCAGCGCTTCGCCCGAGAGCTTGACGAGCACCCGGCGAAATACCGCATCGCGCGCCGGGCGCGAGCGTGCCGCCTCGTCGATACCGGCGGCGGACCCGACGCTCGGCGCCGGGCTGAGCGTAGCGTCGGAGCTCACGCCTGGCCTGCTGCTGCCATCACCTCCGCCACGAAATCGGACTTCTTCTTCTCGATGCCTTCGCCGAGAACGAAGATCTGGAAGCCGTGGACGCTGGCGCCGCGAGTCTTGAGCAGCTTTTCCACCGTCTGCTTGTCGTCCTTGACGAACGCTTGTCCGAGCAACGTCACTTCGGACAGAAACTTGTTCACCGCGCCGTCGGCGATGCGATCCAGCAGATTGGCGGGCTTGCCGTCGTCCTCGGCACGCGCGCGGGCGATGTTGCGCTCGCGCGCCACCAGCTCCGCGGGCACATGGTCGCGCGCCAGCGCCATCGGTTTGGAGGCCGCGATATGCATCGCGAGGTCCTTGCCCAGCGCCTCGTCGCCGCCGCTATAGTCGACCAGAACGCCGATGCGCGTTGCGTGCAGATACGAGGCCAATCGGCCTGTCGCGTCCACGCGGACCATGCGGCGCATGGTCATGTTCTCGCCGAGCTTGACGCTCAACGCCTGGCGCGCCGCATCGATCGTCTCGCCGCTCGCCAGCCGTGTCTCGTTCAGCTTTTCGAGGTCCGATACTGCCTGCTCAGCCGCCACCTGGGCGACGGTTCGGGCAAACTGGCCGAAGGCGGCATCCTTGGCGACGAAATCGGTCTCGCAGTTGAGCTCCACCAGCGCGCCGCGCTTGCCGTCGGCACTGACATGCGCGGCAATCACGCCCTCGGCCGCGATGCGTCCGGCGAGCTTGGAGGCCTTCGCGCCGCTCTTGATGCGAAGAATCTCTTCGGCCTTCTTCATGTCGCCCGCGGCTTCGGTCAGGGCCTTCTTGCACTCCATCATGCCTAACCCCGTCGCCTCGCGCAGCTCCTTCACCATCGATGCGGTGATCTCTGCCATTTCGTTGCTACTCCGCTGTTATAGATCGGCCCTGGATCCCGGGCCTGGGCATCGGCTAGCGATCCTCCGTTTCTTCGTCGTCGACCTCGACGAATTCGTCGCTCACCGGCTCACGGTTGACCAGGGTGCGGCCCTCGAGTACCGCGTCCGCCATGCCGCGTGCGTACAGCCGAATGGCGCGGCTGGAATCGTCGTTGCCGGGAATGACGTACTGCACGCCGTCCGGGGTATGGTTGGTGTCGACCACCGCGATGACGGGAATCCCCAGCTTGGTCGCCTCCTTGATCGCGATCTTGTGATAGCCCACGTCGATCACGAACATCGCGTCCGGCAAGCTCGACATCTCCTTGATCCCGCCGAGGCTGCGATCGAGCTTGGCCATGTCGCGCTGGAATTGCAGCGCCTCTTTCTTCGACAGCTTCTCGATCGACTTGTCCTCGATCATCGCTTCCATGTCTTTCAGGCGCTTGATCGACTGGCGCACCGTCTTGTAATTGGTCAACATCCCGCCGAGCCACCGATGATCGACGAAAGGCGACCCCGAGCGCAGCGCCTCCTCGCGCATCGTATCGCGCGCCTGTCGCTTGGTGCCGACGAACAGCACCGAGCCGCGACGCGACGATAATTGGCGCACGTAATTGAGCGCCTCGTTGTACATCGCGAGCGTTCTTTCCAGGTTGACGATGTGGATCTTGTTGCGGCTGCCGAAGATGTAGGGAGCCATCTTCGGATTCCAGAACCGGGTTTGGTGGCCGAAGTGCACTCCGGCTTCCAGCATTTCACGCATGGTGGCTGACATTGCGATACTCCTGATCAGGGTTTGGCCTCCCCCCGGCGTAAGAACCCGCCAGGGACGGGCACCCTTCTCATGACCGGAGGTGCGAATTGCTTCCGCGGCACCGCTACCGACGGAATTAACCTTAAAGTATAGCAGTCCATTCACTTCGGAGCCATCCATGAAAATCATCCGAGTCGAGCCCATTCTGGTCCGCACGCCGATGGCGCTGGACGATAGCGTGCCGCACGCCGGCGGCGCGCCCAAGACGGATGTCCACACGGTGCTGGTGAAGGTCGAGACCGACGAAGGCATCACCGGCTGGGGCGAAGCGTTCGCCAACGCCGGCTGGCAGAGCACGCTGAGCGCCCTCGCGCAGCTCGTCGGGCCGCGCGTGCTCGGCAAGGATCCGTCGAACATCGCCCAGATCCAGGCCGACCTGCACCGCAGCCTGTACAACACCGGCCGCAGCGGCCCGACGGTGTTCGCGGTTTCTGGGCTCGACATCGCGCTCTGGGACATCGCGGCCAAGCGCGCCAGTATGCCGTTGTACAAGCTGCTCGGCGGCAGCGCCCGCACTACGCTGCCGGCGTATGCGAGCTTGCTGCGCTATGGCGAAGCGGCTGTGGTCGAGCGCAAGACACGTGAAGCCATCGAGCGAGGCTATCGTTTCGTCAAGCTGCACGAGAACAAGCGCGACTGCATCAGCGCGGCGAAACGCGCGTGCGGCAGCGAGGTGCCGCTCATGGTGGATTGCTCCTGTCCGTGGACGGTGGACGAAGCCATCGCGGCCGCCCGCGAGCTGGCCGATCAGGATCTCGCCTGGCTGGAAGAGCCGATCTATCCGCCGGACGATCACGCCGGCCTTGCACGGCTGCGCGCGCTTGCGCCGATGCCGATCGCGGCAGGCGAGAACTGCTCCAACCTGATGGAGTTCAAACGCATGATGGAGGTCGGCGCCATCGGCATCGCCCAGCCCAGCATCACCAAGATCGGCGGCATCAGCGAGATCCGCAAGGTCTTCGCGCTGGGCGAAGCGCACGGCGTAACGGTGGTGCCGCATTCGCCGTACTTCGGCCCGGGCCTGATGGCGTCGATCCACGTCTGCGCCGCGGCGGCGCGAGAGATTCCCGTCGAGCGCTACTACTGCGATTTTGCCGCGACACCCTTCAGCGATCAGATCGATCCGAAGGATGGAGCTTTCGCCATTCCGCAAGAGCCCGGCTTAGGCCGGGATCCGGATGAACGGCTGGTCGCGCGGATGCGGGTGGGGTGATCGTCTTGATACTGTGTCGCTGACCAGCCCTAAGCCCTGGCGCAACCGGCGCCCATCAGCATGGCCCGCTCGCTATCGCCGCGCCGGTTCGGCGGGAAGGCTCGTCCGCCTATCCATGATTGACTGCTGCGAAGGCGCGCTGCCGGCCTCTCGCCCCTCACGCCGGCGAACGGTGCGAAGCTCGCCGCTGATTCGCCAGAAGACATTGGACCCGCGCCAGTGCTTCGACTATCCTTTTTCGTTTTTGCAGCGTGCCGCGGCAGTATGAGCATCGTTATCAAGACGCCGGCGGAGATCGAAAAAATGCGCGTCGCCGGCCGGCTGGCCGCCGAGGTGCTCGATCACATCGGGCCGTTCGTGCGTCCGGGCGTGACGACGGCCGCGATCGATCACGAGTGTCATCGCTACATGACCGAAGTCCAGCACACGATTCCGGCGCCCCTGAACTATGCCCCCCCGGGCTACCGGCCATTTCCCAAGTCGATCTGCACCTCGGTCAACCACGTCGTCTGCCACGGTGTGCCCGGCGAAAAGAAGCTCAGGGCAGGCGACGTGGTCAATATCGACGTCACCGTGATCGCCGAGGGCTACCACGGCGATTCGAGTCGCATGTATTACGTCGGGGAGCCGCCGATCCTCGCGCGGCGCCTGTGCGACATCACCTATGAATGCATGTGGCTGGGAATCGAGACGGTGCGTCCCGGCGCCTATCTCGGGGATATCGGCCACGCGATTCAGACCTACGCGGAGGGCAACGGCTTCTCGGTCGTGCGTGAATTCTGCGGCCACGGCATCGGCAAGCGCTTCCACGAAGAGCCGCAGGTATTGCATTACGGCCGCCCCCGCACCGGCACGCGCCTGGAAGCAGGCATGATCTTCACCGTCGAGCCCATGATCAACGCGGGCCGGCCCGACATCCGCCAGCTCGCCGACGGCTGGACCGTGGTCACGAAGGACCACAGCCTTTCGGCGCAATGGGAGCACACGGTGCTCGTCACCGATTCAGATCACGAAGTGCTGACCGTGTCCGCGGGCACGCCTCCTCCCCCTGGGCTGGTAGGGCGCGGAGGTCGCGATGGCGCGCGCTGAGCGCGCGCCATCGCCGCGGCGGGCCACGACATGAGTGCGCTCGTCGGCTCGGAGGCCGCCACGTCAGCCGGCGAGGAAGACGCGCCTGCCGACCTTCGGCAAAGCCTCAAGCAAGGCCGGGAATCGCTGCGCGCAAGCTATCGCGATCGCCCCGCCCCGCGCCAGGCGTTGCGGGCGCACTGCCGGCTGGTCGATCGCATCCTGGTGCAGGCTTGGCGGGATCTACCAGCCCCGTGCGGTGCGACGCTGATCGCGGTCGGAGGCTATGGCCGCGGCGAGCTTTTTCCGTATTCGGACGTGGATCTGCTGATCCTGGTCGAATCGGAAGCGGCCGCCGAGCGCAACAAGCCGATCGAGGACTTGATCGGCATGCTGTGGGATATCGGGCTCGAAGTCGGCCATAGCGTGCGCAGCGTGAAGCAGTGCGTGGATCTTGCCGCACACGACATTACAGTCCAAACGAACCTGCTGGAGGCACGCCGTCTCACCGGCGACGCGGAGCTGTATGGCAGCTTCGCGGCCGCGTTCGCCGCCGCGCTCGATCCGCGCTCGTTCTGCAAGGCGAAGCAGTTGGAGCAGCGCCAGCGCCACGAGCGCTTCGTCGACACCAACCTCGAGCCCAATCTGAAGGAATTCCCCGGCGGGCTGCGCGATCTGCATCACCTGGTGTGGATCGCGCGCGCGGCTCGCCTGGGGCGCGGTTGGACGCAGCTGGTGCACGCCGAGCTGGTGACCGCGAAGGAGGCGAGCCGTCTCGCGCATTTGCAGCGTTTTCTGAGCGACCTGCGCATTCGGCTGCACTACCAGGCGGGGCGGCGCGAGGACCGGCTGTTGTTCGACTACCAGAGCGCGATCGCGTGCGAGCTCGGCTTGGAAGACACCGCCTCGCGGCGCGCGAGCGAGCAGCTCATGCAGACGCTGTATCGCACGGCGACCGCGGTGCGGCAGTTGAACGCGATCGTGCACCAGAACGTCGGCGCGCGCATCTTCCCGCAACGCACCGAAGCACCCGAGCCCATCAACGAACGCTTTTGCATCCGCAACGAGCTGTTGGAGGCGACCCGCGAGGATTTGTTCGAGCGCGAGCCCGCGGCCATACTGGAAAGCTTCCAGCTCTTGCAGGAACACCACGAGCTCAAAGGCATGCGCGCGGGCACCCTGCGCGCCCTATGGCGCGCGGGGCCGCGGATCGACGCGGCATTCCGCCAGGATCCGTCCAACCGCGAGCGCTTCATGAGCATCCTGCGCAGTCCCTCGCGCCTGCTGCGCGAGCTGCGGCGCATGAACGAGTACGGGATCCTGGGGCGCTACATCCCGGCCTTCGGCCGCATCGTCGGCCAGATGCAGCATGACCTGTATCACGTCTACACGGTCGACGAGCACATCTTCAAGGTGGTGCGGAACCTGCGGCGCTTCGCCGTGCCCGAGCTTTCCCACGAGTACCCGCTGTGCAGTCGCTTGATCAGCGATTTCGAGCGCCCGGAGCTGCTGTACCTGGCGGGATTGTTTCACGACATCGCCAAGGGCCGCGGCGGGGATCATTCGATGCTGGGCGCGGTCGATGCACGCCGCTTCTGCCGCCGGCACGGCTTGCCCGACGAGGATGTCGAGCTCGTCGCCTGGCTCGTGCGCCATCATCTCACCATGTCGGCGAGCGCGCAGAAGCAAGACATCAGCGATCCGGAAACGATCGCGTCGTTCGCCGCGCTGGTGACCGACGACCGCCATCTCGTTGCTCTCTACCTGCTGACGGTCGCCGATATCCGCGGCACCAGCCCCAGGGTGTGGAATGCCTGGAAGGCGAAGCTGCTCGAAGACCTGTTCTGGGCCACGCGCCGCGTGCTTTCGGGCGAGCATATCGCCACCGAAGCGAGCGTCGAGAATCGCCAGGCCGAAGCGCTGACGCGACTGCGACTCTATGCCATACCCGCGGATGCGCACGAAAAACTGTGGGCGCAGCTCGATACCTCGTATTTTCTGCGGCACGAAGCGCAGGAGATCGCCTGGCATACGCGCCTGCTCAACTACCGCGTGCAAGGCCCAGCGCCCGTCGTCAAAGCCCGGCTCGCCCCCATGGGCGAAGGCTTGCAGGTGTTGATCTATACCCCGGATCAGAAGGAGCTGTTCGCACGCATCTGCAATTTCTTCAGCCGCGCGGGCTTCAGCATCGTCGAGGCCAAGATTCACACCACCCGCCACGGTTACGCTCTCGACAGCTTCCTCATTCTGGATCCCCAGGGTCGGGACGCGAACTATCGCGACGTCATGAGCTTCGTCGAGCACGAGCTGAGCGCGCGCCTGCAACAGCGCGCGCCGCTGGAGCCGCCGGGGACCGGACGCTTGAGCCGCCGCGTGCGCCACTTTCCGATGACCCCGGAAGTCGATCTCCAGCCCGACGAGCGCGGCACCTACATGGTCCTCACGCTGATTTCGAGCGACCGGCCGGGACTGCTGTACCGCATCGCGCGCGTGCTGGTCGCGCACGACATCAGCGTGCATTCGGCAAAGATCAATACGCTGGGCGAGCGGGTCGAGGACACTTTCCTCATCACCGGACCTGCGCTCAACGACGCCAGCACCGTGGTTCGGCTCGAAAGCGAGCTGACGGAAGCCGTGCAGATCGATTGATCGGCCCATGCCAGGCGCGATCGTGGACGCTATTCTTCCGGCGGCGCCTGCCCTGGAAAGAGGACTTCGGTGAAGCCGAAGTTCCGCAGGTCGGTCACGCGCATCGGATAGAGCACGCCGTCGAGGTGATCGCATTCGTGCTGCACGACGCGAGCATGGAAACCGGCGACATCGCGATCGATCGGCGTGCCGTACTGGTCCTGCCCCCGGTAGTTGATGCGCCGATGGCGCGGCACGAGCCCGCGCATGCCGGGCACGCTCAGGCAGCCTTCCCATCCGTCTTCCAGCGCCTCGTCGAGTGCCCGGATGAGTGGATTGATCAATACCGTGTAGGGGACCTCTTCGGCTTCCGGGTAGCGCGGGTTGCGCTTGAGGCCGAAGACGACGACGCGAAGCGACACGCCGATCTGCGGCGCCGCCAAGCCGGCGCCGTCGAGCGCCTCCATGGTGTCGAGCATATCCGCGAGCAGCGCGTCGAGCTCGGCAGTGCCGAAGCGCTCGACTTCGCGCGCGCGCTCGAACAGCAGCGGATGACCCATCTTAAGCACCGCTCTGACCGCCATCCTGCGCCTCGACGAAATGCAATGCTTTTCTCACGCGCACCATGGACCGATCGAGCACCGCACCGATGTCGGCCAGGGAGACCCCGAGATTGCTGTCGGCGCGTCCGGCCGCCCAGTTCGCGACCACCACCAACGCCGCATACGCCACGCCGGACTCTCGCGCCAACGCGGCTTCCGGCATGCCTGTCATTCCGACCATGTCGGCGCCGTCGCGTTCCAAGCGCGCGATCTCGGCCGCGGTCTCGAGCCGCGGTCCGTTGACGGCGGCGTATACGCCGCCGTCAACGACCGGCTCACGGGCGGCATGGCACGCGCGCAGCAGCTTCGCCCGCAACTCTGTGCTGTACGGCTGGGTGAAATCGATGTGCTTGACGATCCCGTCGGCGCCGTCGAAGTAGGTCGAGCGCCGCCCGCCGGTGTAGTCGAGGATCTGCGAAGGAACAACCAGGGTGCCCGGTGCGAGATCGGAACGTATGCCCCCGACCGAGGCGATGGCGACGATCTCGCGCACACCTTGCGAGGCGAGCGCCCAGATGTTCGCGCGATAGTTGACGGCATGCGGCGGTATCGTGTGGCCGTAGCCATGGCGAGCCAGGAAGACGATCTCGCGACCGCGCAGCGTGCCGAACATCAGCGCGCCCGACGCTTCCCCGTACGGCGTGCGGACGACTTGCCGGCGGACGTTCGCCAAGTCCGCCAGGTTGGTCATGCCGCTGCCGCCGAGGATTCCAAGCATGGGGCGCGATTATAGCGAAGTGCGCTCCTCGACGGCGCCGGCGGCGTCGAACCTCATCCAGCGCAGTCGCACCCGCAAGCGGCGCATGAGATCCGCCGGCATGCTGTCGGGCAGCAGCACCACGTGACAGCTCCTGCGCTCGCCCGGCCGGCGCAGATGCAGCACCGTGAGATACCGGGTGACATACGACGAGGCCCGAATGCGGTATTGCACGCGCGTTCCGTCGCGCCGCCATGCGATGCATCGATCCTCGCCGCGACAGTCCAAGTGCACGATCGCGCGCGGAGCGTGCAGCAACGCATGACGCCGGATGCTCCAGCACGCCTGGCCCAGCAAGGCGAGCGCCGCGGCGCCGATGAGCTCGAGCCGCTGCAAGCCGGCCACGGCAACCGCGAAGGCGGCGCAATGCGCCGCCGCGAGCAGCCCGGCGAGGATATAGGATGCACGCAGCTCGATCTCCAGGCGTGGAATCGATCGCGCTGCGGCGGCGGACAGAGCCGGCTCGGAGGGTTCGCTCAAAGCTCGCGACCGGCCTCGCTCAGCGTCTTGCGCACTGGCGAGAGCAGATAGTCCAGCACCGAGCGCGTCCCGAGATGGACCTCGGCCGCAAGCTGCATGCCGGACGCGAGCTTCGCGGATGTCAGTGGAGCCGCGCGCGTGCCGCGCTCGATACTGATCAAGGCGCGGAAGTGTAGAACCGTCGCGGCATGGCCTGCGCCATTGGCCTCGGAGCGTTCGGTCGCATCTGCGCTGACATGTCGAACCACGCCGCCGAGCATGCCGTAGTGCTGGAAGGGAAAGGCAGCGAGCTTGAGCTTGACCGCGGCACCCGGCAGCACCCGGGCCGCGTCGATATTGCTCACCCAGACTTCGGCTTCGAGCGGCTCGTCCCGCGGCACGATGGTCGCGAGGATGGTCCCGGGCGCGACCACGGTGCCCGCGCTGTGCGTGGCAAGGTCCTTGACGATGCCCGCGGCGGGGGCGCGCAGCTCGAGCTGGCGGCTGCGATGGTTTTGCTTGGCGTAGTCTTCCTGCAGGCGTTCGAGCTGCGCGAGCATTTCCACCCGCTCGCCGCTGAGCTCACGCCGGTGGTTCGATTCCAGTTGCGCCATGCGCCGCTCGGACAGCGCGATGGCGGCCTTCGCCCCGGAGACCGCGGCCGCTTGTGCGTGCAGGTCCTGTTCGTTCTCGATGCGACTGCGGCTGCGCTCCAGAGCGAGCAGCTTGCCGGCAAAGCCTTCGCGGGCAAGCTGCTCCCAAGCCCGCTCCTGCTCGCGATAGATCGGCGCGGTACGGCGCAGCTTGGCCTCGATTTCCTCGGCGGCTTTCAAATCCTCGCGCGCCTTCGCCTGCGCGGAGCGCTCGGCATCGAGGGCGTCCTGAAACGCCCGCTGGCGCGCATTGAATTGGGCCTGCACCTGCACGACCAGCTCGGGCGGATCGTCGCCGCGCAGCGCGAAGGCGCTCCCCGTCAATTCGGCTTCGATGCGGCGCAGTTGGAGACGGCGCAAGGCCATCTCCGACTCCACGATCCGCAGGTCGGCTTCGGTCAGCGCCGTGTCCATGCGAAACAGGACATCGCCGCCGGCGACGGCTTGGCCCTCGCGCACCCGGATCTCGCGCACTACCCCCGAGTCGGTAGGCTGAACCACCTTGAGCAGGGACTGGGGCACGAGCTTCCCCGGTGCGACGGCAACCACGTCGACGCGCCCGAACGTGATCCCCGCCGCGACCGTGGTGATCGCCGCCAGCAACAGGTACAAGACCGCCCGGGGACACGGCGAGGGCAGCGAGCCGAGCGCGCGCAAGTGACGCGCTGCGAACTCGTCGCTCTCGTCCACGTTCGAGAGCGCGCGCGGCTCGCGCCGCCCGGCCGGCAGGCGATCCGTTCGGCGAACTCTCTTGCTCGCTCGCATGGCTGTCTATCTATGCGCTCGATCAGGGATGTGTATTGCGTCGTCGTGTCCGGGCAATCTTATCGTCACGACCAGCCTTCCGCCGCGCCTATCGTCACCACGCTGTCGCAGCTCAGCCCAGGTGGCAGCGCATGCGCCACGAACAGCACCGACACCTTCCCGCGCAGCCCGTTCACGGTCTGCGCGATGGCAGCGCTGAGCTGCGGGTCCAGGCTCGACGTCACCTCGTCGAAAACCAGCACCCGCGGTTGTTTGAGCAGGGCGCGCGCAATGGCGAGGCGTTGCTTTTGCCCCCCCGAGAGGCCGATGCCGTTCTCGCCGATACGCGTGAGATAGCCCTCGGGCAAGGTCTGAATGAGATCGTGAAGCTGCGCCGACCTGCACGCCTGCGCGGCATCCGCCAAGCTCGCGCTTGGATCGGCATCGAGCAGGTTATCGAGCACCGTGCCGGTGAACAGGCGTGTTTCCTGCGGGACGACGCCGAAATAGCTCCGCAGCTCGTTCGCGGCCAGGTGGGCGGTGTCGACGCCGTCGAGCATGATCGCGCCCTCCGACGGCGGTTGGAAACCGAGCAGCAGGCGCGCGAGCGTGCTCTTGCCGCTGCCCGAGGGACCGATCAACGCCACGCATTCCCCAGGGCGCAAGGAGAACGACAAGTGGCGCAGCAGCCATCCACGGCCGGGATAACGAAACCCCAGATCCTTGCATTCGAGCGCGCCATGGCCGCTCGCCGTGCGCGCCGGATTGAGCCGCCACAACTCGCGCGGCACATCCATGATGTCGGCCAGCCGGCGCACGGCGATATGCACTTGCTGGAATTCCTGCCACAAGGACGCGATCTTGAGCATCGGTCCTGTCAGGCGCGTGGCGAACATCTGGAATGCGATCAAGCCGCCGATGGTCAAGCCGGCGCCTTCGATCACCAGCCAAGCACCCACGCAAAGCACCGCGACCGCGAGCAACTGCTCGAGCAACTGTGCGCCGGCTTGAAAGCTGTTTGCGAGCTGGCGCGCGCCCAGGCCTGCTTCGAGGTAGCGACCGAGCAAGGTTTCGAACCGCCGCGTCAGCGCCGGCTCCATTTGCAGGGACTTGACGGTTTCGATCGCCGCCACGCGCTCGGTGACGAACGCCTGGTGGCGGGCCCCGGCCAGGAACTGCGCATCGATGCGCCCGCGCAGCACCGGCGTCACGGCAAGACTCAGGCACGCGAGCACGCCCAGCATGCCGAGCGCGATGGCCGTCAGCACGGGGCTGTAATAGAACATCACCGCGGCGAACAGGCACATGAACGGCAAGTCGAGCAGCAACGTGAGTGTCGCGCCGGTGATGAACTCCCGAATCGTTTCCACGCCGTGCATGCGCGCTACCAGCACGCCAGTCGATCGCTGCTCGAAATAGCGCGCGGGCAGCCGCAACAAGTGCTCGAATACGTCGCCCGCCAGCACGGCATCGATGCGCGTGCCCGTATGCAGAATGAGATACTGCCGGACCCAGGCCAATGCCGCCGAGAACGCCGCGATCACCACCAGTGCCGCGCCGACGACGACCAGGGTATTGAGCGTGCGATGGGTGATGACCTTGTCGATGATGATCTGGGTCAGCACCGGGACCGCCAGGGCCAGGAGCTGAATCGCGATCGATGCCAATACGACATCGCGCCAGATCGAGCGGTAACGCAGCAGCTCGCGCGCGAACCAGCGCAAGCCGAACTTCGGCATGCCGCCGGCATCCGGCTCGCTATCGTCATGACGCGGCTTGCCCGCCACGGTCCGAAGCGCGTAACCCGTGTAGACCTGCACGAAGCGCTGTAGCGGCAAAGCCGTTGCCTCGGCGGCAGCCGCTTCGGCGAGCATCACGCGCTCTTTCTCCACCGCGGCGATGCGTACGAAGCGGTGCGCGGCGCCCCCGGCGGGCCGCGGGTCGGCGGCGGCGTCTTCCGGCGCCGGATCGCGGATCAGCACCCACCAGGCCGACGGGTTCTGGCCCAGCTCTTCCCACGACAACGCGACCAGCTCGGTGCGTGCGCCCATGTCATGGGCTGCCCGCTGCAAACTCGACAAATCGTACGGCGGCGGAAAACTGCGCCTCGCGAGAGCGCGGGAAAACGGCAAGCGCAGCTCCCTGCTGATCGATTCGAGCGACCAGAGAAAGGATTCCGGCGTAATCGCCAGGCGCAGGGCGGACATCGGCACGGCTCGGACCTGTCCGGTCGGGTCCGGACCTCCCTTCAGGTCGGCGAGTATTGCTATAGCATATCGGCGCTCACGCCAGCTGGGTAGCCCTGTCCGAAGGACTATTGACGATCCGGCATTGTGACGATCCAGCAAACGGCATCCAAGCGCGTTGCCGCCGGTAGGCGCTCGCCCGGCATGGGAAGCACTCGCGGCTGGATGCGAGCTGTCAGTCGTTGCGCGGGCGCTCTTGGCACCGAAGACCTATATCCCCCGGCGTATAATCCCCGGCCGATGCGGCGGCACCCGGGATCTTGAATCGGCCGGGGACGCCGGCACATTCCAGGGGTGACAGGCAGTGCGATGAACGAGCAGTGGGCCCAATTCCTGCACCACGCGGGCGCGGACCCCGGTGCGCACGGCAGCGGACCGAGGGGCCTCGAGTACGCCCGCGAAGGCTGCTTCATCTGCGACCTGTCGTGGCTCGGCTTGGCCGAGTTCGCCGGCCCGGATGCCGCAAGCTTCCTCCACGGGCAGCTCAGTAACGACGTGCAGGCCCTCGCTCCCGGCCGCATTCAGCTTGCGGCGTACAACACGCCCAAAGGACGTGCGCTCGGCGCGCTGCTGCTGTGGCGCACCGATGCCGGGTTCCTTGCCCAGCTGCCCGCCTCCATCGCCGATGGCATCGTTCGGCGGCTGTCCTTGTATATCCTGCGCGCCAAGGTGAAAGCCGCCAACGTCTCGGAGCGTTACGTCAGGATCGGCGTCGGCGGGCCGCAGGCGCAAAGCCTGCTCGCGCGCTCGGGATTCGCGCTGCCTGGAGAGGAATTCGCCGTGTCCACCAGCGACGAGGCCGCGGCCATGCAGCCCAGCTTCGTGCTGCGCTTGCCGCTCGCGCGCTACGAGCTGCTCTACGGGCGCACCGAGGCGGCCATTTCGGTGTGGGAACGGCTGAGCGCGGCCGGCGCGAAACCGGCCGGGCCGGCGCCCTGGCAATGGCTGTCGGTGCGCAGCGGGATCGCCGACATCGTGCCCGAAACGCAGGACAAGTTCGTGCCGCAGATGCTCAACCTGGACCTCGTGGGGGGGATCAGTTTCGACAAGGGCTGTTATCCGGGACAGGAGATCGTCGCCCGGACCCAGTATCGCGGCGAAATCAAGCGGCGCACGGTGCTCGGCCATAGCCATGGCGAGATGCCGGTGCGGGTCGGCGAAGACGTGTTCGATGCCAATGCACCGGATCAGGCGATCGGCTCGATCGTGGCCGCGGCTGCCGCGCCGGCGGGGGGATACGACGTCCTCGCCTGCCTGCATCTCGAGCTGGCGCAGCGCGCCGACCTGCATATCGGTCACCCTCACGGGCCGGCGCTCGAGCGCAGCGCGCTCCCCTACCCCGTTCCGGTGCCGCTCTAGAACCGTGTGCCTGATCCTGTTCTCACTGGGCACGCATCCCGGCTATCGCCTCATCATCGCGGCCAACCGGGACGAGTCGTATGGCCGGCCCACGGCCCCGTTCGCGTTCTGGCCGGAAGCAGCGCAGGTCGCTGCCGGCAAGGATTTGGAAGGTGGCGGCACGTGGCTCGGCATTACGCGCCGAGGCCGCTGGGCCGCGCTGACCAACTTCCGCCAAGCCGGGACCTATCGGGCATCCGCACCCTCGCGCGGGCGCCTGGTTTCCGACTATCTCATCGGCGACGTTCCGCCCGAGCGTTATGTCGAGCAACTGGAACCGCGCGCGCATATCTACAACGGTTTCAACTTGCTGCTAGGGGCAGGCGAAGACGTCTTCTACTGCTCGAATCGCAACGCGCAGTGCGAACAGGTGCCGGCGGGAATCCATGGTCTGTCGAATCACCTGCTGAACACGCCCTGGCCGAAGGTCGAAATGGGCAAGGCAGCCCTGCGCAGCTTGCCGGACAGCGCCACCGACCCGGCGAGCGTGCTGCTCGCGGCGCTTGCCGAACGCCGGCTGCCGCCCGATGAGGACTTGCCCGACACCGGAGTGGGATTGGCCGCGGAGCGCGTGCTCTCGCCGCCGTTCATCGCGGCGGAAAGCTATGGCACACGGGCCTCGACCATCATCGCCATCGATGCAAGCGGCATGGTCAGCATCGCCGAGCATCGTTTCGGCCGCTTCGGCGTGCCCGAAGGCGCAACCTCGCTCAGCTTCCGCCTCGACCCCGACGTGCAGTGGCCCGGGTTGCAGGCCACGGCCGCCTCCGGCGCGTAGGCCGATTCGTATCAACGCAACGCAAGCCGCATCTCGGCGATGAAGAGCCTCTGGTCCGATCAAGATGCTGCGCGTCACCCGAGCCCCTTGGCATTGCGGGCATATACGTCCCGCTTGCTCGGCGCCGATCGCACCCTCGTCTTGCACGGCGGCGGCAATACGTCCGTCAAGCTGCGCGAGCGTAATGTGCTCGGCGACGAAGACGACGTGCTCTTCGTCAAGGGCAGCGGCTGGGATCTCGCTACCATCGAAGCGGCGGGATTCACGCCGCTGCGGCTCGATTATCTGGTGCGCTTGTCCAAGCTCGCGCGGTTGTCGGATCCGGAGATGGTGAACGAGCTGCAGTCGCAGCGGCTGCGCGCGAGCGCCCCGTCGCCGTCGGTGGAATCGATACTTCACGCCATCCTGCCCTACCGCTACGTCGATCATACGCACGCCGATGCGGTGCTGGCGATCACGAACACCGGCGATGGCCGCAGCCGGATCGAAGATCTCTACGGGGACGACGCCGTGATCGTGCCCTACGTGATGCCCGGATTCGATCTGGCCAAGCTGTGCGCCGCCGAATTCCCGCGCCAGCGCAATGCGCGCACCGCCGGCATGATCCTGATGGGCCACGGCGTCTTTTCCTTCGCCGATTCGGCCCGCGAATCGTACGAGCGCATGATCGCGCTGGTCGATCGGGCCGAGCGCTATCTCAAGCGCTCCAAGGCGTGGTCGCTGCCGCGGCCGCGCCCGCGCACGGCGGCAGCGCTGTTGCGGGTCGACATCGCGCGCTTGCGCCGCGAGATCTCGCGCCACGCCGGCTCGGCCATGATCCTGCAAACCCGGCAGAGCGCTGCGGCGCTGGCATTCTGTCGCCGCGACGACGTCGCGACCCTCGCGACCCAGGGTCCGGCGACCCCGGATCACAGTATCCGCACCAAGCGCATTGCGATGATCGGGCGCGATGTCGAGGCGTATGCGCGCGAATACCGGCGCTATTTCGGGCGCCATGCGAAGTCCAGCGCGGCCGAGAAGATCATGCTCGACCCCGCACCGCGGGTCGTTCTCGACGCCGAGCTCGGGCTGTGCGCCGCCGGGCGCAGCGCCAAGGATGCCGCGATTGCCCTGGAGATCTACGAGCATACGATCGATGTGATCTTGCGCTCGAGCGCATTGGGCGGCTATCGGGCACTGAGCGCGCGCGACGTTTTCGATGTCGAGTATTGGGACCTGGAGCAGGCCAAGCTCGCGCTCGCGGGCAGACCGCCGGAGCTCGCCGGTGAAGTCGCGCTCGTCACCGGCGCCGCCTCCGGCATCGGCCGAGCCTGCGTGAGCGCCCTGCTCGCGCGCGGTGCTGCCGTCGTCGGGCTCGACCTCAAGGACAGCGTGACACAGTTGGAGCAACGCCCCGACTTCCACGGAGTCGTCTGCGACGTCACCTCCGCGGCGGCGGTCGAAGACGCACTGGAACAGGCCGTGCGCCGCTTCGGCGGGCTCGATGTGCTGATTCTCAATGCCGGCATTTTTCCTGCCGGCACGCCGCTCGCCGAAGCGGACCTGAACGCCTGGCGCGCGCTGATGGCGCTCAACGTCGATGCCAATGTGGCGCTGCTCAAGCTCGCCCATCCGCTGCTGCAAGCCGCGCCGGCGGGAGGCCGCGTGGTCGTGGTCGGCTCCAAGAACGTCGCGGCGCCGGGTGTAGGCGCGGCGGCATACTCCGCGTCGAAGGCCGCGCTGACCCAGCTCGCGCGGGTCGCGGCGCTGGAGTGGGGCAAGGACGCCATTCGCGTCAACGTCGTACATCCCGACGCGGTGTTCGATACGGGCTTATGGACCGAACAGGTGCTGCGCGCGCGCGCCGCTTCCTATGGTCTCAGCGTGGATCAATACAAGACACGCAACCTGCTGCACGCCGAGATATCCAGCCGCGACGTGGCCACGCTGGTCTGCACGCTGTGCGGACCGGCGTTTTCGCGCACCACGGGCGCGCAGGTGCCCATCGATGGCGGCAACGACAGGGTCATTTGAATGAGCACATCCGCCGTCGCCACGCTGCGCTGGAACGAGGTTGCGCTCGAGCTCATCGACCAGCGTGTGCTGCCGCAACGCCTGGATTACGTCCGTTGCGGCTCCGCGGCCGAGGTGGCCGCGGCCATTCGCGACATGGTCGTGCGCGGCGCGCCGGCGATCGGCTGTGCGGCGGCCTACGGTATCGCATTGGCCGCCTTGGAGGCCGCCCGGCGCGGCGAAGCGGTGGAGGGGCACCTGCTGCCGGCGTTCGACCTGCTGGCGGCTGCACGGCCGACAGCCGTCAATCTGCGCTGGGCGCTCGAGCGCATGCATGCGCGCTGGCGGGCGCTCGCCACCGCGGCGGCGCCGAGCGTGGCGCCGGAGCTGCTCGCCGAGGCCATGCGCATCCAGGCCGAGGACCTCGCCGCCAATCGCGAGCTAGGGCGGCTCGGCGCGAGCCTGCTTCCGCAGAGCGCCCGGGTGCTGACCCACTGCAATGCCGGCGCGCTCGCGACGACCGGGCATGGCACAGCCTTGGGAGTGATTCGCTCGGCGGTCGAACAGGGCAAGCAGATCGAGGTGATCGCGGACGAGACGCGCCCGTTCCTGCAAGGCGCGCGACTTACCGCGTGGGAGCTGCAACGCGACGGCATAGCCGTGACGCTGATTGCGGACAGCGCGGCCGGATATCTTATGAGCCTTGGCCAGATCGACGCGGTCATCGTCGGCGCCGACCGGGTCGCGGCCAACGGCGATGTCGCGAACAAGATCGGCACCTATCCCCTGGCCGTGCTCGCGCAACGCCATGCCATCCCGTTCTACGTGGCTTGCCCGGTTGCCACCATCGACGCCACGCTCGCGGACGGCGCCGGCATTCCGATCGAGGAACGCTGCGCCAAGGAAGTGCTCGGGTTCGCGCAAGCCACCTGGGCGCCGAGCGGCGTCGCAGCCCGCAATCCGGCCTTCGATATCACGCCGGCGGAGCTGGTCTGCGCGCTGATCACCGAGCGCGGCGTTGCCCGGCCCCCGTTCGGGGCGTCCATTGCGGCGTTGCTCAGCCGCTCGGGCTGAAAACCGAACTCGGAAAAGAACGCGTGCACGGACGCGCACGCGTGGTTGCTTAGCCGCTCAGGCTGAGCAGCACGAGCCTGCGCGGCCAAGCGCTACGGAAGGCGCTCGCGCCAATGATTTCCTCGATTCCTAGGAGCCTGTCGGACTTGATTTCGCGCGATGCGTTGTGCCCACAACGCCCGCAGGCAAGGCGCTCGGTGCAGACCAATATCGGGAATATTGGCAAGCCGAGCAACGCAGCATGCGGGCGTTGTGG
>JADLAC010000008.1 GCA_020848435.1 Burkholderiales bacterium | reverse complement strand
GCGCTTTTCGCGCATGGCGGTGTCGAACGACTTGCCGATAGTCTCGCTATCGGCTGCGTCGTCCTCCTAGCCCTGCGCGAAAATCGCCTCCGTCGCACACGTGAAATCAAGTCCGACAGGCTCCTAAACTATGGCTTCCCACCGCGAATGCGCCGCTCAACCCGATCGTCATAGCGAGGCGACGTGCAGGACAACGACCCGAAAGCGGTGAAAGGCCCGTTGCACGGGATCAAGATACTCGAGCTCGCCGGCATCGGCCCGGGGCCGATGTGCGCCATGCTGCTCGCCGACATGGGAGCGACGGTGCTGCGCATCGACCGCAGCACCGAGGTCGATCTGGGCTTGCGCCGCCCGACCACGCATAACCTGTTGCTGCGCAATCGGCGCGCGATCCGGCTCGATTTGAAGCGGCCCGACGCGCTCGCCTGCGCGTTGCGCCTGGTCGAGCAGGCCGACGCGCTGATCGAAGGATTCCGCCCGGGCGTGATGGAACGCCTCGGGCTCGGCCCGGAGGTGTGCCTGGCGCGCAATGCGCGCCTGGTCTATGGCCGCATGACCGGCTGGGGACAAAGCGGCCCGCTCGCGCAGGCGGCCGGACACGACCTCAATTACATCGCCTTGACCGGAGCGCTTGGCGCGATCGGGCGCAAGGACGCGCCGCCCACCCCGCCGCTCACCCTGGTGGGGGACTACGGCGGCGGTGCGCTCTATCTCGCGCTCGGCGTGCTGGCCGCGCTGATGCACGCGCGCAGCAGCGGTGTCGGCCAGGTGGTCGACGCCGCCATCGTCGACGGGGTCGCGTCCCTCATGACCGCGCTTTACGGCATGCATGGCGCCGGCATGTGGTCCGCCGAGCGCGGGACCAACGTGAACGACTCGGGCTCGTACTTCTACGAGGTCTACCAGTGCGCCGACGGTCGCTGGATATCCGTTGCACCGATCGAAGGGCGCTTTCATGCCGAGCTGCTACGGCGCCTCGACATCGATGCGGACGCGATCGGCAACCAGTGGGATGCGGCCAACTGGCCGCGTGCACGCGAGCTTCTGGCGGCGCGGTTTCGCACCCGCACCCGCGCCGAATGGTGTGCCCTGCTCGAAGGCACCGATGCCTGCTTCGCGCCAGTGCTCGACCTGGACGAAGCACCGCGCCATCCGCATCTTGCCGCGCGCGGCACGTTCATCGAGGTCGCCGGGGTGGTGCAGCCGGCGCCCGCGCCGCGCTTCAGCGTCACCCCCTCGGCGCTGCCCGAGCCCCCGGCACAGACGGTAGACGCCCGGCCAGCCGAGGCACTCGCCCCTTGGCTCGGAGCCGACGAGATCGCTGCGCTCAGCGCTGCCGGCACCATCTCGCTCTGAGCGCTGCCCGCGGCGCAGCGCTTGGAACTCGCGCCCGGCTCGATTACCATCGCGAACCACGAAACGGCCCGTAGCAGCGCGCTCGAGCTCGAGCGCCTGCCGCAGGGACCGCTACCCCGGGAGAACGATGGCCATGATCCGGCGCCCCGCAAGGGCGGCCCGCGCACGCACGGCGCAAACGCCGACCCGATCCGCCCCCGTTCGCACAACCCCGTGGCGGCCGGCGCGGCCGGCGGCGGCATCCCGAGCGCGCTTGCGCGCCCGCCAGCGTGGCGCCATCGGCGCGCTGGGCGTAGGCGCTTCGACAGGGCTCGCGCCGGATGTCTACCCGGTCAGCGCGCGCCAGCCCGCGGCGGCAGCGCTGGAGCTGCGGGTCGCGCAGCGAACGCGCGAGCTGGAGGCGGCCCATCGCCAAGCCGAGAAGCTGTCGTATTCGATCGCGCACGACCTGCGGGCGCCGCTGCGCGCGATCAGCGGCTACGCGCGCACGCTGCGCGACGAAATGGGCCCGCAGCTTCCGGCGGACGCAAACGCGCTGATCAGGCGCATCGGCGTCAGTGCCGCGCGCATGGGACGATTGCTCGACGCCTTGCTCGGCGCCGGCCAATTGTCGAGCCACGCCTTGCAGGCTTCCCTGGTGAACCTCGACGAGATCGTCGCAGATGCGCTACGCCGGATGCGAGCGCAGCTCGCCGGGCGCCGCGTCGAGTTCAAACATGAAGCGCTGGGAGAGATCATCGCCGACCCGTCGCTCATCCGTCTTGCGCTGACCAATCTGCTGTCGAACGCCATCAAGTTCAGCCGCGAACGCGACCCGGCCCGGATCGAAATCGGCCGCACGACCATGGAGCGCGAGACGGTCTATTACGTGCGCGACAATGGCGCCGGTTTCGACATGCGCTACGCGAACAAGCTGTTTCGTATGTACCAGCGGCTGCACGCCCATAGCCGCTTCGAAGGCGACGGCACGGGGCTCGCCAGCGTGCACGAGATCGTGCACCGCCACGGCGGCCGCGTCTGGGCGGAGTCGAGCGAAGGCAGCGGCGCGACCTTCTACTTCACGCTGGGCAAGTAATGCTGCGCGTGCGCCGAGCCCGCGGTTCGCACGTCCGCCGCGCGCGCAGCGGCAGGGTGCGCTTCTCCCTGCGCTTCGGCGGCCGCGATATCGCCGGATATCTCGCCGCCTTCGTCGATGCATATCTTGCCGTAGCGAATCTTGCCGGCGACGCGACCGCCCTGGCGAATGACGAGCTGCCTGTGCGCCGTCAGCTCGCCTTCGAAGCGCCCGCGCACCTCGGCAATGTCGACTTGCACCTTGCCGCGAAAGACGCCGTGCTCGGCGATCTCGACCACGCGGCTATCCATGCTGGCATCGACCTCGCCCTCGACGATCAGGGTATCGCAGTCGGTGATCTCGGCGCCCTTGAGCTTGATATCGGGCCCCACGGTGAGCCGCGCCGTGCTCGCCTGAGCACGCGCAACTTCGGCCGCGGCTTGCGGCGCGCTCGGCGCGGGTGCATCGGCCGCCGCCGGGTGCGGTTCCGGCAGCACGGGTTTCACCGGCGCAGCTTCCAACCGGGACGGTGCCGCGGGCAGCGGGGCCGCGGTGTGCACCACGCTGGGCGAAGTGCGCAGTGCGCTGTGGCCAGGTGCGCTGGTGCGCGCGTTGTCTCGCTTGCGAAAGGTATCGAGCATCGAAGCCTCCTTGTAATCGGTCGCGGCGTTGTAGGCGAGGTTTCGCATCCGCAACGGCACATCGCGCGTGTTCGACGCGCGCGGCGGGTGCGGATCGGCGCCGGTGGCGGAAAAGCCATTTCCGTACCAGCGCGCCGCAGCGCGCGGGTGCTCGCGTTCGAAGCGGGTGCAGCGAGCCGATGTCGGGATCGCACGACCATGCGTGCCATCGAGTGCGCGCCGCGATTGTCTCCGATTCGATTTGACGCCGCCGCTTCAGCGGCTTGCACATGCAGCGCGGTCCGCGGCTTCGCGTCGCCGGCGGCCGACACGCAGCGACCAAACACGGCAGCATTGCGTTGTCGCGAGAGCGCGGCGGCTCGCTAGAATGCAGGCGATGCCACTCCATTACGCGCAGCGCTCGCCATGATCGCCTCGGCCGAAGCGCGCCGGGCCCGCGGCCAAGCCCTCATCGTCCTGCTCGGCCTGCTGTCGATGCTGGGACCGTTCTCCAATGACAGCGTGCTGCCGAACTTTCCGCTGATCGAGTCGCATTACGCGATCGATGCGGTCCACATGCAGCAGACGCTCACGGTCTACTTCATTCCTTTCGCCGTGATGATGTTGCTGCACGGCACGTTTTCCGACGCGTTCGGGCGCCGGCGCATCATCGTGCTGGGCATGGCCGGCTATGCCCTGTCCGCATTGGTGTGCGCGACGGCGCCGAGCTTCGAGATCTTCCTCGCCGGGCGCTGGTTACAGGGCTTGTGCGCCGGCGCGGGGATCGTCGTGGGACGCGCGATCGTGCGCGACCTCTACGCCGACGCGCAGGCCCAGCGCGCGCTCGCGCTGGTGACGATCATATTCGGCATCGCGCCGGGATTCGCGCCCATCATCGGGGGCTGGATCGGGTATCTGTTCGGCTGGCGCGCGGTGTTCCTGTTCCTGTCGCTGCTGGCCGCAGCGCTGCTCGTGGTGACGCTCGCCTGGTTGCCGGAGACCTTGCCGCGCTCGGCACGCACGCCGCTGTCGCTGCGCTCGCTGCTGGCGGGATTCGCCGCCGCCTTCAAGAGCGCGCGCTTCGTCCTGCTGGTGTGCGCCTTCGGCTTCAACTTCGCCGGCTTCTTCATCTACATCGTCTCGGCTCCCGCCTTCGGCTATCGGCTGCTGCGCATCGAGCAAACCGAGTTCGTCTGGATCTTCGGCCCGGCGATCACGGGCATGATCCTCGGCTCGATGCTGTCGCGGCGGCTCGCGGGCCGCATGAGCGTCACAGGCACGCTGTTCCTTGCCTACGCCGTGATGGCGCTGGCGGCGTTGTTCAACGTGGCCTACCACGCGGCATATCCGGCAAGCCTGCCGTGGTCGGTGGTTCCGATCCTGATCTACACCCTCGGCCTGGGGGTGGCCATGCCGAGCATCACGATCCTCGTTCTCGACCTGATGCCGAGCCGGCGCGGGCTCGCGTCTTCGATGATCGGCTTTTCGCAAAGCGGCTTCAGCGCCGTGCTTGCCGGTGCGATCTCGCACCAGGTCTACGACAGCGCGCTCACACTCGCCTTGTGCTCGCTCGCCATGCTGGCGCTCGGTTTGGCGTGCTGGCTCGGCTATCTCGCCCGCGTGGCGCTACGGCCGCGACTGGTGCGCGCATGAAGGCACACGAGGGCTGGTACGAAGAAAAACGCTCCGCCTGGCTGTATCGCGTCGTGGCACAGGCCGAGCCCGACGGCACGCGCCGCGCCTTGTTCGAGGAGCTCGCCGCGGAAGCCGACAAGCAGGCGCTCATGTGGCAGCGCCAGGCGCAGCTCGCCGGAGGGCGCGTGCCGGACGCGTTCAAACCTGGCCCGCGCGCGCGCGTTACGGCTGCCCTGGTACGCGCGTTCGGACCCGCGCGCATGCGCGGCATTCTCGCCGCCATGAAGGTGCGCGGCATGTCGATCTACACCAAGAGCGCGCCGGGCCATTTCATGAGCCCGGCGGTCGAAGGCGGTGAGCATCGCCATCGCGGCGTCGAGTCCGGCGGCAGCTTGCGTGCGGCCGTGTTCGGTGCGAACGACGGATTGATCTCGAATGCGAGTCTCATCATGGGCGTCGCAGGCGCATCCGCCGACAGCAACGTCATCCTGCTGACGGGCGCGGCCGGCCTGGTCGCCGGCGCCTTTTCCATGGCCGCCGGCGAATACGTCTCGGTGCGCTCGCAGCGCGAGATGTACGAGTACCAGATCGGCCTCGAGCGCGACGAGCTCGAGCACTATCCCGACGCAGAGGCCGAGGAGCTCGCGCTCATCTACCAGGCGCGCGGCCTGAACCAAGCCGATGCCGAGCGCATGGCGAAGAGCCTGATCGGCGATCCCGCTCAGGCGCTCACCACGCTCGCGCGCGAGGAGCTCGGCTTGAATCCGGACGATCTCGGCAATCCGTTCGCCGCGGCGGCCGCATCGTTCGGCGCGTTCGCAGCCGGCGCCCTCGTTCCCTTGCTGCCGTTCCTGCTCGCCCGCGGCGAGCTGGCGCTCGGCCTGGCGGCGCTCGCCACCGCGATCGCGCTGTTCGGCGTCGGCGCCTGCTTGAGCCTCTTCACCGGGCGAGGCGCTTTCGCCGGCGGGCTGCGCATGCTCGCGATCGGCGCGTGTGCCGGCGCGCTCACCTACGGGGTTGGAAAGCTCCTCGGCGTGTCGCTGGCGTGAACGCCCGGCGCGCGCCTTTCATTCAGGCCGATCGCTTTTCCTGCAACTGCCGCTCGCGCAGCGCGACGTAAAATCCGCAGGCGAAGATCGCGCTGCCGCCGATCCAGGTCCAGATCGCGGGCACTTCTCCGAACACCAGGTAGCCGAGCAGCGCTGCCCAGATGAGCTTGCTGAAATCGAACGGCAGCACGCTGGTGGTATCGGCGACGCGAAACGCCTGGGTCACGGCGAGCTGGCCGAGCGTGCCCAGGATACCGATGAGCACGAGCCAACCGAATTCGGTCCACGTCGGCCAGGTCCATACGAACAGCGCCGGGATGAGCGCCATCGGCGACATCAGCACCACCATCCACGCCGTGATGGTGAGGCTCGAATCGGTGCGCGTGAGCCGCTTGGTGACGAGGATGATGCCCGCCCAGCCCAGCGCGGAAATCAGGATGTAGACCGATCCCGTATCTACCGGTGCGAAGCCGGGACGAATCACGATCAGCGCGCCGACGAACCCGATCACCAGGGCAGTGATGCGCCGCGCGTGAATGCGCTCGCGCAGCACGACGACCGCGAGCACGGTGGCGAACAGCGGCGTCGTGAACGTGAGCGCCTGCACCTGCGCATACTGAATCATCACCAGCCCGGCGAAGTAGAACTGCATCTCGGTCACGTGGCCGGCGGCGCGGGCGAAGTGCAGGCCGAAGCGCTGCGTGCGGAAATGCTTCAATCCATAGCTCAGGATCAGCGGCAGGAGCAACACCAGGCCCATCGAGATGCGAAAGAACGCGACCTCGGACGGGTGGATGCGCTGCGCCACGTAGCGCGCGATGACGCCCATGACCGAAAACAGCACCGCGGCGCAGAGCATGTAGAGGATGCCGCGGAAATTCGACGGCCGGCTATCGGTGATCGCGGCCAGCACCCGGCGGACTCGACCCGGCCGGGTGCGTGCGGCGCTCGGGATCGCGCCTATCGCCGCACCGGCGAGCGCAACCGCCCCGCGCCTTGCGCAAGGCACGGGCTAGTTGGTCCGCGCATGTTCGATCCGGCGCTGCGCGCTTCGCCGCCGGGGCTTTCGCGCTTCTTGCCGCCGCGATAGCTCAGCGCGCGACCCGGCAATGCGATTGCTCTCGACAGCGGCGGTGACATCGTTGGCGGCTCGTGGGGGGAGGCTTGAGTTTAATGCATGGCGCACGCAGCCGGCAGGCGGTTGCCACGCTCACCAGGGCTCACGCCGAGAACGGCTGCGTGGCCCGCGCCGCGCTCAGTAGCGCTGCGTGCGTGCGATCCAAAGGCCGCTCGCGACCAGGATGGCCGCGCCGGCCCAGATCCAGCCGCCCGGCAAATCGCCCCAGATGAGATAGCCGAGCAACGCCGACCACAGCAGCGAGGTGTACTTGAACGGGGCGATCACGGCCGCGCGGCCGAGTCGGAAGGCTTCGATCAAGAGGAAGTGCGCGCAAAAATTGACGCAGCCGGCGAGCAGAAAAAGCCCCCACGCGGCCGCCGACACCGGCGCCCAGCCGAACGGTGCGCTCAACGCCGTGCCGAGCACCATCACCACCGAGGACCAGAACAGGATGGAAAGGGAGCCGTCGGTGCGCGCCAGGATGCGGGTGAAGATGTCGCGCATCGAGGTGGCGAATGCCGCGGCCACCGGCAGCAGCAGCAACCAACTGAAGTCCGCGCTCCCCGGCCGGATGATGACGAGCATGCCGGCGAACCCCAGGAGCGTCGCCGCCCACAGCGCCGGCGCGACCCGTTCGCCGAGCAACGGTGCCGACATGAGCGCGATCATGATCGGTCCCGAGAACGTGATCGCAGTCACCGTCGGCAGCGGCAACAAGCTCAGCGACCATATGATCAAGTAGCCCGAGACGATAAACGCCAAGCCGCGCGCGAGCTGCATCGGCCAATTGCGCGGGCGCAATGTTCGCAGCCCCGCGCCCCGCAGGACGAACGGCACGACGAACAGCAGGCACGCGGCCTGGCGCAGGCACATGACCTGAACGATGGGATGCGTTTGCGCGAGATACTTCGACACCGCATCGCTCATGATGAGGAAGGCCATGCCGGCGATCATCGCGGCGATGCCCTTCAACGCGCCCGATGCAGTAGGCGGCGCGCTCAAGGATGGCGGCGCGCGCGCGGCCGCGCGCTGCCGATCGACTCGAAGCAGCGGCCGCAATGCCGCTGGGCGCTTCGCGAGGGAGGGCGAGCGTCATCCGCGCCGGGAAAGCTCGGTAGGCCGCGCATGCGATGGCGTTGTCGTTGCCGGCCGATGATAGACTGCGCGCTCGACCGTGGCAATCGAAGGAGCTGGCGGCATGCAGCCGAGCTTCGCGCGGCCTGCCCTCGCATGAGCGCGCGACCCGTCATCGTCGTGGAGGACGATCCGTTCCCGCGCTTGCTGCAAGCGTTCCTCGGCGCCGAGGAGCACGCCGAGCGTAGCGCCGCCATCGAGGATTTCGTTGCCCACGACCTGCCGGATTACCCCGGCTGGCTGGCCCGCTTGCGGGCGCGCTCGGGCACGTTGTATCCCGCCGAGGTCAGGCTCGCCGCCGATCAGGCGGAACTCAGGAACGCGTTGCCGCAGGCGAGCGCCGTGGTGACCGAATCTTTGCTGGTGGGGGAGGCGGAGCTCGCGGCCGCGCCCCATCTTCGCGCGGTACACAAGTACGGCAGCGTGCTGCGAAATATCGATACAGCGGCATGCGCGGCCCGCGGCATACCCGTCTTGAGCGTGCGCCGGCGCGCCAATATCGCCACCGCGGAGCACGCGTTCACGCTCATGCTCGCGCTCGCCAAGCGCCTGAAGGAGCTCGACGGCGCGCTCAGCATCGAGCGGCTGCGCGCCGCGGGCTTCGCGCCGCGTGACTTCGATCGGCGCTACACGTCGAATTCGAACTGGGCGCGCGTCTCGCGCATTCGCACCCTCCATGGCGCCACCCTGGGCATCGTCGGCCTGGGGGAGATCGGGCGCGAGCTTGCGCAACGAGCGAACGCGTTCGGCATGCAGCTGCTCTACCACCAGCGCACGCGCCAGCCGCAGGCGGTCGAGCACGCGTTCAACGCCAGCTTTCGAAGCCTGCCGCAGCTCCTGGCCGAGAGCGACTGGGTCTGCCTGCTCGTTCCCAGCAACGCCGAAACGCGCGCGATGATCGGTAAAGCCGAGCTCGACCGGATGCGGCGCGGCGCTTGCCTGGTCAACGTCTCGCGCGCCGAGATCGTGCAGCGCCAGGCGCTGCTGGAGGCGCTTGCGAGCGGCCAGCTCGGCAGCTACGGACTCGATACCTTCTACGAGGAGCCGGCCGACTCCGCCGACCCGTTGCTCAACATGCGCAACGTCATCGTCACTGCACGCACTGCCGCCCAGCCACGCACCAATGCCCTCGGTGATCTCGAGGAAGTGATCGTGAACCTCGCACGCGTACTCGGGGGAGCGCAATGAACGAGCGTCTCGTCGCTATCGCCACCGCCGCCGGCAGCATGGAAACCTTCGTCACGCATCCGCAGCGCTCCGGACCGTTCCCGGCGGTGATCGTCTACATGGATTTCTGGGGCGTGCGCGAGGAGCTGTTCGACATCGCCCGGCGCATCGCCACGGTGGGCTACTATTGCATGGTGCCGGATCTGTATTACCGGCAAGGGCGCGTTCGCAATGCCTTTCGCAACCAACAAGGCCAGATGCTTTCGCTTGCCGTCTTGAGCGAGGCGCAGAAAGCAGCCGTGCGCGAACCCATGTCGAAGCTCACTGACCAGATGACGATCGATGACACCGGCGCGATCCTGCAATTCATCGACCGCGGCGAGCCGGTGCACCCGCTCGGCATGGGCGCGATCGGTTACTGCCTCGGCGGGCGGCTCGTCTTTCGCGTTGCGGGAAGCTTCCCCGAGCGCTTCAGAGCCGGCGCCAGCATGCACGGCACGCGGCTCGTGACCGAGGGCGCCGACTCCGCGCACTCGATCGCCGCCAAGACGCAGGGCGAAATCTATTGCGGCTTCGGCGAAAAGGACCCGTGGTCGCCGCCGGCCACCGTCGCGGCCATCGAGCAGACGCTGAACGGGGCCGCCGTGCGCTACTCCTGGCGTCTTCATGCGGGGGCCGAGCACGGCTATGCGCTGCCCGACCGCGACATCTACGACAAGCAAGCGGCCAACCGCGACTGGGAAAGCATTTTTGCCATGTTCCGCCGCCAGCTTCCCGACCCCGCATGAGACCACGCCGCCCGAGCGCCGTCGCGGCGCTGCTCCTCGCGGCGAGCGCGGCGACGGCGCAAACCGATCTCACACGCCCGCTGCGCCTGGTGATCCCGTTTCCGGCGGGCGGCCCCAACGATTACGTCGCGCGCATTCTCGCACCTCGACTCAGCGAGGCGCTCGGCACGCCGATCGTCATCGACAACCGTTCCGGGGCCGGCGGCAACATCGGTACGGCGCTGGTCGCCAAGGCAGCGCCCGACGGTCATAGCGTGGTCCTGGTGGGACTGCACTTCGTGGCCAACCCGGCGCTCTACGCCAAGCCCGGCTACGATCCGATCAAGGATTTCGCTCCGGTCACGCTGGCGGCGGTCTCGCCGGTGGTCATCGTCGCGCATCCGGGGCTGCCGGCCACGAACCTGCGCGAGCTCGTTCAACATGCCAAGGGCGCCGCTGTGAACTACGCATCTCCCGGCACCGGTACCGCGGGTCATCTCGCCGGGGAAATGTTCACGAGCGCCACCGGCGTCAAGCTCCAGCACATCCCCTACAAGGGCGCGGCGCCGGCCATGAACGACTTGCTCGGCGGCCAGGTGAAGCTCGGTTTCCCGTCGCTACCCCCGGCAACGCCGCACGTGCGCGCGGGCAAGCTCAAGGCGATCGCGGTGACGACGCTGAAGCGCTCGGCGGCGCTGCCGGAGGTGCCAACCGTGGCCGAGTCGGGCTACGCCGGCTTCAGCGTCGACAACATGTACGGCCTGCTCACGACCGCCGGCACGCCGCGCGCGAGCATCGAGCGCTTGCATGGCGAAGTGATCAAGATCCTGCGCCTGCCGGAGGTGCACGAGCGCCTCGCGAGCCAGGGCTACGATCCGGTGGGCAACTCCTCCGAGGAGTACGCCCGCTACCTGCGCGCCGAGATCGACCAGTGGGCCAGGGTCATCAAGGCGGCCGGTTTGCGCGCCGACTGATGATCGCTGCCAGCGTGAGCCGCCAGAGGCATCGATCGCTCGCCAAGTCCCCGCGCGCTGGATTCGCTCATCGAATGCCTGCTCGCGTCGCCCGCTGCCCGGGCCAACCGGTCGACTGAAACCCAATCCCCGATTTGTATGATCGGCGCCGGCTCGCTATATTCTCGGACTATGAGACGCGGCGCGAGGCGGGCACGCCTTCGGCGTATCGCGCCATTCCATCCGGCCGCGGCCGAACGAGCTGCGATCCTGCGAGGTGCATGATGAGTGCCGACGAAGTGCGTGAATCCTTGATCCTGGGGACCTATCTCGAGCGCACGCCCGGCTCGGCGCGACGCCACGAGGAAGCGCGCGCGCTCTTTCCGAGCGGGATCGTGCACGATGCGCGCCGCACCTGGCCTTACGGTCTGTACATGGATCGCGCGCTCGGCGCGCGCAAGTGGGACGTCGACGGCAACGAGTACGTCGACTACCACGGCGGCCACGGTGCCTTGCTGCTGGGTCATCAGCATCCGGAGGTGGTTGCGGCGGCACAAGCGCAACTCGCGAAAGGCATGCACTTCGCCGCCGGCCACGATCTCATGCTCGAATGGGGCAGGCTCATCCAGCAATTGATGCCTTCGGCGGAGCGCATTCGCTTCACCTCCTCGGGTACCGAGGCGACCCACCTCGCCATCCGCCTCGCGCGCGCCTCCTCCGGCAAGGGCAAGCTGCTGCGCTTTACCAGCCACTTCCACGGCTGGCACGATCATGTCGCCTTCGGCGTCAAGGAGCATTTCGACGGCACGCCCACGGTCGGCGTGCTGCCCGATGTCGCCTCCAACGTGATCCTCGTGAAGCCCAACGATGTCGAGGCGATCGATCGGGTGCTCGGCGCGCGCGACGACGTCGCGGCCGTCATCATCGAGCCGGTGGGAGCATCCTCGGGCGCGATCCCGACCCGGCCCGCGGTGCTCAAGGCGCTGCGCGAGATCACGCGCCGCCACGGCGTGCTGCTCATCTTCGACGAGGTCGTCACCGGCTTCCGGATCGCCCCGGGCGGTGCGCAGCAGCTCTACGACGTGAAGCCCGATATCACCACGATGGCGAAAATCGTCGCGGGGGGTCTTCCGGGCGGAGCCGTCGGCGGGCGCAAGGACATTCTCGATTGGCTCGACTACGAGGCTTCCTCGGCCGCCGGACGCGAAAAGATCGCGCACGAAGGCACGCACAACGCGCATCCGGTGAGCGCCGCGGCCGGCATCGCCACCCTGAAGATCATCCGCGACAGCGACGCGTGCGAGCGCGCCAGCGCCGCAGCGGCGAAGCTTCGCGCCGGGTTCAACGCCATCCTCGAAGAAGAGCGTGTGCCGTGGGTGGTCTACGGCGTGCATTCGTTCTTCAACTTCTTCACCAACCCGGAGCATCGGCCGCTGCGCCCGACGACCTTCGACGCCGAAGCGGTGCCGGTCGAATGGTTCAAGCCCGACAAGCGCGAGCGCCTGCTGGCGAAAATGCGCCTGTCGATGCTGGTGCAGGGAATCGACCTGAAGAGCTGGCGCGGCGGCATCGTATCGGCCGCGCACAGCCAGGCCGACATCGACTGGACCCTCGACGCCTGGCGCAAGACCCTGCGGGCGTTGAAGTCCGAGGGCGATCTACCCCGCGGCGATGCCGCGCGCTAGCACGCCGCGGCAAGCCCCGCAGCTTCGTACACGGCGCGCGATCGGCCCGCGAGTCTTATCGCGCGAGGCAGGGATCGTGCGCGCAGCGGTCGCCGGCCGCCTCACGGAATTGGAATGACGGATGGCTCAATACAGTCTCGGCATCGACATCGGCGGCACCTTCACCGACATCGTCCTGGTGCGCCAGGACGGCGCGCTGTTCAGCAAGAAGCTCCTCTCCACCCCGGCCGATTACAGCATCGCCATCGAGGACGGCGTGGCCGCGCTGCTCGAGGAAGCCGACATCCGCGGTCACGAGATCGTTCAACTGGCGCACGGCACGACCATCGCCACCAACGCGATCATCGAGCGCCGCGGCGCCGTGACTGCCTTGATCACCACCCGCGGTTTTCGCGATGTGCTGGAGCTGGGGCGATTTCGCTCGCCGCGGTTGTACGATCTCAAGTTCCGCAAGCCCGATCCCCTGGTCGAGCGGCGGCTGCGCTTCGAGGTGAGCGAGCGCTGCGATGCCGAGGGCAACGTGCTCGAAGCCCTCGACCTCGCCGAGCTCGCCCGGATCGCCGCTGCCATCGAGCGCGAGGGCGTGACCACGGTGGCGATCTGCTTCATCAACGCCCACGTCAACCCAACGAACGAGCGCGCCGCGATCCGCTACCTCGCCGAGCGCCTGCCGCACGTGAGCGTCTCGGCCTCGACCGAGCTGGTGCCGCAGATCGGCGAATACGAACGCACCAGCACCACGGTCGTGAATGCGTACCTGCGCCCGGTGGTCGAGCATTACGTCACTTCGCTGGAGCGCCGGCTGGAGCCGCTCGAGCTCGCGGCCCCGCTCATGATCATGCAGTCTAGCGGGGGCGTGCTGCCGGCGCCGCTGGTGGCGAAGACGCCGATTTTCATCATCGAATCGGGTCCGGCCGCGGGCGCGCTCGGCGGCCAACGCCTCAGCGAGCATCTCGCGCTGGGCGATCTCATCGTATTCGACATGGGCGGCACGACCGCCAAGGCCTGCATCGTGCAGGCGGGCCAGTTGAGCCTCGCCCCGGAAACCGAGGTCGGCGGCTCCGCCGCGCTCGGCGCGCGCATGATCAAGGGCGCGGGCTTCATCGTCCAGGTGCCGACGATCGACATCGCCGAGGTGGGCGCGGGCGGGGGCAGCATCGCGCAAGTCGACGCCGCGGGCGGCATGCAGGTCGGCCCGCGCAGCGCCGGTGCCGAGCCCGGGCCGGTGTGTTACGACCGCGGCGGCACGCAACCCACGGTGACCGATGCCAACCTGCTGCTCGGCTATCTCAATCCAGATGCCCTGGTCGGCGGCGATCTCAAGCTCGATTACCGCAAGGCGCAGGCTGCGGTCGAGGCGCTCGGGGCGCGCGCCGGCCTGTCGGTGATCGATGCCGCCTACGGCATTCATCTCATCGTCAACGCCACCATGATGCGCGCGCTCCAGGCTGTCACGTCCGAGCGCGGGCGCGACCCCTCGCAATTCAGCCTGCTCGCCATCGGCGGCAACGGCGGAGTGCACGCGGCGAATCTCGCCGAGAGCCTGCACGTCGGGCGCATCATCGTGCCTCCGGTCGCCGGCTTGTTCAGCGCGCTCGGCATGCTGTTCGCCGATGTCGAGCACCAGTTCATCACCGCGTTCTTCCGCCGCCTCGATGGCGTTACGGCGCAGGACATCAACGATGCTGTCGAACCGTATGTCGACCAGGCGCGTGGCCTGCTCGAGCGCGAAGGCTACGGTGCGAGCGGAAAGCACGACATCGGCGTTTACGCCGATGTCAAGTACGTCGGCCAGACCGCGCCGCTCAGCCTGCGCCTACCCGCCCTGCCGGTGACCGCGCCCATGATCGCGGAGCTGCGCAGCCGCTATAGCGAGCTGCACCAGCAGACCTACGGCTATCGCTCGGACCGCGAGCCGCTGCAGTTCGTGTCGCTCAAGATCGTCGGTCGCGGCATCCCCGATGCCTCGCGCGTTCCCGAGCGCGTCTCGCGCGATCGCGAGAGCGCTGCGCGGGAAAGCGTGCGGCGCGCCTATTTCGGGCCCGAGCTCGGCTGGCGCGATGCCCGGCTGCTGGCGCGTGCGGCGCTCGGTGCAGCCCCAGTAGCGGGACCGCTTATCATCGAGGAATACGACACGACGACTGTGGTGCGCCCGCTCTGGAGCGCGCGCACCGACGGCTGGAACAACATCATTCTGGAACGCGAAACCGTCCATGGCTGAAGCAGGCAAGATCGATCCGGTACGCCGCGAGCTCATCAAGAATGCCCTCATCAGCATCTGCGACACGATGCTGGTGATGATCGTGCGCACGGCGCGTTCGACCAACATCAAGAACACCATGGACTTCTCCGCGGCCATGTGCGACGCGCGCGGCCAAATGGTCGCGCAGGGCTTGTCCGTCCCGGCGCACCTGGGCGCCATCATGCCGGCGCTGAAGGGCTGCCTGGATCACTTCGGTGACGACATCCACGACGGCGACATCCTCTGCAGCAACGATCCGTACGCCGGTTGCAGCCACCTGAACGACATCTTCATGTTCCGGCCGGTCTTCATGGACGGCGAGCGCGTCGCGGTGCTGTGCCTGATCATGCACCACACCGATCTCGGCGGGCGTGTGCCCGGCGGCAATGCGGCCGACAGCGGCGAGATCTTCCAGGAGGGACTGATCGTTCCGCCGAGCAAGATCTGCGAAGCCGGCAAGCTCAACACGACGCTGCTGCGCATCTTCGAGTCCAACACCCGCATGCCGGAGCGCATGATGGGCGACATCTATGCCCAGATCGCCGCGCTCAACAATGCCGAGAAGGAGCTGAAGAAATTCGCATCCGGGACCGGCGTGGGTCCGCTCCAGCGCTACATGGCCGACCTGATCGATTACACCGAGCGCCTCACGCGGGCGAAAATCGCCGAGCTGCCCGACGGCCAGACCGAGTTCACCGACTGGAACGACGACGACGGCGTGAGCGCCGATCCGGTCAAGTTCCACGTCACGCTCACCAAGCGCGGGGATGAGTTCATCGTCGATTTCACCGGCACCTCGGCGCAGGGCAAGGGCGCCTTGCACACCAACTACGCGTTCACGGCCTCGTGCACGTATGCGGCGCTACGCTGCGTGATCGAAGGCGACATCCCGAACAACGCCGGCTTCTACAAGCCGATCAAAGTGATCGCGCCGGCCGGAACGTTCGTCAACGTTCAATACCCGGCCGCGCTCGGGGCGCGCGGCCAAGGCGGCTACCGGGTGCGCTCGACCGTGCTGGGGGCGCTCACCAAGTTGCTGCCGCACGTCGGCACCGCCTGCGCCGGCGGCTCGGAGTTCGCCATCGTGTTCGCCGGCTATCGCGGCGAGGAAAAGCGGCCCTACCTGCATCTAGAATTCCACAATTGCTCCGGGCAGGGCGGCGGGCCGGATCGCGACGGCCAGGACGGCGGTCCCTATGCCATTGGCAATCTCGCCAATGTCCCGGTCGAGCTGCTGGAAGCGGAAAACCCGGTCCTGGTCGAGCAGTACGCCTTCATCCCCGACAGCGCCGGCGCGGGCAAGTATCGCGGCTCCCTCGGCATCGCGCGTCAATATCGCATCCTCGCCGAGGAGTCGACCGTCAATCTGCGCTCCGATAGGCATCTGCACGCCTGCTGGGGCATCTTCGACGGCAAGCCGGGTGCGATGGCGCGCTCGCTGGTGAATCCTGGCACGTTGCGCGAAGAGCTCACGCCGTCGAAGTTCGTGCGCACCATGCGCCGCGGCGAAGTGTTTCGCGGCGAAATGGCCGCTTCCGGCGGCTACGGCGATCCCTATGCCCGCGACCCGGCGGCCGTGCTGGAGGACGTGCGGCAGGAGAAAGTGAGCCTCGCCCACGCCCGCGATGCCTACGGCGTGTGCATCGATCCCATCACCATGCAAGTCGACGTGGCGGCGACCGCGGCGTGTCGCGCTGCTCGCGCGTAGGGTGTGGGGTACATGTGACCCCCAAGGTGAGGAGAACATCGTGGACCTCGGACTCAAGGGCAAAGTGGTTTTGATCACCGGCGGCAGCAAGGGCATCGGGCTCGCCTGCGCGCGGGCCTTCGCGCAGGAAGGCGCGAACGTCGCGATCGTCTCGCGCAGCGAGGAGAATCTCGCCCGCGCTCGCGAGGCGTTGGCGCAGGACGGGGTGCGGGTGCTCACCGTCGCAGCCAACCTCACCCAGGCCGAGGATGCAGCCGCCATGGCAGCGGCGGTCGAAAAGGCGCTGGGACCGATCGACGTGCTGGTCAATTCCGCGGGCGCCGCGAAGCGCCATGCGATCGACGACTACGATTCGCACGCCTGGCACCACGGCATGGATGCCAAGTACTTTCCCTACGTACATGCCATGGATGCGGTCCGCGCCGGCATGGTCGCGCGCAAGCGCGGCGCGATCGTCAACATCGTCGGCACGGGCGGCAAACGGGCGCAAGCCACCCATCTCGCGGGCGGTGCGGCCAACGCCGCGCTCATGCTGGTGACCGTCGGCATGGCGAATGCGCTCGGCAAGCACGGCATCCGGGTGAACGCGATCAATCCGGCCTCGACCTACACCGGTCGCGTGAAGCAGTCGCTCGTGCTCGAGGCCAAGGAGAAGAACATCAGCGAGGAAGAAGCCCTGAAGCGCCTGGAAGCCGCGATTCCCTTTGGCCGCTACGGCCGGCCCGAGGAAGTGGCCGCGGTGACCGTGTTTCTCGCCTCGGACAAGGCGAGTTACGTGAGCGGTGCGGTGATCCCGATGGACGGCGCCGCGACGCCGATCATTTGAGATCTCGATCGGGGTCCTGGATCCAGCCGTCGATCTGCCGGGGCAGTCTCGCGGGTTGCGCATTGAGCCCCTCGTCGCGAGACTCGCGGCAGCTCACGCCGGCACGGGGTCACATAGCTCGGGATCGCAGGTTGCACGTTGCAGCGACGGCGCGGGGTCGACGTGGGGTCAGATCTTGCGCGTTGCACCGCGTGGGATCGCAGGAGACGCTGGTGCTCGCCTCGTGCAACGTGCAAGACATCACTCCGGTTCGATGCAACGTGCAAGACCTGATCCCGGTTCAGATGATCCCGGCTCAGAGCGTCCCGGCCAGGCCGCCGTCCATGTTGATGCTCGTGCCGGTGACGTAGCTCGCCATGTCGGAGGCGAGAAACACGATGGCATGGGCTGCTTCGACGGTTTCGCCGACGCGCCCGAGCGGGATGTCCTTGGCCGCCTTGCCGTAGTACGACTCGGCGCTCTCGCCGCTCTTGGCGAAGCGCCGCTCGTGCTGTCCCGACTTGATCTTGCCGATGCACACCGTGTTCACCAGGATGTTGTCCGCGGCGAGCTCCTTTGACATCGCTTTGGTGAGCGCGATGCCGGCGGCGCGCGAGATGGAGGTCGGGGTCGAGCCCGCGCCCGGGGTCTTGGCGCCGATGTTGGTCACGTTGATGATGCGCCCGCCGCCCGCCTTGCGCATGTGCGGAATGACCAGCTTCGCCAAGCGGATGGCCCCGAACAGCTTGAGCTCGAAATCGGCCGCCCACACGGCATCGTCGTTCTCCATGAACGCGCCGCGCTGCGACGTTCCGGCATTGTTGACCAGGATGTCGATACGCCCGAACCGCCGTACCGTGGCTTCGACCAGGCGGGTCACGTCCTCGGGCTTGCTCACGTCGGCGGCCAGTCCCAGCACATCGGGACCGATGCGCGTCAATTCCGCGACCGTCGCCTCGACTGCCGCCTGGCGGCGCGAGCAAATCGCCACCTTGGCACCTTCGCGCGCGAGCACGGCCGCGGTTTCCTTGCCGATTCCCTCCGTGCCGCCGGTGATGATCGCGACCTTGCCCTTCAGTCCCAGCTCCATTGCGCTCTCCTTTGTGTGAACGGGGCAACGTCGATCCCAGTCCTGCATGGCGCGGCGATCCCCGGCCGGGGATGATACTCTCCGCGGTTGGGGCCAGCGATTCGCGGTCAGTCAGCGATTCGGCGTCACGTCTTGCATGTTGCACGGCCGGTCGTCTTGAACGCGATTAGGGTCAGGTATTGCATGTTGCACGCAATTGCCGCCCGTAACGATTCGCGACGACCAGTGGCCGTGCAACATGCAAGACCTGAGCCCCGGATACGTCGTGCAACATGCAAGACCTGGCCCCGAACACCGTTGAGGGAGGCAGCATGCGTATCGACCATCCCGTCGGCGTCAAGTCCGCCGCCGGAGCCTGGGGCAGCGATTACCTGGCCGAAGTCATGCGCCTGCTCGAGATCGAGCACGTCGTGCTCGTTCCCGGCGCGAGCTTCCGCGGCCTGCACGACAGCCTGGTGAATCACCTGGGCAACACGCGCCCGTCGATGCTGCTCGCGTTGCACGAAGAAAACGCCGTGGCGATCGCGCATGGCTACGCCAAGGTCACCGGGCGGCCGCTCGGGGTGATCCTGCACAGCAACGTCGGCCTCATGCACGCGACCATGGCGATTTTCAATGCGTTTTGCGATCGCGTTCCGATGTTGCTCTACGGCGCCACTGGACCGATGGATGCAGCGGCGCGCCGCCCCTGGATCGATTGGATTCATACCTGCGCGGACCAGGCCGCGCTCATCCGCCAATTCATCAAGTGGGACAACCAGCCGAGCTCGCTCGGCGCCGCGGCCGAAGCGATGCTGCGCGCCGCGCAGATCGCGAGTACCGCACCTTGCGGCCCGACCTACGTCGTGTTCGATACCGGCCTGCAGGAGGCGCGCATGGATGCGCCGCCGCCGTTGCCGGACATCGCGCGCTATCGGCCCGCGCAACCGCTGCATCCGGCGCCCGAGGCGCTGCGCGCGGCCGCGCGCATGCTGCTCGCCGCGAAGCAGCCGCTGTTGCTGCCGGGGCGGGTGGGTCGCGGGATGGACGCGTGGCAACAGCGCATCGCACTGGCCGAGATGCTCGGAGCCCGCGTGCTGACCGACCTGAAAACGCCGGCGGCTTTCCCCACCGGCCACGGCTTGCACGCGCGCGCCGTGAAGTTTCTGACCGAGGAGAGCAAGCGCATCCTGGCTGAGTCGGATGTCATACTCAGCCTCGACTGGATCGACTTGGCGGGCACGTTGAAGCAGGCATGGGGGAACCAGGCTGTCAGCGCCAAGATCATCCAGGTTTCGGCCGAGTCCCTGGTGCACAACGGCTGGAGCATGGACCACCAGGGGCTGCCGCCGGCCGACATCTATCTGCTCGCGGAGCCCGATGCCGCGACGGCCTGCTTGCTGGAGGAGATTCGCAAGAGCCGCCGCCAAGCGCCGCGGTCGGCGCGGCGCAAGCAACCCGAGCTGCGCTCGGTCGCCGGCCGCGATCAGAGTATCGGCGTGGGCGCTCTGGCGGACGCGGTCAACGAACTGATGGCGCGCGAGCCGGTGAGCCTGGTCAAGATCAACCTCGGCTGGCCGGCGCGCGCGATGCGCCATGACCATCCGCTAGAGTTTCTCGGCAACGACGGCGGCGGCGGGGTCGGCTCCGGCGTCGGCATCGGCATCGGCGCCGCCCTCGCCCTGCGCGGGAGCGGGCGCCTGCCGCTCGCCGTGCTGGGCGACGGCGACTTCGTGATGGGCGCGAGCGGCTTGTGGACAGCGGCCCGCCACGGCATCGCCCTCATGATCGTCGTCGCCAACAATCTCTCGTTCTTCAACGACGAGATGCACCAGGAGCGCATGGCGCTCAAGCGCGGCCGGCCGAAGGAAAACCGCTGGATCGGACAACGTATCGCCGGTCCCGACATCGACATCGCCGGGCTCGCGCGCGCACACGGCGCGCTCGGCATGGGTCCCATCAGCCGCGCGGCGGATTTGCGCAAGGCCCTGCGATCCGGCGCGGCACGCACGCGCCGCGGCAGCGTGGTCGTGATCGACGTGCGCGTCGCCGCCGAGTACGATGCAGCACTGGCAAGTCTCATGGTACGTGGTGACAAGTAGAGAGGAATCCGAGTCATGATCAAGCAAACAGCCGCCGCGATCGGCGCGCTCTCGACCTTCGGGCTGGGTTTATGTGCCCATGCCGCGGCGCCCGCCTATCCTTCCAAGCCGATCCGGCTGGTGGTCCCATTCCCGCCCGGCGGTGGCACGGACATCCTGGCGCGGGCGCTCGCGCAGCATCTCGGCACGGCATTCAAGCAGAGCATCGTGGTCGACAATCGAGCGGGCGGCAACACCGTGATCGGCTCCGAGATCGTGGCGCGCGCCGTTCCCGATGGCCATACCCTGCTGGTGCAGATCAACAACCTGACGGCGCTGCCGGCATTGGCCGCCGGGGGCAAGTCGACCGTGAGCGTCGCCGATTTCGCGCCAGTGTCGCTGGTGGCGATCCTGCCCCACCTTCTGGTCGTGCACCGCAGCTCACCTGCCCACAGCGTGCAGGAGCTCATCACGCTGGCGAAAAAGACGCCCAAGAAGCTCAACTACGCCTCGGCCGGGGTCGGCACGCCCGTACACCTGGGCGGCGCCCTGTTCGCCTCGATGGCGGGCGTCGAGCTCGTGCACATCCCCTTCAAGGGCGCGGCCGAATACACCACCGCGGTGCTCGGCGGTCACGTCGACATGACGTTCGGGTCGGTGCCCACCGCCTTCCCGCATATCAAGAGCGGCGTGCTGCGCGGCTTGGCGGCAACCACCGCCACGCGAATCAAGGTGCTGCCGGAGCTGCCGACCATGGCCGAGGTGGGATTGAAGGGCTACGACATCGCGAGCTGGTACGGGGTTTTCGCGCCCGCCGGCACGCCGGCCGACATCGTCAACGTGCTACAGGCAGAAGTCGCGCGTGCCATCACGACCAAGGCCGTCGCCGATCGCCTATCGGATTACCAGCTCATCGGCAATACTCCGGCGGAGTTCGCACAGTTCCTCAAGCGCGACACTGAAATCACCGTGCGCATCATTGCGCAATCGGGTGCGAAGGCCGACTAGGCGCCTGTCGTTCGGCTTGCGCCACAACGCAGCGCGCGAAATCGAGACCGACAGGCTGCGAGATTACGGCTATTCGAGCGCAACCTGATCGCCGAGCAAGGCCTGGCGGAAACGATAGCGCAGCACCGGCCCGTCGCGCGGCGGCAGCGCCGGGCTGCCGCGATCGGTCGTCACTTTGAAATCCGCCAGCAACGGCCCCGCGGCGCCGACGATGCGCGGCACCCAGTCGTGGAGCTGCTCGCGCGTGCGGATGATATCGGCGGCGGCAAAGCCCGCGCCCTTGGCCATCAGCGCCAGGTCGACGCCGAGCCCGGTGTGAGCGGCCTGCATGCCGGTCTCGCCGTAGTGCTCGTTGTCCATCACGACCAGCGCGAGGTTATCGGGCCGCTGCACGCCGATCGTCGCGAGGGACCCCAGCCCCATCAGCAGCTCGCCGTCGCCGGTGATCACGATCACGCGCCGCCGCGGCTGGGCGAGCGCGAGCCCGAGACCGATCATCGCGGCGCTGCCCATCGCGCCCCAGACATAGAAGTTGAGGGCGTGATCGCCCGCGGCCGCGGTATCGAAGCACGGCGCACCCAACCCGGCCACGACCAGCGCGTCGCCGCGTCGAGCGAGGATGCTTGCCGCCACCTCCCGCCGGTCCAGCGCCGGCGCTTCAGCACGCGCGCTCATTTGCCGAACTCCTTGGTGCCGGCCACGCGTTGCGATATCAGCACGGCCACGGGGCGATAGGTGTTGTTGCTCAGCCTCGCCGCCGCCGCGACCACGGGGGCGACATCCTCGTCGCGCTCCACCGCCTGCACGATGACGCCCATCGCTGCGAGCACCGCACCGGTCGCCTGCGCCATCGGCATCTGCCAAGGATTGAACTCGCCCCACTGGCCGCGCATCGTGACCAGCATGAGCAAAGGCACCCGGCATTCGCTCACCATCCCGAGGGTGTTGATGCAATTGCCGGCGCCGCTCGATTGCAGCAGCAACGCGCTACGCTGGCCGCCCAGCCAGGCGCCGACAGCCATCGCCACGCCCTCCTCTTCGGTGGTGAGCGGCACCGCGCGCATCGCCGGATCCGTGCTCACCAGCCGGATCAGGGCGGCGAGCCCGGCGTCGGGGAGATAAGGCACCTGCTGGACGCGGTGATCGCGCAGGATCGCGTGGACCGCTTCGGCCCAGGAGGTTCGATCGCTCGTCATGTGTGGGCGCTTTCTGAAGTCGGCTCCGATGGAGAAGACAAGACTATTTCAACGCTGCCGCCGCCTGCCGCAGCCGCTCGGGCGGCTGTTCGCCCGCGAGCGGGGTGCCGGGGATGAGATGCCTGCCCATCGCGAGCGCTCCGATCACCACCGGCTCATAGCCGACATCGCGCACCAGGCGCGATGCCCGTTGGATCGCGCCGGCGTCATCGCTCGCCATCGGCATGCCCATGCGCTCGCCCGAACGCTTCGACGCCTCGGGCAGCCTGGCGTAGCCGACCGCGTTGAACGCGCGCACGATGCGCGCGCCGGGCAATAGCTCGGCCGACGCGAGGCCGGCACCTTTCTCGCGCGCCCATGTGGCGATGTCGCCGTCGCGCGAAACAATGGGATTGCAAGCGTCGATGACCACCTTGCCCTTGAGCACCGGCGCGAGGTCGCGCCCGAGCTGAGGCAACGCCGAATAGGGCACCGCGATCAGCACGACGTCACCGAACTGGACCGCTTCCACGGGCGTTCCCGCGCGTGCCTTGCCGCCCAGACGGGCAGCCGTTGCCTTGTCGTTGTCGAGATTGCGCGACGCGAACATGACTTCGTGACCCGCCTTGAGCCACAAGTCGCCAAGGGTGCCGCCGATGCGCCCGGAACCGACGATACCGATCTTCAAGGGGCCTTCGGCACCGATCGCCCGCGATGCGCCCAACGACAACGTGCCAAGCGCGGCCACAAATGCCGCCGCGGCGGCAGCCTGCAAGACGCTGCGTCGACGCAGCTTCGTCTCGTCGTAGTCCTTCATCGCCAGTCCCCCGATCGATTCTATCGAGCGTGCAACGCGCGCGCCGTCGGAGCGAAAGCATACCGCGGCAGGTGCCGGCGCGCAGCACTACTTCGCCGCGATGCCGCGAATGTAACGCGCCACGGCACGCCGCCGAAGGCATGACGATTGCGATCCATCAGGCACCCTTCATCACCCTCGGAAAGGAACCACCATGAACAAGCATCAAGTCAAAGGCAAGGCCAAGGAATTCGCGGGCAAAGCTCAAGAGAAGTTCGGCAAGGCGAGCGGAAACGAAGAGCAGCAGGCCAAGGGGCAATTCAAGCAGGCCAAGGGCGAGTTCCAGAAAGGCTACGGCGACATGAAGGAAGCCGTGAAGGACGGCGCCAAGCACTGAACCGGGCAGGTCGATCGGCACGGCCGCGGCGAGCGTGATCGCGTTTCGCCGCGCGCCACCATTACTGAGAGGCCGTCGTGTCGCGGGCGATGCTCGGCGCGAAGCAGCGAACAACCTACTCGCCCGTGAGCGCGCAATGCCCATCGCACCGACGCTCTAGACGCTAGCGAAAGCAGTGGGGCATCCGCTGGATCGAGCCGCCCTCGAGCGCCAGGCATTTCACTCTGCCTATATCTCTTCCAGCTTCTGAAACTCCTCGGCCAGGAAATCTATCAGCGCACGCACCGCCGGGCGCAAATGGCGCTTCGAGGGAAGCACGGCATGGATCATCTCGGCGCGCGGCGCCCATTCCGCCAGCAGCTTCATGAGCGTGCCCCGCTTGAGCTCGCCCGTCACCATCATCAGCGGCAGGTGGGCTATGCCCACGCCGGCCACGGCGGCGTCGCGTAACGCTACCATGTCGTCGGTCACCAGACGAGGCACATGGCGTATCGTCGCTTTCGCTGCATTGGGTCCGACCAGGTGCCAGACGTGCTCCGGGCGCTCAAGATCCAGGCTGGGAAAGTTGACCAGGTCCGCGGGGACAGCCGGCGGATTCGTTTGCCGCAGGAGCGCGGGGCTCGCAACGAGGCATTGGCTTCGCATTCCGAGCGGCTTCAGCACCAGCTCACTGTCCCCCAGCGGCACCGGTCGAACCCGAATCGCGAAGTCGTAGCCTTCGGCGATCACGTCGACGGGGCGATTCAGCGCCTGCAAGTGCACGCGGACCTGCGGGCAGCTGGCCAGGAAGGCGCCGATCATGGCACCGACACGGGCATGGAGCAGCGCGACTGGACACGCCATGCGGATCAGGCCGCGCGGCTCCGAGCGGGCAAGCTCCACTGCTTGCGTCGCGGCCGCGGCCTCTTCCAACATGGCCTTGCAATGCAGGTAGAACTCCTGCCCGACCTCGGTCACGGAGAACCGGCGCGTCGAGCGCTGAATCAGCCGTACGCCCAGACGTTGCTCCAGCGCTGCGACCCGCCGGCTGAGCATCGATTTCGGTTTGCCGAGCGCACGGCTAGCCGGCGCAAAGCCGCCATGATCGACGACCTCGGCAAAATAGTAGAAGTCGTTCAGATTCTCCATGGCCACGCTATCGCTGACTCCAATGCAACGCTGAGGATCAATCTTAGCGCCCCGGAAACATCGACGCTTGGGACAACGAGGACTTCGTCGAGGCGGTCAAGGCCACCGGAAGGAAGCAGCTCGTGATTGCCGGTGTGGTGACGGAAGTCTGCGTAGCGTTTCCCGCTTTGCCGGCGCTCGAAGCGGGCTACGATGTCTTCGTCGTCACGAACGCGTCCGGTACGTTCAACCAGATCACGCGCCACGCCGCCTGGGATCGCATGTCGCAAGCCGGCGCTCAACTTATGTCCTGGTTCGGCGTCGCCTGCGAGCTGCATCGCGATTGGCGCAACGATGTCGAGGGACTTGCGGCGGTGTTCTCGAGCCACGTCCCGGACTACCGCAACCTGATCGCGAGCCACGCAGCTTTGACGGCGACGAGATAGCCGTTCGGGTGTCGCAGCTGCTGGCCGCGAGATTGCGGCACCGCGGCCATCGTTCCTCTGAAGCCGAGCGGGCGCGGGCAGTAGGGCTATCCGCGCCGGCCGGCAACGCATTCAGCGTTATTCAAGCTTGCGTCGATACCCGAGCGCCTCGGCGACGTGGTCGCCATCGATGTCCCTGGCGCCTGCAAGATCGGCGATCGAACGCGAGACCTTCAATAGTCTATGGTAGCTGCGCGCGGAGAGATTCAGATGGACAATGGCTCGTTGCAGCGTCCTGCTGCCATGCGCGTCTAGCGCACAATCCTCCTCGACTTCGCGCGCCTCGAGCATTGCATTTGGCTTTCCTCGGCGCGCGAGCATTCGAGCACGAGCAGCTTCGACCCGCATGCGGATGTCTTGCGATGATTCGCCGCCGCCGCGCTTGTGCAGCTCCTCCGGCGCAATCGCCGGCACCTCGATCTGAATATCGATGCGATCGAGCAAAGGTCCCGAAATACGGGCTCGATACCTCGATATCTGATCAGGCGTACAGCGGCAACGCCCCTCTCCCAGATAGCCGCAGGGACAGGGATTCATCGCCCCCACAAGCTGGAACCGCGCCGGGAAATCCGCTTGGCGCGCCGCGCGCGACACGGTGATCTGTCCCGAGTCGAGCGGCTCGCGCAGCGCTTCGAGCACGCGCCGGTCGAATTCCGGCAGCTCGTCGAGGAACAGCACTCCGTGCATCGCGAGCGAGATCTCGCCGGGGCGGGGCTGGCTGCCGCCGCCGACAAGCGCGATCGCCGAGGCGGTGTGGTGCGGCGCCCGAAACGGCCGCACCCCCCACTGCGCCATGCGAAAGCCGTTGCCCCCGAGCGATTGCATCGCGGCCGATTCGAGCGCTTCGGCTTCGCTCATCGGCGGCACGATGCCCGGCAGACGGGCAGCGAGCATGGACTTGCCGGTGCCCGGCGGGCCGACCATGAGCAGCGAATGCGCTCCGGCCGCCGCGACCTCGAGCGCGCGGCGCGCATGCATCTGGCCCTTGACGTCGGCCAGGTCCGGCAGCGTCGCCGAGGCGATGGATGTCTCTTGCAGGAACGGCTCGATGACCTCCCGCCCGGTCAGATGCGCGCACAACTGGAGCAGCGACTCGACGCCGAGGATGCGTGTGCCGCGGGCGAGCGCCGCTTCGGCGGCATTCGCGCTGGGCAGAACCAGCGAGCGCCCTGAATCGCGCGCGGATAGCGCCATCGGCAGCGCACCGCGAATGGGGCGCAGCGCGCCGGTGAGAGCGAGCTCGCCGACGAACTCGCAATCGTTGAGCGGCGCGGCGGGAATCTGGCCGGATGCCGCCAGAATGCCCAGGGCGATGGGCAGATCGAAGCGGCCCGAATCCTTGGGCAGGTCGGCCGGGGCGAGATTGACGGTGATGCGGCGGGCGGGAAACTCGAAGCGCGCGGTCTGGAGTGCGGCGCGCACGCGATCGCGCGCCTCCTTCACTTCCGCTTCGGGCAAGCCGACGATGGTGAAATTCGGCAAACCGCCGCCGAGATGGGCCTCGACGGTGACCGGAGGCGCATCCATCGCGGCCAACGCCCGGCTGTAAACCACCGCGAGCGCCATGACGCCTCATCGCCCGAGCGGGCACGCGCCGCGGCCGCGCCGTCAGTCGCTGCTCTGTTCGCGCCGCTCCATGGCGAGCACCTTGCGTTCGAGCTCGGCCAAGCGCTCGCGCGTGCGCAGCAGTACTTCGCGCTGGACGTCGAACTCTTCGCGCGTCACCAGGTCGAGCCTGCTGAACATGCCGGTCAGCACGGCGCGCAAGTTCTTTTCGATGTCTTTCGCCGGGCTCGCTTCCAGCACCTGCCGCACGCGCTCGCCGATTTCATCCACCAGTCTGGAACGTTCCATGTCCGTCGCCCCCGTTGGAATGTCGAGGCAGTGTAGCAAGCAATGGCGCGGACTCGCATCGGCCGCACGGTCTAGGAGCCTGTCGGCCTTGATTTCGCGCGATGCGTTGTGCCCACAACGCGCGCAGGCAAGGCGCTCGGTGCAGACCAATATCGGGAATATTGGCAAGCCGAGCAACGCCGCATGCGCGCGTTGTGG
>JADLAC010000007.1 GCA_020848435.1 Burkholderiales bacterium | reverse complement strand
TGCGACGGAGGCGATTTTCGCGCAGGGCTAGGAGGACGACGCAGCCGATAGCGAGACTATCGGCAAGTCGTTCGACACCGCCATGCGCGAAAAGCGCCCCGTCCCTTCGGGTTGCGCCCACAACGCATCGCGCGAAATCAAGTCCGACAGGCTCCTATGGCACCGCGCCCCACCCGCCGCCGAGCGCGCGCACGAGCTGCACTGCCGCGCTGAGCTGCCGGCCGAGCGTGCCGACGGCACTACGCTCGTTCGATAGCGCGATGGCTTGGAGCGTAATGACTTCGAGCGCGCTGGCCGTGCCCGCCTTGTAGCGATTCTCGGCGAGCTGCACCGATTGGCGCGCCGCTGCGACCGCGTCGGCCTGCAAGCGCGCGCCTTCTGCGAGCAGGCGCAGCGCGGCCAGGTTGTCTTCGACTTCCTGAAAGGCCGTGAGCACGGTCTGGCGGTAGAGCGCGACCTCCGCCTCGTGCACCGCGCGCGCCTGGTCCGCGACCGCGCGGCGGGCACCGCCATCGAACAGGACTTGCGCCGCCGCCGTGCCGAGCGCCCAGAACAGGTTCGGCGTGCGCAGCAGCTCCGGCAGCATCGCACTGCGCAGCCCGGCGGCGGCGGACAACGTGACCGAAGGATAGAAGGCGGCCTGCGCCACGCCGATGCGCGCGTTGGCGGCGGCGACGTTGCGTTCCGCCACGGCGATATCGGGGCGGCGCTCGAGCAGCTCCGAGGGCAAGCCGGTGGGAATCGCGGGCACGGCGGCGACCATCGGTGCGGGCGCGATCGACAGCGACGCCGGGGTCTCCCCCACCAGCACGGCAATCGCATGCTCGAGTTGCGCGCGCTGCACGCCGAGATCGACGAGCTGCGCCTGCGTGCTCTTCAACTGCGCTTCGGCCTGCACCACGTCCGACTTGCCGACGACACCGGCGTTGTAGCGGTTGCTCGTGAGCTTGAGAAAGCGCCCGTAGGCGGCCACCGTGTCTTCGAGCAGCCGCGCCTGCACGTCGAGCACGCGGATGAGCAGATAGCTCTGCACCAGCGCGGCGACCGCGACCAGGCGCACCGATTCGATCTCGGCCGCGGCGGCGCGCGCCTGAGCTTCGCCGGCTTCCACGCTGCGGCGCACGCGGCCCCAGAGATCCGCTTCCCACGACGCGTCGGCCGCGAGCTCGAAGCTGCTTCTCGCGCCGGCCGAGCTGTCGAAGTCGCGGCTGCGGCTCGCCGTGGCAGCGGCGGTCAGAAACGGGTAGCGATCGGCCTGCGCCTGGCGCACCAGCGCCTGCGCTTGGCGATAGCGCGCCTCGGCTTGGCGGATCGACTGGTTGGCGGGTCCGACCCGCTCGGCCAGAGCGTTCAGCTCGGGGTCTTTGAAGAGCGTCCACCACGGGCCGCGCGCCGACACATCGGCCGGCTGGGCGGGTTTCCAACTGCCGCCGGCATTCTTGTAGGCGTCGGGCACCGCCACCGAGGGCCGCACGTAGTCCGGCCCGACCCCTTGGCAGGCTCCGAGCAGTGCCGCGGCGAGCAAGCTCGCGCCCGCGGGCAGCCAGCAGCGCCGGCTCATTGCAACTCCGGCTCGGCGATCGGCGCGCCGGGCCGGCGCATGCGCCGGCACCACAGGCGGAAGCGATCGAGATAGAGGTACACGACCGGGGTCGTATACAAGGTGAGGAGCTGGCTCAACATGAGGCCGCCGACGATAGCGATGCCCAAAGGCTTGCGCAGCTCCGCGCCATCGCCCGCACCGAGCGCGAGCGGCAGGGCACCGAGCATGGCGGCCAAGGTCGTCATCATGATGGGACGAAAGCGCAGCCGGCACGCTTCGAAGATGGCCTCCTCCGGGCGCTTGCCCTCGCGCCGCTCGGCCGCCAACGCGAAATCCACCATCATGATCGCGTTCTTCTTCACGATGCCGATCAGGAGAAATACCGCGATCAGCGCGATGATGCCGAACTCCGCCTCGAACAGCATCAAGCCGAGCAGCGCACCCACCCCGGCCGAGGGCAGGGTCGAGAGGATCGTCAGCGGATGGATGTAGCTCTCGTACAGGATCCCCAGCACGATGTAGACGGCGACCACGGCCGCGAGGATGAGCCAGGGCTGATACTGGATCGAGCGCTGGAAGCCGCGCGCGGTGCCCTCGAAGCTGCCGAATACGCTGTTGGGCACGCCGATCTTGGCCATGGTATCGAGGATGCGCGCGGTCGCATCCGACAGCGCCGCGCCTTCGGCCAGGTTGAACGAAATGGTCGCGGCCGCAAACTGGCTCTGGTGGTTCACCGACAGCGGCGCGTTGCTGTACTCGTAACGCGCGATCGCCGACATCGGCACCTGGGCGCCGCCGGGGGCGCGCACGTACAGGCCCTTGAGCGCCTCCGGGCTGCGCGAGAACTGCTCATCGACCTCCATCACCACCCGGTATTGATTGCGCTCGCGGTAGATGGTCGACACCACCGCCTGGCTGAATGCATTGCCGAGCGTGGCATCGATCAGCTCGGGCGTGATGCCATAGCGCGAGGCGGTCGGCCGGTCGATCACCAGCATGAGCTGTAGGCCGCGGATCTCCTGGTCGCTGTCGATGTCTTCGAGCTCGGGGGCGCCCTGCAGGGCCTGTTCCAGGCGTGGCGTCCAAAGCCGCAACAGCTCCAGGTCGTCGCTGCGCAGGGTGAACTGGTAGGTGCTGCTCGCCTGGCGCCCGCCGATGCGCACGTCCTGCACCGGAAAGAGCGACAAGGTCGCACCCGGCACGCGTACGGACTGGCGCCGCAGCCGCGTCACCACTTCCTGCGACGATACCTGGCGCTCGGCCAAGGGCTTCAACGACACGAACATGGTGCCCGAGCGCCGCGAGCCGCCGCCGACCACCGCGGTCACGTGCTCCACCGCCGGATCGGCGCGCACGATCTCGACGAACGCCTCCATCTTCTGGCGCGTGAGCTCGAAGGGCGCGGACTGGTCGGCGCGCAAGCCCCCGAACAGCCGCCCGGTATCCTGCTGCGGAAAGAACCCCTTCGGAATGGTCGTGTAGAGGTGGACGTTGAGCCCGATCACCGCGGCGAGCACCAGGATGGTGAGAAAGGAATGGCGCAAGGCGAAGCCGAGACTGCGCGCGTAGCCGCGCGAGAGGCCCGCGAACCAGCGCTCGCTCGCGCGCGTGAGCCCGCGTTGCGCTCGCGCCGGGCGCAACAGCCGCGCGCACATCATCGGCGTGAGCGTGAGCGAGACCAAGAGCGAGATCAGGATCGAGACCGACAGCGTCACCGCGAACTCGCGGAAATAGCGCCCCACGATGTCGCCCATGAGGAGAATCGGGATGAACACCGCGATCAGCGATAGGCTCATCGACATGACGGTAAAGCCGACTTCGCGCGCGCCGATGAGCGCCGCCTCGCGCGCCGCCACGCCGCGCTCGAGATAGCGCGTGGTGTTCTCCAGCACGACGATGGCATCGTCGACCACGAAGCCTGCCGCGACGATGAGCGCCATCAACGACAGGTTGTTGAGGCTGTAGCCCGCCAGGTACATGAACGCGAAGGTGCCGATGAGCGAGACCGGCACGGCGGTGGCCGGAATCAGCGTGGCGCGCAGCGTGCGCAGGAACGCGAACACCACCAGCACCACCAGGGCCACCGCGATGATGAGCGTGCGCTCGACTTCGCGGATGGACGCGCGGATGGTGGAGGTGCGTTCCATCGCGGTCGCGAGGTCCATCGCCTCGGGCATCGCCGCCTTCAGCCACGGCAGGAGATCTTGCACGCGCTGGACGGTATCGAGGATATTGGCGTTGGGCTCGCGATACAGGATGAGCAGCACGGCCGGCTTGCCGTCGGACACCGCTGCGTTGTTCTTGTCCTGCACCGAATCGGTGACGCTCGCCACATCGCTCAAGCGCACCGCCGCGCCGTTGCGATACGAGACCACGAGCGGCATGTACTGCGCCGCCGTGTAGGCCTGGTCGTTGGCACGGATGATCCACTGCCGATCACCCTCCTCCACCAGCCCCTTGGGCCGATTGGAATTCGCCGCCACCAGCGCCGCGCGCACTTCCTCGAGACCGATGCCTTGATGGTTGAGCGCCCGCGGATTGACCTGCACGCGCACCGCCGGCAGCGAGCTGCCCCCGACCGTGACCTGGCCGATGCCGCGCACTTGCGAGAGCTTCTGCGCGATGATGGTCGAGGCGACATCGTAGAGTTGGCCGCGGGTATGCGCATCCGACACCAGCGCGAGCACCATGATGGGCGCATCGGCGGGATTCACCTTGCGATAGGTCGGGTTGTTGGGCATGCCCGAGGGCAGTTGCCCGCGGGCGGCGTTGATCGCTGCCTGGACTTCGATCGCCGCGTCGTTGATGTTGCGGCTCAAGTCGAACTGGAGCACGACCCGCGTCGAGCCGAGCGCGGACGAGGAGGTGATTTCATTCACCCCCGCGATGCGCCCGAGCTGGCGCTCGAGCGGGGTGGCGACGGTCGCCGCCATGGTCTCGGGGCTCGCGCCGGGCAGGTTGGCCGTGACCGAGATGGTGGGATAGTCGACTTGCGGCAGCGGCGATACCGGCAGGCGCGTGAACGCGATCGCCCCCGCGAGCACCAGCCCCAGCATCAGCAACGTGGTCGCGACTGGGCGGGCGATGAAGGTGGCCGAGAGGTTCCACATGGCGCGCTCGCTACAGGGGCCGCTGCGCCGGCGCGACGCGCGCCTGGCTCATGCGCCGGCCGAGGCGATCGAAAGCGAGATAGATCACCGGGGTGGTGAACAAGGTCAGCACCTGGCTCACGATCAAGCCCCCGACCATGGTCAAGCCCAGCGGATGACGCAGCTCCGAGCCCACTCCGCTGCCGAGCATGAGCGGCAGCGCGCCGAGCAGCGCCGCCAGGGTGGTCATGAGGATGGGCCGAAAGCGCAGCAGGCAGGCTTGAAAGATGGCTTCGCGCGGCGCCAGGCCCTCGTTGCGCTCGGCATCGAGGGCGAAGTCGATCATCATGATCGCGTTCTTCTTCACGATACCGATCAGTAGGATGATGCCTATGACTGCAATGATGTCGAGCTGGCTGCGCGCCAAGAGCAGCGCGGCGAGCGCACCGACCGTGGCGGTCGGGAGCGTCGACAGGATCGTGACCGGATGGATGAAGCTTTCGTACAGCACGCCCAGCACGATGTACATCGTGACGATGGCGGCGAGCACCAGCAGCAAGGTGTCGCCCAGCGATTCGCGGAAGGAGGCCGCCGCGCCCTGCAGATTGGTCTGAATGGAAAGCGGCAACCCGATCTCGCGCTCGGCCGCTTCCACCGCCTTGACCGCATCACCCAAGGACGCGCGCGGCGCGAGATTGAACGACACCGTGGCGGCGGGGAACTGGCCGACGTGATTGATGGCGAGCGTCGTGCTGCCCTCGCCCACGCGCGCGATCGACGACAGCGGCACTTGCTGGCCCGAGGCCGCGGCGACGTAGATGTCGCTGAGCGCATCCGGCCCGCGGCGGAATTCGGGCAGCACCTCGAGCACCACGCGGTACTGGCTCGACTGGGTGAAGATGGTCGATATCAGGCGCTGGCCGAAGGCGTTGTAGAGCGCGGTGCTGACGGCCGCCGGCGTGATGCCCAGGCGCCCGGCGCTATCGCGGTCGATGTCGACGAAGGCTTGCAGGCCGCGATCCTGGAGATCTGAGGCGACATCGGTCAGCTCGGGTGCTTGCCGTAGCCGCTCCACCAATCGCGGCACCCACGTCGCCAGCACCTCGCTATCGGGCGACTCCATGGTGAACTGGTACTGGTTGCGGCTGATGCGATCCTCGATCGACAGGTCCTGCACCGGTTGCATGTAGAGCGTGATCCCGGTCAGCTTGGCGAGCTCGGGTTGGAGGCGGCGGATCACCTCGGCAGCGCGCTCCTTGCGCACCCCGAGCGGTTTCAGGTTGATCAGCATGCGCCCGCTGTTCAAGGTCGCGTTGATGCCGTCGACACCGATGAAGGAGGACAGGCTTTCCACCGCGGGGTCTTGCAGCACCACGCGCGCGAGCCCCTGTTGGCGCTCGGCCATGGCGCGAAACGACACGCTTTGCTCCGCTTCGCTGATGGCGAGGATGGCACCGGTGTCTTGCAGCGGAAAGAAACCCTTGGGGACGACGAAATACAGCCCGACCGTGAGCGCGAGCGTGCCGAGGGCGAGCAGCAGCGTGAGCGCCTGGTGCCCCAGCACCCAGTCGAGCATGTCGCCGTAGCGCCGGATGACGCGGTCGAATACGCGCCCGCTGGCGCGATAGAGCCGGCCGTGCGCATGCTCGGGCGTGTGTTTCAGCAGCCGCGCGCACATCATCGGCGTGAGCGTGAGCGAAACCACCCCGGAGATCAGGATGGCGACCGCCAGCGTGACGGCGAACTCGCGGAACAGGCGTCCCACCACGTCGCCCATGAACAGCAGCGGAATCAGCACGGCAACGAGCGAAATCGTGAGCGAAATGATGGTAAAGCCGATCTGCTTGGAGCCCTTGAGCGCCGCCTCCAGCGGCGTATCGCCCTGCTCCAGGTAGCGGGCGATGTTTTCGATCACGACGATGGCATCGTCGACCACGAAGCCGGTCGCCACCACCAGCGCCATGAGCGTCAAGTTGTTGATGGAAAACCCGGCGAGGTACATGAACCCGAACGTCCCGACCAGCGACAGCGGCACCGCCACGCTCGGAATGAGGGTGGCGGGAACGTTGCGCAGAAAAAGAAAGATCACCATCACCACCAGGCCGATGGCGAAGGCCAGCTCGATCTGCACGTCGCGCACCGAGGCGCGGATGGTGATGGTGCGATCGGTCAGCACGGTCACGTCGATCGATGCGGGCAGGGAGGCGGTCAACTGCGGCAACTGGCGCTTGATACGATCCACCACTTCGATCACGTTGGTGCCCGGCTGGCGCTGGATGTTGACGATGACCGCCGGCACCTCGTTCATCCACGCGGCCAAGCGCACGTTCTCCGCGTCCTCGGTCACGTCGGCCACGTCGGCGAGAAAAATCGGCGCCCCGTTTCGATACGCGACCACGACCGCCTTGTACTCCGCGGCGGAGCGCAGCTGGTCGTTGGCATCGATGATGTAGGAGCGGCTCGGGGTGTCGATGTTGCCCTTGGCGCGCTTGACGTTGGAAGCGACGATGGCCGTGCGCAGGTCTTCCATGTTCAAGCCGTTGGCGGCGAGCGCCTTCGGGTTCGCCTGCACCCGCACCGCCGGACGCTGGCCGCCGGCGAGCGTCACCAGGCCCACGCCGGTCACTTGCGAGATCTTTTGCGCCAAGCGGGTGTCGGCGAGATTCTGGATCTCCGGCAGGGGCAGCGTGCTCGACGACAGCGCCAGGGTGAGGATGGGCGCATCAGCCGGATTGACCTTGCTGTACACCGGTGGTGCGGGCAGATCATTCGGCAGTAGATTCGAGCCGGCGTTGATCGCGGCCTGCACGCCCTGCTCGGCCACGTCGAGCGGCACCGAGAGATCGAACTGCAAGGTGATGACCGACGCCCCGCCGGAGCTCGTCGATGACATCTGCTTCAGGCCGGGGATCTGGCCGAACTGGCGCTCGAGCGGCGCGGTCACGGCGGAAGCGAGCACATCCGGGCTGCCGCCGGGATAGAAGGTGAAGACCTGGATGGTCGGATAGTCGACATCGGGCAGCGCCGAGGTCGCGAGCTGGCGATAGGCGATGATGCCGGAGAGCAGGATGGCGACCATGAGCAGCGTGGTCGCCACCGGGCGCAGGATGAAAAGCCGCGACGGATTCATGGGCTACTGCGCTGAGCTTGCGCCCGCGCCCGGCTCGCCCTCCGGCGGGGGCTTGCGGCGGCCCTTCTTCTTCGGCGCCTGTTCGCTCCCGCTGCCCGGTCCGGGCGCCGCATCGGCCTCCGGTCTGGCATCATCAGCGGCCGGCCGCGGCTTGCGCTGCTTCTTCGGCGGCTCCTCGCCGCGGCCGCTTTCGCTTCCCGGTGCCCCCGCCGGTGCCTTGCTCTCCTCGCCCTCGGCGGGAGGCGGGCGGCGTTTCTTCTTCGGCGCGTCCTCCGCGGCGGCATCGGCGCTTGCGGAAGGCCGCGGACCCTTGCTGGCGGTCTCGCCCGCGCCCGGTCCGGCGCGGGCGGCATCGCCGCTCGTAGCGGCCGCGGGCTTGTCGCCTGGGGCCGATGCGCCCGCCGGCGCCGCCGCCGATTCGGCCGCCTTCCCCTTGCCCTTGCCCTTCTTGCGCGCGCCGCTGGTGCCGTCGACCGAAGGCTTGAATTCGGGCCGCTTGGCGACCTGGACGCGGGTGCCTTCGCGTAGCCGATCGATGCCGTCGGTCACCACGCGCTCGCCCGGCTCGAGGCCCTTCAACACGGCGACACGCGGTCCGTCGGCGGCACCCAGCGTGATCGGCCGGGCGCTCACCGTCATGTCATCCTTGACGACGTACACGAACAGCCCGCGGCCGCCGCGTTGCACGGCCGATTGCGCGATCACCGTCTGCTCTTCCAGGGTGTCGAGCTTGAGGCGCACATTGACGAACTGGTTGGGAAAAAGCTCGTTGTCCGCGTTGCCGAAGGATGCCTTCAGCTTGACCGTCCCGGTCGCGACATCGACCAGGTTGTCCACGGCGAGCAGCCGGCCCTGGGCGAGCCGCGACTTCTGCTCGCGATCCCAAGCTTCGACACTCAGGCGCTCCTCGGACTGCACCCGTTTCATTAGCGCCGGCAGGCTGTCCTGCGGCACGGTGAACAACACGCCGATGGGCGCGAGCTGGGTGATGACGACGATGCCGGTGGCATCGCCGGCGCGCACGATGTTGCCGGGATCGATCAGGCGCAATCCCGCGCGTCCCGCGATCGGCGCGGTCACGCGCGCGTAGCTCAACTGTAGGCGCGCGTTCTCCACCTGGCTCTGGTCGGACTTGACGACGCCCTCGTACTGGCGCACCAGGGCTTCCTGCGCGTCGACCTGCTGCTTGGCGATCGAATCCTGTTCGAGCAGGGTGCGATAGCGCTCGACATCCAGGCGCGCATTGGCCAACAGCGCCTGGTCGCGGGCAAGCTGGCCCTCGGCCTGTTTCAGCATCACTTCGAACGGCCGCGGGTCGATCTGCGCCAGGAGCTGTCCCTGCTCGACCCGCTCGCCTTCCTGGAAGAACACGCGCATCAACTGGCCGTCGACGCGGCTGCGCACCGTCACCGTCCGCAGCGGCGTCACCGTCCCCAGGCCATCGAGATACACGTCGATGCGGCCCTTGCGCGCCGGCACGGCGACCACCGGCGTCGGCCCGCCCATGCCTTTGCCGAAGCCTTTCTTGCCTTCCGCCGCCTTCTTCTCGGCTTGGGCGAGGGCGTCGCGTTCCTTATAGCGATCGTAGTGATACCAGCCGGCGCCGGCGATGACCAGCACGAGCAGAAACCACAACCAGCCGCGCACCGGCGCGCGCTCAGCAGCGGAGGCTGCGCCGGAACCATCGGCGCTCGGGGGCGGCGGCGATTCGCTCATGGCTGGGATGAGCCTATGCTGGGGTAGATGCTGGCGTCGATGCCGAAACAGGGTGCGCGTTGTCTTCCTTGCGCACGTAAGGATAACCGCGGGCTCCCCGATCAGGCGCAGTATATCGGGGAATTTTCAAACCGTTACACCCGGTTTACATAGCCGCTGGGCGGCGCACGCGGCGCGCGGCCCGTGCTGGCGGCATGGCGCGAGGAGCCGGTCGGACTCGATTTCGCGCGCTCCTGCAGGCGAGGCGCTTGGCGCAGGTCGACATCGGGAACAACGGCAACGCCGCATGCGGGCGTTATCGGCGCAAGCCGAAAAGAGGTGCGCTTCTCGCGCTGGCCCGTCGGGCAACGCGTGCCCGGTTCGGTGCCCGTGTCAGGCGTACTTGTAGCGCCCGATTTCCGCGGCGAACGCCTGCATCGAGGTCTGCAGATGGCGCACCGAGGCGAGCGTCTGGGCGGCCTCGCGCATGTTTTCCTCGGTCATCCGCGCGATGCGCTCGACATTGCGCGCGATCTCGTGGGCGGCGGCGCCCTGCTCGCCGGCCGCGTTGGCGACTTCGGCCACGCGCGTGAGGGTCGCGCGCGCGTCATCTTCCATTTTGCCCAGCGCGCCGGCGACGTCGTTCGACATGCGCACGCCCGCCGAGACCTGGGTGCTGCCATGCTGCAAGCGTTCGACCGCGCCCGCGATCTCCTGCTGGATCGATCCGATCATGTCCTCGATCTGCGCCGTCGCCGTGCTCGTGCGCTCGGCGAGCTTGCGCACTTCGTCCGCGACCACGGCGAAGCCGCGGCCTTGCTCACCGGCGCGCGCGGCCTCGATCGCGGCGTTCAATGCAAGCAGGTTGGTCTGCTCGGCGATGTCCTTGATCACGCCGGCGATGCCGCTGATCTCGCTCGAGCGCTGGCCGAGCAGCGTGATCATCGCGGCCGAGTCGGTCACCGTCTGCGCGATGCGCTCCATTGCGCTCGAGGCCTCCTGTGCCGCCGCGCGTCCCGCGTGCGAGGCGGCGCTCGCCGCTTCGGTCATGGCGCGGGTATCGCGCGTATTGTCGGCGATGTGGTTGATGCTCACGGTGAGCTCCTGGACCGCTGCCGCGGTCGAGGCGGTCGCTTCGGTCTGTACCTGCGAGGATCGCTGGATCTGCTCGGAGCAATGCGCCACGCGCTCGACCGCCGCCGATATCGCCTGCGCCCCACCGGCGAGCGAGCGGTACGAGTCGGCGCACGAGCCCATGAGCGCGGACACCGACGCGCCGATACGCACGAGCTCCGCGCCGCCTTCGACCTCGATGCGCGCCGTGAAGTCCTTGTCGCGCACGGCGTCTTCGAGCGACGCGCACAACCGCGCGCCGCTATGCCTGACGCGCTCCGACATGACCAGCGCGCCCGCCGCTATCAGGCCGATGCCGATGAGCACCGCGAGCGCAAGCCGGCTCATGCCGCGATCGATCTCGGCGCCGACCACGTCGATCGGAACGGTGACGGCGAGCACGCCGCGCACATCCCCCGGCTTCCAGTCCGTTTTGGGCGAAGCGGCATGCGCGTTATGACAACCGACGCAACCGTCCTTCATCGTGTCAGCGACCGCGTAGCGCACCGATCTGCGGCCCGCGACCGTCTCGACCGCCCAGTACGGCTTGCCGGGCGTCGTCTCCAGCGCGGCCAGCGCGCGCTGTTCGAACTCGTCGTAACGCTCGCCCTTGGCGCGAAAGGGGAACGGATAGCGGCTATATAGACGCACGCTCATCCCGGGATGCTCGGCCGCAAGCGCCGTCCCGAGCGACTTCACCATGGTTGCCGGCAGCGGCAGGGCGTTGTCTTTCGCGGCGAAATCGTGGTCGATGGCCATGCCCGAAGCGCGCGCGCGGACGACGATCTGCTCGGTGTAGAAAGCGCGCAGCGTCGTGAGCTGGGCGGCCACCGCGCTGGCGGTATTCACCCCCGCCTGCGCGGCGGTCTCGGTGCGCACCAGCGACATCACCCAGATCACGCCGAGCGCCACGATCACGCCCCCGACCACCACCGGCACAAGAAGCTGCCAGCGCAATGAAATCCTGTCCCAAGCACGCATCGCGGCCTCCACCGCATCCGCGGAATTGCGTACTGGTTAACGGTGGCTCGGGCGCGTGGCTTTAGCGCCCGCCGCGGCCGCGCGGTCGGTCTCGCGCGCCGCACTTCGCCGTTCATGACGCAACACACGTAATATGTGCACACGCCAACTCCCCGACCCGACCCCCGATGCGACGCGCAGGACTCGACCCGATACTGCTGGCGGCATGCGCGTGCGCGGCGGCGGGCACGAGCGGCGCGCGCTCCCAGGACAAGCCGCTCGACTATCCGAAGCGGCCGATCCGCGTCGTCATCGGTATCGCGCCCGGCGGCGGCCTGGACACCATGACCCGGCTCGCTGCCCGGAAGCTCAACGAGCGCTGGGGTCAGGCGGTGATCGTGGACAATCGTCCCGGCGGCGGCACCGTGCTCGGCATGGACATCGCCGCCCAGGCGCATCCCGACGGCTACACCCTGCTCGGCGCCTCCGACACCCTGATGCTGAACGGCGTGTTCAAGCGTGCCGCCTATGACGTGCGCAAGGCCTTCATCCCCATCGCACAGCTCACCACGCAGCCCTACATTCTGGTGGTGCATCCGTCGGTGCCCGCGAAGAGCGTCCAGGACCTCATCGCCCATGCGAAGAGCAAGCCGGGCGCCATGAGCTATGGCTCGCAGGGCGTCGGCACCACAGGTCACATCGGCTGGGAGCGGTTGAAGTACATGGCCGGCATCGACCTCGTCCATGTCCCCTACAAGGGCGCCGCGCCCGCGGTGATCGACACCATCGCCGGCCAGGTTCAGGCCACGTTCACCAATGTCGTGACGAGCGGCATCCACCTGAAAAGCGGCAAGCTGCGCGGGCTCGCCATCACCGCGGCCAAGCGCGGCAGCCTGTTCCCCGACATGCCGACGGTAGCGGAAGCGGGCGTGCCCGGATTCCAGTTGACCAACAGCTACGCGTATTTCGCGGTCGCCGGCACACCCATGCCGATCGTGCGCGCCCTCAACGGCGCGATCGTGCATGGCATGAATACCCCCGAGGTGATACGCGCGCTCGCCGCCGACGGCTCGGAGGTGGCCCCGCCGGCGTCCCCGGAAGCGTTCAAGGCCAAGTTCGAGCGCGAGTACGCCGAGCTGGAACAGCTCGTCACGGCGGTCAACATCAGCCTGAAATAGCGTAGCTCACGCCCTTGTTCCACGAGCCGCGTAGCCGGTCTTGTGTTGGCAGGCGCAATATCGAGGATCGGTATTCGCTCGCGCGCTACAGCCTGCGTCGCCGCCCTCGCTCGCCGCCGCAGTGCCCGCGGCTCGCGCGGTCAATTGAAGCGCCCGCGCGCACCGCCGAGGCTGAAGCGCCCGGCGCCGAGGAATACCAGCGCCAGCGCGCTGAAGAAGTACATGCCCTGGAGCTCCAACGCCCAGCCGCCGTTCTTGGTCACGATGAGCAGCTCGGCTTGGTGTACCAGCGCCACGGCGACCACCATGTTGATCGCGATCACCAGCGCGGCGAGCCGCGTCCACCAGCCGGCGATGAGCAGCAGCGGGGCGAGCACCTCGCCGAGGTAGACGAGATAACCGAGCGGACCGGGCAGCCCGGCCTTTTCCACCAGCCCGACGATGCCCGCAGGCCCTCCGGCGATCTTGGCGATGCCGTGCAGCAGCACCAGGATGCCCAATGCCAAGCGCAGGATCAGCCTGCCGAGATCACCGCCGCCGTTGCCGCCCACTGCCGCCATCATGGCCTCCTTTGCGCTTGCATTGCGCGATGCCGCGGTTACCGCAAGGCTACCAGCTTGCCACCCTGCCAGCGGAAATGCATCTGCGTCTTGCGCGTCGGGCAGCAGCGCGGGTCGTTCGGGCCCAGCGTGAGCGTGTCCACGGTGATCGCCGAGCCCTTGACGCTGAGACGTTCCGTCTGGCCGTCGAGGTCGGTGGTCAAAGTGCGATAGTTGCGCCCCGCATCGAGAAACAAGGTGAGCTTGGGGTAGTGGTAGCTAGGAGCCTGTCGGACTTGATTTCGCGCGATGCGTTGTGCCCACAACGCGCGCAGGCAAGGCGCTCGGTGCAGACCAATATCGGGAATATTGGCAAGCCGAGCAACGCCGCATGCGCGCGTTGTGG
>JADLAC010000006.1 GCA_020848435.1 Burkholderiales bacterium | reverse complement strand
TGGGCGCAACCCGAAGGGACGGGGCGCTTTTCGCGCATGGCGGTGTCGAACGACTTGCCGATAGTCTCGCTATCGGCTGCGTCGTCCTCCTAGCCCTGCGCGAAAATCGCCTCCGTCGCACACGTGAAATTAAGTCCGACAGGCTCCTAGATCCATGAGTGCTCCGTGTCGATGGTTGCGCGGCGGGAGCGATTGTATCCCGCGCCTCGCCTGGGGCGTGGGTGGGCCATTCGCTCGCCGCGCTGCGACGCCCTACACTACTCGCGCGCGCGAGATCGGACGCGGCCGCGGCAGAGGGGAAAAGGATGCGCATCGGATTCATCGGACTGGGGCAGATGGGACGCGGCATGGCGCTGCGCCTGATCGAGCGCGGCCACAGCCTCAGCGTCTGGAATCGTTCGCGCGAAGCGACCGCGCTGCTGGCGGCGCAAGGCGCACGCATTGCCAGCGAGCCGGCCGGCACGCTGGACGCAGACATCGTGATCAGCATGCTGGCCGACGATGCCGCCGTGCATTCGGTGTGGCTCGCCTCGGGCCTGGCGCCAAGCGCGCCCGCCACAAGCCTGCATGTCAACATGGCCTCGATCGGCCTTGGCCTGGCGGCGCAACTGAGCGAGAGCCATCGCAGGGGCGGCTCCGCCTATGTCTCGGCCCCGGTCTTCGGCCGCCCGGAAGCCGCGGCGAAGGGCGAGCTCGACATCGTCGCCGCCGGCCCGCAAGCCGCGCTGGCGCGCTGCACGAGCGTGTTCGAAGCGCTCGGCCGGCGCTGGTTCGACCTCGGCCCGGATCCGCGCCACGCCAACATCGTCAAGATCGCGCGCAATTTCGTCCTCGCCACGATCATCGAAAGCCTGGGGGAAGCCTTCGCGCTGGTGCAGAAATCGGGTGTGGCGCCGAAGGACTTTCTCGACATCATCACCGCCACCGCGATGAGCGCTCCGGCGTATCGCAACTACGGTCGCATGATGCTGGAGAAACCCGCCCAGCCGACGTTTTCCCTGCGGCTCGGCTTGAAGGACGTGGAGCTCGCCCTAGCCGCCGCGGCCGAGAGCGCTGTCCCGCTGCCGAGCGCAAGCCTGCTACGCGAACAGCATATCGCCGCGATCGCTCACGGCTACGGCGACAAGGACTGGGCCGAGCTGGGCAACTGGATCGCCGAGCGCGCGGGCTGCCCGCGCTGACGCGCATCGCGGGTCCGATCGGCGGCGCCGACGCCGACCTTGGTCCGACTCTCCGGAGGGCCGAGCGGGCGGGCACCGCAAACGTTGCGTAGCGATCGCAGGTTGCGCTAGCGACCTGACGAGGCGACGCGCACGTACCGCCGCGCAATGCTCGGCTTGAGCTCGAGCATGAGATCGGGCAAGCGGGCGATGCCGCGCGCGCGCATGACTTCGTCCGGCGCGATCCGTTCCTCGCCCTGCGCGCCGATGAACACCACCTCGTCGCCGACTTGCGCGCCCGGCACCTCGGTCAAGTCGATGCGCGTGTATTCGAGCGAGGGGGACGCCAACAGCGGCGAGCGCCGCCCGTGCACCAGCACGCAGCCGGCGTGCGCGCGATGAATACCGTCGCTGTAGCCGATCGGCACGATCCCGAGCCGCATGTTCGCTCGCAGCGGGAAAGGGGCTTGCTCGAGAAAGGCGCTGCGCTCGAGGCGACGCACTTGAATCAGCCGGCTCGTAAGGCAAGCGAGCGGCCAGCGCCGGGCTTGGCCGGCAGCGCTGTCCAGACCGAGACCATCGAACAAGCCCTGCCCCGGATCGATCCCGTCGAGGCTCATGGCGCTGGTCATGCGCAGGACCTTCGAGCTCGCCAACACCCGCAACGGGATCGTGACGCCGAGCTGCTCGGCGGCACGGCAGGCCTCGGTGAAGCGCGCGCACTGCCATTGCAGCGCTTCGAGCGCGCCCGCGCCGCTCGCAATGTAGGGATGCGCGTTGACGAGCGCCAATCGCAGCCGTCCCGAGGCGGCGATGCGGGCGAGAAACGCCGGCGCGCGCTCGGCCGGTACGCCGATACGCTCCTGGCCGACATCGATCTTCACCGCGCAGTCGAGCGGCCCGCGGGCGTGGCGCACATACGCGTCCAGCGTCGAGTCGTCGTGCAGCGTCGGCATCAGCCCGTGCGCCTCGACCGCCTGCACGACCTCGCGGTCGGGCAGAGCGCCGGCGTACACCAACACGGGGCAGGTCAGACCCGCCTCGCGCAAGCGCACCGCATCGGCCAAGCTCACGATCGAGATGGCATCCGCGCCGGCTTCGATCACGGTGCGCGCCACCGCCAGCACGCCGAACCCGTAGGCATCGGCCTTCAGCGTGGCGAAGAAGCGAATACCCGGACCGACCGCCGCGCGAATCTCACGTACCCTCTCGGCAATGGCGTCCAGATCGATGGTGAGAGTATTCGGACGTAATAACGCATCGGCGGGCGCCGAGACGCCTGGGGCTGCGCTGAGGTCGATGTTCATGGTTGTCGCAGGGCCTCCCCTGTCGGGCTGATCGAGGATACGAGCCGCAACATAGCGCGCGTGCACGCCGCCGGCAATCGGAAAGCGCGCGGCATGCACACAAGCGGCACGATTTCCGAGACAATCGCCGCCATCCCGAATCGAATGGAGTCACCATGCTTGCACGCGTCACAACGGTAGCGAGCTTCGTGCTGCTTCTTGCGAGCATCGGCGCGCCGCTCGCCGCCGAGCCTTACCCGCAGCGCCCGATCCGCTTTCTCATCCCGCAATCCCCGGGCGGCGCCTCCGACACCGCGGGCAGGCTGGTCGCGCAGCGCCTGGGCGAGCGCTTAGGACAGCAACTGGTGGTGGACAACCGGCCCGGCGCCACCGGCAACATCGGCCACGAAATGGTCGCGCACGCCCTAGCCGACGGCTATACCATGTTGCTGACCGCGCCCAACCTGGTCACGAGCCCGAGCCTTTTCCCCAAGCTCGCCTTCGACCCGATCCGCGATTTCACCCCGATCACGCAGGTGAGTCTCTCGCCCAACGTCTGGCTGGTGCATCCGGGCTTCGCCGCGCGCAGCATGAAGGAGCTGATCGAGGCCGCGCGCGCCAAACCCGGCCAGATCGATTTTTCCTCCTCGGGGCTCGCGTCGACGCAGCATCTCGCGGGGGAATTGCTCAATGTCATGAGCGGCATACGCCTCGCCCATGTGCCCTACAAAGGCGGTGGGCCGGCGCTGGTCGACCTGCTCGCAGGTCGCGTCCAGGTCATGTCCTCCACCCTGCCCTCGGCGGTGGCGCATATCAAGAGCGGCAAGGTGCGCGCGCTCGCGGTAACCAGCGCCAAGCGCGCGGCCGCCTTGCCCGAGCTGCCCACGGTCGCCGAGGCCGCGGCGTTGCCGGGCTACGAGGCGAGCACCTGGCAGGGCCTGCTGTTCCCGCGCGCCACCCCCGCGCCGATCGTGCAGCGCATGAACGCCGAAACGGCGCAAGTGCTGGCGACCCCGGAGGTGCGCCAACGCATGAGCGATCTGGGATACGAGCCGGTGGGCAGCAGCAACGCGCAATTCGCCCAATTCATCGCCGCCGAGCTGGCAAAGTGGTCCAAGGTGATCCGGGCCGCGGGCATCAAGCTATGAGCTGCGGGAGCGGCCTTCAGGAACGCTCGGGAACGAGGAAGACCGAATCGATCGGCAGCCGCTCGCGAATGAATTCCTGCTCGTGCAGATACGCCAGGAGCGTGCCCACGACCGCGCGATTGATCGCGTTCAACCCGTAGGGCAGCGGGTCGCCGCCGAAGCGCACCATGTCCTCGTCCCAGTTGGCATCGCCCCACGGCAGCAACCCGGGCGAGTGCCTGCGGTAAGCGCTGTCCTTGGCGGTCGCATAAGCCTGCATCACGGCGCTTGCCGCCGCGGGCATGCGCTCGAGCAGATCGTTGCGCAGCACGACCGTGTGATTGATCGGGAAGACCCGCGTGCGCTCGTAATAGGCCCGTTCTGCCGCATCGGGTCGCTCGAGCAGCGTGCGTAAGCGTCGCTCGTGCGCCGGGCGCTCGAAATCCGTCAGGGCGAAACCCAGCAAGGCATCGATCCCACCCTCGAGCAGCAGCTCCTCCAGCGAGGCGTCGGTACGCTCGACCCGAGCGCTCGCCGGAAGCGGCAGGCGCTGCTTGCGCCGCGTCACCCAGGTGATGCCACGGTGCGCTACGCCGTATTCACTTTGCAACAGGCCGCGCACCCACACCGCGGCCGTCATCGAGTAGTCCTCCACGCCCACGCGCGCGCCTTCGAGCTGCTCGAAGGCCGTGAGCGGGCTGTCCTTTCGCACCACGACCAGCCCGTGGCGAAACGCCCGGTACGGGAACACCGGCAGCGCGCTCAGCCAGTGCTGGCCGCTCGCGCGCAACACGAGATAATTCGCCAGCGAAAACTCGCACGCCTCGAAGCAGCGCGTCGCCAGCATGCGCGCGAAGATCTGCCCGACCGGCAAGGCGCGATAGTCGATCTGAATGCCCCCGCCATGTTCGCCCGTCAGCCCGCGCACGTGCGCGTAGTCGCCGCCGTGAATCACGATCGTCCGTGCCTGCGCGCTCATACGGCTGCGAGTCCTCCAAGTCGCCTCCGCGCGGCAAAGGAAGCCTTGCTCTTCCCACCGTGTGCTCAGAGGCATTGCCATCCGGTCGTCTTGCGCGGCGAAGCGGCGCTCGGGCCGGCCGCGGATCGCGCATTGTCCCCGCGCGCGCCTGCAGTGAGCAAGGGTGAAGCCTCTCGACCGCGAGGCAACCTGCGCGCTTGCCCGGCGTGCTAGCATGGCGCGGACGACGCGAACCAAGGGATTTCGCATGAAGCTTGCCATCCTCGACGATTACATGCAGGTCGCGCTGCAAAGCGCGGACTGGGAGCGGATACGCCGGCGCGGCATCGACATCACGGTGTTCGATGCCGCGTTCGATTCGCCCGCGCAGGCCGCGGCGAAGCTCGCGCCCTTCGAGATCATCACTCCGCTGCGCGAACGCACCCACTTCGGCCGCGCGCTGATCGAGCAGCTCCCGAATCTGAAGCTGATCGCGATGACCGGCAGGCGAGCGCCCAGCCTGGACATCGCCGCCGCGACCGAGCGCGGGATCCTCGTCTGCAACACGCATGGCGGCGAAGGCGGCGCATCCACCGCCGAGATGGCGTGGGCATTGCTGCTCGCCGGCGCCCGCGACCTCGCCAATGCCGACCGCGGCGTGCGCGCGGGACGCTGGCACGAGGGCCTGCGCGCGGGCACGGTGCTGGAACAGCGGCGGCTCGGCGTCGTGGGCCTGGGACGCCTAGGTACGCGCGTAGCGGGCTACGGCAAGGCCTTCGGCATGGACGTGGTCGCCTGGAGCCAGAACATGACGGGCGAGCGCGCGGCCGCCGCCGGCGCGCGTTACGTCAGCAGGGAAGAGCTGTTCTCGACTTCGGACTTCGTCAGCATTCACGTGGTGTTGAGCGATCGCACCCGAAGGCTGATCGGCGCCGAGGATTTCGCGCGCATGAAACCCTCCGCGGTGCTGGTCAACACCGCGCGCGGACCGATCCTGGACGAGGCCGCGCTCATCGATGCCTTGCGCCAGGGCAAGCTCGCCCACGCGGCGCTCGACGTCTACGACCGCGAGCCGCTGCCGCCCGATCACCCCTTGCGGCGCCTCGACAATGTCACGCTCGCGCCCCACCTCGGCTACGTCAACACCGATATCTTCAAGACCTTCTACGGCGAGGCCCTGGCCAACATCGAGGCCTGGCTGGACGGCAAGCCGGCCAACGTGCTCAATGCCCAAGTGCTGGGTTGAGCGCGGACGCAAGCAACGTGACCGCGGCCATCCAACTCCTCGATGCGGCACGCATGGCGCGATGCCGGCTCGCGCTGTGCGGCGCGCTTTGCTCGCTACTGCTCGCGGCAGCCGGCGCGAGCGCGCAACCTTATCCAACCAAGCCCATCCGCCTGGTGGTCGCCCAGACCATCGGCGGCAATGCCGATTTCGTTGCGCGCAATTTCGCGCAGCGCCTGGGCGATCGCTTCAACCAGCAGGTCGTGGTCGACAATCGTCCCGGCGGAGCCGGCATCATCGGCGCGGAGCTGGTCGCTCGCGCCGCGCCGGACGGCTATACCCTGCTGCTCGCGCCGACCGGATTCGGCATCAACCCCGGTCTCTATGCGCGGCTGCCGTACGACCCTGTGCGCGACTTCGCGCCGATCTCGCTGCTCGCGACCAGCTCCGCCATCGTGGTGGTGAATCTCCAGGTGCCTGCGCGCAACGTGAGCGAGCTGATCGCCGTGGCACGGGCGCAGCCCGGCAAGCTGCACTACGGCTCGTCCGGTATCGCCGCCTCGACGCACCTCGCCGGCGAGCTGTTCAAGTCCATGGCTGGCGTAGACCTGGTCCACGTGCCCTACAAGGGGGCGCCGGCGGCACTGGTCGATCTCACCGGCGGGCGCGTGCAAGTGATGTTCGCCAGTCCGCCTTCGGTCATGAGCCTGATTCGCAACGGCAGGCTGCGTGCCATCGCGACCACCGGCACCAAGCGCTCGGGTAATCTGCCGGACGTGCCGACGGTGAGCGAATCGGGCGTGCCCGGCTATGAGAATACGATCTGGCAGGCGTTGCTCGCGCCGAGCCGCACGCAGGCCGCAATCGTCGAGCGCATTCACCGCGAGGTGGCGGATATCGCCAAGCAGCCGGAGCTGCGCGAGCGGCTCGCCGCGGACGGCTCGGAACCCGTCGGCGGCACGCCGCAGGCGCTCGCCGCGCATCTCGCCGGAGAGATCGCGCGCTGGACCAAGGTGATCAGGGCAATCGGCATCAAGCCGGAATAGGCTGCCGTGAAGCGAGCGGCGGTTGGTCGTCGTCTGGAGGAGAAGAAGCATGCGCATGGCATGGCTCGCATCGATGTTGGGCATCGTGTTGAACGCCTTGGCGGGGCAGGCGCACGCCGCGGAGTCCTACCCCACCCGGCCGCTGCGCATGGTGGTGCCGCTGTTCGTCGGCGCGGGCACCGACATCATCGCGCGGCAGATGGCGAACGCCTTGTCGCAGGCGCTCGGCCAGTCGGTGGTGGTCGATAACAAGCCCGGTGCCAGCACCACGCTCGGCACGGCGTTCGTCGCCAAGGCGACCCCCGACGGCCACACCGTGCTCGCCGCGACCACGAGCACGCTGTCGGTGCTGCCGAACATCATGAAGCCGCCATACGACACGACCAAGGACCTGGTCCCGGTAGCCGCGTTTTGCGTGTCGCCTTTCGTCTACGTCGTCTCGGCCGAGTCGAAGCACACGAGCTTGAACGACTTGATCGCGGCGGCCAAGGCGAATCCCGGCAAGCTGAGCTTCGGCTCGAGCGGTACCGGGACCTTGACCCACATGGTAGTCGAGTTGCTGGCCGTGGTGGCCAAGGTGAACTTCACGCACGTGCCGTACAAGGGCGTGACCGGCGCCTATACCGATATCCTGGGCGGGCGCATCGATTTCGTCGCCGATTCCCCGGCCTCGACGCTGGGCCAGATCAAGGCGGGCAAGTTCCGCGCGATCGCGGTCACCAGCCCCAAGCGCAGTCCCTTGCTGCCGGCGGTTCCCACCGTGGCCGAGCTCGGCATGCGCGATGCCGAATCCGATTTCGTGACCGGCCTGCTGCTGCCCGCCGGCTCGCCTCGAAGCGTGGTCACGCGGCTACAGTCCGAGACCCTCAAGATCGCGCACAGCCAGGCGTTCAAGGACTTTCTCGCCCAGCAAGGCTACGAATCGCTCGCCTACGATGCGGACCAGTTCACGGCGCGCATTCGTTCCGAGCTGGCGAAGTGGGCTGGTGTGGTGAAGAGCCGCAATATCAAGGTGGAGTGATTGCGCCGGCACGAGGGATCGCGCAATCCGGCCAACGCGGCGAGCAAGGCGGCGGCGCGCGCAGGCACAATGCTGCGCGCGCCCAACCTCACGCAGATGGGGTGAGTCTTATGGCCGCGCGTGCCGCGGCGGCACGCGACGTGCATTGAAAGGCCGGCAGCAGCGGCTGTCACCCACGGGAGCTTCGCATGCACATCGAGCAGACGCTCAAGCTGGATTATCAGGACGTGTTGATCCGTCCCAAGCGCTCGGCGCTGCCGTCGCGCGCCGAAGTCGACATCCGGCGCGAATTCGTCTTCAAGCATTCGGGGCATCGCTACCAGGGCATCCCGATCCTCGCCTCCAACATGGACACCGTCGGGACCATTGAGATGGCCGCCGCGCTCTCGCCCCTGGGGCTGTCGGTCGCGCTGCACAAGCATTACGACATCGACGCGCTGGTGGACTTCTTCACCCGGCGCGAGGATGCCGGCATGCACTTCTATTCCATGGGCATCACGCGCGCGGACCACGACAAGTTCGAGCGCGTGCTCGGGCGCGCCGGCGCGGCCATCAAGAACGTCTGCATCGACGTGGCCAACGGCTACAGCGAGAACTTCGTGCGCTTCGTGGAAAGCTTCCGCCGCGACCATCCGGCGCTCACCGTCATGGCAGGCAATATCGTGACCGGCGAGATGACCGAAGAGCTGGTCCTGTCCGGCGCCGATATCGTGAAAGTCGGCATCGGCCCCGGGTCGGTGTGTACGACCCGCGTCACCACGGGTGTCGGTTATCCGCAGCTCTCCGCGGTGATCGAGTGCGCCGATGCCGCGCACGGCCTGGGCGGTCTCATCTGCGCCGACGGCGGCTGCACGGTCCCGGGGGACATCGCCAAGGCGTTCGGCGGCGGGGCCGATTTCGTCATGCTGGGCGGGATGTTCGCCGGCCACGACGAGTGCGCCGGCGAGTCGGTCGAACGCGACGGCAAGCGTTACCTGCGCTTCTACGGCATGAGCTCGGAGACCGCGATGAAAAAACACGCCGGTGGCATGGCGCTGTATCGCGCGGCCGAGGGCAAGGAAGTCTTGATCGAGCACAAGGGGCCGGTCGCCGCGACCGTGCAGCAAATCCTGGGCGGCGTGCGCTCGGCCTGCACCTACGTCGGCGCGCGTCGGCTGAAGGAGCTGACCAAGCGCACGACCTTCGTGCGCGTGCGCTCGCAGGCCAACGACGTCTTCGATCGCGAGTGAGCAGGCCGCACATGCCGGGGTGGCGAGAGCAGCACGCGTGCCGGCAACGACTTGGGTGCCCTCCGGCGCCGCCGGGCCCGCGCCAGCAGCGAGATCCGTTCAGCGACCAGCGCCCGCGCCGACGCCGCGCAAGCACGGCGTTAAAATAGCGGCCCCATCGATCGGCGCCGAGACCCGCCGGGCGCCGTCGATCGTTTCCGTCACCGCTGAAGCGGTGCAGCGGCAGCCGCCATCCAGGGAGACAGGCTCATGCTGATGACCATGCGGAGCTGGCACGTGCCGCGGCGCGACTACGCCGAGTTCGCGCGCTTGAGCGAAGACGAGTACTGGCCCGAGTTCGACCAGCTCGACGGTCGCGCGCTCGGCATGTGGGTGGTCCGGGTCGGCGCGCCCGAGCGCCTGGTGATCATGACCCGCTACGAGAATCTCGAGCACTGGCTCGGTACGCGTGCCTGGGGCGGATCGTCCGCGCGCCTGGAAAGCCTCTCGAATCGCCGTGACGGCATGTTTCAGGACACGGATCTCATCGCGCTGCTCGCATTGAGCCACCGCCAGCCGCAGGGCGACGCGCCGGAGGCGCAGGCCGGGGTCTACGTGCTGGAGACCTTTCGCGCCAAGCTCGACGACACCGAGCATTTCCGCGAATTGACCGAGGATGTCTGGGCACCCTGGGCCGAGGCCCAGGGCGGCGTGCGCCTCGTGGGCATGTGGCGCTCCTACATCGGCCCGCAGGACCAGGTGCACGTGCTGACGCGTGCCGACAGCTTCGGCGTGTGGGAGCAACGCCACGCGCCCGAAACCGCTTGTGCCCGCGCGCTCGACGAGCGGGCCGCGATGTCGCGGCGCGAATGCGTGAAGCTGCTCTATGCCATCAGCCGCAGACGGCCATGAGCGCATCGCGCATGCGCCGACGATCGTGTGCCCGGTTTCCTCGGCCGCGCCCGAAGCACCGATGTGAGGCGCTCCCTCCGGCCTATTCTCCCGGCAGGCGGCGCTTGGACGCGATCAAAATGTCGCCCTGACGTGGTGCATTGCACGCGCCGCACAGAGCGAGGTGACTTCGATGGACCTGCAAGCTTCCGAGCTGGCGTTGCTGGAAAAGCTGCGCGCCGCCAACATCCAAATTCCGCCGCGGCCGCAGATCCTCCAGGACATCGAGACGATGCTCGATGACGATGACGCCACCGAGCGCATGATCGGCCAGCTCATCGCGCGCGACGTGGGCTTGACCGCGGAAGTGTTCCGCCTGGCCAATTCGCCCTTCTACCGCCGCGGCGCGAATATCCAAAGCGTGGAGCAAGCGGTGCGCATCCTCGGGCGCAAAGCCATGGCCCAGGTGACTCGCAGCGCCCTGCTGCGCCAGCAGCTCGGCACCAAGTCGGCGTGCATGGAAAGCTTTTGGGAGCGCTGCACCGACGTCGCCACCCTGTGCAGCGTGCTGTGCGATCAGCTCGAGCGCCCCGGCAAGCTATGCGCGGACGAGGCCTACCTGATCGGACTGTTTCACGATAGCGGCGTGCCGGTGCTCATGCAACACATCGAGGACTACGGCAAGGCACAGTTCGATAGCCCGACGGGACCGGATTTCCTGGAAGAAGACGACGCACGCGGCACCAGCCATTGCATCGCGGGGTTGATGGTGGCGATGGAATGGCACCTGCCCGACATGTTGTGCGAGGCGATCCGCGGCCATCACTACGTCATCGCCGAGGATCATCCGGCGCCGCATTCGGTCGCTCTGCTGCAATTGGCGCTGCATGCGTACAACAGGTTGCGCGGCTGGCCCGACAACGAGTGGGGATACCAGGCCGAGCGGGCGCTGGCCGTGCTTGCCATCGCGGCCGATGACCTCGATCGCGTGCTCGACCAGGCACTGGCTTCATTCGAAGTCCTGCACTGATCGGATCGCCGTACTGCGCTCGCGGGCGCCATCCCGGTACGATTCGGCAGCAACGCCGGACAGGCGCGGCTGCGGCACCGCCGCAAGGCCCGTCGTTGCCGTGGCACGGGCGCACAGGCCTGCGCGCGCGGGCCGGCATGATGGAGCAACGCCCGGCAGGGCGGCGCGAGGCCCTGGCACGCCGGCTGCGATGCGAGCGAACGTTCCAATGCTTGCACGCGCTCATGGGCACGAGCTCCGCGGCGGCAGTCCGCGACAACGACAGAAGCAACGGGCGGCTTGCCGCCGTGCGGATGGCGCTCGCCTCCGATCCCACGCTCGTGCCGCCAACCTGGCAGCGGCCGGCGCCGCCCCGCCTCCCGGCGACCTCTTCACCCCCTTCGCGCGCGGCCGAAGTGGCGGGATTGCGCTACGTGAGCGATGTCGATCCGGGGATTCGCAGGCGAGCGCGCGGCAAGGCGTTCAGCTACGTGGGGCCGGAGGGGCGCCTCCTGACCAGCCCCGCGGCGCGCCAGCGCATCCGTTTGCTGGCCATTCCGCCCGCGTGGCAGGACGTGTGGATTTGCCCGCGCGAGGACGGCCACATTCAGGCGACCGGCCGAGACGCCCGCGGTCGCAAGCAGTACATCTATCACGCCGATTGGGTCGCAGTGCGCGACGCGAACAAGTTCGCCCGCATGCACGCCTTCGGGCGCGCATTGCCTCGCATCCGGCGGCGCGTGGCGGCCGACCTGGAGCGCCCCGGCATCCCGCGCGAAAAAGTGCTCGCGACGGTGGTGCGACTGCTCGATGCCACCTTGATCCGCGTGGGCAACGCGCAATACGTGCGCGAAAACGGCTCCTTTGGACTGACCACGCTGCGCTCGCGCCACGTCGATGTCTCGGGCGACCGCATCCAGTTCGAGTTTCGCGGCAAGGGCGGGATCGCGCATCGCGTGAAGGTGGCCGAGCCGCGCCTCGCGCGCGTGGTGCGCCGCCTGCTCGACGTGCCCGGACAGGAGCTGTTCCGGTACGTCGACCCGAGCGGCACGCCGCGCACGGTCGATTCGGCCGACGTCAACGAGTACTTGCGCGCAATCGCCGGCGAAGAACTCAGCGCGAAGGACTTTCGCACCTGGTACGCAACCCATGCCGCGCTGAAAGGATTGGAGCGATGCGGGTGCGATTCCGCGGCGCAGGCCAAGCGCGAGGTCACGCGCGTGCTCGGCGAGGTGGCGAAGAAGCTCGGCAATACGCCGGCCATCTGCCGCAAGTCCTACGTCCACCCGGTGGTGATCGAAAGCTTTCTTGCCGGCAAGCTCGTGCGCACCGATCGCGCACCGCGCTCACCGACCCGGCGGCTGTTTCGCCTACTCGAACACGGGCATGCCGGCGCTCGATCCGCCACCCCCGCGGCGCCAAGCGGGCGCGGGGGTCGCAGCACCGGCGTGGAGGCGAGCGGTCTGCGCGGCTGAGCGTGACGTCGAACGGGTACTTCACCTTGCGCAACGACGGCGTGTAAGCGCGCCGTGCGCCGTTCGCGGCCGCACCGGCCGCACATCGTGTCGAGACCGGCGCCGGGCGCGGCGCCGAACGCGAATAGCGTAGACCCGCAGCGGCTATTGCTCGGTCATCACGTCGACTTGCACATCCGGCGTCGCAACTGCGACGCTACCGTAGAGCGGTCAGCGGCCTTTGAAGCGATCGATCAGCTCGGCGCCCTGCGCGGGGGTCACGCCGGCGAGTTGAAAACGCAGCTTGACGGCATTGAACACGGTGACATCGGTACGCACGGGGTTGGCGCGGTCGAGCAGGCCGGAGATCTCGACCGCGATCGCGCGCAAGCCAGCCTGCATCTCCTTGGCGATGGCTTGCAGCAGCTCGACCCCGCACGCGGCCACGGCCGCGAGGAACAGCTCCGCGGGCGTCACGGCTTCACCCGGACAGCCGTTTTGCACCGGACCATCGACGATGAAATGATGGTTGCGGCTGCTGCACAAGACCCGCCCGAAGGTCTCGGTAGAGCGCGCGTTCACCGTGTATGCGCGGGCCGTGCTTTGGCTCATGGCGTGCCTCCGGTCGGTGGAATAACGCCACCGTAACATGCGTTGAGCGCGGGCTGCAATGCAGCGCCGCTGCGCAGTCGGAATCGGCCGCTTGTGCGCGCCGGATCGCGGTAGCGTGCACGCGTCGCGCGCGGGCGTGCCATCACGCGCCGCGGGTGTGCGCGAGCGATGCTTCTGCTATAGTGATCGGGCGCGCGAACTGTAATCACTCGCGTTGCCATTGATACGTACGTGATCGCGGCTTTGCGCGCAGGCCCCGCTGCGGTGTTCTGCGAACCCCACCCTACGGTCCCGCACCGGAGTATTCAACCCGCACAGGAGGATCCGATCATGGCACTGCACATCGGTGACGAGGCACCCGACTTCACGGCGGACACGACCCAGGGACAGGTCCGGTTTCACGACTGGATCGGCGACGGCTGGGCGATCCTCTTTTCCCATCCCAAGGACTTCACGCCGGTGTGCACGACCGAGCTGGGCTGCGTGGCTCGGCTCATGCCTGAATTCGCCCGGCGCAATTGCAAGGTGATCGGCTTGAGCGTCGATCCCGTGAGCGATCACGTGCGCTGGGCGAAAGATATCGAAGACACCCAGGGCGAGAGCGTCAACTTCCCGCTCATCGGCGATTCGGATCTCAAGGTCGCCAAGCTCTACGACATGATTCATCCCAACGCGAGCGGCGATGCCAAGAGCCGCACCGCGGCCGACAACGCCACCGTACGCTCGGTGTTCGTGATCGGCCCGGACAAGAAGATCAAGGTCATGCTCACCTACCCGATGAGCTCGGGACGCAATTTCGACGAGATCTTGCGCATCCTCGACTCGGTGCAGTTGACCGCGAAGCACAAGGTCGCCACGCCCGGCAACTGGACGCAGGGCGACGACGTCATCATCGTGCCGGCGGTGTCGGATGCGGAGGCCAAGGAGAAGTTTCCGGCCGGCTGGAAAGCGCCCAAGCCGTACCTGCGCATCGTGCCTCAACCCAGGTAGGCGCCACGAAGTCGACGGCGACCGGGCCGGCCCGGTGATCCGGCGGGCCGGCGCATGTTCGAGATCGTCCTGTACCAGCCGGAGATTCCACCCAACACCGGCAACGTGATGCGCCTGTGCGCCAACGCCGGCGCCAGGCTGCATCTCATCGAGCCGCTCGGCTTCGTCCTTACCGAGCGGCGTTTGCGCCGCGCCGGCCTGGACTATGGCGCGCGGCTCGAGACCGTCGTGCATGCATCGTTCGACGACTGTAAGCATGCGTTGAGCGCGCGCCGCTGGTTCGCGGTATCGACGCGCGGCCGATATTCGCACGCGCAACCGAGCTATCGCGCGGGTGACGTGTTCGTATTCGGACCGGAGACGCGCGGGCTGCCGGCTTCACTGCTCGACGGTTGGGAGTGCGAGCGGTTGCTCCGATTGCCCATGGTCGGATCGAGCCGCAGCCTCAATCTCTCCAACGCGGTGGCCGTGGTGATCTACGAAGCGTGGCGGCAACTCGGTTTCGCCGGGGCATCGTAAACGGGGACGCACACCCTTTTCGCTTCACGGTTCCAATTGGGGATTTGTGTGCGCCCCCATTTCAGAACTCCGCCTTGGGATCGCGCTCGAGCAGGATCGCGACCGCGGCCGCGGGCGACGACTCGCCTCGGAGCAGCGCGCACACGGCGCGCGTGATCGGCATGTCAACCCCGTGGCGTTGCGCCAGGCGCTCGATCTCGTAGGCGCTGCTCACGCCTTCGGCGACATGGCCCAGTGTCGCCAGCGTCTGCCCCAGCGAAGCCCCAGCGGCCAGGCGCAAGCCGACCGTGCGGTTGCGGGAGAGATCGCCGGTACATGTCAGGATGAGGTCACCGGCGCCGGCGAGCCCCATAAAGGTCTCGCTGCGTCCGCCCAGCACGACGCCCAGCCGGGACATTTCGGCCAACCCGCGCGTGATCATCGCGGCGCGGGCGTTCGCACCCAGTCTCAGGCCGTCGCATATCCCGGCGGCAATCGCCATGACGTTCTTCGTCGCCCCCGCGACTTCGACACCGACGAGATCGTCGTTGGAATACACCCGCAGCCGCGGGCTGTGAAGCTCGCGCGCGAGTCGCGCCGCCAAGGCGGCATCGGCTGCCGCCAGCACCACCGCGGCGGGCAATCCCGCCGCCACCTCGCGCGCGAAGCTCGGACCGGAAAGCACGCAGGCGCTGCGTCCGGGCAGGACCGCTGCAAACACCTCGTGCGGCAACAGGCCGGTGGCCTGCTCGAAGCCCTTGCACGCGAGCACCATCGGCACGGTGCTGCCCGCGAAGCGGCTCAGCACATCGCGCAAGCCCGCGGTCGGGACGGAACATAGCAGCACATCGCAGCCGGAAACGAGCCGCGGATCGGCGCCGATCGTGACGGCGTCGGGGATGGCGCAACCGGGGAGATAGCGGGCGTTCTCGCGGCCCGCCGAAACGGCGTGCGCGAGCGCGCCATCGCGTGCCCAAAGCGTGACGCGATGCTGCGCCGACAGGCTGATGGCGAGCGCCGTGCCCCAGGCTCCCGCCCCGAGCACGCCGAGATTCATGTCCCCCAGAGATCGGCTGTGCGGACGAAGCCTTGCCCGCCTTCGTCATGACGCACGCGGGTCCAACCGGAGGGCAAGGTTTCCAACCAATCGAGCAGCACGCCCTGGCCGGCCTTGAACGCCACCCCGGCGCCTTCCTCGGGCGCGCTACGCGCCTCGACGACACTCGGCTTCACCACCACCAGCCGTTTCGAGCTGAGCGCACGCGCTTCGACCCAGCCTATGGTCCCGGCCGAATCCCGCACCTTGGTCCAGCCCTCGAGGGCCACCATGACCTCCATCGGATAGCCGCGGCCGAGCACGAACATGGGCTTGGAGCGGCTGGAGGGCGCATCGTACAGGACGGTGGCAGGGTCGATGGTGGAGCGAAACTCGGCGCCGCTCGCCACTGCCGCCGCCAGGGCGAGCAGCGCCAAGCTGACGCGACCGACGGCACGGATCGATCGCACGGCCGGGCGTGATCGCAGCGGCAATTCGCCCATGGCGCGATCAGGCGTTGCCGGCGGGCGCGATCATCGGGCTCTGCTGGCTTTGCTCTTGCTGCTGCTGCTGTTGCATGCGCTGCATGTAGAGCGCTTCGAAGTTCATCGGCGCGAGCACGACGGGCATGAAACCCGCACGCGTGGCGCAATCCGAAACGACTTCGCGCAGATAGGGATAAAGAATGTTGGGGCAGCCGACGCCGAGCACCACCTCCATGTCTTCTTTGCCGATATTGCGGATCTGGAAGATCCCGGCCTGCGTGACCTCGATCAGGAACATGGTCTTCTCGCCGATCTTCGACGTCACGGTCGCGCGCAGAAAGCCCTCGAACACGCCCTCGCCCACCTGCGTTGCGCCGTTTTGGATCTGCAGATCGACCTTCGGCTGCTCGCGCTCGAGAAAGATCTGTGGGGCGTTCGGAATCTCGACCGACAAATCCTTGACGTAGAGCTTGTCGATCGTGAACACCGGTTGAATGGGCTCGCTCATCGGTACTCCTCGGGAAAGTGCCAGATGGTACCGCATTTGCCTCGCGCACCGAGCGAGGTCTCGAAGCTGTGGCTGCGCGAGACGCTCGCATCATGCGCGCCGCGGTCGCCCCGGCACACGGCGTCTGAAAGCTGATTTCCTCGGTTCCCCCGTAGCCGGTCGCCGGCTGCGGCCGCGGACATTACGCAGCGAGCAGCGGATCGAGCCGGCCCGCGTTGTTCAACGCGTACAGGTCGTCGCAGCCGCCGACATGGGTCGTGCCGATATAGATCTGCGGCACGGTACGCCGGCCGGTGCGCGCCACCATCTCCGTGCGCCGCGCCGGGTCGAGATCCACCCGGATCTTTTCGATATCCTGCACCCCCTTGGCGCGTAACAACTGCTCGGCCCGGATGCAGTAGGGACACACCGCTGTGGCGTACATCAAGACTTTTGGCACGGGCTTACGACTCCAAGGCCGCGGCGAGCGGCATCATTTCTCCAGCGGCAAGTTGGCTTGTTGCCAGCCCAGGATGCCGCCCTTCAACGGGAACACTTCCTGGAAGCCGTTCTTGCGCAGCGTCGCGCAGGCCGCAGCCGCGCGCGTGCCAGAACGGCAGCTCACCACCACGGGACGCTGCTTGAACTTGTCGAGCTCCTTGATGCGCTTGTCCACCTCGGCGGCCGGAATGTGGCGTGCATTCGGTATATGGCCCGCCGCGTATTCGTTGGGGTCGCGCACATCGAGCACCAGCGCGTCGCGCCGATTGATGAGCTGGATCGCCTCCTGCGCGCTCACTTCCTTGCCCCCGGCCATGAGCTTCTGGATCAGTGGCCACAGCAGCATCATGCCGCTCACCAAACATACGGCGACGAGGAAGATGTTGTTCTGCAGAAAAGTGAAGATATCGGGTTGCATGGTCGTCAATGCCAATAGCAGCGCGCCGGCGCAATCGCCCGCAAGTTGGTCTCAGGTCTCGGAAACCATACAGAACTGATTGATTTGTTGCGCAAAGCCGCCGAAGAATAGCATACAATTCGAGCCTTGCCGGCGCCTTCGTTGCGGCGCCTTGCCGGCACCGGGCATAGCGCCGCCGCGGCCGCCATCGATTCGGCGTTGAACTTTGTCGGCGCAGCCGTGCTCATGCCTATGATGCATCCCACTCCGGTACTGCTCATCATCCTCGACGGCTTCGGCCACCGCGACAACGGCGCCGACAATGCCATTCATCGCGCCCGCAAACCCAACTGGGACCGCTACTGGCGAACGTACGCGCATACCACCATCAATGCCTCGGAGCTGCACGTCGGTCTGCCGCCCGAGCAGATGGGCAACTCCGAAGTCGGTCACCTCAACATCGGGGCGGGCAGGGTCGTCTTCCAGGAGTTCACCCGCATCGAGCTGGCGATACGCAATGGCGAGCTGGCCGCGAACGCCGTGTTGGCGGGGGCAGTCGCCACGGCCCGCGAGCGCGGTTCGAGCTTGCACATCCTGGGCCTGCTATCGCCGGGCGGGGTTCACAGCCACGAGGATCAGATCTTCGCCATGCTCGACATGGCGGCAGCCCGTGGCTTGAAGCGCATCTGCGTCCACGCGTTCCTGGACGGACGCGACACCCCGCCGAAGAGCGCGGCCGACTCGCTGCACAAGCTGGAGGCACGCTGTGCCGAACACCCCGGCGCGCGCATCGCCTCGATCTGCGGGCGCTACTACGCCATGGACCGCGACAAGCGCTGGGATCGGACCGCCGCGGCGTACCAGTTGCTGACCGAGGGCAAGGCATTGCACGAAGCGCCCGGCGCGCTTGCGGCCCTCGATGCGGCCTACGCACGCGGCGAGAGCGATGAGTTCGTCAAGCCCACCGCGATCCGCGCTGGCGGCGCGCCGGCGGCGACGATCGGCGACGGCGACGCCGTGGTGTTCATGAATTTTCGTGCCGACCGCGCGCGCCAGCTCACCCACGCCCTGACCGATCCGCGCTTCCAGGCATTCGCACGCGCCGTACGCCCGGATCTCGCTTACTACTGCACGCTCACCAGTTACGGCGAGGAATTCGACCTGCCCGTGGCCTTCGCGCCGCAGCGCGTGGAGCGCGGCTTCGGCCAGTACATGGCCGAGCTGGGCTTACGCCAGCTTCGCATCGCCGAGACCGAGAAGTACGCCCACGTGACGTATTTCTTCAACGGCGGTATCGAGACGCCTTATGCGGGCGAAGAGCGCATACTGGTGCCCTCGCCGAAGGTAGCGACGTACGATCTGAAGCCCGAGATGAGCGCCGTCGAGGTCACCGACAAGCTGGTCGAGGCGATTCGCAGCCGGCGCTTTCACGCCATCATCTGCAACTACGCCAACGCCGACATGGTGGGGCATACCGGCAACCTGGAAGCCGCCACGCGCGCCATCGAAACGCTCGATCAGTGCCTGGGCCGGGCGATCGAAGCGATGCGCGAGAGCGGCGGCGAAGCGCTGGTCAGCGCCGATCACGGCAACGCGGAAATGATGCTCGACCCGCAAACCCGCCAAGCGCACACCGCGCACACCACCAATCGCGTGCCGCTGCTCTACGTCGGGCGCCCGGCGCAGCTTGCCGGCAGCGGCGCGCTCAGCGATATCGCGCCGACGCTGCTCGCCATGATGGGTCTGCCGCAGCCGGCCGAGATGACCGGCAAGGCGCTCGTCACGTTCACGTGATCGGGTACGCCGGTCTCGCTGTCTGCCTCGTCCTGCTGGCGAGCACGCACGCCGGCCTTGCAGCCGCTCCGAGCGAGGAGCTGAATGCGCTGCGGGCGAAGCTCGAGGCGTTGAAGCGCGACATCGAACGCGGCGAAGGCTCGCGCAGCGAGGCGGCGGACGCCCTCAAGAGCTCGGAGCAGTCCGTCTCGGAGGCCAATCGACGCTTGACGCAGCTCGCCCGAGAGGGCGAGGAAGCCGGCCGGCAATTGAGCGGGCTGCGCGACGAGCAGCAGCAGGTCGAAGCCCGGCTCGCCAAGCAGCGCTCGGCGGCGGCGCGGCTCATCTACCAGCACTACACCGCGCCGGCAGGGGGCGTTCTGCAAGTCCTCGCGAGCGGGCGGGACCCCAACGCCGTGGCGCGCACGAGCGTATACCTGGACCATATCGCACGTGCTCGCAAGGGCGTGCTCGAGGACTTGCGCCGTCAGGCCCAAACGCTGGCTGTCCTGGGCGCGGAAGCGACCAAGCGCCAACACGAGCTGGCCGCCATCGAGGAACAACAGCGCGCGCAACGCGAGCGCTTGGAGCACGAGCACCGCAACCGCAAGCAGGTGCTGGCGCGAATCTCGACCCAGGTCGAACGCCAGCGGCGCGAAGCGGGCGCCTTGCAGCGCGACGAGCGCCGCTTGGCCAAGCTGGTGCAAGACCTCGCCAAGATGCTGGCGGCGCGCAAGCCGCCGCCCCGCCCGGCGCGCAGCGAGCCCGCGACCGGCGCGCCAGCCGGCAGCGGCGCCGGCACGGCCTTCGAACAATTGCGCGGCAGGCTGCACGCGCCCGTCAAAGGGGAACTCCTCGGACGTTACGGCAGTCCACGCTCCGATAGCGGACTTTCGTGGCGTGGCCTGTTCATCCAGGCGCCCGCGGGACGGGAGGTCAGAGCGGTCGCACCCGGCCGCATCGTTTTTGCCGACTGGCTGCGCGGTTTCGGCAATCTGCTTATACTCGACCACGGCGATGGATTCATGAGCCTCTACGGCAACAACGAGGCGCTGCTCGGGCGTATCGGCGATCCGGTGCGCGGCGGCGACACGATCGCCATCGTCGGCTCGAGCGGCGGCAATCCTGTGCCCGGTTTATACTTTGAATTGCGGCATCAAGGTAAGCCTTTCGACCCGATGGGTTGGTTCAATTTCAAGTAGCCTGGAAGTTCGCGCAAGCGACGGGAGTCAAGTGCATGTTCAGTAAATGGCGGCAGATCGGTTTGGTCATCGTGGGCATCGTTGCCGGCGTCATGATCAGCATCAATTATTCCGCGGTCGCGCAACGGTCGATGACGCCGCTGCCGGTCGAGGAGATGCGCGCCTTCACCGACGTCTTCGAAGCCATCAAGCGCAACTATGTCGAACCGGTCGAAGACAAGAAGCTGTTCGCCGAAGCCATCAACGGCATGCTCACCGGCCTCGACCCGCACTCCGCGTACCTCGATCAGGACGCGTTTCGTGAATTGCAGGTCGGCACCCAAGGCGAGTTCGGCGGCCTCGGCATCGAGGTCGGCATGGAAGACGGATTCGTCAAAGTGGTCGCCCCGATCGACGACACGCCGGCCGCACGCGCGGGATTGAAGCCGGGCGATCTCATCATCAAGCTGGACGACACCGCAGTGAAGGGCATGTCGCTCAACGATGCGGTCAAGCGCATGCGCGGCAAGCCCAACAGCAAGATCACGCTCACCGTGGTGCGCAAAGGCGAGCCCGCGCCCTTCCCGGTGACGCTGGTGCGCGCGGTGATCAAGATCCAGAGCGTCAAGTCGAAGCTGGTCGAGCCCGATTTCGGCTACGTGCGCATTTCGCAGTTCCAGGAGCACACCGGTGAGACCCTGGTGAAAGCGATCGACGGCTTGTACAAGCAGAACCAGCGCGCGCTCAAGGGATTGGTGCTCGACCTGCGCAACGACCCGGGCGGCCTGCTCAACGGCGCCGTGGCCGTGTCGGCCGCGTTCCTGCCGCAAAACGCCCTGGTCGTCTATACCGACGGTCGCACCGACGACGCCAAGATGAAGCTGAACGCGAGCGGCGAGCACTACCTGCGCGGGCGCACGCGCGAGGATTACATCCAGAAGCTGCCGCCGGACGTGAAGACCGTGCCGATGGTCGTGCTGGTCAATGGCGGTTCCGCCTCGGCCTCGGAGATCGTCGCCGGTGCGCTGCAGGACCACAAGCGCGCGGTCATCCTCGGCACGCAGACTTTCGGCAAGGGCTCGGTGCAAACCATCATGCCGCTGGGCAACAGCACCGCGATCAAGCTCACCACGGCGCGCTATTACACGCCGAGCGGGCGCTCGATCCAGGCCAAGGGCATCACGCCCGATTTCGTGGTCGAGGATCCGAACAACCCGAGCGAGCAGTCGGTACGCATGCGCGAAGCCGATCTCGGCCGCCACCTGCTGAACGACCGCGAGAAAGAACAAGCGGGCCCGACGGGGGCCAAGCCGGAAGACGCGGCAGCGCCCACGGACACCACCGCGACGCCGGCACCGCGGCCGAAGCCGAAGCCGCTCGCGCCCGGCGAGATCGTCGCCAAGGATGACTTCCAGGTGAACCAGGCGCTCAATCACTTGAAGGGCCAGCCGGTGCTCGCGAAGGCGCCGCAGATCTGACCTGGATTGGTTCATCGGCCGGCCCGACGTGAAGGCAATGTAGTCAAGGCTTCGTGCCGTGCCGGCAATGCGAAACGCCCGGTCCTGCCGGGCGTTTCGTTTATCGAGATCGGAACCCGTGCTCGGTCCGACGCACCGCTTCGAGACGCCCAGCCGCGCGCGCGGATGCTCGCATGGATGACGACCAGCTCTTACGCTACAGCCGCCACATTCTGCTCCCGGAGCTTGGCGTCGAGGGCCAGCAGCGCCTCCTCGCGAGCCACGCGCTGATCGTCGGCGCCGGGGGGCTCGGCTCGCCGGCGTCGATCTATCTCGCCGCGGCCGGCGTGGGCCGCATCACGCTGTGCGATGCCGATAGCGTCGATCTCACCAACCTGCAGCGCCAGATCGTCCATCGCACGCAGTCGGTGGGCAAACCCAAGGTCGTCTCGGCGCGCCAGACGCTGCTCGAGATCAACCCCGGCATCGAGGTGCTTGCGCTGGAGGCGCGCCTGGACGCGGCGGCCCTGCTGGAGCACGTCGGCGCGTGCAGCGTCGTGCTCGATTGCAGCGACAACTTCGCCACGCGCCACGCCGTGAACCGCGCCTGCGTCGCGCATTCGGTGCCGCTCGTATCCGGGGCGGCGATCCGGTTCGACGGCCAGGTCAGCGTCTTCGACCTGCGATCGCCGGGCAGCGCGTGCTACGCATGCCTGTTCAGCGAAGACACGCAGTCGGACGAAATGCGCTGCGCGGTGATGGGAGTGTTCGCACCGCTGACCGGCATCATCGGCACGACCCAGGCCGCCGAGGCGATCAAGCTGCTCGCCGGCGTGGGGCAGACGCTGGACGGGCGCCTGCTCATCCTGGATGCGCTCACGATGCAGTGGCGCACGCTGCGCCTCGCGCGCGATCCGCAGTGCGCGGTGTGCGCTGGCCGGCGCCGCGGCTGAACCCTACTTCGTCATGTCCAGCGAATCGGGCTCGGCGGCAGATCGCGCCTGGCGCTCGATCAGCTCATCGAGATCGCGCGCGACGTGATCGAGATCGGCGCCGTTACGGCCCATGCATTGCAGCAGCACCCGCGCCGGCAGGTCGGCAAGCTGCAAGGGGCGGTGGGTGTCGCGCACGCGTGCTGCGTTCATGAGCGCGGGCGACAGGTGGGTCGAGCGAAATCCCGGCTTGGCCGACTCGACCGCCTCGATGATGGCCTGCTGGGCGCGGGCGATTCCGACCAGCAGCTCGGCGATATGGTGGGTCGTGATGTTGGCCATCGCATTCTCCGCTGTCCGGCTCAAAACGAGTTGAGCACGCTGTTCCATTGTTCCGGCCACATGGCCATGAGATCGCGCTTGAAGCCGCTCTTGGCGAACTGCTGCCAGCGGCCGATCACGAGGCTGAGCAGCAAGTTGGCGTACGCGCTCTGGTCGGTTTCGGCGGCTACCTCGCCTTGGGAAACCGCGAAGCGTAGCGACTGCTTGAGGCTCGCCTCCACCCGGTCGAGCAACTGGTTGATGCGCGCCTGCAGCCGCGGATCCTCGTAGACGAGCGCATCACCGTTGAGCACCCGCGTCATGCCGGGGTTCTTCTGGGCGAAGCCGAGCAGCACGGTAAGGGTCTTTTCAAGCTGCTTGAGCCCGCTCGTTTCCTCGGCGGCGATGCGATTGATGAGGCCGAACAAGCTTTCCTCGATGAACTCGATCAAGCCCTCGTACATCTGCGCCTTGCTGGCGAAATGCCGATACAAGGCCGCCTCCGACACCTCGAGCCGTCCCGCCAGGGCGGCCGTGGTGACTCTCTCCCAGCGCGGCGTCTCTAGCATGCGCGCGAGCGTATGCAGGATCTCGACCCGCCGTTGCCCCGGTTTTCTGCCCGGCATTGTTGTTGTCTCCCTATCGAACCCGCCGCCAAAGGCCCGGTACTGCGCTCGCTTCGGCCAATATTCCCGATACTGGTCTGCACCGAGCGCCTTGCCTGCGGGCGTTGTGGGCACAACGCATCGCGCGAAATCAAGTCCGACCGGCTCCTAACGCGAGCGTATCAGCGTGCCTACGCCCTGGTCGGTGAGGATTTCGAGCAGCACGGCATGCTCGACGCGCCCGTCGATGATGTGAACGCTTTTCACCCCGCTGCGCGCGGCGTCGAGCGCGGCGCTGATCTTGGGCAGCATTCCGCCCGAGATGGTGCCGTCGGCGAACAGCTCGTCGATGTGCCGCGCGGTGAGGCCGGTGAGCAGCTTGCCTTGCTTGTCGAGCACCCCGGCGGTATTGGTCAACACCACCAGCTTCTCGGCCTTCAGCACTTCGGCGAGCTTGCCCGCGACCAGGTCCGCGTTGATGTTGTAGGTCTCACCGTTCGCACCGGCGCCGATGGGCGCCACCACCGGGATGAAATCGGCCGAATCGAGCAGCGTGACGATGCCCGGGTCGATGCTGTCGATTTCACCCACCTGGCCGATGTCGATCCACGACTCGGCCTTGTCCTTGTCGGGCACCAGCATCTTGCGCGCGCGGATGAAGCAGGCGTCCTTGCCGGTCAGGCCGACGGCGCGCCCGCCGTGGTGGTTGATGAGATTGACGATCTCCTTGTTGACCGTGCCGCCGAGCACCATCTCGACCACGTCCATGGTCTCGTCGTCGGTCACGCGCATGCCCTGGATGAAAACGCCCTGCTTGCCCAGGCGCTTGAGCAGATCGTCGATCTGCGGCCCGCCGCCATGCACCACGACGGGGTTCATCCCCACCAGCTTGAGCAGCACCACGTCGTGGGCGAAGCTCTGCTTGAGCTTCTCGTCGGTCATCGCGTTGCCGCCGTACTTGATGACGATCGTCTTGCCGTGGAAGCGGCGTATGTACGGCAGGGCTTCGGCCAGGATGGCGGCTTTGTGCTGGGCGCTGGTCGGCTCGATCGCCATGGTCGCGGTGGGCGCAGTTGCGGACATCGGCGCATTGTACCGCCCGGTCGCGGCGGTTTCATCCACGCTGACAGCTCCGCGACCAAGGATCTCCCCGGCGCGTCTTGCGCGGGTCCGCGTGCGAGCCCGCGGCGCGACCCGCCGCCGAGGCGCACGCCCGTCACGCCGGCGCGGCTATAATCGAGCGCGCATGATCTTGACCATCGCGGCGAGCGCCCGTGCATCGCAGGACGCGAGCGTTGCCTGCCGTTCCTTTCCCGCCATCGCGTTCGAGTCCGCATGAAAGCTTTTCTCTGTCTGCTCGCCTTGTCGTTCAGTGCCAGCGTGCATGCTCAAGGCACGCCCAGCGCACCGTCGATCGCCGCCAAGTCCTACGTGCTGTACGACTTCCAGTCGCGCCAGAGCCTGGCCGCACACAATCCGGACGAGCGGGTCGAGCCCGCATCGCTCACCAAGCTCATGACGGCCTATCTCGCCTTCAGCGCGCTCAAGCAGAACACGTTGAAGCGCGACCAGGTGGTGCCGGTGTCGCAGGCGGCATGGAAGGCCGAAGGCTCGCGCACGTTCATCGATCCGCGCACGCCGGTGACCGTGGACGAGCTGCTGCACGGCATGATCGTGCAATCGGGTAACGATGCATCGATCGCGCTCGCCGAGGCGATCGCGGGCTCGGAGGAGAGCTTCGCGCGGCTGATGAACAAGGAAGCCAAGCGCCTCGGCCTGAACGATACCAACTTCGTCAATTCGACCGGGCTGCCGCACCCGCAACACTATTCGACCGCCTCCGATCTCGCCAAGCTCGCCGCCGCCCTCGTTCGCGACCACGGCGAGTACTATCCGCTGTACTCGCTCAAGGACTACACCTATAACAAGATCAAGCAGCCCAACCGCAACCGCTTGCTGTGGACCGATCCCACCGTCGACGGCATGAAGACCGGCCACACCAAGAACGCCGGCTGGTGCCTGGTCAGCTCGGCGAAACGCGGCGAGCGCCGCCTGGTGTCGGTGCTGCTGGGGGCGGATTCGAGCTCGGCGCGCGCGGCCGAAAGCCAGAAGCTGCTCAATTTCGGCTTCCAGTTCTTCGATACCGTGCGCCTGTACGAGAAGGGCCAGAGCGTGGCGAGTCTCAAGGTCTGGAAGGGCGCGACCGACACCTTGAACGCCGGCTTCACCCAGGATCTGTATTTCAGCCTGCCCAAGGGCCAGGCCGAAAAGCTCAAGGCGACGCTCGAAAGCCAGCAGCCGCTGGTCGCGCCGGTGGCGATCGGGCAGCGCGTGGGCACCATGAAGATCGCGCTCGACGGCAAGCCGCTCACCGAGGTGCCGGTGGTGGCGATCGAAAAAGTGGAGCTGGGCAACATTTTCGCTCGCGGCTGGGACGCGATGCGCCTGTTCTTCAAATAAGAGGGGGAGCGTATGCAAGCACAGACGGTGTACCTGAACGGGGAGTTCATGCCGATCGAGGAGGCGCGGATCCCGGTGCTGGACCGCGGCTTCATCTTCGGCGACGGGGTGTACGAGGTGATCCCGGTGTATTCCGGTCATCCCTTTCGGCTGCCGCAGCATCTGAAACGCCTGCAGAACAGCCTCGATGCGATCAAGCTCGCCAATCCGCTGACGGCTGCGCAGTGGAGCCAGCTCATCCGGCGCATGATCAAGCTCAATCACGGGCATGACCAGGCCGTATATTTGCAGGTGACCCGCGGCGTCGCCAAGCGCGACCACGCTTTTCCCGCAAGCGCCGCGCCGACGGTGTTCCTGATGAGCAATCCGATGAGCACGCCCGAGCGCAAGCTCGTGACCCAGGGAATTGCGTGCATCACCGCCACCGACAACCGCTGGCTGCGCTGCGACATCAAGTCCACGTCCCTGCTCGGCAACGTCCTGATGCGCCAGCGGGCTGCGGAGGCGGGCTGCATCGAGACCATCATGTTCCGCGACGGCTTCCTCTCCGAGGCCTCGTCGAGCAATGTGTTCGTCGTCCATGGCAAGGACGTGAGCGCCCCGCCCAACAACCACTTGGTGCTGCCCGGCACGACCAATGACGTCGTGATCGAGCTCGCCCGCAAGGGACGAATCCCGCTCGCGCTGCGCGAGATCAACGAAGACGAGGTGCGCTCGGCGGACGAGATCTGGGTCAGCTCATCGACCAAGGAGGTGCTCGCCGTAAGCCGCCTGGACGGTAAGCCGGTCGGATCGGGCAAGCCCGGCCCGGTGTTCAAGCGCATGTACAAGCTTTACCAGGATTACAAGCGAACAGTCATGCGCCGCGGTTGACTAACTTTGTAGTGCCCCCCTTGGCCGAGCGCGATGATCGCCATCCGAGGTATTGAAGTGCTGCGGCCCGCGGCGGCGGCTGTAACGCTCGCCGCCGCGGGATCGATGAGCCATGCCGCGATCGGCAGCACGTTGCTGGTGCTTGCGTATGGCCAAGCGCGATGACCGCGGCCGAATCGCTCATCGACTACCCGTGCGCGTTTCCGATCAAGGTCATGGGCCGCACCGAGCCCGGCTTCGCCCAAGCCATCGTCGAGCTGGTGCGGCGCCACGCGCCGGATTTCGATCCGGACAGCGTAGAAATGCGCCTGAGCAAGCAGAACCGCTACTTGTCGCTCACGTGCACCGTGCGGGCGACCTCGCGCGAGCAGCTCGACGCGTTATACCGCGAATTGTGCGACCACCCCTCGGTCGTGATGGTGCTCTAGTGCCCCGACTCACGGATTTCGAAGCCATTCGTTATCGTCGTTGTGCATCGTTTCGAAACCCATGGATCGGTGCTCTAGCCGTGCCGTATCGGCGCGAGTCCGGGCGATGAATCAAACGGCCAGCGCACGGGCGCGCCCGCCTGACCCTGCGCCCGCAGTCGCCGACATAGCTCGCGCCTGCGCGCGCGTCGAAGAACCCATCATCCGCAGCCTCGGCCGGGTAGATTATCTCCCGACCTGGCAAGCGATGCAGGCATTCACCGCCGCGCGCGGTGCCGCAACGCCCGACGAGCTGTGGCAGGTCGAGCATCCGCCGCTGTATACCGTGGGTATCGCCGGGCGTCCCGAACACTTGCCGCGCGCGCACAACGCCATCCCGGTCGTTCGGATCGATCGCGGCGGCCAGATCACGTATCACGGCCCCGGCCAGGTCGTGCTCTATACCTTGCTCGACCTGGAACGGCGCCAGCTCGGCGTGCGCGCCCTGATCCGGCTGCTCGAACGCGCCGTCATAGACTGGCTCGGCCAGCACGGTGTCGCTGCACAGGCGCGCCCGGATGCACCCGGGGTCTACGTCGAGGGCGCCAAGATTGCCGCCCTGGGACTGCGCATACGGCGCGGATGCAGCTACCACGGCATCGCGCTCAACGTCGCCAACGCGCTCGCACCCTTCGATGTCATCGATCCCTGCGGCTATCCGGGCATGCGCGTCACCCGAGCGCAGGATCTCGGCATCGATCTGGCGCCCGCTGTCGTCTGCGAGGAGCTGACGGCGCGGGTGATCGAGCGGTTGAACCAGGCGTCTGCGGCGGCACCATGAGCGATACGCAGGGCAAGCAAAAAGGCCAAGCCAAGACGGCGCGCATCCCGATCAAGGTCGTCGCCGCCGAGCCGCTGAAAAAGCCGCCCTGGATCCGGGTGCGCCTGGGCGACGGCACCCGCTTCAAGGAAGTGAAGCAGACGCTGCGCGCACACGGCCTGCATACCGTGTGCGAGGAGGCGTCCTGCCCGAACATCGGCGAGTGCTTCGGCAAGGGTACGGCGACCTTCATGATCCTGGGCGAGCTGTGCACGCGCCGCTGCCCTTTTTGCGACGTCGCGCACGGCCGCCCGTTGCCTCCCGACCCCGCGGAGCCGGCACGCCTGGCGGAGACGATCGCCGCCATGCGGCTACGCTACGTCGTCATCACCAGCGTCGATCGCGACGACCTGCGCGACGGCGGCGCCCAGCACTTCGTGGAATGTATCCGCGCGGTGCGCGCCCACTCCCCGCGCACGCGCATCGAGATCCTGGTGCCCGATTTCCGCGGGCGGCTCGACACGGCGCTCGAGCGGCTGGACGCGGCGCCGCCCGAGGTCATGAACCACAATCTGGAGACGGTGCCGCGGCTCTACCGGCAGGCTCGTCCGGGCGCGGACTATGGCCATTCGCTGCGCCTGCTGGATGCGTTCAAGCGCCGCCACCCCGCCATCACGACCAAGTCGGGACTGATGGTGGGATTGGGCGAAACCGATGACGAGATCATCGCCGTCATGCGCGACCTGCGCGCACACCAGGTCGACATGCTGACGCTGGGGCAATACCTGCAACCGTCCGCGCACCACCTGCCGGTCGTGCGCTACGTCGAGCCGGGCCGGTTCGCGTATTTCCAGCGCGAGGCGCTGGCGCTGGGATTCGCGCACGCCGCGTGCGGCCCGCTGGTGCGTTCGAGCTACCACGCCGATCGCCAGGCGCACGATGCGGGCGTTGCAGAATGACGCGTCGCCCCGACCCGAGACGCGGACGCAGACGATTTCCCGCGCACGGTTTCCTTGCCCGGCGAGCCGCAGCTCGCGCGCAAACCGCGGGCACTCTCTATCCCGCTACCCCCGCTCGCCCAACGCGCGCTCGATGAGCTCATGCAGGCGCGCGAAGTCGGGCGCGCCCACGATGCGCTCGACGATCCGGCCGCGCTTGTCGATGATGAACGCCGTCGGCGTTCCCCGGATGCCGAAGACATGCGAGAGCTCGCCGCGCAGGTCGAGCGCGACCTTGAAGGGCAGCGCATTGCTGCGCGCGTAGTGCAGCACGCGATCCGGCCGGTCATGCGGCATGGCGATGAACACCGCCTCCATGCCCCGCGGTTGAAAGCGCCGATAGGTCCCGGCCATGGCCGGCATTTCTTCCAGGCACAGCGCACAATCGGTCGCCCAGAAGTTGAGCAACACGACCTTGCCGCGCAGCTCGGCCAGCGTCAGGCGTTCGCCTTCCAGCGAGGTGAAGTCCACCGCGGGCGCCGGCGCGGGCGCCGAGGCGCGCGTGCCAACGAGTCCTGCGATTGCCATCGCCGCCGCGAGCGCGATAGAGTAAATTACGCGACGCCGCGATGCGGTGATCGCACCCCTCAATCGCCGAAAGATCATAATGAAATCCATTCTCGGCTTTTTGGCACTGGCTGTCATCTTGAGCACGACCCCGGCGCGCGCGCTGGACCTGTCGAGCTTGAGCAATCAGGACGCCGCCGCGGGCATGCGCGATGCGCTGATGCAGGGCGCGGGCAAGGCGGTGGAATTGCTCGGGCGCCAGGACGGCTTCCTCAGCAATGCCAAGGTCAAGATCCCGCTTCCGGATGGCCTGCGCCAGATCGAAAGCGGGCTGCGCCTGATCGGGATGAAACGCCAGGCCGACGAGCTGGTGGTGGCGATGAATCGCGCGGCGGAATCCGCCGTGCCCGAAGCGCGCGTCCTGTTGGTCGATGCGGTGAAGAAAATGACGCTGCAAGATGCGAAGGGCATTCTGAGCGGCGGCGATACGGCGGCCACCGAGTATTTCCGCCGTGCGACTTCCGCCGAGCTGGCGCGACGCTTTCTGCCCATCGTCACGACCTGGACCCAGAAGGTCGGGCTGGCCGCGCAGTACAACAGCCTGGTGGAACGCGGCGCGCAGCTCGGCCTGGTGGGCAAGGACGAGCGCATCGAGAACTACGTGACGCGCAAGGCGCTCGATGGTCTCTATCTCGTGATCGGCGAGCAGGAACGCGCGATTCGCAAGGATCCGGTGGGCGCGGCCACCGGCGCGGCGCGCAAGGTCTTCGAGCTGCTGAAGTAGCGCGCGCAGGACGCCGCAGCGCGCACGGCGGCGCGCGCTCGGTGTAAGCATCAGCGCGCCAGGGCGAGCGCTAGCACGCGCTCGTTCTCATGCATGAAGTTTGCGGCCGGCCGCTTCGCCGGCGCTTTATGGGCACCGGACGGGCCGGGGAACGGTCTCATCCTGGTGCATGCAGCGGGTAGAGAAGCTTGTCGCGCAGTTGGCGCAGCGGCCCCGCAAGTGACGGAGCAGGCCACGGTCACGGAGGACGAACATGAACGACCCCCGCCCACAACCAGGCTCCGATGCTGCCAGCGCGAGCCACGAGTTTCCCGTCGCTGCACGCGCGCCGTTGCTGCTGAACGAGCAAGCGCTGGAACCCAGCGCAGCAGACCTGCGCCAATCCCTCGCCGACACGCAGCTCCTGCACCGGCTTGCCATCGCCATGGCCGCGCCCGGCGAACCGCAGGAATTCTACGAACGCCTGATGGATGCGGCCGTGGAAATCATGCACTCCGACTATGCCAGCATGCAGTTGTTCTTTCCCGAGCGTGGTGAGCACGGCGAGCTGCTGCTGCTCGCCCAGCGCGGCTTCAACCCCGACGGCGTCAAGTACTGGAAATGGGTGGCGCTGCACAGCGGCTCGACCTGCGGCGAAGCGTTCCGTACCCGCACGCGCTGCCACGTCGTCGATGTCGAGCGCTGCGGGTTCATCCAGGGCGATGATCTGGCCAGCTGTCTCGACATGGGCATGCGCTCGGCGCAGACCACGCCTCTCATCTCGCGCGCCGGTGTACTGATCGGCATGATCTCGACGCACTGGAACCGCCCGCACCAGCCGAGCGAACGCGATTTCCGCATGTTCGATGTGCTGGCGCGGCACGCGGCGGATCTCATCGAGCGCGCGCAAGCCGATGAAGCCCTGCGTGAAAGCGAGCAACGCTTGCGCACGCTGGCCGAGCGTTATCGCACCTCCTTCGACCTGTCGAACGTCGGCAAGATGGAAGTCGACGCGACCACCGGGAAATTCGCGCTGGTCAACGACGCCTACTGCAGGATCGTCGGCTGGGATCGAGAGGAGCTGCTGCGGATGACTCCTGGCGACCTCGTGCACGCCGAAGACGCCGTTTGGGATGCGCCGCGGGTGGCTGCTTTTTTTCGCGGTGAAACCGATCAGTACTCCGGCGAGAAGCGATTCATCCGAAAAGATCGCAGTGTCGTTTGGGTCCGCGTCAACTGCACCTTGTTTCGGGATACCAACGGCGCGCCGCGGCGCTCGATCGGCGTGCTCGAAGACATCACCGAGCAGAAGCGGGCCGAGGCGGCGCTGCGCGCAAGCGAAGAGCGCTTCCGCTCGATGGCCAACACCACCCCGGCCATCATCTGGACGGCCGATCCCGCCGGCGCGATCACCTTCCACAACCAGCGCTGGCTCGACTACACGGGGATCGACCCGCTGCACAGCAGCCGGGACTGGCCGCGGCTGGTATTGCACCCCGAGGATTACCAGCGCTGCGTGCGGGCGTGGTCGCGGGCGCTGAGGCTGGGGACGGATTACGAGATCGAGGTCCGCAACCGCCGCCACGACGGGCAATACCGCTGGTTCCTGACACGGGCGACGCCGATCCGCGATACCGAGGGCAGGATCATCGAGTGGTACGGTTCCTCGACCGACATTCATGACCGCAAGCAGGCGGAGGCGCAACTGGTGGAGGCCGACCGGCGCAAGGACGAGTTCCTCGCCACCCTCGCGCACGAGCTGCGCAATCCGCTCGCCCCGCTGCGCAACGGGTTGCATGTCTTGAGCCTGGCGAAGAACGACCGCGCGGCGATCGAGCAAGCGCGCTCGATGATGGAGCGGCAGCTCGGCCAGATGGTGCACCTGGTCAACGACCTTTTGGATCTGAGTCGCATCAGCCGGGACGTCGTAACGCTGAGGAAGGAGTGCTTGCCGCTGGCGGAAGTCGTGCACAACGCCGTGGAAACGAGCCGTCCGCTCATCGACGCGGCGGGCCACGATTTCTCGATCAGCGTGCCGCCCGATCCCGTCCACGTGCACGCAGACGGGACTCGTCTCGCCCAGGTCTTCGCCAATCTGCTCAACAACGCCGCCCGGTATACGGAACACGGCGGGCGCATCCGCATGGGCGTGGAGTGCCGCGGCGGCGACGCGATCGTGACGGTAAAGGACAACGGGGTGGGAATCCCGCCGCAAATGCTGCACAGGGTCTTCGACGCCTTCACCCAGGTCGACGGTTCGTTGGAGAAATCGCGAGGCGGACTGGGCATCGGGCTCGCCATCGTGAAGCGGCTCGTGGAGATGCATGGCGGCGGCATCGAGGCGAAAAGCGACGGCCACGGTATGGGAAGCGAGTTCGTGGTCAGACTTCCCGTGGTGGCGTCGCCGGCCGGTCCCGATCGCGAGGATCGCGCCCGCGAGCCCCAGCCGGCGAAGGTGCGCCGCCGTATCCTGATCGTGGACGACAATCGGGACGCGGCTGCAAGCCTGGCGATGATTTTCGGGCTCATGGGCGACGACACCGCGGCGGCACACGACGGGTTGCAGGCGCTCGATGTGGCCGCGTCGTTCCGGCCCGATGTCATCCTGCTCGACATCAGGATGCCCAAGCTCAACGGCTACGACACCGCCCGGCACATTCGCGAGCAGCCCTGGGGCAAGCGCGTGACGCTGGTGGCGCTCACCGGCGACGGCCAGGACGAAGACAAGCGCAAGTCACGCGCGGCCGGGTTCGACGCGCACATGGTCAAGCCGATCGAGCCCACGGCGCTGGAGGAACTGCTGGCGACGCTGCATTCGGCATCGAGGTAAGCGCTCATGCGTGGCGCGTCCGCGGCGCCTCAGCGATACAGCGCGAGCGTCCCCAGCCGCCGCTCGATCTCTCGCATGACGTCGCGGTAGGGCGGTTCGCCGACGCCGCCGAAGCGGCGCTTGAACTCCGCTTCTTTCAGCATTTCGGGCAGCTCCGCGGTGCGCGGCATGAAATCCGCCTCGACCACGCCGTCGCCGAGGCGCCGCTGCAAGGCACGCGCCGCCTCCGCCGTGCGGGTCGCGTGCTCGCCAAAGAGCGTGCCGGCACGGTCGGCAGCGATATCGGTGAAGCTGAAGCCGCTGCCGCTGCGCGCATCCTCGACTTCCTTGTACAGCCCGATCGCGTCCGACAGCGGGGTTCCCGCCGTCGCCGCAAGCGCCGCGGACACCGTGAAGTGCTGGGCGAAATCGCCGCGCCCGGACAGCGTCACCTTGCGCGGCACCGCCCGCGGCCAGTCGCGGGCGGCAGGCACGATCGCCCGCATGCCCTGGCCATTGACGTAGAACGCCAGCACGACCAGGGCCGCTCGGTTCTCGCCGGCGGGATCGCCCGCGCGCGCCTGCGATCGCTCGGCCGCATGCTGTAACAGAGGCCGCAGCAGGGTGACAAGCGAAAGCTGCCGCGGCAATCCGGGATCGGCCGTCAGCGCCGCGAGCCGAACCTGGTAGGCACGCAGCCGCTCCTGCTCGGGCGCCGGCACCAGCGCGCCGCGCAGCTTGTCGGTCAGATCCTCACGCCAGCGATACTCGACTTGCAGGAAGCCCGCATCCATACGCACGCCTTCGACCACATCGGCTGCCGCTTTTGCAGTCGGGGTCGCGGTCAGGCGTTCGAGCGCCCGGGCGAGGAGCCAGTCGGCGAGCACCGCGGGCACCGCCACCCGTCCGATCCGCAGAAGCTCGAATTGCGGCAGGCCCGGCGCCTGGTGGGCGACGGCTTCCACGTTCGCGAACGAACCGAACGGATTACCGGGCACCTCGAAACTCAGCCAGAGCATGAGCGTGCCGGGCGCGAGCACCACCTTGGCCGCGCCGCCTTGCTGCGCGAGCAACGCGTTAAGAGCCAGCTCGAGGTCCTCGCCGGATACGGTCAGCGTTCGCAGTACACCCGACGGTGCCTTGCGCACATCGTGCGCGCCAAGAAGCCGCTTGGCGCGTTCGACCTGCTCGGGGGTGGGCGTAAGCGTGCGTCCTACAACCGCTCGCTCTTCCAGCGCCAGCGCGACGAGGCCGAGCAGCGCGATCGGCAAGCCGACGGCGCCAAGAAGGAAGCTCCAGCCGAGCAATCGCTTCATAGATGCGGCGCTGCGCTTCTGCGGCGCGACGCTCTAGCCGCGCGGCGGCCTCAATGCGCGCGCTCCCAGTTGGGACCCGCGCCCACTTCGACCAGTAGAGGCACCGACAACTGCGCTACCCCGGACATCAATCCGGGCAGCTCCGCGCGCAGCCGCGGCAGCTCTGCGTCGGGCACTTCGAGCACCAGCTCGTCGTGCACCTGCATGATGGGACGGCTGGCAAGGCCCTCGGCCGCCAACCAGCGCTGCACGGCCACCATGGCGAGCTTGATCAGATCGGCGGCCGTGCCTTGCATGGGGGCGTTGATCGCAGCGCGCTCCGCGCCGCTGCGGCGCGCCGGGTTGCCGCTGCGAATCTCGGGCAGCCACAGGCGGCGGCCGAAAACGGTTTCGACATAGCCGAGGCTGCGCGCCTGCTCGCGCGTGCGCGCCATGTAGTCCGCGACTCCGGGATAGCGTGCGAAATAGCGTTCCATGTAGCTCTGCGCAGCCGAGCGTTCGATGCCGAGCTGCTGCGCCAGGCCGAATGCGGACATGCCGTAGATCAGGCCGAAGTTGATGACCTTGGCGTAGCGGCGCTGCTCGCTGCTGACCGCCTCGACCGGTGTGCCGAACACTTCCGAGGCCGTGTGGCGGTGCACGTCCTCGCCGCGTGCGAACGCCTGCAGCAGCCCGGCATCTTGCGACAGGTGCGCCATGATGCGCAGCTCGACTTGCGAGTAATCCGCCGAGACGATGCTCCAGCCCGGCGGAGCGATGAAGGCCTCGCGGATGCGCCGGCCCTCGGCGGTACGTACCGGAATGTTCTGCAGGTTGGGCTCGTTGCTCGACAGCCGCCCGGTCACGGCCACGGCTTGCGCGTAATGGGTGTGCACGCGGCCGGTGCCGGGATGGACCATGCGCGGCAGCTTATCGGTATAGGTCGACTTGAGCTTCGCGATGGCACGATAGTCGAGCAGCAGCTTCGGCAGGGGGTAGTCCAAGGCGAGCGCCTGCAAGACGTCCTCGTCGGTGGAAGGTGACCCGCTCGGCGTCTTCTTGATCACGGGCAGCTTGAGGCGCTCGAACAGGATCTCGCAGATCTGCTTCGGCGAGTTGAGATTGAACGGATGGCCTGCGAGCGCGTAGGCCTGGCGCTCGAGCGCCGCCATGCGCTCGCCCAGTGCGCTGCCGTGGCGCTCGAGCAGCGCGCTGTCGAGCAGCACGCCGGCGCGCTCCATGGCGAACAGCACCGCGCTCACGGGCAGTTCGATGTCGCGATAGATGCGCTTGAGCTTGGCATCGGCGTCGATCCGCGGCTGGAGATGGCGGTGCACCCGCAGCGCCAGGTCCGCACGGCAGCCGGCGTACTCGCTCGCCCGGGCGAGCTCCACGTCGCCGAAGCCGATGCGCGAAGCGCCCTTGCCGACCAGTGACTCGTAGGCGCTCGCTCTTGCCTCCAGGTGGCGCTCGGCGAGATTGTCCAGGTCGTGCGTGCGGTGGCTCTCGAGCACGTACGATTGCAGCAGCGTGTCCTCGGCGAGCCCCGCCAAGCGGATGCCGTGATTGGCGAAGACGTGCAGCGCGAACTTGCCGTCGTGGGCGAGCTTGCGCTTGTCCTCGCGCTCGAGCCAGGGCTTGAGCGCGGCGAGGACGGCCGCGGCAGCGAGCTGATCGGGTACGCCGGGATAGCGATGCCCGAGCGGGATGTAGGCGCACGCGCCGGGCGCAGCGGCAAACGCCAAGCCGACGATGCGCGCGCGCATCGGATCCGAGCTGGTCGTGGCGGTATCGAGACAGACCAGCTCGGCGGCATTCAGGCGTACGATCAATGCTTCCAGGCCGGCGGCGCTCAGCACGGTATCGACCGCAGGCGCGGGCTGCGCCGCGGCACTCGCCGCCGCGGCGCTCGCCGCCACGGCGGCAGTGTCGCCTTGCGCCGTGCCCGCGTCGCCCAGCTCGCGGCGCAAAGCCTTGAACTCGAGCCGGTCGAACAGCGCGTTCAGGGTCGCCTGGTCGGGCGCGCAGAATGTCAGTTGCTCGACGCTCACCGGCAAGGGCACGTCGCACTTCACCGTGAGCAGCGCGCGCGCCTGCGGCAGCCAATCGAGCACCTTGCGCAAGTTCTCCCCGACGACCCCGCCGATCTCGGCGGCGTGCGCGATCACCGTCTCCAGCGTACCGTATTGTTGCAGCCACTTCACGGCGGTCTTGGGGCCGACCTTGTCCACGCCGGGCACGTTGTCGATGGCGTCGCCCACCAGCGTGAGGTAGTCGAGGAAGCGATTCGCCGGCACGCCGAACTTCTGCTCGACGCCGGCCTCATCCAGGGTCTCGTTCGACATGGTATTGACCAGGGTGACGTGGTCGTTCACCAACTGCGCGAGGTCCTTGTCGCCGGTGGAGACGATGGTGCGTATGCCGGCGCGATGCGCCTCGCAGGCGAGCGTGCCGATGACGTCGTCGGCTTCGACCCCCTCGACCATGAGCAGCGGCCAGCCCAGCGCCCGCACGCACTCGTGCAGGGGCTCGATCTGCGCGCCCAGATCGTCGGGCATGGCGACGCGGTTCGCCTTGTATTGCGGATAGACCTCGTCGCGAAAGGTCTTGCCCTTGGCGTCGAACACGCAGGCGAAATAGTCGGCCGGCACATCCTTGCGCAGGCGCTGGAGCATGCTGATGACGCCGCGAATGGCGCCGGTCGGCTGGCCCGAGCGCGTACGCAGGTCCGGCAGCGCATGGAACGCCCGATACAGGTACGAGGAGCCGTCGATCAAGAGCAGCGTACGCTGCGCATTCGTCTGACCCGTCACGGCGCGGACCCGTCTGCCCGGCGCGCCGGCGTTATATGATCGGAACGAGCCTGCCCGAGGTGCATTGGAGAGCGAGGAACGAACGTATGACTACGGACAACAAGAAAGTGCCGCCGCCGCTTCGGCCCGACGTCGCCGAGCGCGCCTGGTCGGCGCGCGAGTCCTGGCGGGTGTTCGCGATTATGGCAGAATTCGTCGAGGCGACCGAGCGCCTGAGCCATATCAGTCCGGCCGTCAGCATGTTCGGCAGCGCGCGCGCCAAGCCCGACAGCGCGTATTTCATGCTGGCCGAGAGCATCGCCCGCAAGCTCTCCGATGCAGGCTTCAGCGTCATTTCCGGCGGCGGCCCCGGTATCATGGAGGCCGCGAACAAGGGCGCGTATTTCGGCCGCTCGCTCGCCGTCGGGCTCAACATCGAGCTGCCGCACGAGCAGGCGAGCAACGTCTTTCAGGACGTGAGCCACACCTTCCATCACTTCTTCGCCCGCAAGGTCATGTTCGTGAAGTTCGCCAGCGCCTACGTGGTGATGCCGGGTGGCTTCGGCACGCTGGACGAGCTGACGGAAGCCTTGACCCTGGTGCAGACCGGCACCTCGCGCCACATCCCCATCATCCTGGTGCACGAGCCCTTCTGGCGCGGGCTGATCGACTGGTTCCGCGATACCCTGGTGGCGCAGGGCATGATCGATGCGGACGACATGAACCTGATCCGCATCGCCAACGATCCCGACGCGGTGGTGGATGCGATTTTCGATCATTACCAGACGCGCGGCTTCGAGCCTTCGGCCCGCGAGCGCGAGATGCAGCTCAACCTGTAAGCCGCGCGGCGCGCTAGAATGCCGCATCGCCAACGGGTGTTCTCATGCGTAAGATACTGCTCGCCGTGGTCTTGTCCCTCGCCTGCGCATCGTGGGCGCAAACCCCGGCCCGGCCGCCGAATCTCCAGCCGATACCCGAGCCGCCGGCGCCGCCGCCAGGAATGGAACTCGACCCCGCGCTCGAACCGCAGGTCACCATCATCAAGCGCGGCATCGACACCGTCGAGGAGTACCGCATCGGCGGGCGGCTGTACATGATGAGAGTGATCCCCCCGCACGGCGTGCCCTACTTCCTCATCGACCATCGCGGCGACGGCACTTTCAGCCGCCAGGACAGCTTCGATTCCGGCACCCGCGTGCCGATGTGGGTGATCCGTTCCTTCTAGCTCGATCGCGGGCGCCCCGTTTTTCCGGGCGAATCGAATGTCGGTGTATACGACGGTGAGCCGGGGGCGGCTGCGTGCCTGGCTCCAGGACTTCGATGTCGGCGAGCTCGAGGACTATCAGGGCATCGCCGCCGGCATCGAAAACACCAATTATTTCGTGACCACGAGCCGCGGCCGCTTCGTCCTCACCCTGTTCGAAAAGCTGCGCCCCGAGGAATTGCCGTTCTATCTCGGCTTGATGACGCACCTGTCGGCGCGCGGCATTCCCTGTCCGCGGCCGATCCCGGATCGCAGCGGTGGAGCGCTCGGTACGCTGTGCGGCAAGCCGGCGACGCTGGTCAGCCGCCTGAGCGGGCAGGACGTGGCAAGCCCCGAGAGCAGCCACTGTGCGCAGGTGGGCGCGATGCTCGCGCGCATGCATCAGGCGGGCAGCGATTACCCGGCGACGATGCCGAATCCACGCGGGCTCGCCTGGTGGCAGGGCGCGGCGCTCGAGCTGCGCTCGCGCATGCCGCCGGCCGAAACGCGCTTGCTCGACGCGGAGCTCGAGTTTCAATCGGCACTGCGCACCGAGGGCTTGCCCCGCGGCGCCATCCACGCCGACCTGTTCCGCGACAACGTGCTGTTCGACGCCGCGTCGATCGGCGGTGTGATCGACTTCTACTTCGCTTGCACCGAGGCGTTCTGTTTCGACCTCGCCATCACGGTGAACGACTGGTGCATCGACGCCGGCGGCGGAATCGATCCGCAGCGCGCCCGCGCCTTGCTCGCCGCCTACGCGTCGGTGCGCCCGCTGCAAGCCGCAGAACGCGCCGCCTGGCCGAGCCTGCTGCGCGCCGGGGCATTGCGCTTCTGGGTCTCGCGGCTGTTCGATCTGCACTGCCCGCGGCCGGGCGAGCTCACCTTCGCCAAGGACCCGGCGCACTTCCGCCGCATTCTGCAAGCACGCATCCGCCGCCACGCCGAGGCGCGCGACCTTCTGCCCGCATGACGGGTGCGAACGCCGCGACGATCAGCGTAGCGAGCCGTTGTTCATGCCGTAAAATACTCAGGCTCTGACCCTCCAGTACCATGTCCAAGTATCCAGTCGCCCTCGAGCCCCGCCGGGTCGCCATCGGCCACGGCTTGCAGTGGATCTCCGGCGGCTGGCGGCTCTTCAAGCGCAGTCCGCTCGCGTGGATCGGGCTCACGGTCACCCTGATCCTCATCTGGCTGGTGCTCTTCAGCATTCCCAAGCTCGGCCCGCTGCTTTTCAACCTGTTCTTTCCGGTCTTTTTCGCCGGCCTGATGCTGGGCTGCCGTGCCCTCGAGCAAGGCAAGAAGCTGGAGATCGGTTACCTTTTCGCCGGATTTCGCGAGAATGCGAGCGCGCTGGTGACCGTGGGCGGCATCTATCTCGTCGGCATGCTGATCGTGATGGCGGTGGCGTTCGGTTCCTCCGAAGGGCTGCCAAAGCTGCCCGCGAAACCCACGCCCGAGGACCTGGCGGCGGCGCAGACGGCGCTCAAGCGCATGACCGGCCCGCTGTTATCCGCCATGGCCTTGTACATACCGCTCATGATGCTGACCTGGTTCGCGCCGCTCTTGATCGTCATGCGGCGCATGAACGCGCTGCCGGCATTGAAAGCGAGCTTTGCGGCGTGCATGCAGAACCTCGGCGCCTTCACGCTCTACGGCGTGGTCGTGGTCGCGCTCTGGATACTGGCCACGCTGCCCGTCATGGCCGGGCTGGTGATCGTGCTGCCGGTGATCTTCGGCTCGATCTACGCGTCCTACGTGGATATTTTCGAGCAGGCGTCGCCGGCGTGAATCAAGCAGCCGTCAGCTTGGCGTATTCGAGCGCGAGCCACTTCATGCCGTCGCGCTGAAAATTGACCTGCACCCGCGCATCCGCGCCACGGCCTTCGGCGCCGATGATGACACCGCGCCCGAATTTCGGATGCACGACACTCTGGCCGACGCGCCAGGGCGAGGCGGGCGCCACCTCGATCCCGCCGTAGCCGCTTTCTCCCCTGCCGCTGCTCGAGCTCGCCGCGCCGCGGGTGCGCGCGTGCGTGCCGCCGACCGGCTTCAAGAGCAGCGGCGGCAGCTCCAGCAGGAAGCGCGAGCGGATGTTGTAGCGCGTCTGGCCGTGCAACATGCGGCTTTGTGCGTAGGTGACATAGAGCCTGCGGCGGGCACGCGTGATGGCGACGTACATCAGCCGGCGTTCTTCGTCGAGCCCGTCCTGCTCGCTCGAGCTGTTCTCGTGCGGGAACAGCCCCTCCTCGAGGCCGCTCAAGAATACCGAGTGGAACTCGAGCCCCTTCGCCGAGTGCACCGTCATGAGCTGCAACGCGTCGGTCCCCGCCTCGGCCTGGTGCTCGCCTGCTTCCAGGGCGGCATGGGCGAGAAACGCGGTGAGGCTCGTATCCTCGTTGTTCGGATCGTTCGCGAATAGCGCCGCCGCGTTCACCAGCTCGCCCAGGTTCTCGAGCCGGTCGGTGCCCTCGCGCTCGGCCTTGTAATGCGCGTTGAGCCCGCTGCGCTCCAGCACCTGCTCGACGGTCTCGCCCAGCCCGAGACCCGCGCAGCTCTCGCGCAGCCGCTCTACCAGCGCGACGAAACCCTCGACGCCGCGCGCGGGCAGCGCGAGCGCATCGCCCGCTGCCGGCTTCGCCTTGGCTGCGCCGGAGCGCGCCTTCGCCGCCGCCCACAGGCTCGTTGCGCCTGCCCGCGCCGCGTCCTGGAGCTGCTCCAAGGTCCGGCTGCCGATGCCTCGCGCCGGAAAGTTGATCACGCGCAACAATGCGTTGCCGTCCTCGGGGCTCGCCACCAGGCGCAGGTACGCGAGCGCATGCTTGATTTCCTGGCGCTCGAAGAAGCGCAGTCCGCCGTAGACGCGATACGCGATGGCGGCGGAGAACAGCGCGTGCTCGAGCACCCGCGACTGCGCGTTCGACCGATACAAAACCGCGATCTGGTCGCGGCGCACGCCCTCGGCCACGAGCGCCTTCACTTCGTCGACGATGAAGGCGGCCTCCTCGATATCGCTCATCGCCTCGAAGATGCGGATGGGCTCGCCCTTGCCTTCGGCGGTCCAGAGATTCTTCCCCAGGCGGCGGCGATTGTTGGCGATGACCGCGTTGGCCGCTTCCAGGATATTGCCGTGCGAGCGGTAGTTCTGCTCCAGCTTGATGATGCGATGGACGTGGAAATCGCGCTCGAAGTGCTGCATGTTGGCGACATTGGCGCCGCGGAAGGCATAGATCGACTGGTCGTCGTCGCCGACCGCGAATACGGCGCAGTCCTCATCGTGCCGCGCGTTCGCGCTCGCGGCCGGCGCCGTGAGCTCGAAGCCTGCGGCATGGCGCCGGTCCTGTCCCGCCAGAAGCTTCAGCCAGCGATATTGCAACACGTTGGTATCCTGGAACTCGTCGACCAGGATATGCTTGAAGCGCGAGCGGTAATGCTCGCGCAGCACCTCGTTACGTTGCAGCAGCTCGAAGCAGCGCAGCAGCAGCTCGGGAAAGTCGACCACGCCCTCGCGGTTGCACTGCTCGTCGTAGGCCGCGAAGATTTCGGTCAGCCGCCGGGTGTAGTCGTCGTAGGCTTCGACAGCGCGCGCGCGCCGGCCTTCTTCCTTGGCGCCATTGATGAACCACTGCACTTGCCGCGGCGGAAACTTCTCGTCGTCGACGTTCAAGACCTTCATCAATCGCTTGATGGCGGCTTGTTGATCCTGGGTGTCGAGAATCTGGAAAAGCTGCGGCAGTCCCGCTTCGCGGTGATGCGCCCGCAGCATGCGATTGCACAAGCCGTGAAAGGTGCCGATCCACATGCCGCGGGTATTGATCGGCAACATCGCGGAAATGCGCGCGAGCATTTCCTTGGCCGCCTTGTTGGTGAAGGTGACGGCCAGGATCGAGGACGGCGCCGCTTGCCCGGTCGAGATCAACCAGGCGATGCGCGTGGTCAGTACCCGCGTCTTGCCGCTGCCCGCGCCGGCGAGAATGAGCGCCGATTGGTGCGGCAAAGTGACTGCATCGAGTTGCTGCGGATTGAGACCGGTGAGGAAAGCTGGCTGCATGAGGAAGAGCACATGGCGGCAAGTCGGCCATTATACCGAGGGGCTCGCGGCGGCCTATGCCCCGCGCGCGAAGCTCGTCCGCAATCGCCCCGCGATCAGCCTGTGACCGCCGTCAGCGCACTTCCGCCGCCAGCAGCTCCGGGCGCGCCGCAAAGAACGCCTGGTCCTCGGCGCTTTGCGTCCAGCCGGGGCGGCCGCGGTTGTCGGTCTTGCGCGACTCCATGCTATCGCCATAGCGCACGCGAAACAGCATCGTGCGCCGAGCGCCGTTGACGTACTCGTGCAACTCGCCGGGCGGGTGAACCACGAACGTACCGGGCCCGATGTCGACGCTGCGCTGCGGGGTACGCATCTGCCCCCCGCCGTCGTAGCAGAAGTAGATCTCGGTGCAGTTCGGATGGCAATGGTAGGGACTGATCTGGCCGGGCTCCCAGCAGGCTATGGTCACGTCGCCGCCCGCGACCTTGCCCAGCACACGCTCGACATGATGCTGCACGTTCCATTGGCTCTCAGCCTCGAGTGCGAACACGAGCATGACCGCTCTCCCGGTGTCGATATCGATCCGCGCAGCTTCTCGGAGCGCGGCATTCTAGCCCGATTTCTTCGCGGTCAGGTCGCGCACGTTGCACGATCGCGCTCGTGCGTCCTCGTCGAGCGGTGACGAGTGCGTGAAACCTGCAAGACCTGACCCCCGCATCGCCCCCGATCACGATCAGGCGGCGAGGGCGAGGCCTTGCGTCATCACATTGCGCTCGCTGACGCGCGCGCCGGTCAGGACGAAGCCCAGCATGCGCTCGGCGGCATCGCGAAACACCATCTTCAAGCCCCCGTCTTCGGCCTCCACCAGCCAGCGGCCCGGCGCCGCACGCGGCGCGGGCAGCACGACGAGCGGCTCGCACGGCGTCTTTACGATCACTGGCATGGGCGGGAAGGCCACGGCGGTATCGCTACCCGCCAGCGTGCGCGCCAGCGCGCGTGCCGCGTGCATGATCGGCGCAACGTAATTTCGCACCTCGCCGTCGATCTCGGCACAGTCGCCGAGGGCGAATATGTGCGGATCGGTCGAGCGCAAGCGGGCGTCCACCTGGACGCCGCGCCCGGTCGCGAGCCCGGCGGCGGTGGCAAGCCCGATGCTCGGGCGCAAGCCCACGGCCGATAACACCAGGTCGGCCTCCACGGCGGTCGCGTCGCCGAGGATGAGGCGCACGCCCGCGCCGTGGCGATCGACCGCGCCAACACCGATCCCCAGCCGCCAATCGATGCCGATCCCGGCCAGCGCTTCCTGCAGGCGGCAACCGGCCGCCGGCGGCAGCAGGCTGGCGAGAGGATGCGGCGAGGGATCGATCACGCTCACCCGGTAACCCGCGAGCGCCAGGTCGTTGGCGAATTCGCAGCCGATCAGGCCAGCGCCGATGATCGCGACCGTGCGCGCATGCTCGAGCCGGCTGCGCCAGTGCGCATAGTCGCTCAGCGAATTCACCGCCCGGACCTCCTCCGCCGCGCTGCCCGTGAGGCGTAGCGAAACCGGCTCGGCGCCCAGCGCGCATACCAGTCGCCCGTACTCGAGCTCGCCGCGATCGGTAACGAGCACGCCGCGACCCCGGTCGATCGCTGTGACGCGCGTGCGCGCGTGCGAGACGAGCCCGAGCTGCGCCGCCATGCGCGCGGCCGGCGTGCCGACCAGCGCCGCGGGCGTCTTGCCCGATGCGAAGGCGTTGGAGAGCATGGGCTTGGTATAGAAATCTGCGTCGTCCGCGGCGATCAGGACGAGCGGATGCTCGCGGTCGAGCTTGCGAAACTCGCGCGCCACGCTGTAGCCCGCGAGCCCCGCACCGATGATCACGATCGGTTTCATGGCGTCCTTCGGCACGGAACCGGCTCAGGCCGCCAACTCGACCATCTCGAAGTCGGCCTTGGCGATGCCGCACTCCGGGCAAGCCCAGTCGTCGGGAAGATCCGCCCACCGCGTGCCGGGGGCGATACCTTCCTCGGGCAGACCCTTGGCTTCGTCATAGATGAAACCGCAAACAATGCACTGGTAAACCTTCATGTCGTTCTCCGTGTAGTGTCGATCAGGTCGGCGGACGCGCTCAAGCGGCGTTCCTTGCGAGCTTGCCGAGCACCGCCCGATAGTTGTTGGCGTGGCGCTCTTCCACCTTCGCCAGCGCCGCGAAGCGCTTGGCCGCCTTCTGCAACGTGGCTTGGAAGCGCTCCGCGTGCTCCTTCGATTCGGCGATCTGCTCGTCAATCTCGCGCACCGCCGCGCGTTGGCCTTCCGCCTGCGCGGTCTCGCGGAACTTCGGATACATCTCGGTGTATTCGTAGGTTTCCCCCGCGATCGCGATTTCGAGCGAGCGCTCGGGCGTCATCTCGCTCCTGGGGTAGAGCAGATCGAGGTGGCCGAAGGCGTGCTGCACTTCCTGGTCCGCCGTCTCCTCGAATACGCGCGCCGTCGCCTCGTCGCCGGCCTCGCGCGCGAGCTTGGCGAAGTAGCGATACTTGATGTGCGCCATCGATTCGCCGGCGAAGGCGGCTTCGAGGTTTGCCATGGTCTTGATCTCGGGTCGTTGCATGCTGGTCTCCGTTCGGTTGTATCGACGCTCGGCAAGCGTTACGCCTGCCACGCAACGCAGTCTAGGCATGAGGGCATGATTGGTCCAATTGTCTTTTTCAACTTTTTTGATAAGCTCAGCCTATCACAGCGGTTGATCGAACGGAGCGCCGACTTGAACCTGAACGACTTGCGCTATGCCCTCGCCGTCGCCCAGGAGCGCAACTTCCGCCGCGCCGCGCAGCGCTGCTTCGTGACCCAGCCCGCGCTGTCGCTCGCCATCCAGAAGCTGGAGGACGAACTGGGGGTGAGAATCTTCGAGCGCTCGCGCGCCGCAGTGAGCCTGACCCCCACTGGCGCTCTCATCGTCGAGCAGGCGCAACGCGTGCTCGAGGAAGCCGCCAAGGTGCACGAGATCGCCCGCCAGGGCCGCGATCAGCTCGCCGGACCGCTCAAGCTCGGCGTGATCTACACCGTCGCGCCCTACCTGCTGCCCGAGCTGATCCCGATCCTGCAGCGCAAGGCGCCGCGGATGCCGCTCCAGGTCGAAGAGAACCTGACCGCGCAGCTAGACCTGCTGCTGCGCAACGGACGCATCGATGCAGCCGTCATCGCGCTGCCGTTCGATGCACCGAACGTCGCCGTGCTGCCGCTGTACGACGAGCCGTTCGCGGTCGCGGTGCCAGCCAACCACGCCTGGGCGAAGCGCGCGTATATCCGCGCCGAGGAGCTGGCGAACGAAAAGGTGCTGCTGCTCGCGAGCGGACATTGTTTCAGCAACCAGGTGGCCGCGGCCTGCCCGGAGCTGCAACGGCGCGGCGGCGAAGTCCTGCAGGGGAATTCGCTCGAGACCATCCGCAACATGGTCGCCTCCGGCCTCGGCATCACGGTGCTGCCCGCGAGCGCCGACAGCCCGCGCTTTCGCAGTCCGCTGCTCAAAGTCGTTGCGTTCAAGTCCCCGCCGCCCTCGCGCCGGATCGGGCTCGCCTGGCGCAAGAGCTTCGCGCGCGAGAAGGCGATCGAAGTCCTCGCCGAAGCGATTCGTGCGGCCAAGGTCCCCGGCGTCACGCCGCTTGCAGGCGAGGCTTGAATGAGGTCCCACACGAGGCCGGCGAGCACCTCCGCGCCTGCGACGCCCGGCGCGAGGCCAACGCGCGGTGCTCGCCGAGCCCCTTCCGCGCAGCGCGCACCCAGGCGTAGCCACAATGCCGAAGACATGGCCTCGTCGCTGGGTATCGTCAACGCGCCCCCTGCGTGCAGCCCTCGCCGCACGGATTCGCGCGCTCCACGCTCCGATGCCGAAATCGCCGCCGCGGCCGTTGCGGCAGCGCGAGCCGCTTTGCTATCCTGATCGGGTCGTGCGTGCAAGCCTTTGCGGCGTAACCCCCGGCGCTCGATCGACGCTGCGCCGGGCTCGATCACGGGAGCTCCTCCTATGCAAGCTTCGCTGCCAGGCTGGGTCGCGGGTTCGATGCTGGCGCTCGCGGCGTGTGCCGCCCTCGGCGTGCAGGCGCAGACCTACCCATCGAAGCAAGTGCGCTTCATTCTGCCCTTCCCGCCCGGCGGCCCGACCGACCTGCTCGGGCGCGCCGTGGCGCAAAAGCTCTCCGAGCAGATGGGCCAGCCGGTGGTCGCGGACAATCGCCCCGGCGCCGGCGGCAACCTCGGCCTCGAGCTCACCGCCAAGTCGCCGCCCGACGGCTACACGGTGGTCCTGTCCTCGCCGCTGGTGTCCATCAGCCCCTCGCTCTATGCCAAGCTCAATTACGATCCGGCCCGCGACCTCGCGCCGATATCGCTGGTGGCGTACATCCAGAACGTGTTGATGGTGCATCCGTCGATACCGGCGAAGAGCTTGCAGCAGTTGATCGACATCGCCCGGCGCAATCCTGGCAAGCTCAACTTCGGCTCCGGCGGCATCGGCACGACCAGTCACCTCGCCCCGGCGCTGCTGCTCTCGCTCGCCAAGATCGACATGACCCACGTCCCGTACAAGGGCACCGGGCTCGCGCTCTCGGCGATGCTGGGCGGCGAGATCGACATGCTGGTGATGGCGGTGCCGGCCGCCGCTGCCCAGATTCAGGCGGGCCGGGCACGAGCGCTCGCGGTGCTCTCCGACAAGCGCCAGGAAACGCTCCCCAATGTACCGACCGCGAGAGAGGCCGGCATGAGCAATTACGAGGTACCGATCTGGTACGGGATCCTCACCACCGCCGCCGCGCCGCGCGAGACCGTGAGCCGGCTCAACAGCGAAATCGCGCGCGCCCTCGCTGCCGCGGATCTGCGCGAACGGCTGGTGAGCGCCGGCATCGAGCCTCGGCCCAATACGCCCGAGCAGTTCGCGGCCTTCATCAAGAGCGAAACCGTGCGCTATGCGCAAGTCATCAAGGCGGCCGGCATCAAGCCGCAGTAGCGCCGCGAGCGTGCGCGAGGAAGCGCGCGCCGCACGCGCAGAAGCGCCAAGAGCACGCAGTCGCGCTTGCCGCGGGCCGCGGCGTTCCGTGTGACCCCGTGCGCAGCGACAAACCGACGGCGCCGCGTGCGCTTGCTCGCCCTGCCGCGGATGGCGACAGGCTCCTAGTGTCCTGAGTCCGAAATTCGCTGCACAAAAGATGTCGAGAATCGACGCCATACTTTGTCGCGAATCCTCGCCAGGTGTCCAAGCCTCGCCTGCGGTTCGCTTCGCGTCTGACGCCGATTTCGA